>JAAXGW010000008.1 GCA_012267385.1 OMG group bacterium
CGGGAGACTCGCAGTAGGCGGCACATCGCCACGATCGAAAATTCGGCCTGGTGCACGTCTAGGAACTCGAAGACCGCCGTGGGGTCTTGGTCGTCTCCGTCGCCACCGACGTGATCGAACGACCCGACTTCACCATGGCGACTATCTGTTCTCGATACTCCAAAGAGTAGTGTTTTCTTGCCATAATATGGACTCCGGGTCTGAGCGCGCTTTCGGGGACAGTAATTAAGATAATTTACAGGAGAAATTAATTGATGACTGACTCTAAGAAAAAACGGACTCGGAGAAGCTTTAGCGAAGAGTTCAAACGCGACGCGGTGGAGCTGTTTCAAGGTTCTGGTGTGTCCGCCGAACAGGTGAGTGCTGAACTGGGCCTATCGACGTCGCTCTTGTATCGCTGGGTGCGAGATGCTCGTGACGATCCACCCGAGGCCGATCAACCCAGTTACAAGGAGTTGCAGAAGGAGCTGCGGCGTACGCGTCGTGAATTGGATTTTTTAACAAAGGCTTCGAGTTACTTCGCGTCTCAACAGTCGAACGGTATCAATTCCTAGACCAATGGCGTCCGTGCTTTCCCGTGGCGGTAATGTGTCCGATGTTGCGTGTGTGCCGGAGCAAGTACTACGCTTGGCGACCACGCGGTCGAGAGTCGCCGCGGTACGTTCGGATCGTCGTTTATTGGTGCTGAGCCGCAGTCTCCACCAGGAAGGGAACGGGATCTTGGGCTCTCGACGCATGTGCGTTCGATTACGACAGGATCATGGGGAATCGATTGGTATCCGGCGGGTGCGACGGTTAATGCGAAGTGCGGGACTGTCGGGCGTTCCGAAGAAACGGCGAGTCTACCGAAAACCGGGCCGAATCGACCAAAATGTTCCCGATTTGTTGCCACGCGAGTGCTCAGCGCAGCAACCAAACCGAGCGTGGGTCACCGACATCACCGAGTTCCGAACGGGAGCAGGAAAGTTGTACTTGTGTGTGATTAAAGATCTCTACGATGGTACGGTTGTGAGTTGGAAGACCCAGTCTCGACTGACCGCGGATTTAGTGGTTTCCACGGTGAACTGGGCGGTCGAGAAGTCTTCACGTCAGGACGGAAAACCGACGATTTTGCATTCCGATCATGGGAGTCAATACACCAGCAACGCGTACCGAAAGTGCTTACAACACTATGGTTTAAGGATGAGTATGGGACGGGTTCGGACCTGTGCTGACAACGCTTCTGCCGAGAGTGTGTTTGCGCAGTTGAAACGAGAGTTGGTGCATCGCTGCCGATTTCGCACTCGGCAAGAAGCGACCGAAAGGATCAATCAGTACTTCTTGAACATCTACAATCCGTGGAGACGAATGCCAATTTCAACTCCAAAACCGAACACAAAAGAAGCACTCAATGAGAGGACAAACGGTGCAGTTTGTTGATCAAAAAGTGACTAAAAATGTGTCCCCGAAACCGCGCTCAAACCCTCCTCAATATTTTCTAATTGTAGATGTCCATCAAACTGAGGCAACTCCACCACTGTGGTGTCGGGTTTGTGGTCATACGAGGCAGGTTTAGTTGCAACGGCAAAGTAATAACTTCCGTCTCTATTCGATACTGGCGTGAAATTAACTATTTCAACAACCGCTTTAACTTCAAAAATTTTATCGTAAAAATTGAATTTACGATTTACGTCAAGTGGGACTGGTGTGTAGATACTCAAGTTTTTGCCTCCATGACTAATTAGAGTATGTCGTCAGAAATCGTCTAACGCTTTCTGCGCTTCAATGTCTTCGTCTACTCCTGATTTGACCAGAGACCATCCGTAGTCACCGAGAAGCTTAATGTTGCTTTTAACTATGTCTTTGTAAGCCTTGTATTTTGCCTTCTTCAGTTCTTGATACGCTTTCCAATCTTCGTCCACTCCGGATTTCACGAGAGATGCACCATACTCTCCAAGAGTTTTCTGATTGTGCGCTTTGATTTCCGCTTTGATTGTGGTGTCCGTTTTGCCTGTTAACTGCTCAAGATAATTCTTTTCGGACTCTTGCTTGTCGTTCGTCTTTTCATTTTTCAGCTGATTCGCTAACTCGTCGTAACACGCCAGTCGTTTCTCGTCGTCCTCAATCTTCGAACAATCTAACAAATCGCCTTCAGTGACGGCGTTGGCGGAAATGCACAAACCAACAAAGACGAAAACTGCCACAACGACTCGATTTTTCATAGTTGATCCTCCAAAGATGCATGTTAATGATAGTGTGATCGAGATGGCTCTTACTCGTCTTTCAGTTCCGTTAGATTGTGTATCCTAAACCGTGCCCAGACCCGATTTCGCTATGCGCCAGAGTCGAGTTTACCTTGCTTAATTAATGTATCTAATCTCTCAATAATTTCCTGGTTCCGTTGTTGGTTAATCTTATTACCTTTCGCTTGTTCTTCGACAATTGAACGTAATCGACCACCAAGAGCCCCAAGTACGATAGCATTAATAAGTCCTAGAATTCCTAGGATAACCAACAGGACTAGACACCCTATGAGTAGGTTTTGTCCGTCTACCATGAGGTAGTACATTTGCTGAAAGATTGTCTCGGGTTCAGGTCTCACGGTTTTCTAGTTCCTTACGTCGTTTTTTATATACGCGAATAGCGTTGACAGTTTTCTCTTTCTGCGTCGGTCATTTAATCGTCCTTTTCTTTGGGTTTCTCTTTTGGTGCGTCTTCAACGTACTCTTCTTCAGAGAGACCAGTTGCCATCTTCATAACGTGAATAGCGTTTGCTACTTCACAAGCTGGACGTTTCTCTCCGTTCGGTCCGATTACGTAATTTTCTGTAGGTGAGGATTCTGACCGTGGTTGTTTTTTTTCACTGTAATTTGCCTCCTTTATGCTGGATATAATTATACGTGTAGTATTTACAACATTCGAAGGAAGTGGTCGGGGAATTAAATTACTGTACAAAGTTAAAACTTTACACTACTCAGGACCGGATATGTACATTGAATTACTCGAAAACCTAAGTACATCAATCATCGACTGTCTGACGAGCGAAGACGACTCTTAGTCGTTGCATTCACACTGAGCTACTGTAGAAGCTCTCAGCGGCGGAAGGGACTTCGCGTCATTTCTGCTTCAAAGGTGTCTGTGCGATCGTCATAAACGTCCTCGCTAATCCAGTAGTAACGAGAACGACTACTCCGGTCGCGATTGTAAGGCGGAGTAAAAACATCTATCATGCGCGTAAATTCTTTTGCATGCAGTTCATGTATGTTTCCACGATTCACCGTGAGCGTAGCCGTCATGCCCGGCGTCATCGTGAGATTTCTTTCTTTTTTCAGTAGAGGTAGATCGTTCTCGCTAGTCTCCGTGAGTTTGTCGTAGTGAGTGACTTCGATCTCACCGTGCGTACAGACTACGACCCCGGTCATGTCAGGGTGATCGTGTAGCGGAATCTTTTCTTCTGCTTCGAACTCTAGCAAAGAAACCTGAAACTCTGTTTTTCGATGTATGGTGCGAATTTCGGGAAAGCGAGTGTTGTAATTGTTGTAACTGTCAATAAATTCGACGATTTTTTCATCCTCTAGATTCAGCCGAACGAGGAGTTGTTCGATTTTTTTAGTGTAGTCGTCTTGGTTCGTTGTCCAGTTGTCCTCAAACTGAGCCTCAGACAGGCTCTCGCACGTTTTAAGAAACCCATCCCATCCTAAACTGTCTTTACTCTCAGCCAAAAGGGAGGTGTAGGGTAGGGTAGCTGCGACAGCCAGAGTGCCTCCAGACAGTTGTATTACCTTACGACGAGTGATAAGTGGCATGTACAGTGATAGTTTTTGCTGAATCAAATCGTTTTGTTGTGGGTACAAATTTTAATAGAGTACCTCAATATCACACTCTTATAATTGTGAAACGCAACTCCAATCTCAGCACGGCTAGTAATATAGGATCAAGTTTATTTACTGAACCTGGCTGCTAGCGCGCCATTCATCAAGGCTCAGCCAACTCTATGAGGCACACGTACTCGGGTGGTATGCGGGCTCGCTATCAAAGTGGTCCGCGCCGAGAACGCTCTTCGTTCAAACATCTAGGCCATCTCCGAAACCTCATTCCTTATCTCAAACGATACAGGTGGTGGTTTACACTCGCGATCGTCGGTCTAGTAGTGCATCGAATTGGTTTGGCTTTCGTACCCGATTTCACTGGGACAGTTATCGATAGTCTTGCAAATCCAGACAAACCACCAAACTACTTTTGGCCTGCGATGGGGATTTTCGCAGTCGTCGTGGTGCAATTCATCATCTTCGTACCTGTTAGACGCTTGCTCCGTCGAATCGCAATTTCGGTAACTTACGATCTCCGAAAGCACTTGTTTAACAACATCCAATATCAGGGTCCAGCCTTTTTCAATAAATACAACACCGGAGACTTGATGTCCCGTGCGGTGAACGACGTGAGTCAAGTACGCATGTTTGTGTCTTTCGGCCTAGTGCAAATTACCACATTTTTGATTACGCTCGCCATTGTTCCTCCGTTGATGTTTCGATATTCGACCGGTTTAGCAATAGCGACGTTGTTGCCTCTACCGTTTGTAGTAATCACTGGATTTATTATCACACGAAAGATCTACCCATACTTTATGGAACGTCAAGAAGCAATGGCTGAAGTGACTTCTTTCACCCAAGAAAATTTGACTGGTATTCGTACGATCCAAGCGATGGCGCAGGAATCCCAAGAGATTAAGAGATTTCGACAAACTGCAACGCACTACACTAAAAAAGCTTACAGAGCTTCTCGATTTTTGGCGTATATGCATCTTACGATGACTACACTGACTGCGATTTCACCTCTAATCGTGTTGAGCTTTGGTAGCTATTTGGTACTCCAAGGACACATCGATGTCGGTACACTTCCTCGTTTTCTGGGTTGGTTATTGTTGCTCGCCGGTTCAGTCGCCCACATCGGTTGGGCTCTCTCGTTATTTTTCTCCGCAGCTGCTGGTTCAGAAAGAATATTTCAAATAATCTCCCACCAACCAGAGGTTCAAGATCAAGCTAACTTAGCGACGAAAGTAGACATAAAACCCTCCATAGAGATTAAGGGATTGTCGTACACCTACCCTGAAGCAACCGAGCCAGCGATTAGAGACATTCAGGTAAACATCAACGCGGGACACACTGTGGCTTTTCTCGGTCGTATGGCATCGGGGAAGAGCACGATCTTGAAGGCCATAGTACGGTTAGTTGATACACCACGCAACACCATATTCGTAGGAGGGCAGGACATTTGCGATCTTCCGATTCAACAATTACGGCAGGAAGTTGCACTAGTGCCTCAATATGCATTTTTATTCTCAGCGTCGGTCAAAGAAAATGTTTCCTACGACGACACAACACGGGATGACGAAGTAGTGTGGGATGCCACGGAAGCCGCTAGTATGGAGGAGACGGTTGCTGATCTTGCCGAAGGACTGAGAACAGTAGTCGGCGAGCGCGGCGTAACGCTCTCTGGTGGACAAAAACAACGCTCGACTCTCGCAAGAGGATTGATTCGCGATTCGAAAGTATTGCTTTTAGATGATGTGTTTTCTAGTGTCGATACTGAGACCGAAGAGCGGATTATTCGTGGGTTAAACCGATTACGCACAGACAAGACAACAATTTTGATTTCGCATCGAGTTTCTACGGCAAGACACGCTGATTACATTTATGTCTTCGACGATGGGAGGGTTATTGAGAGTGGTACGCATCGTGAATTGGTGGCTCGTGGGGGACACTACGCTGATTTAGAAGCTGTACAAAGTAATCAGGATCGCGATCAGTCAAGAAGAGCTAGACTGATTCGGAAACTTCAGGAAGCTGTGCAACCGACGCAGGAAGACGTTGAACAACAGAAATATGCAGGCTGATGGCGGAAGCAAGCACTCAACAGTCTGACCGTACCGATTCAAAGTACTCGGCGTTTGATCAACATCTAACGCACCGAGCCGTCAACGTTCGCATGTTCGCGCGGTTGTTGCGTTGGACAAAACCGTACCGGCTCACATTGGCCGCGAGCTTTGTACTGTTAGTGATAGGCGCGTTAATCGCGGTAGCGATTCCACTATTGCTTGGTCGAGTCATAGTGGACGAGATTCTCGCTCCTCAACCAGAAGTGTCAGAGTGGGGCCTCCCAAATTTCGGACTCGTAGAACTAACTCATTGGTTAGCAAATCTACTGAACTCTGACCTACTGCTCGCGGCGATCCTCTTGTATGTCGCGATGGTATTGACGCAGTCGTTTGCAAATTTAGCTCAGTCGCTTACGCTCACCAGTGGAGCATTGAAAACGCTTCGGGATTTACGTGTAGATTTGTTCGCTTCACTCGAACGAAAACCCTCTTCATTCTACGATCATGTCGCGGTCGGTAGAGTCATGACAAGAGTAACGAACGACATAGAAAACCTTTATAACCTGATCACGTCGTTTATTCAGATCATTGCGGATTTCGTACCTTTTTTCATCATCATTTGGGTGATGTTCGATATGAGCGTCGATCTTACGCTGGTCGGACTAGGGATCATACCGATAGCGGTCATCGCAACAGTCGTATTTCGCTTGATTATCACTAAATTTTTCCGCCTAATCCGAGATTCAGTGTCTTCGTTGAATCAATACTTACAAGAAGACCTCATGGGTATCGAAGTTGTACAACTATCGGGTAGGCAAGAGCAAAACATCGACGAATATACAGCCTACAACCGTGAAAATCGGAAGCACGAGTTTAGTGCAATCAACTATGAAGTCTTATTTGAAAATCTCAACACGAGCTTACCGAGTATTGCGACTGCGTTGATTATTTGGTACGGAGGCGGAGAAGTAGTTCAAGGTTCGATTTCGATAGGCGTGTTGTTCACCTTTACTTACTTTGTCAATATGTTAATAACGCCCATTTCAGGAGTAGGGCAGTTTTTTAATACGTTATTTCGTTCCATGGCATCAGGTGAACGAATCTTTCAAGCATTGGATTGGGAGGAAAGTTTACATGAACCGGAGCATCCTGTAGATTTACCAGAGCGATTACGTGGAGAGGTGCAATTTAGCCATGTCAGTTTCACGTACAAGAAAGGGAACAAGGTTTTAGACGACGTATCGTTCCACATCAAGCCTGGTGAAAAATTAGCAATCGTTGGTCCTACGGGTTCAGGAAAAAGCACGATTATTCGCTTATTGGCACGATTTTATGACATTGAAGATGATACAGTCTTTGTAGATGGGATCGACGTTAACAGCATAAGTAGCAAAGATTTACGCCAACGTGTTGGCGTAGTACTCCAGGATTTTCACATTTTTTCGGGTACCGTGTACGACAACATCTCGTTAAATAATCCTGAGATATCTAAAGAAAGAGTGGAATGGGCTGCTCGAGTGGTGAACGCTGACCAGTACATTCACAAATTACCCGATGGCTACGACACTGAATTAGCCGAACGAGGACACAATCTATCTCAGGGACAACAGCAGCTTTTGGCGTTTGCAAGAGTATTAGCTGCAAACCCGGAGATACTCGTGCTGGATGAAGCAACTTCTAGTATCGACACAGGTACTGAACTCATCATACAAGACGGGTTGAAGAAATTGACAGAAGGCAGAACTTCCATAATCATTGCACATCGGCTTCAAACAATTCAAGAGTGCGATCGAATTCTTGTACTTCATCGAGGAAAGGTTTGTGAAATTGGCACGCATGAAGAGCTAGTTGCACAGAAAGGAATTTACTTCACATTACACGAGTTGCAATTTCAGGACGTTGATAAAGCTGACGCGTTTGCTACGCCTGAAGATCTCGAACAACGTTCTGATAGAAGTCGGTGGTTACACCAAGACGACGCCGACGATCTAATCGGTGGATTATCAAGAAGAGACTGATCTTCTTGATTTAGTTTGAACACATTTGTTAAGGCTTGTGTTCAGCGTTCAACTTTCTGTAAATTTACGCACGTCGTCGTTAGAGGGCGTATTGCGGGCAGATATTTACGTATATATAATTGCGTATAATATATATTATGTTAAATATATAGCGTCTATAAGCCTAATCGCACGAACGTAAAGTGGTGAAGTCGATCCGTACCCTTCTTTTATATCGATTCGCCAAGGTACGAATTTCGTTCAATTCCTTAATACCACATTACAAGAGAGAGTCCAGTAGATCTCAGGTCGTCGGAGAGCGTAGTGGTTAGTCTCAGCGACATGTTCTCAATGCCAATAGTTTGTATTTGAAATTCAATTCCCAAGTCTCTTTGTACAAAGGCTGAGAACTCTGTTCCAATCGAGTCCAAATTGGTGTGTCGAATCGATGCACCGATTTCGTAGGCTGCACAGAAACACGATAGCGAATGCCTAATTGAACTAGGCTTCCGTGTTCAAGGTTTGTGCATTTGAAGGGAAGAAGTCAAAAAAGTCTGGCGGCGGCGCGAATATATCTATGCCTGATGGTGGCAAATTTGGAGCTGGGGGTATTTCTGATCGCGGTTCAAAGCTAGCCAAACTCTGACCAAACCCTACCCCAATGTATGTTGAAAAAACATCAGATGTGTAGTCTACGCCTATTCCAAGCGTCATTTGCAGTAGAGTTAGCTTGTAAGTAGAGTTGTTTGAAATATTTTTCGATAGCGACAAGTCGTACCAAGAGTGAATCCCTAAGTCATAGTCAACATAGGAACGAGTTAATAGATGCCTTGAAACTACGAAGTCAAACTCGACATCTAGATCGTCTGAAACGAAGTCAGACTGTCTGTCTGCGATAGAACCACCGAGACTGTAAAAGTTGTACGAAATGTTCTCAGAATGCACTGACCGAACACAGGTCAATGAAAATACAACAAATAATCCGGACAGAAATAGCTTCTTCATACAATCACCTCTGATTGAAAATGATATACTTGATGTTCGTAGCTGTTGCTTTGAAGAACATAGACTAAGCTGTCCATGAAAGCAATGCGCGCTTTTTTGGAAAAAAGTTTGCGGCCCCCCTCGTGGTTGTAGAGTTTAGACTACCTCTGTGTCTCTAATAAGAAATTTCAGAGAGTCTAGACCTACCCATCCGCTGCACAACTAAACATCCAGTTTATTCCAAACTGATCGCGGCACATACCAAAGTAAGCACCCCAGAAGGTCTTTTCTGCTGGCATGGTAACTGCCCCATCGGCAGACATTCGTTCCATGAATGTATCCGTTTCTTCGACGGACGACGTTGTTACTGAAATCGAAAAGTTGTTCCCGAAATCTACATCATCCATACCACTAAAAGTGTCGCTTCCCATCAGTAATCCTTCTTTTACGGGAAGTGAAACATGCATGATTCGATCACTGTCTTCCGGTGATCTCTCATACTTTTCTGGAAGTTCATCGAAAGTTGTGATGTAATCAAAATCGCCACCGAAAACACTTCGATAAAAGTCGAAAGCTTCTCGACAATTTCCATTAAAAGTTAAGTAAACACTACAGTCAGACATTGAAATACCTCAAAATTAAGAAAGAAAAGTCGAGGATTCACGTGAACACCTCGACGAATGGCGGGTTTATATTACTGAAGGACCAAGTTTGTAGCAACTATGCCTGGGTCCGACTCAATGAAATTCACTTGTTGAACTCGCATGCCAGCATCGTCCTGTAATGAAAATATCCAATTCAGAATGTCCTGGAATGGATGTGCTTCTATGTAAATAGTAGCACCGTCGGATCCTCGTTCGATACTTCGAATGTCAATGTTGTGTAATTCTGCATTGCGATAAATTGGTCGCCAATCTCCTTGCGTTCCTGCCCGTCTCATGTCTGCTTCAAATTTGGCTTGATCAACATTTGCTTTCATCCATGCTAAATCAGCTTGTTTTTCGTGATATGACAAGACGGTGTCATCACGAAAACTCTGAACAGACGTAAGTAGCACAAGACTTAAAACTATTCCAACAAGTGCTAAAACAATGTAAATGAGAACTTGTTCTCGTTTAGATAACGTACGGAACCATCGTGCAACAGATGAATCGGAAAACTGTTGTGCTAATTTGTTGGTCATTTCAAAGATACCTTGAGGCTTGCAAGCACTGAGGTTTCGGTTTCTATCTGTGCGTTGCCTGGTGTAACGGTGAATTTGTTGTTGCTCTTCAATGAATCGATGAAGTCTTCCATCGCCTCCAAATCAGAAATTCGATATTCAACGCTCAGTTCTTGAAGTGCAGCGGAGTATCGTATCGACTTAATTAAAGGAGAATGAGCAGGTGAACTCACCACTTCCGCTAGTCTTTCGATCAATACGTCAAATTCTCTTGTAGCATCGCCAGCAACACCTAATCGAGTTCGCATTTGTTGGGCGATGTTTGATCCCCTTGGTTGCTCTTCGTAGATTTCAACGAACTGTGCTTTCATCTCGTCTTGTACTGCATTTACCTTGAACATTGCCCACACGCCCTCGGCGGCTTGAATCGCAATGTATGCATATAGGCAAACGAGACCAAATACACCAGTCATAACCCATCTCCGCACGTTTACCGTTGCGTTCTCTTTAGATGAATGTTTGCCTTGTAATAGATTTACACAATCATTAGCACTGTACTGTTCGAGAGCGAAAGACACAAAACTCAATCCTTGGTTATCGAACAGTTCTGGTTCATACATGCTTTCGTCGAAAAAGTCTGTATCACCGTTGCCGAAGTTCCAAATTTTGATCGTAGGGACAGTTTCTCTATTCCCCGAGATCAAGTTTACCGCATCAGCTAGGGTGTCTCGGTTCACCACAGCTAATTGTTCCGTTGTGCGAATCCAGGCACTGTCGTTGTCCATCACGATATGTACATCGTGCTCTTCCTCTGGGCGTGGGATTTGCAAGCCAAATGTCGTACATACCGTTGGATGTACGTCCGATAGTTTGAGCGCTTGAAGAATGTTGGCTAGCAGCTCACTATTGATCGCGATACAGTCGACTGCACTACCACGAGAAATGGATCCGTGAGCGATGTGTGTGTTTTCGAGATCATCTGATAGATAGTTTTCAACTGCAAAAGGCAGCGCGCGTCGAATTTGTGGAACGCTCTTTCCAGGTACAGATTCTCGAACAAATAGTGTGTACGAATCGTCTAGAAATAAAACTGTTGCATTAAACCGATTACCCTCTCGGTATTCCTCCAAATCGGACTTTAAATCTACGATATGACTTTCGCCTTCGACTGATTCTTCGCCCTCTTCTCCTTGAATGTACCACCCGACTGTGCCCGTGTAAAGTACTTCTTCCTCTGTTTCTTCGCAAGAAAAGTCGCGAAGATATAGGTACAGTGTCTTCAAATCTCCATATCCTTTAATATTCGAGTTCTTCTTCCCATTCGTGCCTTTTTCCAAAGTCACGCTTGTAGACTGTTACTTCGCCGTCTTCGGGATGACGAAAGAATTCCGATGTGAAATCGATTCTACCTATGTTGGGAATATACACGGTAGCTTCAAGTCTAAAGAAATTACTACTAATTGCTAAATTTGGACGTAAGGCTTCCATATAGGGGTAGTCTGCGATTAATTCCTCTACGTCTGTATAGTCTCGGTCGTCGCTGACTATTGAACGCACGTTTTCTTGGACATCGACACTTGCTAACAAAGCCTCGAGTACCGGTTCCGAAACGGTATTAATGTTCACAATTAATTGATTCGTCGGAAGTACCACGACATGCTCGCCAAGAAACTGTGATTCTTCATCATTGAGTGCGAGGAAATAGTCAAATTCCGAAAGGTCTGCCACCAACTGGTTTGGAGTGCGAAACGGGGGATCGTATCGTGAATATTCGAAGTCCTCTCCTCCGCTCGGTTGAATGCTCTCGTTGTCATCTATCCAATCTTGTATTTTTGGCGCTGTCTCGTATGGTAACCTCATCTTTGAGCAAAGATTGCTGAATGCGCTTCCTGCGATGAGGCTATCTGGATCGTTGAGACCATTCGCATTAAATTGTGATTGCAAGTCGAAAACGCGAATGTTGAATTCACTGTCCTCATTTTCTGAGATTTCGAACTCTATGTCGGCGGTCGCCCAATCTTCCTCGTAGTTGTCATAAGGTCGGTCATCAGCTTCGTACCAATCCTGCAATAATCGTGCGGAAAACAGTTCCTCTAACCCAGACGCATAAGCTAACAACTGATCGTAGTTTTTTGTGAGCTTGACATGTGCGATGGACACCGATTGCAAAGACACCAGTTGGTACGCGAGCATTCCTGTTACTCCAACGATTGCTAAAACACCGAGTACTGCTACACCTTTATTGCGTAATTTAGACGTTGTTGATTGTTGTTGGCACATGTTATCGGCCTGCCGCTTATGGTGCAGTACCATCCTGAGGGTCTCCGACTTCTACCTCTGGTATAGTTGGAACGTTTGGTATCAACCAGACTTTTTTGAATTCTCCAAACGCGGGAAGAGTAAATGAGAGTTGAACAGCAATCGGCCGAGCCTCTTCTTCACCTTCTCCAGCAATTGCTTCCGGATCTCCTATTTCGGGGACGAGTCCTTCGACATCGAGGGGGTCTGGATAAGTAGTAAGTTCTTCGCCTTTAGAGTCTATGAGTGCAAATTTCATTCCCTGTCCTTGCATCACAGTTTGAGTTACAGCGACGCTCTCCTGAATACGATCCATTACATGCCAGTATCGACGTGTCAAGGTCCCTTCCTCGATACTGTATTCCACTCTTTGGACCGTCCCTCGATCCTCGTCAAGGGGATTTAACCAGCCCATGCGACTAAACTGTAATAATCGTCCGTCATCAATGGTTAGGGAATCATAAAATTCCCCTAGTTCATCCCGAATTCCACGATTTACGACTTGTCGCATGTCCCGATCCAGCACACTCATAGCTCGATGAATATCGGTCATGTATTCACTTCTTCCAACCATCGTTAAAGACAAATCAGCAGTTTGATATAGCATTTGGCTAGAGATCAGCCCGATCATCGCGAACAATGCTAGAGCCACTAGCATTTCCATGAGCGTAAATCCCGATCGTTTCATTGGCCTCTTCGCATCACAGTTGTAATCTGATCAATCAAATGGTTGCCAGTGTGGGGGTCGATCAATTCAATTGAGAATTCAACGAGTTCGACCAAATCGCTGTCAGTTTCTAGTGGTTCTCGAATGATTCGATACTCGTCGTCCCCTATCGTTATTTGTTTTGTGTATCGCTCTGCAGTTTCAATGGTCTCCTCTTCTTCCGAATCGACGACGCGATTCATCTTTTCTTCTTCAATCACACTAAGTAGCAACCAATGTCCGATGGTAGTTTCTTCTAAGCTCAATTGATGTCGAATAGCACTACTGTTGCTTGAGTAAATGATCATTGCTGAGATCGCAAGAATGGCTATTGCAACCATCATTTCAACTAGAGTAAACCCGCGTTTAAATACCTTACTCATCTTCCTCATCGTCTTCATCAAAGGAATAAGGTTCACGCTCATCGTTCATCTCGAACACTTCGACATCGTTTAGTCCATCCGATTCAAGAACGCGAGTCTGATCACTATGTTCGTGTTGACAGTTCAATACGAAGGGGGTCATTTCACCACCAGGCACGATCACCATTTCGGGTTCGTGTTCGTTGTATTTGTCGATGAGCGCGGGGATATCAAGATTACCGTCAAACTCCAAGGAAATGTGAATGGGCAAGTCATAATTTTGAAACAACCTCTCTTCGCTCTCGATCCACTCTTCGTTGCTTGGATCGAATTTCAAGAAACGGTAACCGCTAGTGCTAATACTCAAACCCCAAGTCTCATTGTGCGTGGTTGCTACGCGGCGGGCTAGTTCAATCCGTTGTGCTAATCGGTTCGCCTCAGCACGAATTTCATGTTTGTAGCTATTGGTAGTGAACGATACCGCGACGAAAGTTATTAAGATCCCGACGATTACGAGTGTAACTAACAACTCAAGAAGCGTAAAGCCTCGTTGCGACTTGTGGGACACGACCAACCTTTAGTTTAAGACTAAGAACTCAGGCAGTTAAAGTTCGTCCGATCGTATGTCCGCCTCGATACCGGTTCCACCTTCCTCACCTTTAGCTCCGAAAGAAATAATCAGAAACATACCTGTCTCATCATCTATGGAATAGTGGTAGTCGCCCCCCCAAGGGTCTTTTGGTGGTTCTTTACCGCGCATATATGGTTGCGGTCCCCACGCTGGAGGTGCAGGAAACCCTGTAGGTTCCTCGAACAGAGCCATCAGTCCTTGAGCTTCGGTCGGATACTGTGAATTATCTAGGTTGTACATGTCCAAAGCTTGAGAGATTTGGGCAATCTGTGCTTTTGCGGTTTTTATTCTAGCTTCGTCTGGTCGATGTGCGACATTGACGACTACGATCGTAACGAGTAGCCCGATGATCAGCACCACGACTAGCATTTCGAGTAGAGTGAAACCTTTTGTCCTGGATTGTTTGTTTGAATGTCGTTTTATAGGTCTCATATTAAATTGCCAATTGGGTCATACTGAGAATGGGTAAAAGCACGGCGATCATGATAAAAAATACCATGCCTGCCATGACTAATAACATCGTTGGACGAAAGAGTTCAACCAACGTGTCGATTATTCTTTGAAGTTCTTGTTGTTGATATTCTGCGGACTTAAAGAGCATTTTGTCAAGTGAACCGCTCATTTCTCCACTCGCAATCATATGAATAAAAATCGGTGGAAACTGTTTCGTTGCGTCCAGAGCTCTATTTAAGCTGGTACCTTCGCTGACGTGTGTATATGCTTGCTCTAAGAGTCGGCGAATCCACAGGTTATTTACCACGTTGGAAGCAATATTCATACCGTCGACAAGTGGGACACCACTCGATCCAAGGATTGCAAGAGTATTAGCGTACCGTGCCGCGTTCATGCTGCGAGCAAACCAACCAAACGTTGGTAATCTTAATTTCACACGATGCCATGTCATTCGGATGGCTTTAATTGAGAGTGAATATCTAACTAACAACAAAAACAACAGCAGTCCTATTAAAACAGCCCAAGCCCAATCTCGCAAAAATTCGCTTAATGTGATCAATATCACTGTGACCAGCGGTAACGCTTCACCGGTAGAACTGAACACTTCAACGATGGTAGGTACGACATATGTCATCAAGCCGCCGACGATGATGACTGCAACGATAAATAACAATATTGGGTAATACAGTGCAGACTGGACATTCCGCCGCGATTCATGCTGTTTCTCAAGATAGTCAGCCAGATTTTCGAGAACATTGTCGAGCTGTCCTGACTGCTCGCCTGCGCCGACTGTTGATCGATAGAGTTCGTTAAATGTACCTGGGTGTTCTGACATGGCTCGAACCAGGGTCTGTCCTTCGACGACTCGAGCCCGAACAGCCATAAAAATTTTGCGAGCCCTTTTGCGCGAAGTCTGTTGCGCGACCGTAGACATCGCTTCTTCCAAGGGCAGCCCAGCACTGACAAGAGTCGCTAGCTGGCGGGTAAAGAGCACCATTTCCATTGGCTTCAATTTGCCAAACATGCGAGCGACAAAGCCCTGTTGCGCTTCCTTTTCAACTGAAGTCGTGAGCTCAACATTCATGGGCGTGAGCCCAATGTCTCGCATCAGTTGTCGGACGTGTCGGAGGCTATCTCCTTCGAGAATGCCCTTCTTTGTTTTACCGTTAGCGTCTAGCGCAGTGTACTCGAAAGCAGCCATAGTTAGGTTTCCAAGGTCACTCGCATGACTTCTTCGACTGTGGTTATGCCTCTACGGACTTTATCTCGACCGTCGTGTCTGATACTCGGATACAGTTCTCGAGCTAGTTGGTTCAGTTCTTGTTCCGATGCTCGGTCATGAACCTTCTGACGCATCTGGTCATCTAGCAGCAACAACTCATAAATACCAGTACGACCACGATAGCCGGTTTGTCCACATGAGTCGCAACCGCGCATGTCGTAGTACTTTGCGTCCATTCCACGCATAAACTCTCGTTCTAATACTGAGGGTCCTCGTTCGGTTCTACAGTTGGTGCAAATGACGCGAACTAGCCGTTGGGACAGTACGGCGGTAAGACTGGTAGCGAGTAGATAAGGTTCCAAGCCCATATCCACTAAACGCACAACCGTTCCGACCGCAGTGTTCGTATGAAGCGTTGAGAGCACTAAATGACCAGTCAAACTTGCCTGAATCGCGATTTGAGCAGTTTCTAAGTCCCGAATTTCCCCGACCATGACGATGTCTGGGTCCTGACGCAACATCGCGCGCAGCCCACGCGCAAATGTCATCCCAGTGCGCGTATTCACCTGCGTCTGCCCAATTCCCTGCAAGTTATACTCGACTGGATCTTCGACAGTGAGTATGTTCACGTTTTCTGTATTCAGTTCGGACAGCGATGCATAAAGAGTGGTGGTTTTACCTTCTCCTGTTGGGCCCGTTACCAAAAATATTCCATGCGGTGAAGCGATAATGTTTCGAACATGATGAACATCCGACTGTTTCATTCCTAGATGGTCAAGTTTCAACCGGCTCGCTTCTTTGTCAAGAAGTCTTAGTACGACTCGTTCCCCTTCGCCAGTCGGCATCACGGAAACACGAACGTCTAGCTCGCGACCACCGATCCGCAAAGTAGTCCGACCATCTTGTGGGACTCGCTTTTCTGCAATATCGAGTTTGGACATCACTTTGATTCGAGAGACTAGTAAGGGTGCTAGCGTTCGTTGTAAACGCACGATCTCGCGTAAAACTCCATCAATTCTGAACCGTACTACAACAGTATTGGGAAACGTCTCAATATGCACGTCTGAAGCATCTTCTCGAATCGCTTGCGTCAATAACGCATTGATCAGTCGAATGACTGGCGCGTCGTCTTCTTGTTCTAATAAGTCTTCGGCTTGTGGGATGGTGTCAGCCAGACTCGCAAGATCCATGGACTCATCAATGTCCTGCACCATTTGACGAGTTTGCTCAGAGTCTCGTTCATAAGCTTTTTGAAGAAGCGAATTGAATTCTGATTCAGATACACGAACAAAGTTGTTCCGTTTTCCAGTGAATCGACGAACTTCTGCTAACGTTCGTAAATCGGGAAATCTACGACAATAAACGGGTAGATCAGATTCGTTTTCGTGCGGTTCACCGGTAAGGAGTACCCCATTACGATTAGCAAACGTGAACGGTAGAAGCTTACGAGCGGAAGTACCGATTACTTCCGGTTGTGGAGCATCTGGTTGTGTGGCAATTTCAGTCAAAGAAAATAATCTCGGCTATTTTGTACATATATTTATACGAAAATTCGATTCAAAAGTGTCAATACTCGGCGTTGTAGATACATTGACTACACAAAGAGTTTCACATTTAACAAGAAGCCGAAGCACACCTTTGATGTGGGTTGTGTGTGAAAGTATATATGTGTCAAGTGATTCAAGGGTCTATCAAATCGAATCGACGCCCTTCTAGGATTCAATAAATCAAATTTCTCAAGTTTCGTGAGCAGAGATTGTTAATCATTAGCTGTGCAAAATTAGTTCGTCTCCATTTCACTCAGAAACATTTTGTCTTGATGAGAAAAAGCGCTACTTGAACTTTGTTGGCGAGCACATTTTGTCCGTCGCTCAGCTGAATCGAGCTGACGTGGAAGAAATATTTGCAGTAGCAGACAAAATGACGCCCTTCGCCCATCGTGAACGAATAACAAGGGTACTGGACGGAGCCGTTCTCTGTAATCTTTTTTTTGAAGCAAGTACCCGTACGCGTCTCTCGTTTGGTACTGCTTTTAATCTGCTTGGCGGCAGTGTTAGAGAGACAACCGACGTGGGATCCTCATCCATAGTAAAGGGGGAATCACTCAAGGACATTGCAAGAGTGGTTTCGGGATACAGCGATGTGATAGTGATGCGGCATTCGATTGATGGTGCAGTTGCCGAGTTTGCAGAATCTTCGCGAAGCCCTGTGCTCAACGGTGGCGATGGATCGAACGAACATCCTACTCAAGCATTACTTGATCTGTACACGATCCAAAAAGAGCTCAATGCGCGAAAGAAGGATCTCGATGGCCTTCGAATTGCAATGATCGGGGACCTCAAGTATGGCAGAACAGTGCATTCTCTAATTAAACTGCTCACGCTTTTTCGGAACATTAGAGTCCATTTGGTCGCCCCACCAGATTTGAATATGCCTGAGACTATGATCGCTGAGCTGCACAGAGTCGGGCATGAAGTTCAGCACTTTGAGCAACTCGAACAAGGCGTTCAAGCTGTTGACGTACTTTATGTGACGCGGATTCAAGAAGAACGATTTTCATTTGATGCAGAGGCATCCGAGTACAAGGGATTGTTTCGAATCAATCAAGCTGTTTACTCCCAACATTGCCAACCCGACACGGTTATCATGCATCCACTTCCTAGAGATTCACGCGAAGATGCACAAGAACTCAGCGTAGACCTAGATTCAAACCCTAATTTAGCGGTATTTCGTCAGTCTGACAATGGATTGATAGTGCGCATGGCTTTATTCGCATTGATTCTCGACGTTGTAAACAAAGTCGAAGACCACTCAACTCCAGTCGGATGGTTCACGGACGTCAGGAAATGGGACTGACCCGTGGTAGCTGGCTACGAGCCTTCTTTGATTTGACGAATAAATTCCGGTATAACTTCAAACAAGTCAGCGACTAAACCGTAGTCTGCAAGTTGAAAGATTGGAGCATCGGGATCATTATTGATCGCGACAATAACTTTCGAATCTTTCATTCCCGCTAAGTGCTGAATCGCACCAGAGATGCCCACGGCAATGTAAAGTTCTGGTGCCACAATTTTGCCAGTTTGGCCTACCTGCATGTCATTGGGAACATAACCAGCGTCGACAGCAGCGCGGGAAGCTCCAACAGCAGCTCCCAACGAATCAGCTAATTCTTCGAGAAGTGCAAAGCTCTCGCTGCTACCTAGTGCCCTACCCCCTGAAACCACTACATTTGCGCTATTGAGTTCGGGTCGTTCCGACTGTGCGAGTTCATCTCTTAAGTAAGTCGTTGGACTTGGATTTGAAAAAGTAGCCGCATCAAGAGTATTAGTATCAGTTGCCACTGCTCCTGATTTGATCGGATCGAAAGAGGTGCCTCGTACGGAAAGAACTCTAGTCGAGTCGTTCGACTTTACTGTTGCTATCCCGTTTCCTGCATACACAGGGCGCTTAAATGTGTTTGAATCTAATACTTCGACGATATCTGAAATCATTTGTACGTCGAGTAACGCAGCGACGCGTGGCAGAAAATTCTTTCCTGTGGTCGAGTGGGCCGTAAGAATATGTTGATAAGCGGGAGCAAGCTGTACAACTATCGCAGCAAGGTTTTCAGCGATTGCATGTTCATAGTTTAGAGCATCTGCTATGTAGACAGTGCGTGCGACTCCGAGGTCGACTACTGACTGAGCTACAGACGTGCACTTAGAGCCAGCGACGAGGACGTCGATTTCATTACCAATCTCTGATGCGGCCTTAAGCGTACTCCGCGTTACAGGCTTTAACTCTGAGTTGTCGTGGTCGGCAATGACTAATGTGCTCATGGTAGTACCTTCGCCTCGTTTCGCAGTTTCGATACTAGCTCATCAACCGAATCCACGACAATTCCCGCAGACCTAGCGGGTGGTCGGTCAACGCGTAATGTTTCAGTGCGTCGCTCAAGAACAACTCCTAGTTCTTCAACAGTGAACACGTCAATTTGCTTCCGTTTGGACATCATGATGTTTTTCAACGACGCAAATCTCGGGACATTCAAGCGCAAATCTGTAGTAAGAACCATAGGAAGTGGTATTTGCAGAGTTTGTAATCCACCATCCACTTCTCGAACTACAGTTGCAAGATTGTCTACGATACTCAAGTCGGATGCGAACGTTGCTTGTGGCAGATCCGTTAATGCGGCAAACATTTGCCCTGTTTGACTATTGTCGCCGTCGATACTTTGCTTACCAAAAATCACGAGTTGCGGTTGTTCTTTGGTGTACACTGCTTTTAGAACTTTTGCGATCGTCAGAGGCTCTAAATCATCGGGTGCGTCTACGATGATGCCCCGATCAGCACCTAAGGCTAAGCACACTCGAACTTGCTCTTGCGTTTTTGCGGACCCAACACAAACCGCGACAATTTCATCGGCGATTCCCGCTTCCTTTAATTGGATCGCTTGTTCAACGCCTATTTCACAAAATGGATTTACTGACATTTTTACGTTGGTTAAATCGATACCACTACCGTCGTTTTTAACGACGACATTGACGTTAGCGTCGACTACTCTCTTAATGGCACATAGGATCTTCATTGATATACTCGTACTTTTGTGTCTAAATTGGGTCTAACGTAGAATTTTCCAGACGTAAATTTCTCGAACTTGAAATCGAACCGAATATTATCTTGCATCTGTGTTGCCAAAATTTTTCATCAAACTAATACGCGACTGTCATGGTTAAGAGACAACGCGAATCGATGACGTTCGATGTCGTCATTGTAGGTGCCGGTCCAGCGGGTCTAAGCACCGCAATTCGCATCATGCAATTAGCAGACGAAATGGGTCGAGAAATCAGTGTGTGCGTCCTAGAAAAAGGCAGTGAAATCGGGGCTCACATACTGTCGGGAGCAGTTATCGATTCACGTGGCTTGGACGATCTCTTTTCTAGTTGGAAAGATCTTGAACCACCATTAACACGAGTCACAGAAGATCGTTTTCATTGTCTTGTGAACGATCATCGAGCTATTGCTGTTCCACGTGCGCTAATCCCGAGACCGAGCCGAAATGACCGTAACTATGTTACTTCGTTAGGCAATTTGTGTCGCTGGATGGCTCAACAAGCAGAAGAACTTGGGGTCATGTTGTTTCCGGGCTTTGCCGCCACAGAAATTTTGTACGACAAACAAAACAAGGTGATTGGTGTTGCTACTGGAGACATGGGCGTTGACCGATTCGGAAAAGAAAAAACAACTCATGAACCAGGATTAGAGCTCTTTGCGTCCTATACCGTCTTTGCTGAAGGTTGTCGGGGACACCTAGGTAAGCAATTAGTCGCAAAATTTGACCTCGACAAAAAGAGCTCACCGCAACATTACGCAATAGGACTCAAAGAATTGTGGGAAGTACCCTCCGGCCACCACAATCCTGGTCGTATCCTACACACCATTGGTTGGCCATTGGGATTCTCACGTTCGGCTACGGGTGGTGGTTTCTTGTACCACATGGAAAACCAACAGATCGCGCTTGGATTAATTATCGACCTCTCCTACTCCAATCCTTATCTTGATCCGTTTAGTGAATTTCAAGTGTGGAAGCATCATCCCATAATTAAAGAACATCTCCTAGATGGTAGGCGAATTTCTTACGGTGCTCGCGCGATTACCAAAGGCGGATACGGTTCCCTACCAGATTTAGCAGTAGCTGGCGCGGTTTTGGTTGGGGACGATGCCGGCTTTTTAAACCCGTTGAAAATCAAGGGGACTCACACCGCGATGAAGTCTGGGAAATTAGCTGCAGAAGCCATTGTGCAAGCACTGAGTGCTGAACGTCAGCACGACGTCGTCGATGTACAACGTCGATACGAAAAGTCTTGGTTACATGGGGAACTGTACCAAGCTAGGAACGTCGGCCCTGCTTGGCATCAATTTGGCATGCTCGGCGGTTCCGCGTGGGCTTTTTTAGAACAAAACGTTTTCAACGGTTGGAATCCGATTCGATTAAAGGACACAGTACCTGATCACGAGCGATTACGGCTAGCAAAGACGAGTAAGAAAATACACTACTCCAAACCCGATGGGGTCTATTCCTTTGATAAAAACTCAAGCGTCTATTTATCCAATACGAACCACGAAGAAGACCAACCCTGCCATTTATTGCTACTGGATCCGGACCTACCGATTAGGAAAAATCTACGAGACTATGCTGAACCCGCACAACGTTATTGTCCGGCTGGGGTTTATGAAGTTTTAGGTGAAGACGGCGAGGAAGAGTTTCACATTAACGCGCAGAATTGCGTGCACTGTAAAACCTGTGACATTAAAGACCCATCACAGAATATAACGTGGGTGGCACCTGAAGGTTCAGGGGGACCGAACTACCCGAACATGTAGGTTTTGACTTGATTGCGATCCTATTGCATTAGAGTCTGAAGTGAAGACCTCCACCATTTGGAGTGTGGGTCATAACACAATTTCTCTGTGACTACACACACTATTTTCGACTTCCCGATCGATCATCAAGAGAGTGGTGGGCGGGCAAAAAATCGCCCCGTTCGACGCGAGGCAAAAAAAGCAGGTTTATTCTAAACAGAACTTACAAGTCTAAAACAGACCAACAATCAAATCAAATAGCAACCGCGTTGTGTAGCTGAAGACACCGCAAGAAACACAAAAGAGCACCTGTCCCCAAGAGCTCAATTCCCTGAACCATTTATTTGTTCTTTGAAATAGGTTTAGACTTTGCTCACGCGCGGTCTCACTTGTCATGCTATTCTTATAGTAGTTCAATTCTTGATTGTTTTTGTTTTCTACTGAAACCTCGGGTTAACGTCCCACTTCCAATACAGTCTTCGAACGCGATTTATTTTAAGACGGGGGTTGCTTGGACCTGTATACAAGACACTGTACCTTGTAGTAGTACTGTGAAGAAAACTGATACGAAATTCGCCCATGATTCGCTCAGGGGAAACCCTTCGATTCTCTATTATTTCGATGTCGTTCGCCTGCGCAAAAAACTCATTCTTGAGCTGTACCATTTGTCGGTTTTGCTACGTTTTCTTCCAGGAGTGTTCACTAACTCGCGCAAACTTCAGTAGCTCAACTTCAACATTATCTCGTTTCGTTGTGTCAGAGTTGTCAAGAGAATATGAACCTAAAGCAAAACACGACACGATATATGAACGTAAACGCGCCATCTTACTCAAGTTTGAAAACCTCCACATTTAAGTTATCACTACTGTATGTAAAAAAGTGGTTTACTCCCCATCGTTTTATTTGCTAAACACACTCTTCCCTATTCCAAAACTCAACCGCCGATGAATTTCATAACTGTGGTTTCGCCGGTAAACGCTAAGCGCTGCTTTAGCTGCATCGCGGATCTCAATACGGTTTGTAGCTCTGTGATCGCGGTCGGATACGGTTTATCAAGCAGTTGCCTGATGGAGAACGCTTTCGAGTTCGATAAACAACCGAATATCTGACCATTGGAAGACAGTCTTAACCGAGTACAGGTTCTACAAAACGGCTCGCTCTCGTTTGCAATAATTCCAAATCGACCAAAATCGGGGATTTCAAATCGAACAGATGTCGAATCTAGCGGCGCATCAATTTTATAATATTCGTACTTAGTGCCAATTTTTTCAAGTATCTCATCCATGCCGACAAAATCCTGCTCGTACGATTGGTTATGCTTGAGATGTCCCATATTCATGAGTTCGATATAGCGCAATTCAATATTTTTGTTTAAACAATATTCGAGCATAGGAAGCAATTGGTCAAGATTGGCGGTTCGAATGGGAACGCAATTGACTTTGACTTTGAGACCTAATGCTAATGCCTCTTCAATTCCCTCTAATACAGTGGCAAGATCACCACTACGAGCGATGCTCCGAAATGCCATATGATCAAGTGTGTCGAGACTGACGTTAATCCGGTTTATCCCCGCAAGTTGGATTACTGGTAATTTCTTCTTCAAAAATTGACCGTTGGTGGTAATCGCAAGGTCTTCTAGTGCCAACTTGTTTAAGCTATTAAGAAGTGAGTCAAATTTTGGTGAAATCAACGGTTCTCCACCAGTGATTCGAAGCTTGTCAATGCCACCAGCTTCGACTAGCAGACGTACGGCGTAGATCAATTCCTCTTCCGAAAGTTCGGCGCTTAGAGCTTGAAGTTTTTTGCCGTCAGGTACGCAATAGGTGCAAGCGTAGTTACATGCGGCCGTTAAACTGACTCGAAGATTTTTAAAACGACGGCCGAGTGGGTCGACTATCAATTTACAGCGTTAGTCATTTTCAACTAATGGGAGAGTGGCGTTCAAAACCGACTCTAGCACCGTCTTGTACGATTAGTCTCAAGTGGTCCCCTTCTTGAACTCGTAACTGTTTCATTACGTCTGCCAGATAGCCTATTTGTAATCCAGTTGTTGAAGCCAAACGCCAAGTAATACTCATGTCTCTGCACCTCAACGGAAAATGAATCGGAATCCGAGAACGTGTATTTGGCTCGCATTTAAGGTAATAAGCTAACTCGGGAGGGAGACCAACAACCGAGTGTCCTTTTAAATGTCGTGCTTTCACTTTGATGATCCAATACGGAGAGCCGTTTCCAGTTCTACCGTCAATCGTTTGTGCTAGGGGACGTAAACGAACATCGTTTTCAGTACTCAATCGGATCATCTTGTTTTCGATGACGAACTGTGCCGTATAGAGATAAGCTGTAATCGTCGAGTCTTTTACGTTACAACGCCTTTTAATTTCCGACTTAAGAGTCTGCACAGACACTTGCCCACCGTGTTGTTCAATGACTGTGAGCATTTCGTCCACAACACCTACATATTGTGAACTCTTGGAGCTCCCTAGTCCCCACATGTTGTTGGAGACTTTCACCACTCCCCTAATCAATCGGAGCCGATTCGTGAGCTTTTCTTCCGGGATTCCTGAGTATTCTGCAATCTGTTCTTTGGTAGCCGGAATTCCCATGTGTTTTAATGTGTCTAGTACGCGAGTCGAAACGCTATCCTTGCGAGCAAACGAACCATATGGAAGCCGTACAAGACCGAGACATCGCTTAATCTCGTCTCGGTACTTATACCAAAATTCGAGATTGATACGCGCTAGCGTCATTTCATCAACTAACAAAAGATTGTTCGTGTTGATGTAGTGCAAGTAATTTGCGATTACGATAACTCCACTTGGAGACAGGTAAAAACCGTTCTTAAAGTGATACTTTAAATATCTTAAGAATATCTTTGTAAATAAAGCCTTGTCTCGCGGGGAAACACCTATTAGTTCGGCATCGATCGTGTCGGTGAAAGACTCTTTGGGAATCATCGCACCATATTTATCAACGAGGTGTTTCCTTAACTGTTCAATCTGATCACCAAAAGCTTTTTCACATTTTTCAACAATTTTTGCTTCAAGTTGCCGAATTCTCTCTCGTGTGAGCTCCAACCGATCGCCAAGTTCTTGAAGAGTACATTTAGACGTTTCGACTAACCGTCTTTGTGCAATAAACTGTTCTCGTGACGAGAACGAATTCCAGATGTTATCCATGGTAGTAACCAGGTCTGGTGCTGGAGAAGACATCAATGATGTGAGTTTGTTACTGGTACTCAGCACGTGAAATTACTAGAAAGGGTCCGAAGATTGGACACAATTTTAATGATACGTTGCTCTATCTCTTTTTGCAAATAGAGTCTCCAACGAGTAAAAGTGCATAAGTACATGTCGGAGTACCCCAACCTGTAATATAGCGGAATCTGTGTCGGAAGAGTTTGTTGTCTACTCGGGACTTTGTACGATTCGAGCTATGTCCTTGATGCCTCGAGGTTTTTTCTCAAGCAAGATTGCTCGGGAGAACAGCATACTGCCTAGCTCTCGAACTCCAATCACACTTACAAGTAGTAGCAGAGATATCGTTAAATATATTGGCCATGGAGGTAAAACTCCAGTCCGCCCAATCATAAAAAATGAGGTAAACGGTGGAACGAAACTCAGTACTGATGCGGACAAATTACTTGGATTTTCAAAGAGGCCAAACATAACATTAGCAGACATGCCAAAAATCAAAAACAGTGGCAATGCGAACGCGATTAAGTCAATCTGAGTATTACACATAGATCCGAGAGCGACGACTATATAGCCGTAAAAAGCAAGGGCCAAAAGGAGAAACAGTGTCCAATGCAAGAGGTGGATCGTGTGGAGATTCGGTAGGATCTCAAACGGCATGTCTGGAGTCACTAAAAGGAGAAAGATCACTCTAAACACTAACCAGCAACCCAAGATTGATACGAAACCAGCCATTCCACCCCCATACTTTCGCATCAAATAGTATTTTCGCATTAGTACTTGCGAGCAGTGTCTCTGCTAGCTTACTTGATCGTTCTTCTATGGTACTAAGCGCAAATACTGGTCCGCTGGACATAACGCCAATCAGAACAATGTAAGCGACTACAACTGCTAGATGACGTGAAACAAAGCTTTCTAATCTCGTGGGAGAACCCCATCCTTCATGCCGAAGCCGATTTTTGGCAATTAATACACTGCTCAGTTCAATTTCACTCTGCGCAATTTGCACAGAGGGTACCTCACCTCCCTTAAACCGTTGAGGTCCATCAGTTTCTGATCACGAAATATGTCTCTCAATAGCGATTGATAAAAAATCTTTAGTTCGTCAACGTTTGACCTGGAAGTATCCTGAAGGGCTACGAGTTGCAGACCATCACCGTCTTCGAAGACACTACTCGGAACGATGAAGTACCCTGAGATCTCTTTCGAACTGAGCATCGATTGCACACGATCAATAGATTTCTCCTCAACTTCAATTTCCTGAAAGAACGCGAACGAAACCATCGGTGCCAACTCGATAATTTTCTCTGGAGCTTTTGTCCACAGTACTAGTACAGAATCAGATGGAGAATCAATGGTGTTCGTGCCATCTACGCCCTCAAGACGTCCTGCTAGTTCTATAGTCTGCTCAGAAATTTGCCCTTCATCAACGAGTGTACGATGGAACTCTATCAAGTTTTTTTGAAAAAGCGACCTGCCTTCAATCAGATCTGCGTCGTCTAGTTGGTCAGTTGCAACTTGTGCCAATTGAGCAAACTCAGATTCGTCCAAGTCAATCAAGGCTTCAAGAAATACCCGAAGATCGTTTCTGAGGACTTTTTCGTTAGCCTTCTGATGTATCCATGAGCTGCGATCAATTACCGCAAATCTAATGGTATTTGTCTCACTAATATACATGTTTGAATCGACCGAGAGCCCCGGGGCAGCTCGTGTGGATCGCAACAGTCGATCCTGTTCCTTGTTCCAATCGCGAATCCCATCTGAAATCATTTCGTAAGCCGAAGGATATAGGAAAGTCACGAGAGGAGGTATGCATGCGAGTAGGACAAAGCTAAACCTAAACGCAAATTTTTTCCATTCTCTCATTGCGATCACAAACAGAGATCGTAGAGAACGAGTCCGTCGTGAAGTAGACCGATCGAACCACACTTTCATTTGGACGTTACTTCAATCTTATCGGAAATGTGTCTCACGGTTCATATTTCACTGTGGGGGTCGACAAGGTTTTGATCAAATTACCAAATCTTCTTGGTGCTACATCTAAAAACATTCCTCTCGCGAATAAGAGAACCAAGAAAGATCTGATTACCCAAAGAAAAGTAACAACGAGAGCAAGTAGCACGAAGTAAATTGGCCATGCCGGTAAAGAAGTTGTATGACTAACCATGGCAAATGGAGTCACCGGTGGTACAAATCTGACCAATGATGCGAGCGTAGAATCAGGGTCAAGAGATGTAAGAAGACCTATGCCAAATAACGCGACTAGAACCAACATTGTGATGTTCATTACATGATCTGTAGAAAACAGTGCGCCTAGTGCTGTGAGTAAATACCCTAACATCATTAATCCGAGTAGAAGACAAACAAACCAATTCAAGATGTAGATTGGGTTAAAGAGTTCTCCCACAGCATGAGATTCCAGTTCCGGCGCGAGAGCGATAAGACAGGTGATGGGTGCTCCGAGAGTTACCGTCCAAGATCCCAAAACGGTGAGAATGATAAGTGCATTTCCGATTACCTTTCCGTCCATTAAATTGGGAGTTACGTAGATAACGTGACAAAACTTTCAAACTGACTGAAAAATGAACGGTCGTATATGACAGAAATCAAAGAGCTCTATACATCTCAGTTATTCGAGAGATTGAAGACCGCCCGCCAAGAGCAGGACTTTGAGATCTTTGTTCAGATCACGGACGAACTGCTCAAACGCACATATAA
>JAAXGW010000041.1 GCA_012267385.1 OMG group bacterium
GTCACGTTATCTACGTAACTCCCTTTTTTAATGCCGGAGCAGATCCAAACATCTACAGATCAAATGGGTATATATACACTCCGACAGCTCTGACGCTCCAGAACGGAGACATAGATAACTTTCGGCGTTTTGCGAAGTCGGGATTCATCCTGGAGGAGCCTCTACTCAATTGGTACATGAAAATTGCGAGTATCGAAGGAATGAACGAAGCCATAGAAATTTTGTGGAATTTGGGCGCCTCCCGCAATTTATGGGAGATTCTTAGTGCTGTCAGAAATAGTCATGTCCACACAGTGGAATTTTTATTAGCAAAAGGCATAAGACCAAAATTCCTGCGCGATGCCGTAGAAAATGAGCATGTTGAGATCGCGAAAATGCTCTTAGAAGCTGGGGCGGACCCGAATGAGCCGGATGACCACGACGATCGTGCTATTCTTGAAGTAGCGTTGGAATTGGAAAACGAAGCTATCACAAGTCTGTTGAAGCAAGCGGGTGCAGAGGGGTAGTACAGTTGAGTTTGGATGAAAACACTGTAAAAGCAACGCGAAAACTTAATTCAACGACAGCATCCGAGACCTCCTTGAGATCGAGCATTTTGAGTACGGTCTGGATTGGATGTGTTGCAATTTCCAATCTCTCGGTCCAAGCTCTTAACACGATTGAAGACTTTGAAATCCCTGAGTGGACAACTGCAGACTTCTATGAAGCGATCGAAAGAGACGATGCAGAGTCAGTACGGGAATATCTATCCGATACGACACGAGCGACCAAGGCATTCTTGAGCCATTATTTGCTTGAATATGCGCTGGAACTTGAGAGGAACGACATTGCTAGCTTGATGGTTGAGGCAGGCGCAGGATTGAACACCCAGTTGGCGGTTCGCCACGAAAACTTGCGAATACTAGAAGAAATGTTGAATCACGGTGTTGAACCTCAAGGAGCATCTCTAGCAGCCGAACGTGGGAATCTGCAAATGCTGAACTTGTTGCTGAGTTATGGGGAGGACGACCTCAGTACAAAAGAGGCTGCGCGAACGGGACACATTGAAGCGATTAAGCTACTTCTGCAACATGGAGCGAAACCTGAGGGGCTAGGAATTACTAGTCTTCACGGACACGTAGATGTGGCTAGACTACTATTGGACGCAGGTGCTGACCCAAATGAACTGACTCGACGTCACTTAGCGAGATTCGATCTCGAATTTGATATTCCAAAACGGTACTTGATGGAGTATCTGTCGCCACTTCACCATGCAGTACTCAGCCGGTCGCGCGAGTTAGTCGAGTTATTATTGGAGAACGGTGCGGATCCCAATGTCTCACCAAATGCAGTGACTCTACAAAAAAATTCCTCGAGTAGACAATCTTGGCCAACAGTGCTACAAGTTGCAACAGATTTACTAAATTCTGGCGATGCGTCGATCGCAAAACTGCTGATAAAGCATGGTGCGGTGACATCTGTTTCAGTCGATGATGAAGGCATTCATCTGACAAGGCGACTCTATAGCGCGGCGAAAGTGCGCGACTATAAAGCCGTGGTCAGCTTAATAAAGGACGGTGCGAGACCTACTGGATTTGGAGACATCTTAGACGGCCACCATAGATATCAGTACAACCCCAAGATCATCAAAGCATTTTTCGATGCGGGTGCGGATCCAAATACCTACCGTGGAAGAAGCTATATGGAAGACCCTGCAGCTCTTACGCTTAAGAATGGGGACATCGACAATTTTCGACGTTTCGCGGCGGCGGGACTCGACGTATATGAACCAGCGCTCAATTGGTACGGGAAAATTGCGTGCGTCCGAGGATTGAACGAAGCACTAGAGGTATTGTGGACACTAGGTATTGACCGAGGACCTTGGGAACGGGTCATTCCAGTAAACTATGGTCATGTTCACATGGTCGAGTTCTTACTCTCTAAGGGAATGAGACCTGACTTTTTGCGACGTGCTGTGAAGTCCGAAAGTGTTGAAATTGTGAGATTACTTTTAGAAGCAGGGGCAGACCCTAACGAGCCGGATGATCGAGACAAAAATTCGATTCTTGAGGTAGCGCAGGAATCTGGGAATGAACACATCATTGGTATGTTGAAAACTGCTGGCGCTACTGAATAAATAAGTACAAGTCAATAATGGCCCGGACTCGTGTGAGTCCGAAATCTGTCTTACTTGAATTGGAATTCAATTCTGATTCGCAAAAGAACTGAATTTCTCACACTTTAGAAAGTTTGCAACTTTTTGCAGTTCCGTCGAACGTGGTCAAGCGTTCGTCGGTTTACGTCTGATTCCAATCAAGGTCCACTTCTTGTATAACAAGAATAAAGGTGGTAGCACAATCAAAGTTAGGATCATCGCACTAATCATGCCACCAAACATTGGTGCCGCGATACGTTGCATGATTTGAGCCCCTGAACCCGAAGCCCACATAATCGGCAATAGTCCGAGAAAGACCGTCATCGTGGTCATCATGATGGGTCGGATACGTAGCATCGCGCCTTCTTCAATCGCCGTTACAACGTCCTTCAATACGAGTGCTCGTTGTTCCTCTCCAGCTTGTTCGAGCTTCTGGTCCATTGCAAGATTAAGGTAAGTGAGCAGGACCACGCCTAGTTCCACAGCTACTCCAGCTAGCGCGATAAAGCCAACACCTACGGCGACCGAAAGGTCATACTCTAGTAGGTAGAGACAAACTATCCCACCGACTAGAGCGAAGGGGACGGTTGTGACGATGAGGAAAACATCGGTCGCACGGCGGAAATTCAAAAACAACAACACGAGCACTATTCCCAATGTCAAAGGACCCATAATCATTAGACGCTGTTGCGCCCGTACAAGGTATTCATACTGTCCGGACCATTCCAGCGAGTAGTTTGGAGGAAGATCGACTTGTTCACGCACGACTTGTTGCGCTTCGGCTACGTACGAACCAAGATCGCGATCCATGATATCGATAAATAACCAACCCGTCGGTCGTGCGTTTTCACTCTTAATCATCGGCGCACCATCTGTAACTTCAATTGTGGCGACGTCTCCAAGTGCAACTCTTGCTCCCTTTGGAGTGGTAATCGGTAAGTTTTCTAAGCTCTCGATCGAACTTCGAACTCTTTGAGGATAACGAATGTTGATTGGATATCGTTCGAGACCTTCAACCGTAGTCGCGACATTCATCCCTCCTATTGCAGTACTCACGATATCTTGTACATCACTGACGTTGAGTCCGTATCGTGCGGCACGTAAACGATCAATATCGACACTCAGATATCGACCACCGGCGACTCTTTCCGCAAACACCGAGGCTGTGCCCGGCACGTCCGCTAATGCTTCTTCGATTGCGGTTCCGATAGATTGAACGACTTTCAAATCCGGACCTAAGATTTTGATCCCAACAGGAGTTTTTATCCCAGTAGCGAGCATGTCGATCCTGGTCTTAATAGGCATCACCCATGCGTTGTTTAACCCTGGGAAATTCACACGTCGGTTCAATTCATCGCGAATGTCGTCCATAGTAACTCCCGGCCGCCATTCGTCTCGAGGTTTGAGTTGTATGGATGTCTCGATCATGGTTAGCGGTGCCGGGTCAGTCGCAGTGTCAGCTCGGCCCACTTTCCCGAAAACGTTCTCTACCTCCGGTACACCGCGAATGAGTTTGTCTGTTTGTTGTAATAATTCGCGTGCTTTATCTACCGAAATTCCAGGGTGAGTCGTCGGCATGTACATTAAATCGCCTTCGTCTAGTGGCGGCATGAATTCCGTACCCAACTTGGTAATCGGCCAGAATCCGCAGGCAAGAACAAGCACGCTCACGATGATCGTCGACTTGGGGAAGCGAAGAATCACGCCTAAGACAGGGCGGTATACCCAGACCAAAAGTTTGTTGAGGGGATTACGTTGTTCGGAGTATATCTTTCCTCGTACCAAATATCCTGTCAAAACCGGTATTAACGTAATCGCTAAGATGGCAGCAACGGCCATTGAGTAGGTTTTGGTGAAAGCCAGAGGTTTGAACAACCTGCCTTCCTGAGCTTCAAGCGTGAAAACGGGTAAAAAGCTTAAGGTGATGATGAGCAGGCAGAAGAAAATTGGTGGACCGAGTTGTGTCGCGGCTTCGCGAATCGCCTTCCATCGTAACTCGGAAGAAATTTTTGAATCCGGTGGCGCGTAGTGCTCGATTCGTTTATGTGCGTTTTCAACAATGACGATCGCGCCATCGACCATTGCGCCGATCGCGATCGCGATACCTCCCAGAGACATGATGTTGGCATTGATACCTTGCATTCGCATCACTAAGAACGCACCTAAGATCGCGATGGGTAAGCTCAAAATGATGACGAGAGAGGAACGTAAATGAAAGAGGAAGAGGGCGCAAACCAACGCGACAATCAAGAATTCTTCAATCAGAGTGTCGCGCAGATTGTGTACTGAATTAGAGATGAGTTTGGATCGATCATAGGTAGGGACGACTTCAACGCTTTCGGGTAAGCTCGACTTTAGTTCTTCCAGTCGTTTCTTGACGTTACTAATTGTTCGGAGCGCATTTTCGCCTGAACGCATCACGACGATGCCACCAACAACTTCACCTTCGCCATCGAGTTCCGCGATCCCGCGGCGCATCTGTGGACCGATTCGAATTTCGGCAATATCTGATAGAAGAATCGGGGTTCCGCGAGGGTTTAAGCCAATAGGAATCTGTTGCAAATCCTCTAAGCCTTCGATGTACCCGCCGGCTCGAATCATGTATTCAGCTTCTCCCATCTCGATCACTGAACCACCGGTTTCGCGATTATTGGCTTTAATTGCTTCTCGAATTTGCTTAAGCGTTAACCCATAGGTATAGAGTCGGTCGGGGTCTACCACTACTTGATATTGCCGTACCATTCCACCGACAGTCGCAACTTCAGCAACACCGGGTACTGTTTTAAGTTCATACTTCAGAAACCAATCTTGTATGCTTCTAAGTTGACTTAAATCGAGGTTCCCGGTGTGATCGACAAGTGCATATTGGTATACCCAACCGACACCGGTAGCGTCTGGTCCTATAGTAGGTTCAACACCTTCTGGCAATTGGTTTTTTGCTTGAATCAGATTCTCTGTGACTCGAGAGATCGCCCAATAGAGGTCAGTACCATCTTCGAAGATCACATACACGTAGGAATCGCCGAAAAAGGAATATCCGCGAACATCAATGGCTTTCGGGACGGAAAGCATCGCGACTGAAAGCGGGTAGGTTACCTGATTCTCGACTACTTGCGGAGCTTGCCCATGATAGGTAGTTTTTACGATAACTTGCACATCGGAAAGGTCAGGGATAGCATCAATAGGGGTGCGGAATACGCTGATGACACCGCCGACGATTAGAAACACCGTCGCGATGAGAATTAGCTTTCGATTGTCGATTGACCAACCGATAATGCGCGCGATCATGGAGTCTTACTGCTCTTCTGAAGCTTGTTGGACTCCAATGATTTTGGCGCGTTCGCCGGGTTTCTGCTCGAGTTCCAGTATGACTTCCTGGTCTTTCTCCAAACCATCAAACAGTGATTCTTCTGCGACAGCTAAATACATTGTCATGGATTTCCAATTCCATTCAGGAATTTTCCCATGTTTGATGCGGAGACGATTGCCTTCGCGGTCGAAGCCGCGTATCGTAGCGCTGACTGTAACATTCGTCGGCTTTTCGGATTCTTTCTTTGCTTCTTCATAGCGTGCGATAGCGACTTCTATATTGGACTCGGAGTCGATGAGAAATTGTCCCGAGGTAACAATGTTCTCGCCTTCTTTCAGCCCATCGAGAATTTGAACTCGCGCATCGACTTCCATGCCTACAACTACAGGCACGGAACGATAGATACTGTTATCAGCAGCTAACACAACCCTGTCGGTCAAACCACCGCGTATGACTGCTTCGGACGGTATGTGAAGGACCAATTCGGAACCTTCGACGAGAATCGTTACCCGGGCGAACATATTGGGCCGTAATACCTCGTTGTTAGTCTCGAACATAATGCGAACTTGCAAGCTTCGCGTCGTCGGATCAAGTTCAGGATAGATGTAATCGACAGACCCTTCGTAGGTACGACCAGGGTTTGCTTCGAGCTCAAACTCTACCTTCTGCCCAACTTCCACGTAACTTGATTGCCGTTCCAAAATCTCTGCAACAATCCAAACTTTGTCTAGTTCCGCAATTGACATCGTGTGAGTCGCTGGAGTCACGTGCGTGCCTTCACGTACGCCCAACATCCCAACCACGCCGTCTGATTTGGCGAACACGCGCACCCGTTGGCTGGTCTTCTCCGAATCGTAAAGTTCTTGTATTTGTTCGGTGGAAAGACCGAGTGCTTTTAAGCGACCAGCAGCGGCCTCCTCCATGTCTTGATTGTTGTTTGACTTAGCCAAGAGTAATTCTTCTTGCGCGTTGACAAGTTCAGGAGAATATATCTCAAACAGAACTTGACCTTCTTTAACCGGATCTCCGGTATCTTTTACACTTAGTTTTTCTATCCATCCTTCGACTCTCGTGTGGACATGGTGCAACGCATTCTCGTCGTATTCAACGTACCCTACAGCCTGGATTTTTCGATCCAGTTTTCCTTTTTTGACGGAGGAGGTCCGAATCCCCATGTTTTGTTCGACGAGGGGATTGATCTGAACCTCGTCTTCGGCTAGCTCATCGCCACCCGCGTATACAGGCACTAAATCCATACCCATAGGAGACTTACCGGGTCCATCGCGTCGATAGTTTGAATCCATGGGCGCGACCCAGTACAGAATTTCTTTCTCAGCGGATTTTTCGGCGGATGCTTCAGATCCTTGCATACTGTTCAATACCCAAGCAACAGCGAAACCGATTCCTGCACCGACAACTAGTAGTGCGAGCATTAATAAATAGCGTTTCATAATTTCTCCAGACCTACTAGCGTGTCGATATCCGCCCAAGTTTTTAGTCGATTAAAAGTTAACTTTAGATGTGTGAGTTCTGCTTCAATTTGGCTGATGTAGCTCTGTACGACTGTCGTGAGGTCATTGCCTTGGTTCTCATATGACTCAAGAGTAACTGTTACAGTTTCCTCTGCTTTAGGCAGGATCTGTTTTTCGTAAAGCGTGACTCTCGAAGTTAGCGTAGTCCAATGCTCGAGTGCCGATTCTAGCTTGGTCTCAAGTTCTCGAAGAGTACTTTGTTGTTTGAGCAAGGTTGCACTTTGCATCTTCGATACTTGTACGATTTTTTGTCGATACTTTTGTTGTCCCCATATTGGAAGATTGAAGGAAATCGATGCTGAGATCAGATCGGAACGGGACTCACCCGACAATAGCCCGCCGTCCCGATACGCGTAGCTGAGATCAATCATCCATTTACGATTGAGTCCAGATTCCTCCACTCGACGTTGCGCGGCAGTTGCATCAGCTTGGGCAGTGAGTGCAATCATTTTTGGGTGCTCTGCGAGCGCAGGACGTAGTTCAGCGAAACTGGGAACTGACTTCCAATTAGGCAATGTGGTTGACACTCTGACGGAACGGTCTTCACCGACGTACTCTCTAAGAGAAATATATGCGTTGTCTCGTTCTTGTTCGGCTTCAAGAATGCGGTCTTCAATTTTGAATTGCTCTAGTTCAATCTGCAGGATGTCACTTTGATTGCCGTCTCCAGTGGAGTACAGTGTTCGTGCTAAATGCAATAAGTCACCAAACAACCCCTGTGATTTGAGGATGAGTTCCAATCTACGTTCATGGTAACTTGCGTCCAGCCAAGCGTATCTTACCTTGTGTGTTATTTCGAGGGCGTGATTCACCCCTAAGTAATCTTGTTCGCGGGCTAAATATTCGTTTTTATCGAACAGTGCAGGTCGAAGACCACGTGGTGGAATGGACTGTCTAACGCCGATGATCGAGTGGGTCATTCCTTCAGTTCGAAAATTACCATGTTCTAACGGGTAGTTCATTAGTCCTGTTCGAACCTGTACGTCGGGCAGCTCGGTCACAGAGGCTGCTAAATGTTCGAAAGCCTCCGCTCGAGAGAGGAATGCTTGGATATCTGGGTCGCTATCAAGCGCTAACTGTTCAGCTTCCTCAAGAGATAACTCAGGAGGCAAAACGATCAGTGAAGGCGAAGATCCCAGTTGAAAACATGCGAGAATTGCTGTCGTGATCGCAATCTTACGAAGTAAAGAGTCATCGGCGAAAGGCAATTTCTGCGTCCCTTAATCTATTTAGCGATTGAATGCATTGTAAGTCAACTGACAGATTTCCTTGGGAAAAGTTTGATACAGTCAACGATTGTGTATTTCAAGAAGAGCACCTAACATCCTTCTATTCTGAGAGCGTTTTACGATGTAGGGTACAAATTTCACATACAATTTTTTCCAAATGTCGAACTGAAGTTGCCTCAGTTTAATAGACAGTTCATTTTGGGATTTGCTGTAGAACCATGCTCCAC
>JAAXGW010000011.1 GCA_012267385.1 OMG group bacterium
TTGTCACGTTATCTACGTAACTCCCATTAAATTCATATGAGATACACTGGAGAGTAATACTTCTGCAATTCGACTCTGTTTCTCCTCTGTGGTATTGAAAGACATAGAGTAGACACTGTAGAACATAGCAACCCAAAACAACGCGTTCCAGATCGACCTCACCCAAAGGGTAAGATAGCGAGGTTCATCGTCAGAATCAAAGGAAACACTTGTGCTTGAAACTTCCTCACCAGGCTCGAACGGTGAATTTATCGCTGTAGTAATGGCAGGCAACGAGTTTTTCTCTTTATCTATTTTTTCGTGTCCATCAGTTACGTTAGCAAGAACTCCGGACGCAATCTCTTCGTACCAATGGCTTAACAGGAAAGCAGATCGACGTTCAAAGCTGTCTGTCAATTCGGTTGTCACATACTCTATGGTTAAGTTAGTGTCGGGAAATCCCTCTGGTAGAATGAAATATCCGTTCAACTCCTTTAAGGCTAGAAGCGCATCGAGCTGCTCCAGTGTAGCGTCGTCCTGTATTAACTCTGAAAAGTATCGAGATGAGATATTTGGTACTGTTTGCCGCCAATATTCAATACCATTGATCCACCGGACTGCGAAATTTCTAGCATCATCATCGTCAATCGCATCCCCAGACCCTCGTTCCAAGGAATTTATGGCATCGACAAGTACAGTTAGGTAAGAGTCGACTCCTTGGGGCTTGCCCGCTTCAGTTTGCATCCTCTCGCGTTGAAGATTGGTTCTCTGTTCAACGGCGTCGATGGATGGTAGAAGTGTTGAGAACACCGCAACACCTTTGCCACGGATGTACTCAACAATTCGAGCCACATCGCGTCTGAGAATTTCATTCCGAATCAATTCTCCAATTTGTGAACTCGAGTTGTCAACGACCGAGTACTTTGTAGGTACCGTTGGAATATTTACGCCGAGAAGCTCCTCGAAGTGTGGAATGAGCTCAGGATGACTGTCCTCTCCTATCCACTTCTCGTACCAGGCCTTATCTATTTGATAAACCAATAGAAAAAGCCAAAGCAATAACGATAACAACAATGGATATAACACGCTAAAACCGACAAAGATTTTGGATTGAACTGATGTTCGCCATTCGCGGACGGCGATAATCACTACGGGTGCCAGATCTTGACGCAATTTGCTCAGCGAACCTCTAATTTGTTTTTAGGCGAGATCTGGGCACTGTTCCTGAATAACTGATTGAACGGTATTAGCCGGGTTGGTAAATATGCCTAATTTCGTTCTTTTTCACGCGAAATTCCTCTTCGGAATTAACAAAGAATCTACAACCAAACAAGAAACCTATTGCAATCGCAACAATAAATATGTAGCTTAGCGGATCTGGAAATCCAAACGACTGTTTTACCATGACTGGCAGTCCTATCAAAGGCATGAAACATAAAAAATCATATGGCGATGAGTCGGATGAATACATTGGAGTGATCGATATCGTCGCGAAAATCACAGATATCAAGATGAGAGTCATGGACCGCAAAAATTGACGAAGTAAACTGAGTATGTGAAATAAATAACAATGAGTCATCAGACCGATGACAAAAAATATCACGAAGTTTATCCTGTCAGGAGGATGAAAAAATTGTGTTAGCGCACCCGCTTCGAAGGCCGGTACAGTGCCCAAAAGAAACCAAATGGGAAGAAACAGCATTACGAACCAAATAACGAGGGCGGAAAAAATCTTTAGCATTGTGCCAAGAACGCGCCCATCCATGATGCGATATGTAGGTTTACTCAAAGCAACATCTTCGTTGAGTTTGAGATTTGGATCAAAATATAGCAAACCCCAGACACAGCCAACACAAAGTAGATAGATACCAACGAAAACGAAGGTCGCTAGCGACTCTGTACTCTCGTATTGTCCTTTCACTGCGTCTAGAGAGTCGTTTGATTGGAGTTCGAGAAGGACTGTAGGTTTAACGCTCGGTGAATGATCGACATTGGGATGATCAGTCGGTTCAGCGTTGTCATTTAGCAAGTCACTGAACAGGTCTTCAAACCAACCTTGCACCGGCTTACGAAGTTCCTTTAGAGGATAGTCTCGAACAAAGGTAACCCACTCCTGTGCAAGAAAACAATTTGCTTGGCGTGTCTCAAGAAAGTTCGCTGGAATTTCAATAAAGGCTGGTACCCACGCAGATCTAACCCAAACCTCATTTGCGGCGAATACATGAACAACTCGAGAGAAACTCATGGTAGGAATTGAGTGTGCAATGTCCTCAACGTTTTCATTCCATCCATCGACGAACCAAGATCTTTCTTCGTTCGTAGTAGCTAACCTCGACGAAAATGTTGGATCGTGTTGAAGTTCGTACGCCGCAATCAACGTTTCTGCAGTAACAGTTCCGTTAGAGATCTCCGTCCACAACTGTTCCGCGTCAGACATTCGATCGCCTGAACCCTGGAACCACTTCCATTCCTCAAACGGTGTTTGTTTCAAGAATTCAATCATCCTAGTAACATCGCGTCTCAATAGCTCTTCGCGCAAAGCAGATTCAATATCGAGATTTGCCTGATCTACTACATAGAACAGTATGCGGTCTTCTGACTTCTCAAAGTCGTACTTTCCATTAACGTCTGCCCAAAATCGCTGTACCTCACTCTGAAAGTACTTCCAGCGATCCGTTCCGTCGGATGTGGTGCTTCCATTGCGCACTATGAGTATCCACAAAATTGCCGCGAGTACTAAGGGAGCTAGCACACCAAACACCAAAAACTGTCTACTCCGCAAAAACGTTAACCATTCTTGACGAACGAGCGACGACGTAGCTTTAGTGTCAGCAACCATATATGAACTGTTACAGCAACACTCTAGAAGATGAAACTCTGAGTATTACGACATCTCCTCGAAAACAAGAGCATTTTCGTACTCTACAAATTTAAGTCGTTATATTACTTCCCATAAAGCGATCGGAGAGTGAACATAGGCTGCTTGATCCAGTAATCCAATCCAAATTTTCGAAATCTGTAATATCGCTACAGTCTGTTGTCGAGTCGAACAACTCTACAGAGCCTCATTTGTCTTAATGCAGAGTTTGTACGTTCGGCAATCAGTGCTTTAATGATGGTAACTTACTAAAGCAGATCGAATATTAAAAATCTTGGTGGTGAGCATTCGTGTCGGATTTGCACTGGTTTCATCGAATTTCAAAACTAGATCACGTTTACATGACTTTACCTAGAATGATTTGTTTAAATATTGGTACCACGGACTCAGGTGCCTTTCGGTACCCGTACCACATAACAGATAGTCAGACTTAAAGCTACAACACGATGAAGAAAAGAGAACGTGGCATACACGAAACGTTTGCCCAAGACCCAGAACGAGCGGATTGGGAGGCATGGGGTCGTCGTGCAGATCGTGTGACCCGCCGAGGATTCGTTTCAGGATTAGCAGCGTTTAGTGCGTTAGTGGGTGCAAGAGTTCCATTCGCGCACGCAGCACCGCAAGGGATCATTCCCGCATCTCACTCTAATTCTGATGCGGCTTTCCAAATTGAAGGTAAAGACGGGTTGATATTGCTCAATGATCGTCCAGTAAACGCAGAAACTCCACCGCATTTGCTAAACGATGACGTAACACCTGCCAATCGATTGTTTATTCGAAATTACGGTGAACCTCCAGAGAATGTCAACTTGAGTACCTGGTCATTGTCGTTTGAAGGGGAATCGGTCGGGGCTATCAAGAGATACACGATTGCAAATTTAAAACAACGTTTCGAAAATATTAGTCGGCAACTTGTGCTTGAATGTGGTGGAAACGGGCGCGCGGAATTTGATCCCCCGGTTTCAGGCAACCAATGGTCTCTTGGAGCTGTAGGCTGTCCCCAATGGAATGGCATCCGCCTGAAAGATGTTTTGGAAGACGTAGGGTACAACTCAGATGCTGTATACGTCGCATTCTATGGTGCAGATACCCACATGAGTGGAGACCCTGAACGAGTAACGATTTCCCGAGGAGTTCCAATCGACAAAGCACTGGACGACGAATCGATGATTGTTTGGGGCATGAATGGCGATGACCTACATCCGATGAATGGTCATCCGTTAAGACTGGTATTTGGTGGTTGGCCCGGCTCTGTCTCTGGGAAATGGTTGAGACGAGTCACCATTCGAAATAGAGTACACGATGGACCAAAAATGGAGAGTCCATCTTATCGCGTACCTGAAACACCTGTTGCGCCAGGTACGACTGTAGCCGACGAGGACATGCGCATCATTCATGCCATGCCAGTCAAGTCATTAATCACCTTCCCAAAAACCGGGGTTCAAATTGGTGCAAATGACTCTCTTAAAGTTCGCGGACATGCTTGGGCTGGAGACAATTCAGTTCGTAGTTTGAACGTGTCTATCGATTTTGGACAGACTTGGTCAGAGGCAAACCTTAAACCCGCTGTAAATCGATTAGCATGGCAACACTGGGATCACAGCATTAAATTTTCCACTACTGGGTATTACGAAGTATGGGCTCGTGCTGAAGATGATCAGGGGCTTTCCCAACCAATGGTGCTACCGAATTGGAATCCAAAAGGATATTTGAACAATGCGTGCCATCGCGTCGCGGTTTACGTTAGCTAGCGTCTTTTTCATTGGGCTAGCAGTTTTCTGTCTAGCTAACGAAGAAGCCGTCGAGATAGACCCAAAGTCTGGTTTACGCATTGACGCTGAAGGAAATTGGAAGCTCATCAAAGCTAATTGCAACGTTTGTCATTCGGAACGACTGTTGACTCAGCAACAGCTCGACCGAGAGAATTGGTCAAAGGCGATCAAGCGTATGCAGACTCGGGAGAATTTGTGGGACTTAGGGGACAATGAAAGTAAGGTTCTCGATTACCTTTCCACTTATTACGGCACTAGCAGTAAACCGAAGACTCAGAGAGTTCGTCGAGCGCAACTCAAACAGGTGTCATTCACCCCACTTTCTCAATCAGATCTTCAATCTTCAGAGAGCAAAGACGAATCGAATTTGGATGATGGAGATTCCGCAGATTCATCGGATACCCCAGAATCAGATCAATCAGAAGCTGTAGAAGAAGAATAGCGAGTACAGGATACTCCGACGAATCATTCTGCCGTTAACGCCGAGTAGCAATCGTTCGTCTATGTCTGTCATACCCTCTTCGTCGATTTCATTACAGAAGTAGAGTACATTCTCGCTTTAGTCTAGTTTAATCCACATTAGGTCGCCCCTTTACGAACGCCACGATCGGGGCTAGCGTAATTTTTTGTAGCTCTGTACTTCAAGGGTTTAACTCTAACTTCGCTCGATATTCCTCGCTTGAACATGAGGATTGAAAGTGCTCGCGAAGCAAATATGCTCAAAACCAATATACACACGATAGTGCAATACATCCCCCATCCTGGTAGAGATCCTGAGCGAGCAACCATGACAAAAGGAGACATTATTGGAATGAAACTCAGTAGATTTTGTAACCACACAAATGGGTTGAAGTACATCACCATGAGGGATGGAAGTACAAAAAGAAACCCTATACCCAATCCTACGCCTACAAACGTATTGATTGCATTGCTTAATTTACTATACAACGAAGCCAAACCGACATATATGTACCCATAAAAAGAGTACGATAGTAGTAGGAAAAGAATGAAATTGAACACGACAGTCGGCTGCAATAGCAGCCTGAAAATGTCGAGATTTACATTGAAGTCTAAACGCCCAGTTACAAACGTCAGAATGGGGATCAAAACTATCCAGAGCCCCATCACGGTTAGCGAAATCATAGCTGTTCCCCACAGTTTGCCGTCCAGCAAATGTGAAGGACTTAGATTTGCCAACAGGTTGTCCACCAATTTGCTCGATTTTTCGTCTACTACGTTTGCGACCAGACGAGCAGATCCTCCGAAAGATACAAGATACATTAGAAAAGCCAACCCGATGAAAAGAATTCGTACAAAGCGATCCGACTTTATCTGAGATCTTGTTTGGGAGACGTCAATATCGGTAGGAACAACGTCGACTCGTTGCAACAGCAACGCTTGCGTGTTAAAGTCAATGTCTTCCATTTCATATCGGCGTTTTCTGAGCACATCAGTAGCAACGCTGCGATACCAGTTTAAGAGATCAATAAATTCACTTCGAGGGGTTCTCACTCCTGTGACGAAGTGTAAATGGTCCAAGTCATTTCCAATGCTGTCGGGGAAGACAAAGTAACCGATGATTTCACTACGCGAGAGCATTGACTCGAGACGGTCTGTAGAGTCAGCGCTTCCTACGGGAGTCACGTCTCGAAACAGACTGGATGATAGATTGGGTATCGACTCGATGTTTTCGTTTTGATTCTGTACGACCCAGTGCTTAATGCGTTCTTGGAGAGTTGAGATTTCAACAACACTTGATATATCTTCGCTTAGTTCAACTTTGGCCAGTATTTGGTTGATGAGACTGTTTGTCGAGATCGAAGCATCTTGCTGGCGTAGCTTAGAAAGTTCTTGCACTAAAGGTGCGTGGTTATTTCTATGCACTTCACTGAATGTCTCAAAATCTTCCTTACTCATACCTAAAGTAGATTTGAGAAATAGATAGCTGTCATTGTTGATTATTTCTCTTCGGATTTCGGCAGAGAATGCCTCGCTAGGATCGAATACTCCATAACTTAACACGCTTGGTGATCGAGTATTCTGATCTAATCCCTCGTCTCCCAGGAAGAACTCCCAGTTCTTGACGGTCTCGTCCTTAATCCATGCCTCTCTTGGATCCTCTCCAAGAAATAATTGGAAGAGAAAATACATTGCGAAGAGTATTGTTGGTGTAAGACAAGAGACTATCCAGAAACTTGGGTTCAACGTGGTCATTGACCATTCGTTCAACATCACGACCCAAACAGTTTTTAGATGATTCCTTTTCATTTAGCGTCTAGACTGTGTGGTCTCTTCCGTTCAACTGCTCTGTGAGGAAAAATTTGTCCAGGTTAGTAGCTATACAGGCCTGCGCGCGAGACGAAAAACCATTCTCATGCCCCGCGGTGCTCGCTCAGACACCATGCCGTGCGCAAATAATGAAGTTGAAAACTTTCGTATCGCAAAGATGCTCAGAACCATCACCAACACGATCGCTAGATACATTGGCCAAGTCGGCAGGGAAGCTAAGCGACTCACCATGACGCTCGGCGTCAAGAACGGAATGAAGCTTAATACTTGCGTGACACGACCATCGGGAGTGAACAACACATAGACAATCGATGGAATCACGCAAAATAATTGAATCATCGATATCGGATAGATAACGGTGAACAGTTCTTTTACATCATCGCACAACGAGCCTAATGCAGTTTGGATGTACCCAAAAAAAGCGACTCCAAAAATGAGGAATAACAACCAAGTAGCCAATTTACTTACGTGTAATATCGTTGCGGCTATGCTCATCTCAAGTCCCGAGAAGCTCCCAAGTAACAGTACAAGTGGGGGTCCTATGAGGACACATCCGCAGCCTATTCCAATTAACATTACTATGCAGTTTCCAAGAAGTTTCCCATCCAAGATTTGACTTGGATTCAAGCTCGCAGCGAGCATTTCAGCCACGCGGTTCGACTTTTCTTCAAGAGTGCTCGTAACCATCACGTTTGCCGTTGTTCCAGATATTAGAATGAACAGATAAATAAAGGGAATAGTCGCCGATTTCACCCAATTAGCTATAGGAATCTGCAATGAGGGACGATCTTTAGGATCGGCGGGTGTTCCTACACCAGTGCTTGGACGTACAGCTACTCGATCGATAGCCACTTGCAAGGATTCTTGTAGTTGTTGTCTCTGTTCGCTTTCGACGTTGTCTGATGCGAGTAACCAGTCTTGTCGAACGCGTGTAACCAAGTCTTCAAACCACACTTCTAGTTCATATAACCTTTTGGTTTGAGCATTGCTTCCACTACTGGGTCGAACGAAAAGAGTGCTTGGGTTAGAAGACATCACATCTTCCGGAATGATGAAATATCCGACGACTTTGCCTGTTTCAATCCAGGAATGGAGTGTCTCGATAGATACATCTGGTTCTTGAATCTCGCGAAACTTTCGGTACTGAAGTAAGTGTTCTAATCCCAAATCAGAGTCACTAGATAGGCGTTCTTGGAACACCTCGATACTAGGCGCACGGCTTGAATTACCATACCATATTTCAAAGTCTCGTTTAGCTTTGGCGATACGTATTGCCTCGGCGAACTGTTGGCCGCTATGGTCGACGACGTAATAGTGCAATGGATCACCCCAAAAAAAGCTGCGAATTTGATCAAACTGATACGAGTAGTCAAACATTGGGTAGGAATTCATGTCGAGATCGTCAAAGCTATTGCTGAGTGAGGTACTGACACCCCAAAACCCAAACAGAGCTATTGACAAACACACAGGAAAGAAAAGACAACCCAACCAGTATGATTTCGTTTGAAGTATCGCAACGATCTCTCGCTGAGCCACAGTCCATATTCCTCGGAGATGTTGGAGGCTAGCTCGGCTGTTTTTAGTCACGGAACTCATTTGAATAATGCTGACTGTTCCTCATGGCAAAAAGTGGTCTTTGTATAGAAGTTTCATGATATGTCTTCAATGTGCCTTGCAAGCTCTTTTGTCAGGCTGAACGTAGCGAGTTTGAGTAAACCGTCCAATTACGTTACGTCTACACCGCTTGCCATCAGGTGATGTGAAAGTGATCCTGATGATCACACTCACCATGCTGATCCAGATGTCCACAATTTGGGTTCGCTTAAGGCGCAAACATATATTTTGGTTTATCCGATACCCTCTTCTAAATTCGTTTTCCGTCGCCGCTGATACCCACGGTAAATGGAGTGATCGATAGTAACCGAACCACACCAACGCTAAATACCATCACGGCAATAATCGCTATGTACATTGGCCAATCAGGAAGTGCAGCAGTGGATCGTGCAACCATGAGATATGGTGTACAAAATGGGATCAAACTGACGCCGTTGAGGATGAGATCTGACCATGAAAATGGAATAAAAATAGCGGGAACAGCAAAAGGAAATACCAAAAAACAATGAATAGTCCCATCGTTCTCCGTGTATTCTTCACATTATCGTATGACGACAAAATTGCTGTAAATGCATAACCATAAAAAACATACAAGAGCAAACTAAAAAGCAGGAAATGAAATACCACACTCGGTCGAAAGAAAAATTCATATATATCCGCAAAAGCTCCGAGGTTTTGCGACCAAGGGACGTTTAGAAACACAAAGAAGAGCCCTATCCAAATTCCCAGAGACGCTAGGTAGACGCAAGATTGTCCCCACACTTTCCCATCTAACAACTCACTAGATTGAAGGTTGGACATCAGTTGGTCAATTAGTTTATTAGATTTTTCTTCGACAATGGACAAGCTAAGTCCTTGCATTCCTATACTGTACAGAATCACCATCGCGTAAATCAACCCGAAGCGAAAAAAAGGCGAATAGTCTCGTTCACTCTTGGTAATTTGGTCTGATGAAAGTTGTTCTGTCCTAATTGTCGTACGAGTCATACCCGATACGAGCTCGTCTGGAGACACCCCAGAAGTCAAGAATCTACTCTTTTGAAGGGCACTAGCAGTTACGCTACGATACCAGTTTACCAATGCAGTAACTAGTTCATTCAGTTGGGTATTCCGCGAAATGAACTTTAGCTCTGTCATACCGCTCTGCACATTTTCGGGAATCACAAAGTAACCTTCGATTTCTTCGGATTCGAGAAGCACTTGAAATTCTGCTTCCGTGGTTGCCCCTACGTTAGTTTCGTTGAAGAAATTTGTCGACATCGCTGGAATGCTTGGCGCAACGACATCGCGCTGAATTGACCACCAGGCCGAAAATTCATCGGGAAAATTTCCTACTTCTTCGCTCAGACCGAGATTTTTGTGTGATCCAAGACCAAGTAACGGTTCAATACATAATAGTCCCGGCTCTCTGATAGACAAAGAGCGGAGCTTCTCTATTTTTTCGAGAAATGAGTCCCTTTCGGTCACCAGTTCGCCATGCATTTTCTCCTGCCAAGTTTCAAACTCGTGCGCGGTCATATCCAATACAGCTGACAAGAATTCATAACGGTCATTTCTGTCTATTTCATCACGAATGTCTTGACTCATTTCATTGCTGAGATCAAATACTCCGTATGTTAGAACGATCGGTTGTGAACCTTTGTTTAGTGTGACCAGCCAATCGAGATAGTATTCTGGGTTGTCAACACTGTGATTGTCCGTCCATTGGGTGTGAACTGGCTCGTGAAGAAAGAATTTAAGACCCACAGCCAACAAAAATAGTATAAAAGGCGCAGCACCTGCACTCAGCCAAAACACCCAGCTTGTCAACGCGGACTTCCACTCGTGGCGCATTAGAATCCAAACTGTTTTCCAATGATTCATACACTAAGCAATTTTTTCTTCCAAGCGCTTATTACTCTTTTGGGCGCGCCAGTCTAAAGAGTGATCCAAGACTCACAATTTCGCGCTCCAAGAGCATTCCAGGAATGTAGATTCTGACAGACATTTGTCGAATCACAACTAGACTAGCACTCATAATTAACACAATCAACAAGTAGGTTGGTAGATTCGGTAGAGCAGCTGTTCTTGCTATCATGAATAAAGGCGAGAACGGGGGGATGAAGCTCATTATTGAAGTGAAAACACTCTCCTGTTGAATCAAAACATATACCAACATTGGGAGCACGACGAAGAAACCGATCAGAGCAAACGGTTGATTAACGTACAGAGTGTCCTTTACGTCTGAACAACAAGAGCCTAGCGCAGCATTCAAAAGCCAAACGATGAAAACGCAAATGCCCCAAAAATTATGAAGTTCAATATCTTGATAGGATGCAACAGTTCACTTAACAACATAGAGTCGGAGAGTAAGAGCAACGACGGTATTCCAATGATGAATAACCATGCACCTAGTCCGATGCCTACCACTAGCACATTTCCTAGTACTTTACCGTCCAAGAGTGAGAGCGGGTCTATACTGGAAAACAGTATTTCCCCTACTTTGCTTGTTTTTTCTTCTATGGAGCTCGTTAAAACAAGATAACTTCCACCACCCCAAATTAAAGCTAATAGTGCAATGTAAGGTATGGACGTGATTTTGTCCACAATCGTGACTGTCGATGTCTTTGTCGTTTGTCCCTGTTTTAATATTGCAGAGTTCTCTACGGTAGCCGAAGGATTCATAGAGACGTGGTCTACATATACCCTAACCATGAGATCTTCAAACTGATCTGAATCGACAATGGGTTCCAACAAACGAACTTCTCGTAAGGCTCGGGTAGTCATGATTTCAAACCATGTCTTCAACTCATCGAGTCGTGCCTGTTTCGGCGCAGTTAGGTCTTTCTTTACAACAAAACGAGCTCCCTGATTGGTGTGTACCAAATCCTTCGGTAACACGAAATATCCAGCGATCTTTTCTTGCTGAAACCACACGTTCAATGTCTCGATTGAATCAAAACCTTCTTCATATTCACGAAAGCGATTTAGCGACAATTCAGGATACCAGTCGAAGTTTGGGGCAATACGATCCCGAAATTCTTGATAATCTTTAACTGTATCTTCTTTGTGCCCACTATCATGTTCTCTGACTACTAAATCTCGATCGTGTATGTCAATCTGATAACGAATACTATCCGAGAGACTCTCAGTTTCATCGACCACACAATAATAGAGTACCTGACCACGTAGGTTAAAACGCAACTCTTCAACAACCCCCTCAAATCCATCCGCAAAAACCTCATTGAGATCCGTTTCCTCGTCTTCAAAGATAGCAAACATCGCTACCAATCCTAAGATTGGCAGTGCAAAAATGACTGGATAGAGTAAAGTAAAAAACCAAAAAGCTTTAGTTTGAATAGTCGAGAGCATCTCACGAACTGCTACGGTCCATACTGTTTGAAACTTTAGTCTCACTACGATGTCATTTTGGTACGATATAAAGTGTTTTAACTTGGTGGTCGATCTGCTCGAAATCTACTCAATGATTCGATCGATACTCGAAGCACTGCAACGAGAGGAACGCCCTTCGAAATAAGATGGAGTCTTAACAACGGCAACAACTTGCAAGTTCAATATCCGTCCATTGCTAAGTGTCGGCCATCAGTTCGTACCACCAACCAATCGTACTAAGCCCTTGATTCCCGCTGGCTTGTTTTCCAGCAAGATTCCTTTGGTATAAATCTTCTTGGCTAGCCATCGAACGCCTAGAGTACACGCAGTCATCCATACGAGTATCAATAGATAGTTGATCCAGGCTACTTCAGCTACTATATTCATCATGACAAACGGCGTGAACGGTGGTATATACGACATTACTGTTGGTAACGTACCAGTTTTGTCTAACGCGATTGGAACCATGAGAACCAAAGGAACAATCGCTACTAGGTTTATCGGAGTCGCCATCATTTGCGCTTCTCTGACGTTCGAACATACAGATCCGAGCGCGGACAACGAATAACCGTAGAACGCAAACCCTAGTATGAAGAAAATCATGAAATTGATGACAAATAGCGGATTAAAAATGGAGCTCAGAGCACTACTTTGCAAGAATTCTCCAACCTGCGGGAGGAAGGAAGCCGCGACGTTGGAACCCAGTATGATGGGTAGCGAAATTAAAGAGATCCAAAGACCGACAACCGTGAGCAACGTGAGTGCAGACCCTAACAACTTACCATCCATTAGTTGAACCGAATCAAGATCCGATAGCAATACTTCAACTAACTTCGTAGATTTTTCTTCTACTGTGTTGGTCATCAAAATGGTAGCGCCGATAAACACTAAGAACCACAGAATGTATTGATATACTGCTGGAGCGAACTCTCCCACGGTTTCCCAAACAGTCACTTCCTTCGTCGCATCGCCCGCAGCTAAAGGAGTCGAACTAGTTCGACCTGCAGAATCTCGAGGCGGTTCAACTGCCTTGCTAGTTTGAAATGACGCTCGTTGTAAGAGCCAAAGTGCGGTTTCACGACTGATATCCGATTCCGCGAATTTTTTGTTCTGAATCACGCGGGTAGCAAAACTCTCGTACCAATTTGCGAGATCTTGTTTCAAAATGTTTTCTGTGACGAACTTCGCATTCTCATTAGAGTTAACAAAATCTTCGGGGATGATGAAATAACCTAAGATTTGTCCTCCTTTGAGTCTAGAAATAAGCTCCTGCTCTGTCAGATTCTCAGTGAGGATTTCCTCGTATCTAGCAAAGGATACAGTGGGCGCGAGTTCTACGATTCGCACTTTATTGTTTTGCCACCAAACACTGAATCGTTCTGCTAGTGTATAGCTTGTAAGCGTCGTTGAGTTTGATTGCGGATGCTCAAGAAATTCCATGAAGGAATTAACAAGATCGGGTATCGCCATTGTTTGGGTTGCTTCATGAACATCAAATAGGATTGCTTCATCTTCGGAAACCGGTTCCCGTTGCGCGAGCGCTCCGACGAAAATTGACAGGTCTGTTCGAAGGATTTCATTCCGAATGTCTATTCCGATACCTTCGCTGCGATCAATGACGTAATAGGAACCCACAGTCACCGAAGTGCTCGCTAAAGTCGCTGCGAACATTCCGAAAATAACCAAGATCAACGTCACCACAGGCATGAGCAACGCCCCTAACCAAAACATTTTGGTCGACGTTGCTTCTAACCAATCGCGCTGCGCAATTAGCCAAACCGCGTACAAACGGTTAAGCATTAGCGATTGTCTCGGATGTGTCTCCGGAGCCTCCTACTTCGCGTATGAAGATCTCGTGTAATGACGCTGAGTTAGCATTGAATTGCGTCACCGTAGTGCGTTCACAAATTGCTTTCAGCAATGTCTGTAAGTCACATTCAGGATCGACTTCAAGGGTTGCTGCTCGACCGATTTGTTTAACTGAAAGAACACCTTGCAATCCATCAAAAACAGCGACATCACCTTCGTGATCGACAGACACTACATCGCCTTTTCGAATTTCGTCAATTGGCCCTTCGAGAACTGCTTTACCCTTATTGATTAAGACCACTGCGTCACAAAGAGATTCTGCTTGTTCCATTATGTGCGTGGACAGAATGACCGTTGAGTTTTCTTTAACTTTATCCAAGATAATCGAACGGACTACTTCTACATTCACAGGATCTAATCCACTAAAGGGTTCGTCCAATACCATGAGTATGGGATCGTGTACTAGAGTTGCCATGAGCTGGACTTTTTGCCCCATGCCTTTAGAAAGTGCTTGACACTTTTCTTTTTCCCACTCCAACAGCTGAAATTCACTGAGCAGTGCTTTTGCTTTTGCAGCCGCATCTCTTTTACGCATTCCATTGAGACGACCGAAGTAAACGATGTAGTCTATGACGCGCATGCGCTTGTATAAGCCTTTTTCTTCAGGAAGATAGCCGATAAGGTGTCTTACGTCTTTAACGTCATCCGCATCAAGCACCTTTATGGTGCCTGAGGTCGGTTTACTAATCCCAACGAGAATGCGCATCGCAGTGGTCTTGCCTGCACCATTGGGACCGATGAACCCATAGACGCTACCACTCGGTATTTGTAAGCTGAGCCGGTCTAGTGCTACGAGTGATCCGAATTTCTTCCGCGTTTGTTCAAACGTTACACTGTGGGTTGAATTATTGTTGGTCAATTGGTAAACCTCAGTTGGTGGATTGAATTCGTTTTTTCGAGATCGAACTATGTTAGTGATTTTCGAAGGTTTTGCACAAAGTTAGCTTGCCAAAAGAAGCTATTTGAGCCTTTTACTAGAACAACATCATTTTGGTTCAACGTGCACACTAGGTGGTCGAGGAGATCGGCACTGACATGTTCATAGAAATACTTTTCTTTTGGAGAGTCCACAATCTCGTATAGGTGACGCATAAGGCTTCCAACGCAATACAAAACTTCGACATCACCTATTTCGGGTGCAATGCTTTCGTGTAATTTTTGAGCATGAATCCCTAATTCGTTCATCTGCGCAAGGACGGCGATTCTGCGACCGTTAGCCGGTCGTTTACGAAGTTCTCTCAAAGCAGCAATCATGCTGGTTGGATTAGCATTGTAACTGTCGTCGATAATGGTCACTTCGTTAACTTCAATACTGTTTCCACGTCCTTGCGGTAGAGTGCTTTTAAGTTGTTGTAGACACTTCAAACTTTGCCCAAGAGAGGATAAAACTGCTCCACATGCCGCGACGCTTTCAGCTCGATGATGACCTCCTCCAGGCACCTCTACTCTCACACCGTCATTTTCCCGTTTGAATTCGAACCAATTGCCTCGTTCATGCTTGATCGATATGTCTGCTTTGTCTTCAAACCCAAAAGTGAGCCTTCGTGCGGGTTTGTCGATATATTTGGTATCTTTCAATGAGTATGGGAGCACCACGCAACCTGAGTTAGAGAGTCCTTCAACGATAGAGAACTTTTCCTTTTCCAATGCATCAAGATCTTTGAAGTGCCCGATATGTACCGGAAGGACATTTAATACGACCACGACATTGGGGTGAGCCAACCTGCTTAGCGGTGCTATTTCCCCAGGATGGTTTGTACCGATTTCATAGACTGCTACCTTGGTGTCCTTTGGAGTAACTGCTAAACTCAAAGGTAGACCGATGTAGTTATTAAAACTTCCCTGAGCACTAAATCCATCCGTTGTGGACTGAAGAAAGGTCTTGAGAGTGGTTTTACCACTACTTCCTGTAATCGCTATAGCCGAACAATCAATTTGATGACGTCGGTACTTTCCTATTGCCCAAAGCGCATCGATCGAGTCCTTCACCCGAAGTGTGGGTACGGAGCTTTCGATGTCCCTACTTGCGATTAAACCAACGGCACCGTTCTCAACAGCACTTGAGATATAGTCGTGGCCGTCTCTACCAGTTCGAACTGCGACTTGAAAACGTGGTCCAGGATCTCCAGGTAAAGGTAGAAACAGATCCCCGGTTTGAATCAATCGAGAATCAAAATGAATACCGTTAATATCGGGGCCGCGCTGAGCAGGCAGACCTAAACTGTGGCATAGTTCGTCCCAAGTCCAAAGGGGTAGATGCTCACTCACTTAGAGTGGTATTCGACCTTAGGATGAATGCAGAGCATTTCGTAGACCAGATTAGCGGCTAACAACGAAGTGCTCTTCGACAAATCAAACGGAGGACACACTTCGACCACATCACACCCTACTATATGTAGGTCACGACACCCTCTAATAATTTCTAACGCTTGAACGACAGACAAGCCTCCTGGCTCTGGAGTACCCGTACCAGGCGCCACCGAAGGATCCAATCCATCGATGTCGAAACTGATATAAGTAGGATGGTTTCCTATGTCAGCTCGCAGTTCTGTCATAAGAGGATTCAACGATTTATGCCAACACTCATGAGCCTCAATCACACGGAAACCCTGATTCCGGCACCAATCAAAGTCGTCTGGGTGATACCCAGTACCTCGTAGCCCTATCTGGTAGACTTTGTTGCATTCGAGTAGATCTTCTTCCACGGCGCGTCTAAAGGGAGTGCCGTGGGTGTAGCGTTCGCCGAACATGTGCTCGTTTGCGTCAGCATGTGCATCCACGTGGATTACTGCGACTGGACCATGAGCCGCGCGCATCGCACGCAGAATTGGTAAGACAATGGAATGATCTCCACCTAGAGCAAACGGAACGCATCCACTTTCAAGAATCTTCTGGTAATTCAACGAAATGATTTCATAGCTCTGTTCGATGTTGTAAGTGTTGATAGGCAAATCACCAAGGTCCGCTACTTGCATGGAATCGAACGGTTTTGCGCCGGTAGCCATGTTATAGGGACGCAGTAATCGCGATTCGTCCCTGATTTCGCGTGGAGCGAGGCGAGCACCCGGACGGTTTGAAGTCGCAATATCAAGAGGAATACCTACGATTCCCGCATCAATTTTTTCACCGATCTGTCCTTCAGCAACACGCATGAAAGTAACCGGACCACCGAAACGTGGCATCTCGTTTCCAGACAGTGGTTGATTGAATGTTTGGGTTGAAGTCAAATGATGAACTCGATCGGAAACCTAAAGTTTAAAGGAATGTACTGTAACAACAAACCAGAATTCGTTGTAGGCACAATTAATTTTAGAGCTAGGAATTAAAGAAATCCTCGTCAAAGAAGGGTTAGATGTTAAAACGTGGGTAAACCTCGTGTTTCTCGTCGATGGGGCCGCCCGCCCGAATAGAGCTTCGTGGGATCGCAACATTTGTCTAGAATTTTCATCTTTCCTAGACAAGCACCCTACTCTTTTATGAACGACCAAGTAGATTCATCTCCTCTTACAGAAAAACCAAAGAAAATGAACATTCTTCGCCGAATTTGGCGCGGGATAGCTTCGGTGTTTCGGTTCCTCCGGGTCAGTGTGGCGAATATCTTGCTCGTCATTGTGATTATTTTCATATTCGCGTTCTTGTTCTCGGGTCCAGCAATCAAAGTTGAACCTAATTCTGTTTTGGTCTTTTCACCGAATGAATCGCTTGTTGAAAAACGACCGAATATCAACCCATTGTTTGAACTTCTTTTAGGAAGCTCTGTTGCTGACGTCACTGACGTTCACGACGTGGTTGCTACGTTACGTCATGCCGCAAAAAATCCACGGATTCTTGCGCTTGAAATTCGACCAGACAGCTTAGCTGGAGTGTCTCTAGTACATCTCGACTTAATCGGTGACGCGCTCAAGACATTTTCTGAATCTGGTAAGCCGATCTTTGCTTATTCTGATGAATTTTCACAAAGCGCATATCTATTGTCTTCATTCGCCGATGAGATCTATATGAACGAGCTTGGGTCGTTGAGTTTTTCTGGGTTAGCCTTTGAATCGATGTATTACAAATCCATTCTTGAAAAGTTAGACATCACGGTAAACACTTTTAGAAGTGGGGAGTACAAGAGTGCAGTTGAACCTTTTTTGTTGGATTCAATGTCTGATGTCGTTCGCGAATCTTATCGACCAATCGTCGATCAATTGTGGGGTGCGACAAAAGAACTGATAGCGACGAATCGAGAACTAGAACCATCAAAAGTCACTCAATTTACCGAAAGTTTCGCGGACCTTCTCGGTCCAAATCGGTCGAGGTTGGGCAAACTTGCGATAGAACACGGTTTCGTTGACGAATTGATAACCACAAATACGTTACAAGCAACAGTGAGTCAAGAATTCGGACTCGACAGACTCGCTGAATCCACAGCTCGTATCTCGACTGAAGACTATTTCCACACGATCAAGGACAGTAGAGATATCAGAATCACGCAGGAGGCTACTGCTAGTGATACACCATTGACTAAACGAGGCGGAACCATAGCTGTTATTACTGTGGAAGGAGCCATTTTCGGTTGGTCTGGAGGCGACAGTTCGCAACTCGTCGACTCTACTGGTGCTGTAGAACATTTACAGCTTGCGATCAACGAAAAAGTCGATGCGGTGGTTCTTCGCGTGAATTCTCCAGGAGGATCTGTGTTAGCATCCGAAGCGATTCGCTTGCAAGTTGAAGCGGTGAAGAAGCAAGGCGTTCCCGTTGTCGTGTCGATGTCCAATACAGCCGCCTCAGGGGGATATTGGATTTCTGCTGGTGCCGATCGGATAATCGCATCTGACTCGACCATCACTGGATCAATTGGAGTATTTTCTATGATTCCCACTGTTGAAGAATTACTTCAAAGAGTCGGTGTAAATACGGATGGAGTATATTCAAGCGATGGGCACTTTCGCATTGATCAGACGTCGGGCATATCGGAATCTGAAGGGAAAATATTGCAAGCTAGCGTTGATGACGCATACGATATATTCTTGGAAGTTGTCAGTAATGGACGAAGCATACCAAAAGCTGAAGTGGACGTAATCGCGGGTGGTCGAATCTGGACCGGGCTACAAGCGCTGGAACATGGTTTGGTTGATTCCTTAGGAAGTTATGACGATGCTTTAGAGGTCGCGGCTAACCTAGCAGGATTGAAATCGTATGTCGTAGAAAGATACGGGTTCGTACGTCGGCCTCCATTCATGAATCTTTTAGCGCAAGCATCGAATTGGACTCCTCATATTACCCCGGAATCTCAGAGATTGATGAAACGGGCACGAAACACTTGGCTCGAAGTCAGAGATCATCTTGCGATTAAGCCAAGAACAGTTTACGCTCTATGTCAGTTCTGTCCGGATTTTTGACAGATTCAAACTAAAGCTCGTATTAGTAGCACTCACTATGAGGACGCTACGCTCAGAATTCCCCGCTGCGTCGCGTTGAATCTACAAAATATATATTGAACAGTCGCGTTTAAATGAAGAATGAGTCGAAACGTGTTGTATCAACGAGAAGTGTTGAATATCCGATTCAAGGATAGAGGGTGTTCATAGGAATCCACCAACAGTTTATCGGTTCTAGCAGAATACGACGCTATAGCAAACAGTCCAATGGCTAAACAACTGAAAAAACGCTTTCCTTTTACACCGTTCCCGATTGGATGGTATTGGATTGAATTTAGTGAAAACATCAAGAAAGGAAAGTTGTATAGCAAGCAGTGGATGGGACAACAGACTGTGTACTGGCGTGGCGAGACTGGTGATGTTTGCTTAGCCAAAGCGATCTGTCCGCATCTTGGGGCAAATTTGACTCCAGAACGTGGAGGAAAATTACGAGATGGTTGTCTAGTTTGCCCGTTTCATGGTTTCACTTACGACTCACAAGGTCTGTGTATCAACACACCTACAGGACCCTTGAGCACAACCGTCGAACTCGAGACATATCCTACTTTCGAAACAGGTGGCGTAGTTTTTGCTTATTGGCACCCTGCGCAGACTGAACCAGATTGGTGCCTGCCGGATCTAGATTCTCGTGATTGGTCGAAGTTCGTGTATACAGCGCAGGAGATTCGAACACATCCTCAAGAGACATCGGAAAATGGAGTGGACATAACCCATCTCCCTTATGTTCATGGTTATTCGGAGGTTGAGAGTTTAGCACCAGTGCACGTTGATGGTCGCCTCTTGCAAAACAGATTTAGACTGACGCGCCAAATTGGTCCATCAAAAAGTCTAAGCATTCGACTAGATGTCCGTGCAACTGTGTCAATGTGGGGACTGGGATTCTCCATGATCGAACCGGTTATGGATAGCGCTGGGCTCTATATCCGCCAACTTGCCCTTTGTACTCCGATTGACGATGAGACAGTAAACTTCGTGATGGCCATTCAGATGAAAGACATTGAAAGACCGAATGCGCTCTTTCCCGGTCTTGGACTGATGCCCAAACGCATTCTAAACGCCATGCTACTTCGATTGTTTTTCAAAGTTTATCTGACCGATATTTCGCAAGATTTTGAAATCTGGGAAAACAAAAACTATTTAACTTACCCCAGATTGTCTACTGCGGAAAACGCAATCATACAATTCAGGAGATATTGCGAACAGTTTTACGCGACATCCGAAAAGTAAGTTGTCTATGTATCGTTGGAGTAAGTTTTACATTTGCGATTAGTAGCGAAAATTTGCTCTTTACCATCGTCATATAAAAAGCAGGAAAAGTAAGAAAAAGCATATCACATGATCACATTGCAGGAATTGAAGACTCGCTTAATGAGAGATCCTCAATTTCAGGAGGAGTACGAGGAAGCAGATGCGCTGTTTTCGCTTGTGGAGGCAATGATAAGTGCTCGATTGTCTGCAAATTTGACTCAGAGCGAAGTTGCCGAACGCATGGGTACTACGCAGTCTGCAATCGCACGCTTAGAAGGCGGGTGGGTATCACCTTCCTTCGCGACCCTCCGTCGATTCGCAGAAGCCACGGGGACAAGTGTGCGGCTGAAGCTTCTACCTCGAGAACGTCTGATTAAAGACGAGGATACTAAAAGGGACTAGGTCAAATGTTGCTTCTTGTGACTTCGTTCGTCCACTCGAAGACTACAACCTAAAATCGCGTTTCTAAACAAGAATCGTCCTGAAGGTACTGTTGCGGATTCGATATTGATAATGGGTTCCCAGTAGTCATTCTTAGTAAACGCTGACATTGATACATTTCACGGAGTTTGGTGTGCTTCGAGTCACCATTCATTATCATAGCGGATATTGCACGATACGCTGTCCGAGAGTCAACACATGAACGTCAATCACAATTTGAAAAAATTTTCGTTGTTCGCCGGAATGCTATTACTCGGTGTTGCTTTGTTCACTGTTATATTCATACGCGTTGTTCAACTTCAAAAGTACGGCGACAGTAAGACACCCTATGTGACGACCGAAAATTTTGATGAAGAAGTGCTTCAAGCTGACACACCAGTACTTGTCGACTTCACAGCTACATGGTGCGTACCTTGTCGCGAAGTAGATCCTATTATCGATGAACTTGCGGTAGAAATGGAAGGTAAAGTCAAAGTATTCAAGCTAGACATCGACGATTCTCCCGAAATCTACCGAGAGTATAAAGTCAACGGTATTCCACACATCCTGTTCTTTCGCAATGGTGTGGAAGAAGATCGGGTCGGTGGCGCTCAAGCAAAGTCCATTTATGTTGATTATCTGGACGGTATGATCGAGGGAAAATCAGCATTCGACATTACATTAGAAATGCTTGAAGGAGACGCATTTCGAAGGTATTTCATACTGGGTCGAGACTTTGAGATTGTGAAGTCTGCGCTTGAAAGCGTTCCCAATTTGCTGACGCAGAAGTTTGAGAACGGGCAAACGCCGCTGTCTCTCATCCTAAATCGTCCGAGTGTGCGGCAAAACGACTTGATAGCACTGACGCTCACTTTCGATCCTGAAGTTACTACTCACGATCTCGTTGGTCTCGGTCGATGCGAGGAATTTTTGCAAGCGATTGAAGACGATCCGGACGCCGTGAACAGACTTGATCCAGACGGGAATTCCGTCTTAGTAACTGCTATGATGCGATCCAACCGACTTGGAGAAAACGACTGTACAGATGTGGTTTTGTCGGCAGGTGTTGACCTAAGCAAGCAACAGTCTCCAATCTTTTCTCTTGGCAGAGCCGTAGTGCTACAACAAGACAATGAGCTGTTGCAAAAATTCATTGACCTAGGTTGGGACGTGAATGTTCAAGACGACTCGGGACACTCAACGCTGCAATGGGCAGCTTATTATGGATATGTTGACTCGGTTTCGTACCTATTGGAACACGGTGCAGATGCAACTCTGGAATTCCCAGATGGAGGAACGGTTGCCGACTATGTCAATAGATCTTACGTTCGTTCCAAAGCGTCTTTGGACGCAATGGAAGCCAACGAGGAAACAGACTTTACAGAGCAGATCGAGACCATGAAGGCATCCATCATTGTGCATGAGCAAGTTCTGGCATTACTTAAAGCACAACCATATAGTGGCTCAATTAGCGCAGAGCCAGACGCTGAGAAGTGATGGAATTCAATAAGATAATTCGACAAAATTCTTACCCTATTCTCCACTACTCCACAACGACCTACAGCGTCGTTTCAATAAAGTTCATTTGGTGACTTGACTGCATGGCAATAGACAGTGATTTAAAAATAACACTTGGGGTCGAAGAAGAAGCGTTTCTTATCGACCCTCAGACTAGAGATTTGATATCTGACCCAGACCCGCAGATCTTTGACGAGTGTGAACAAAAGTCTGTACCGCACAAGGTGGTGCGCGAAATGCTTCGAACGCAGATCGAGACTAACTCACGTGTATGCAATTCAGTTGCCGAAGTGCGGGAAGCTCTGCGTGAAACACGTGGTTTAATTTCCACAACCGCGAAAAAGTATGGCGCGGAAATCGTAGCGATGTCAACTCATCCGTTCGCGGTTTGGCAAGATCAAATACCTTCACCGAAGGAACGCTATGAATCGTTCGCCATGCTCTATCAAGAGATCATCCGTCGTTTTCTGATCGGGGGTATGCATATTCACGCTGGATGTGGGGATGCAGACATGAGAATTCGCGTGATGAACGTGGTGCGACATTATTTACCGCTCTTTCTCGGGCTCTCGACTTCTTCACCCTTCCGAGAAGGAGTCGAGACTGGGTTTAAGAGTTCCCGTATGAATATATTGTGTGGGTTGCCTCGTACTGGAATACCGAAGGCTTTTTCGAGTTATGATGAGTTCAAAGCGCTCGAACGGGAATATCAAAGATGGGGATTCATAACGAATTCTGGTGAGGTTTGGTGGGATATTCGTCCTTCACACAGCTATCCCACCATCGAATTGCGCGTTTGCGATGTGTGCACTCGCATTAACGATGCAATGACTATAGTGGCACTCTATGCTTGTCTGATTAGAAAATACATGCGCACACAATCGGCTGGAGCACTCGTATCAGACGAAATAATGACTGAAATCATTTTTGAGAATCGTTTTCAAGCACAACGATACGGGACGTTTGCGTTCTTTGCTGATCCTAATAACGTCTCTCGAACAGACATTGACGATGTTTTAAATCGCTTACTGAAAGAACTGCACGAGGATGCGGAGGCACTAGACTGCGTAAGCGATATTGAGCACGCGAAAGACATCGTGAAAAATGGTACCGGAGCCGATCGTCAACTTGATCTATTCCGATTAGAAAAATTGAATGGTAAAACTTCCCACGAGGCATTGTGTGAAGTTGTCGATTCGGTCGTGGAAGAGACACTCGAGGGGACTTAAACCACGATCTGATGGCTCTTATTCAATGCTTAAGAGTGCTCTAATTTCACAGACGAACAGTACAACCGTACTGATACAATACACCAAGCAGAAAATTTTTGGAATCTTAGATTCGTTTTTGCTGAATTCTCTTTTATTGAACACTATATCACAGGTTCGGTTCAAATCGATGCACCAGAGGAGCAATCCATGAAGACAGCACGCAACAGGAAATTTAAGAATATCACTCTATTGGTTAGTGCATTCATCTTAGGTGTTGTGTGCGCGTTACTAATAGGAGCTGTTACTGCTAGCCGACCATTGAGTTACGATATGGATCGAGAAGAGCAACCATTAAAAATAGCATTGGAAGAAGCCTTTGAGAAATTTCATAGTGAACAAGGCTCAGATGAAATAACAATCTCCCAGAGTGAATTGTGGGATTTCGTCGAACTCAGTTATTGGCTCGGTGTATATTCACACACGGTGAACATGGCACAATCGTCTCATACTATGACTTTCAGATGCTTGACCCCCGAGAACGTGGAAATTCGTTGGTGGGACACATGAACAAGTTTATTGAAGATCAATGTGAGAGACAAACCAATCGCTTTGCGATCGCTATGCGTCGGAAATTCGAGAACAACACTCCCGAATTCAAAGCTATTTTTGGTGAATTGCAGACACTACTAGCACTTCGCGCCGATATTGAAAACCCGAGCGTAGTTTGTCCTTTCGAAGACGCGGGACTAGAACTCTACGACACAGAAGAGACTGGGGACGAAACGCCCTAGCGTGCCGCGCTAAGTCTTGTCCTCGTCGGACGATCAAACGACCGTCAGGAAACGGTCTTCTATGGGCTTTTCGTAAAGAACTCCCGTGTCGTTGCTTTCATCTCCTTACTCAAGAGCGTGATACCGATTAAGTTCGGCAGGGCCATGAAGAACAGCGTGACTGCTGAAATTTTCCACACAAGAGTCGTGTCCAAAAGAGCACCTATAAAGAACATCACTGTATAAGAGATTCGGTAAGCCATAAGGTATTTCACGCCAAACAGGTAGACTATCGCACGATCACCGTAGTACGACCATGCCACAGCAGTAGTAAAAGCGAAAAACACTAGAGTTAACGAAACAATATGTGGACCGAAATCTCCGAAAACACTAGATCTAAAAGCTTCTGCAGTGAGTGGAACCGAGTGGATCAATGACTTCCCTTTCATCTCTGCGTTATGCAGATTTGGCAACCCTTCGACAACGTTAATCTCTCCTGAGAGTGGTGTTCCGTCCTCGGTTGAGTAAATCATGACTTCTTCGGCGATAGAACGATTATGAATAACAGTAACATCTTCGTCCTGAATCACTCCGTCGGAGATAGTCAAAACACCGTCAAAACGCTCGATTGTGCTATTGTTAGAGTTTAGATATTGGACGAGATTTGTCTTGTGATCTTCGTTGTCTAAGTCAAACGTTCCTTGAACAATTTCCAAGGAAGAAAGTTCAAAGTCGTTCTCGTACTTCTGCGTCCACACTCCCGAAGCGAGGATTACCAATGCGGTGATCGTACAAATTACGAGGGTGTCTATGAACGGTTCGAGTAACGAAACTAGCCCTTCTGAAACTGGGCTATCTCCTTTCGCACTAGCATGAGCAATGGGAGCAGAACCTTGTCCAGCTTCATTAGAAAACAATCCCCTTCCCACTCCTTTTGTGAAAGCCAAAGCAAAACTCGCCCCTAAAAAGCCTCCGACAGCTGCAGTCCCAGAAAATACATAGGAAAATATCGAGCCTAGAGATGGAAGAATTTGATCGTAGTGAGTAGCGATCACTGTAATCGCACCAATCACATACACCGTTCCCATAAAAGGCACAACGGATGATGCAAACGTGGCTATTCGTTTGATACCTCCGATGATGATCAACCCCAAAATAACCGCAAGTACTAGACCTGTAGTCCAATAAGGAATTGAAAACGAAGTACCTAAGCCTTTCGCGATGCTGTTTATTTGCGGCAAATTTCCGCTTCCTAACGTGCAAAAGATAGTTGCCACAGCAAAGATAACAGCAAGCCACTTCAAGTTCAAGCGTCTTTCCATGTAGAACATAGGACCGCCTGCCATCTCTCCTTTATCGTCTTTAATTCGATATTTATGAGAGAGCGTCACTTCGACGAATTTGGTAGTCATACCTACAAATGCTGTTGCCCACATCCAAAATATCGCAGCGGGTCCGCCCCAGAAAATTGCTAACGCGACACCGGCGATATTCCCAGTACCAACCGTACCAGATAGCGCGGTGGAGAGTGCTTGAAAGTGCGTCGTGTCACCTGGGGAGTCTGCGGGTGTCTCCTTCCCCGCCAGAATGCGCCAAGCTCGGGGAAAATGACGAAGTTGTGGTATTCCTAAATAAAGAGTAAACCATACGCCTACACCCAAGAGCGCGAATGCAAACCAAAAATGACCACCCAAGAAACTGTCTAGTAAATCTAGAAAGTCTCCGAATATCGACAAAAAAGAATTAATTGTGTCCTGCATAGATTGCCTCGTTACGAATGTGATTCTCGTTTCGTACCTAGTACAGATTTATAAGGATTGAGAAAAGTATGTAAATTCAATTGCTTCTTCGATCTCGCATGGTGACGAATTCTTCTGCTGTCGTGGGATGGATCGCAATAGTGCGATCCATGTCCGTTTTCGTTGCTCCGGCGGTGATTGCGACCGCAAATCCTTGGATGATTTCACCTGCTTCAGGACCTACCATATGTGCGCTGATGATTTTGTCATTGCTTGCGTCGACGATCAGTTTCATGTAGGTTGTTTCGTTGCGACCCGTCATGGTATGTTTCATGGGTCTAAACGAAGACTCAAAGACCTCAATATGAGAATAAAGGTTGCGTGCATCCTCTTCTGTAGGACCTACGGTGCCAATATTTGGTTGGCAGAACACACAAGTAGGGATGGCTGAGTAATTCACAAACGTTCGGCGATCGTTAAATTGTCGCTGCGCAAATGACATGCCTTCAGCAATAGCTACAGGTGTTAGCTGCGCACGATCTATTACATCTCCAAGAGCAAACACATTGGAAACGGTGGTCTGATAGGAGTCGTTTACCTCTATCGCTCCAGTTGTGGTAGTCTGAATTTGTGTGTTGCCTAGCCCAAGATTTTGAACGTGAGGCTTCCTACCTGTAGCATAGAGCACAAGATCAGTCTCTAGAGTACCACTTCTATCTGAAAACAAGGACACACCTGTGCTGCTTTTTTCGATTTTGGAAATTCTGGTGTTAAACAGCAGTCGAATGCCTTTCTCTTTCAGTTCGCTGGCAACGATGCGGCGAATATCTTGATCAAATCCTCTAAGAAATGTGTTCCCCCGATACACTAAAGTAGTCTCTACCCCGAGTCCGTTCATGATACCAGCAAATTCGACTGCAATGTACCCTCCTCCCACGACCGTCATTCGCTCAGGTAGCTGGTCCAGATAGAACATATCGTTTGAAGTAACTGCGCACTCGCAACCAGGGATCGGAGGAACGAACGGAGAAGACCCTGTAGCGATCAGAATTTTTTCTGCGCTAACCCGAGTACCGTTCATCGTCAGACAGTGATGACCGAGAAATTCTGCGTGAGATGAGAATATTTCAACGTTAGAGTTTTGAAGTAACCGCTCGTAAATGCCGTTGAGCCTTGTAATTTCTTTGTTCTTGTTGTCCCGTAACTTCGACCAATCAAAGCTGGTTTCTTCGACATTCCATCCATACGCGACCGCATCCGCGAACTCCTCCGCAAAGTGTGAACCATACACAAACAGCTTTTTCGGGACACATCCAACGTTTACACATGTACCGCCGAGGTGTTTCTCTTCGGCGATCCCAACCTTCGCACCAAATTCTGCGGCCATTCGAGCTGCTCTAACGCCCCCAGACCCAGCACCTATTACAAAGAGATCGAAGTCGAAATTCTTGGTGATGTCTAATTCCTTGTATCTGTCGGTGCGTCTATGGAAGCGGAAGAGATTGTGGAAGTTAATAAGTTGAAGCTAGGTGCCGACCGGGTAACGGAAAAAGATGGGGAAGACGAAACGCGTTACCCGTTTATAGGGCGGTGGAATCGACACCCGCCTCAGAGTTAAGAATACTCAAAATCTGCCTTGTATTCAAGTGCTGAGCGACTTGACGAACTTGCAAAAAATTTAACCGATACAAGGTGTAGTCGTTGTTGCGAGTGGTGTAATAGTTCCTTTGTTTCCGATGTTGAGATTTGTGTTGCTTCTTCAAAACTGTATGTAGTTACGTCAGACCAATGCTGGACTTTCCAAAATTTCGAACGAATTGTGTATGCGAATTGAATGGGGAGGTGCTCTTAAAATAACCCGGCTCCGAACGTTAACGTTTTTAGTCCGTACCAGTACATCGACGGAATTGGATCACTGGGTCTTTAGGGAAAGAATATCAGCCAACTACACGAAGCACTAGCACTCCAACGGCAACAGTTAGTTGACATAGGAAAACGTAATCCGTTAACCAATACTCCTCTCGACTCTGCTCGAGCACGGCACCTAGAGATCGTTGATGAACGTTCAAATCAAGTGTTCAATCGCTTAGTGGAAGAACGAAAAAAGTTCACTTTTCTTCCCTTGTCTCTTGACTCATCGATTACCGAACACAACGATCAAGAGGTGTATGTTCCAGATGAGGTAGAAGGCGCACTACTGGATAAACATACGGATTCGAAGCTTCAGACAACACTTAGTCCCGACGGGCTTCACAAAAAACTTCTATCCCTTTATAGGGAGACTCGTCGCATCGAAGAAGAACAAGGCATAAGCGTCCTTTACCTTGCTTTGGGTTTTCTCAGGTACTTTGACTCAGAGAAATCAGAACGAGCGTTTTACGGACCGCTAATTCTGGTACCAGTTGATTTAGAACGTAGCAGCGTTCGTTCACAATTTAGCCTTGTAGGGCGTGATGACGATATCGAACCAAATCAATCACTCACCAGTCTGCTATTGAGTGATTTTGGAATTTTGCTCCCACAATTGGGTGAGGAAGGCAAGGAATCTCCAGAGTCCTATTGTCAACGCGTCGAAGAGTCCATAGCGACAAAAGATCGTTGGGACGTTCAATTGAATCGGATGGTATTGGGTTTCTTTTCCTTCGGTAAATTTCGCATGCTTCGAGATCTCGAACTACAAGAATCGGACACTGATTCTGGAAATCAATTGTTAGAACGGTTGTTACTTGGAAGCGGAGCTGAGTCGTCTGCTGGATCTCAAATCTCCATTCATACAAAAATGGAGAATCTTGACAATAAATACAGTCAAGTCAAAGACTTAGGGCATATTCTAGATGCTGACACTTCACAAACTCAGGTAATTACAGCGGTTAAAGACGGACGAAATTTAGTCGTCCAAGGCCCACCTGGAACGGGTAAGAGTCAAACTATTGCCAACATGATTGCGGTGATGGCGAAAGCAGGCAAAAGGATTCTCTTCATTGCGGAAAAACGTGCCGCACTCGATGTCGTTTTCAAAAGACTTGAAAGAAGCGGTCTAGGCCCTCTATGTTTGGAACTACATTCTCAAAAGAGCAATCGCAACCAGTTCTATCAAGAATTGCGAAAGACCATGGAACTACATGAACCCGTCGAAGTAGCACAGAACAAGTACGAGGAAATACAACGGATACGAGATCACCTGAATGAAACCACGGCGTTGTTACACAAAGTGGACGAGCAAACGAAGAACACGCCCTATTTGCTCATGGGCCGAATTTCGGAACTGTTAGGTCGAGGTACTCCACCACCAAACTTTTCCATCGAGGGAATTGACAAGTGGAGTAAAGGTACTTTTGAAGATCATCTCAAAGCCGTTGAAGCTCTCATCTCACAGATTCAGTTAGTTGGCCGGGAAAATGCTCACCCGTGGCGCGGTGTATACCGTCGGATGAATACGGCAAACAGGATTAGACTGTCAGAAATGCTTGCGTCTCTGTCTCAATGTGCCAACGGAATCCACAGAGTTGCTTCGAAAGCGATAAAAAATTGTTCGCTTTTTGACGCGCCGAGTCTCGTAGATTGCGAAGACATCGTAGTTTTGCTTAATGCTCTTAAACAACAACCTGCCGACCTCAAGTTAGTTGTTCAATCGGAAATAGTCAAAGATCATTTTGAAATACTATTGACCACTTGTCAAGATATTAAAACAGCTCAAGAGTCTAAAACTTTCTTGGAACTTCGAGTAGTGTCAGGCGCGCTCACTCAATCTTGGGAGATTACTCTCAACAATCTCAAGAAACATGGCGGTTCAATACTCCGAATATTTAACGGTGAATATAAGCGTGCTCGACAGCAGGTATTAAGCGTATCTAAAGAGAATAACAAAAAGATATCGTACCTTGTCGATTTAGCGGAAGAACTCTTTAAATACGAGCAACTTATAGCATCAATATCCAAACGAGCAAACATCGGTCAAGCATTCTTTAATTTAAACTGGCAAGTGGAAGCTACAAACGTTGAGAACTCTCTTGAAGCGTTATATTGGATTAGGAACGTCATTCATATTACAAAGCGATATGAAGAAGTGCAACACGTTGTAGAAGGTAATCCTCCTGAAGATGAATACGGTTCAAGAGTAGATGCTCTAAAGCAACAAATCGTAGAATTAAAGCACAAGTTAACAGAGCTAAGAGAATTTGCCGAGATTGATTGGAAACATGTCTTTTCTGAAGAAGAAATATCCAAAGTATCCATACCGGCATTCGTGTCGAAGATTGAACATTGGAGTCAAAACTTGGACAGCCTGGATGGCTACCACGTACTCCGATCGCTTGGTAATGAGCTAGACGAACGAGGATTATCTACCATTCGTGAAAATCTTGCAGAAGACTACTTACCTGTAGAAAAAACTGCAGACATATTTCGCTTACTTCGAGCGGAGTCGGTGTTTTATCGACTTGCAGACGCAGAGCCCGAAATTCGTGAATTGGATGGAGCTGAACGAACAAACAACGTAGAAAAGTTCGTCGAGCTCGATTCAGAACTACAACATTTGGCGGCTCAAGAACTCGCCCGCGATCATTACCTCAAAATTCCTCGAGGACAAACAGGACAACTTGCGTTGATTCGAGGGGAAATCAATAAGAAATCGAGACACATGCCCATTCGAAAACTACTCTCCGAGGCTGGAGAAGCAATCGTGCAGATTAAACCGGTGTTTTTGATGAGCCCGCTTTCAGTCGCTCAATTTCTCGAACCTGGCCGGTTGGCTTTTGATCTCTTACTAATCGATGAAGCCAGCCAAATTAAGCCATCAGAGGCACTAGGTGCTGTTTTACGATGCAAACAGATGGTCGTGGTCGGGGATCAAAAACAGATGCCACCTACGTCGTTCTTTGATCGACAGGTATCGGGAGACGAAATGGATGAAGACGAAGACGTGAGCTTGGGAAGCCAAGCAGTTCATATGGAGAGTATTCTTTCTTTGTGTGATGCACGAGCTATGGATCGTGCGATGCTTCGTTGGCACTATCGATCAGAGCATCCCTCACTGATCGAAGTATCTAACCACGAGTTTTATGACGCAAAACTCACCTACCCTCCTACGCCATTCTCGGGTCACGAAGGATTAGGACTCAGTTTCGTACGAACCAAGGGAGTGTATCAACGTGGTAGGCAAAGAAACAATCCCCTTGAAGCTGACGAAATATGCGAACACGTGCTAGCGCATGTTCGCAACTATCCTGCACAGTCACTTGGTGTTGTAGCACTTTCGGTCGCGCAACGAGACACTATTGATAACAAAATGGAATTTTTGCGAGCCGAACACCCAGAAGTCGATCAATTTTGTGCAGAGTCCAAGGAAGAAGCGTTTTTTGTAAAGAATTTAGAGAACGTTCAAGGAGATGAACGCGACGTCATCTTCATTTCAATTGGTTATGGCAAGGATAGAGATGGATACTTTGGACAAAACTTTGGTCCGGTGTCTTCTCAGAGCGGAGAGCGGCGGCTAAACGTTTTGTTCACTCGGGCGCGGAAACGTTGTACGGTGTTCGCTTCTATTTCCTACGAAGACATTCGCTCAGACGTTAGTGCTCATCAGGGACCTCGAGTACTAAAGGCATATCTCAAATACGCGGCTACTGGAGACATGGATGTTCCTCAGTTAACGGGTGAAGAGATGGACAGTCCTTTTGAACGCGATGTAGCGAATGTTCTACTTTCCCACGGCTATGACGTAGAAGCACAAGTTGGTTCGGCCGGGTTTAAGATAGATCTGGCAGTTCGTCATCCCGATCGATCCCAAGACTACGTACTAGCCATTGAATGCGATGGTGCTCGCTACCATTCATCTGCCTGGGCACGCGAGCGAGATCGGCTACGACAACAGGTGCTCGAAGGCAAAGGTTGGAAATTTCATCGAATCTGGAGTACTGACTGGTTCTACAACCGCGACACCGAAGTCAAGAAATTGTTAACAGCAATCGAAGTCGCGCAACGCATTGGTGCAGCAGGCGACAATCAATCAATAACACCAGAATCGGAACCTGATTATCGGACGCCAATTGAGCGAACACTGTCGACAAGGGACAATACTCCGGTGAATGAAAATGGGGTAATCGTGTACGTCGAACCTAAATTTTCGGACGAAACAGAGAGTTCTGCGGCACGTTTTGACATTCATGAAGTTGCTCAAGAAGATCTTGCAAACCTCGTTACCAAAATAGTTGAAATTGAAGGGTCAGTTCATCAAGACGTCATTGTGGCGCGTATTGTAAAGCTGTGGCATGTCGGTCGAACTGGTTCTCGCATCCGAGAATCACTCTTGAGCGCGATTCAACACGCCTGTCGTAATGGTACGATACGTGAATCCCGAGAGGATGGAGATCAGTTTTATGTTGCAGCGGACTTCGTTCAGTCAGAAGAATTTCGCGATCGAACGAATGTAGAGCTCTCCCAAGTCAGAAAACAGGACTACCTCCCACTGGGAGAACTACGTGCAGGTGTCGTCGTCATAGTGCAAGAGGGAATCAGTGTTTCCCGAGATGAATGCATCAAGGTACTTGGAAATCGACTAGGCTTTAGCAGAGTAACACCGGGGCTCACCGATCGCTTGAACCACGCGATCGACGAGACGATAAACCGAAGTGAAATTGAAGAACTACGTGGGAAGTTGAGAGTCCCGCCTGAATAAGTTTGAATTAGCCCTCATCCGAGCTGTTCTCCACCATCTCCTCTAACTTACGAATTGCTTGCTGGGTTCGATACTCAATCCCGATATCGGCTTTTATACCATATCCTTCGGGCAGCACAAGAGTCTCGCCATCCGTTGGTAACAAATCAGATTCTTGAGCTGCTTTTCGGAGCAAAGTGAGGTGTGGGATAGCACTTTTACCATGTGCGACAATTGAGTCTATTAAGTGGGCAACCAGTACTCGATTCCAAGGATCTTTTTCCAATCGATCAACCAACGCAGCAAGGGCATCATCTGACTCGGTAAATCCTAACCCTACAGCAGCGTATATAGGCGCAAGACCGGAGACTTCATTCAATAACTCGAGTCGCAACTTGGTAGCTTTTTCAGTCGTAAACTGTCCTCGATTGAGCCAATCAAGAATGGTTGCCGGATTCTCAGGATCGTAACCGTCCCAAAGAATTTCATGGACTTCCTGATCCTTCGGAAACAGTGCAGCGAGCGTAGATGGGATGAACGACCAGGCGAATTCAAGAGTTGGAACTGGTACCAATTGTTCGTTGCGAAATTCGACTGAATTATCGAAATCTTCTTCGGTTAGCGGGTACGTATCTTCGTTTTTGTTAGCCCGCCAAACATCCATGAGCGTTTGTTTTAAACCGGGCACCGATTGTAAACCACGATCAAATCGAGGTTTTCCTGACTCATCTCTTTGCGTCAGAGAGTGAACAGCATACCAAGATAATGACCCAATCGTTGCGTTAACAATGTCACGATCGTCATTCGCAAGCCCTTCTTCTACCAATTCTTGCAACTCCTCGTCTGAAAAGTCTTCAGTGTAGTATCCGTCAGTACCTAGCCAGTCGTAGAGTTCCACTCCTGACAACTGAGAGTGGTCTACGGGTGTTGCGTCTCCTTCGTCATGCCCGTGGTCGTGTTCGTGTTGTGTAGGGATAGACGCAGAAGCGAATGTAGATAACACAATAACAAAACTGGTAAGTGTTTGACTCCTCATATTCAAAATTCTATCGAGATGGCGTTTCCCTCGGGCAAAAAAGGGTTTATTATGCGACCGACTAGGGTATGTGAATGTGTTGGTTTCTTTCAGGGTTGAAGAAATATGAACTGTCTAGGTTGAGTTATCTTCAGTGTCGGTCTCAACGGGAGAATTGGTATCTGCGTCTTCGCTAAATTGACTTAGAAGGACTTCTTCCAGTAATGTAGTTGGAAGGTCTTTCTGGAGTATGCAACCATCACTGTCAACTAGATAACTTTTGGGAACGAAGTGAACACCGTAAAGAGTTGCGACTTTTCCGTGCCAGTGTTTAAGCTCGCCAAGGTTAACCTATGGGAGTTCGTGCTCGGCTGTGCGGTATTCCCAATCTTCCCGCTTTCTGTCAATCGAAACTGCGACAATTTCGAATCCTTTCGGTCCGTAGGTATCTCGTAGTTCTTTATATTTTGGGAAGTTTTCGATGCATGGCTCACACCAAGATGCCCAAAAGTCGATGAGTACCGTGTCATTTTGACGTAAAACATCGGATAACGACACCTTTTCTCCATCCAAATTTTCAATGAGAAGTCTGTAACTCTCTGACCAGGAACAAGTTGTTGGTCTTTTCGATATTGCTCATTTCGAGAAGACGTTTGCGGAATATCTCCCCAAATGCCTGGTAACACTTTATCTAGTGGAACGTGTTCACAGCCTATTGCGGGTTTGCTCGGTATGACCGTGTACGGTGCACACGAACTGAGACACACTGTGATGGCAGAGAGTAAAAATAGACGCCGTAACATTTTCATCGGAGCTTCTTTTGTTACTTATCCATCAGCTTCCGGGGGAGCTTCTGAGCCAACTTCTCCTTCAAACTCGCTTATCAGCACTTTCTCGAGCTGGTCAACGGGCAAGTCTTTTTGGAGAATACAACCTTCACTGTCAATAAGGTAGCTTTTTGGGATGAAGTGCACGCCGTACATAGTAGCAATGTCACCGTCCCAGCTTTCCAATTCACCGAGGTTGACCCAGGGTATTTCATACTTTTCTGACCCTTCAGCCCACTCTTCGTGGGTGCGGTCGATTGAAATTGCAACGACTTCAAATCCGTCTTGTCCGTAATTAGCGCGTAATTCTTTTAATGTTGGGAAGCTCGCGACACACGGTCCACACCAAGATGCCCAAAAGTCGATAAGTACAGTTTTTTTCTCTTGAAGTACATCAAACAAAGAGACCTCTTCTCCAGCTAAATCTACTAGAGAAAAGTCTGACACTTTCTGACCGGGAACAAGCTTCTTGTCGTTTCGCTGCTGTTCGCGTCGGTAGGACTTTTCTTTTGTGGTAATTCCAGGTAAGACATCGTCCAGAGAAACATGCTCGCAACCTAGTGCTGGCTGGAGCGGAGTGTTTTCTTGCGCGCAAGAAATCAGAAAGATCACACAAGCTAATAGTCCAATAGTATTAATTATCGCCGTTAATCTAAGGCTAGCTACTAAGATCAAGTCTTGAATGAGACGCCCTGCATATTGTGCGAAAGTTGGCTGGTTACCCGTTACTAAATAAGCTTGTTTCCTAGCACCCTGTCGGTTTGAAATACTCATCAATTTTGCTCCTTAAACGCAAATTGTAAGAGGTTCAAAGCATATTCTGTTCCAATTCAGGTAGATCGAAGCTTTGTGTACCTAAGCAGTAACCGATGGCCTGTCCTCATCGACTCTTCAATCAAGCTCGGTGAGCACTGGAAACTTCCTTGAGGGGCATAGACTCGATAACTACATAATGCTGTCTTTACCGGAAGTCTAACATTGATTCTAGCGAGTAGACTGTCAGTAGAACACTCGCTTGATCCTTAGCTTCAAAAATGAATTTGTCGAATATAGTTAAACTGGGTCGAGGGAGTGCGCAGAGTCTGTCAGAGCTCAGTTTATACGTCGGAAAGAGTACCCGGAACACAGACTAAAATCTACAATCCAGTACGAACAAAACGGTTCGTACCACCCTATTACTTCAACGATGAGAAGTCTAGTATGTTAAGAAGATGTTTATTGTTTGGTTGTTTGGTATTCTGCCTTTCAACTCTAACACACATTACGGCAGAGGTCTTCGATGGACCGAGAGGACCTGTCGAATTTATTGGCTTAGAAGAGTGGACGCCTGCTGGATTGTATAAGGCAATTCAGGAGACTGCTGACAAGCCTTTTCATGCATGTGCGGCGGTGATGATAAGCGATCTCGACTTTCCTGCTGCGGCTGCCTTCGGCTTCATTAAGCAAGGAGAAGACGGGTCTATGGAAATGCATACCGTAGTTATTGGAGTAGAGAACAGTGCAGACGTGCGTTACCGTACAGCAGGAACCGAGACGCTAGATCTACCGGAGACTTGGCAGGAGCTGCAGAAGGTCGTTGAGGACAATTTCCAGCCTATTACGGTCGCTGCGTACGTACGGTATCTGCTTGCAGTACCAGAGACGGCCGCACAGCTTACCGAACTTTCAGAAGAGGAAGTTTTGGAGACTTCGCATCAATTTGCTGAAATGTTCGGTTCAAACACCGAGTCTTTTGACTTAGTATCGAAATTTGTTGACGAACTCGATCTTGATTCAGACCACGATTTAGCCCTTGAGGTGCATGAAAAAGCAGAACTGTGGTCCGCAAGATTCGTAGCGTCGATTGTTCTTGCTCATTTTCACGCACAGGACACATCTTGGCACGCGCTAACTGAATCTTTGACAGATCCGGCTAAACAAGTACGCGATGTAGCTGGCAAACTACTTGAAGGGTTGGTTCGAGCCGAAAAAACTGTCCCAGTCCAGTGGTCGAAGGTTCGAGAGACTCTGTTGGCAATATTGGGAGGAACGAATCCGTGGGAGTTCAACCGCACCTTGGACGCATTAATAGCAACCGAGATCGATGCAAAATTTGCACGGGAAATTGTGCGAGAGAGACCTAAACTACTACTAGATGCCGTAGCGGTAAATCATGAAGGTTTTAGAGAGTCCGCGCATAGCTTCCTAACAACTATTAGCCATGAAGACTTCGGACGTGATATTGAAGCCTGGGCGAATTGGATCAACAAAGGGAAACTTGAACCACTCGTAGTTTTCGTAGGGGTGATTGCTCTGATCGTACTACTCATTTCCGTCATCGGTTGGGCGCTAATGTTCAAAAATAAATAGGTTCCTGACTAACGGAATGTTCAATGTTTTCGCAAGACTTCTCGGTCTTTGTGATACACAAAAGATATCCTCAATTTAGTCATGATCACTGACTAGCACAAATCGCTGCGTGTGGTTGAATTTTTATGGGTCGTTCAGAATTTCAATCTTCGTCTTTAAAGTTCTCTGTTAACCAATCATTGATGGATTGCAGATTCTGAGACCTGCCCAAGATCGCGTTGTGATGTACCCTGTCGATGACTACTTCAGCCTGAGGGATATTTTCCAGCAGGCGTTCTGTTTCCTTAGGTGGAATTGTCGTATCCGTTCGAGAGTAGATCACTAGAACTCTATCGGGAAGCGACTCAAGACTCGCTCGAGTATCAAACTTGTGTCGCATCAAGAACCGTACAGGAAATATTCGTAGCACGCTCCGATTTGCTATGTGCACTAATGAGCGAAAGGGACTCACGAGAATTACGCCCGCAACTTCTGAATCTGTAGTGCGAATCGCCACAGCGCTTCCCATGCTGGATCCCATTAGAACCACGGGGCGATCTGTAAATCGTTCTCGTACCATTTTCAATGTAATCTTCGCATCGGCGAGCAGAGTCGACTCAGACGGTCTACCATCGCTCTTACCATAGCCTCGATAATTTGATAGCACAATGGGTACGTCTAGTCTGTCAAGAAGCAGGATATAGCTCACTGCATCACCTGCATTTCCGGTAAAGAATAAGACTACAGGTCCGGGTGCAGTCTGATTGACGATGTACCCCCTTGTTTTGATGTCTTTGGATTCGTCAACGACAACTTCATATTCCTCAATCGGATTTCGCACCTCATAGTTGCTCGAGACAGGATGAAATATGAAACTTCCTTGGATACCCCACAACACTGCACAGATCACTACATATGCCGATCCAAAGATCTTTCCGATCCGTTTTAACAATCTCATGACTTTTGCTCTGTTAGTAGCTTGGTAGCGACCGTTACGACCAACACTATTGCTTTGGTCTGCTCCGTTGTTAGAAACGGCCGGCTACCTGAAAATTCGAATTGACGTTCGACTCTCGGAACATCGTGTATTCATTCGCTAGGTGTCTGCGGAAACTGACACAAAAAGGACTAGTGAATTGGAGCGATCGATAGACTTACTCAGAGTTATCGTTGTGCTCGGTTTCCCCTTCTTTCTTCAGCTTACCAACTAGTTTAACCGCAGCACCAAACAAGGACTCTGTTATGGTACCAAATAGTCTGTCACTTTCGATTCGACCAGCGTATGTGATATCCGTATCACCAATGTTTGTCGCTACCTTAAACGTGGCACGAAATTTGTTATTTTCCCCTTTGACATCATCTGTTTTTGTGACTTTACCGGCAATCAATGTTGCCGAGTACTTTCCAAGTCCATCTAAACTTATCTTCAACTCTGGTTTATTGCTAGAATCTGAATCATTATCCAAGATATAGGTACCGACAATGTCAGGGTTGATTGACTGAATTTCAGATGTGTCGCTAATCTCGGACTCGTGCTCCAATTCATTATTGCTTTCCTCTAGGCGTAGGGTTTCGTCTTCGGACTTGAGACTGCCAACGAGTTTGACCTCGGTGCCGAACATGGACTCAGTTATCGTACCAGTTAATTGACCGTTCTCGACTTGACCAGAATACGTGATTTTAAGATCCCCCAGATCGCTCGACAACGTAAAAGTGGCTTTAAACTCTTGTCCATCTACTTCTATTTCTTCGGTGTCTAGCAAAACTTCGCTCGAACTATCAGCTAACACGACCGAATACCCTCCTTCGTCATCAGCTTTGATAGTCAATTCGGGCTGTTTCCACTTAAATCGACTCTCTTCACTGTCCTCCAATACATATGTACCCTCAACTCCAGCGAAGATGGAGACTGACGCGGTTACGACGAAGAAACCCACTCCACACAAAAACCTACGAAAAGAACATTCCATATCACTACTCCTGGTTTGGCTTGGCTACTATCAGATTTGCCTAACTAAATTGATTGAACTGGGAAATTCTTGATTTTAATGGATGTTGTCTTATTTTTTGAGAAACTAAATAGGGTGATTAAGCATCTAACGATGCGTCCCTTACCCGTATGTTCGTGTCGAATTGAATCGACTAGATCGAGAGCAATGGAACTTCACAAAAGCTCGTTATTATTGAAGCTTTCAATAGCTTTCCTCACTATACCCATCTTGGCTGAAACTGACAGCGAAGACGTGGTTCCAATAGCAGAACAAAACCTCAGCCTACGCGAAGCGCAAATCTCCGAAAGTTTCAGCACCGCCGAGCAGGTATCCTACACCACCACAGACAAGTTTGATGAAGAAGTGATAGAGTCTAGCCTACCGGTTTTGGTAGTGTTTACGGCACCATGGTGTGGGCCTTGCAAGATTCTTGATCCAGTCATCGAATCGTTGATGCCAGAGATGGCGGATGAAGCGAGAGTCTTCAAGCTAGATACTGATGTATCACCAGAGATTTCAACGAAGTATGACGTCATTCAACTGCCAACGATCATTTATTTCAACAAAGGGAAAGAAACATACAGGTCGTCGAGTATATATCCTCGAGACGCTTATGTTTATTATCTTCAAGGACTTAAGGACGAAATTTCTATTGAAGAATCAATACTGAAACTACTCGATAAAGACTGGTTTCGTCGTCACTTTCTGGTAACGGAAGAAATAGAGACCTTAGAAAAATACTTGGAAAAATACCCGAAATTACTCACAGAGAATTTTGACAACGGTCAATCTCCGCTTTCCTTCGTTCTCAACTATCCCAGCAGTGCGTATCGAGACTTGATGGAGTTCGTTCTCTCTCAAGAACCGGAGATTGGGACGAACGATCTCGTCGGATTGGGACGTTGCGAAGAGTTTAAGCAAATAGTGGAAAAGGATCCGGATGCTATAAACCGCGCAGATCCTGATGGTAATACACCACTATTTACTGCGATAAGGGGTTCGAGTCGACAGGAAAATGGAGAGTGTGTGAAAACAGTGCTTGAGTTAGGAGCTGAAAGAAGCCTGCCAAATAGTATTCGAAATTCCCTGGGCGATGTAGTGTCCTTTCAGCCTGACAGTGAATTAGTGGAAGAACTACTCGACCTCTTACCAAAGAAATGGGGTCCCAAATGGTACAACGACGAAGTCGGCGTGAAATTACGAATGCTCCAACTTGAACTGTATGAAGTCATGTACTTGCGACACGAAGACTTAATTTCGAACCGGCTTCTGTGATGCGTCAGTGTAGAATCAAAATATTGGGATCTTCAAGTACGAAAGGTTTCCCCATCGGAGTGTGTAACTATGTTTAAATCAAACCGGTCTAAAACCGTCGCTACACTGGTTGGAGGTGCTATCTTAGGCAGTGCGGCAACGGTAGCAGTTGTCTTCTTGTTACCATTCTTCTCAGGTGATAGTGCTAAAGATTGGCGTGCAGGCATCCCTTCGAATGTTCTCGATACCAAGTCTGAGACTACAGGTAAGAGCATTGCTGTCCAAAGACTCGAAGATATCTTGCAGTTTGAGAAGGACTTTGAGAGAAGAGCGGCACTATTCGGGCTGTTAATGAGTGCTACTGAAGACGGTTTAATCGAGTATTTGGATCAATCCAAAGAGTTTGACTCCCCTTCGATTGAGAGTGCGATAATTCAAAAGTTGGCTTCATTGAACCCACAAATTGCGATCGACCATGTTAGCACACTACCAATGAGTCGGCAGTACGACTTAGTCACCGCAATCTTCGAAGAAATATCACTTTCTAATTTAGATCAAGCAAGGAATCTCGCATTGGCACTCGATCAAACTTTGCAACAGGCGGCATTACAAGGAATTTTGCGCGCGAGACACAAATATTCTGATGACTTGATGTTGGATATAGCGAAGGATTTAAATCAAGAAATATACGCCGTAAGCTATCTTGCTAAAGCCGTTGTATTTCAGCCTTCGAAGATCCTGCGTTAGCTTGGAGTCACATCGTTTTCGACAGTCAGCCAAATCTCGCACAAACAGAATTTCTCATACAAGTGGCATCTGAGTGGCTCTTGCAGGAAGGAATTTCGGTAATTGATCAGATCAGCGAATCGCTCACGGATACAGTCGTTCGCGACGCTGTCATAATGTCCGCGTTGCACCGAATCGCCCAAGACGACCCACGTGCAGCTTTGATAGAAGCTTTACAGCTTACAAGCGATTCTCGGGAACTTGCTCTCCAGACAATCGCTGAAGTCTGGGTTCGAATTGATCCCCAGGCGGCTTTAGCTGAAATTGCAACTATGGAGAGTGGTAAGACTCTCAAATTACTCCAGGAAAGTGTATTAACAGCTTGGGCCGAAAACGATCCAAATGCCCTGCTTGAAGCATTAGCGTTAGTGCCGGAACACCTCCGTGCGATGGCTAAGGAAGAAGCAATGTTGGCGATCGCGCGCGTATCTCCAGACGAGGCGGTGTCATTTTTGTCCGATATAGAAGACGACAATCTCAGAATCAAGCTTGCCAAAGAGATTGCTAAATATTGGTCCGAACAGGATCCTCACGCAGCTTTGGATTGGGTACTTAATGAGACATTCACGACTGATGTTCAGCAGGCAGAAACACTGATGATAGTGTTGGCCAGTCTGGCGATTAATGATCCTGAACTAGCGTTCAAAACTGCACGCGACCAACCTATCGTCTTACGTGGGGCACTTTACCGAGGTATGGAAGTTACGGTGATTCAGCACTTAGTCGAAACAGACATCGACCAAGCTCTCGCGATGCTTTCAGACATACGAAGAGAAGGTCTAACTGTCACTCATGCGTTAGCGAGGTCGGGCGTGCAATGATACGTGATGGCCAGTATGATCGCGCTCTCGCACTAGGACAAAGATTGGGTGAAAATCGCCGTCGAAACTACAACGGTTCGTTAATGTATCAATGGGCAATGACCAACCCAGAGACACTGTTTGAACAGTTGGACGAGCTACCCTCTGATCAATTGAAGGATCAAGCAGCGAAAGGACTGGTACGATACAGCCACGAAACAAAGGCACTTAGCTCGGCGCAGATGGAGCATGTTGGAAGTTTTTTGCCTGAGGGATACGTCGATCCGTATGGTAATAGCAGACAAATGAGACAGATGTCCAGCGAATGGTTTGATGAACAAGTACAGCTAATCTTTATCAATCCGGTACAACGAGAAAAAGCGAAGGAAGAATGAGAGGCATAACGCTACAGCAGTGTTTGAACCAAGATTTACAGTCGATATTCAAACTGGTGTCAAACTATAGTCAATCACGTATTCACCCTAAAGTGAAATCGGAGAGCTAGAGATGAGTTCAATAAAAACAAATCAAAATCGTACCGTCGTACTAGTCCTAGCCGGGTGTGTCTTGGGCATCGCAACAACGCTTGGTGTCCTTTTTGGTCTCAACACGATGAAGAGTGAATCCACCAATGGGAGTTTCTCGCCTAAAACAGCAGTCGCGGATACAAATCGTTCGCAGGCTGAACTCAAAGACCCTATTTCGACTAGTTCTCGTAATCGTAAATCGGACTTAGGTCTTCTCAAATTCTTAAATCTAGCACCAAGTGCTTTCGAACGAACCGAAGCTCTGTATAGTTTGTTGCTCTCCGCCGACACGAATTTGCTGACTCAGTTATTCGAACAATCTAAGAATATAGGATCAGAATCTTTACAACACACCACTCAAACTGCAATCATTCGACGGTTCACAACTCTCGATCCTAAATTAGCACTATTCACAATTGAAAACTTGTCTGACGACCGCCACAATTCATTGATCTCAAGCGTTTTCGGCGAGTGGTCTCAAATAGATTTGGAAGAAGCAATAGCGCACGCAAAGACTCTCGAACAATCAGGTAAATATGCTGCAATGCAGGGAATACTTGAGTCTCAACACACCCTTTCGATTGACGAGAAGGAAGCTCTAGCTCTTGAACTTCAGATTGACTTGAGCGAATTTGAACAAGGTATTTTCGCTCAGTCTGTAGCGGACGAATGGCAAGAATTAGTCGCGGACGATCAATCCAATGTGGCTCAGACCGCGTCATTGATACGACTTGCTCAAACATGGGTGGATCAAGCAGGATTGGAGGCGATTGTTGAAATCGACAAATCGTTAAAGGACTCCATTCTGAAGAAGGCAGTTCTAGGATCGGTACTTCAGCAAGCTCTACTTGCCGATCCCCAAACAACATTGCAGCAAGTACTAGATTTTGAAGGCGAATTAAGTGAACTTGCTATGGAAACAATCGCTAGAGCATGGGCAAGTATCGATCCTAAAGACGCGTTTGAATCAATTTCTTCAATTGAATCACCAAGAGCATGCCGTCAAATGCTAGAACACTTTGTAACCGCTTGGGCTAACTATGATCCCAAAGACGTGTTCGAACAGTTTGATCTCATTCCTGAAAACCTTCGTGCTCGTGCCGAGGAACACGCCATTCGTACGCTTATCCGAACAACACCAGAAGATTCAGCGCAGTTCTTAGCTGAGATATCGGACGAGTTTTTGAAGTTTGAACTAACGATGGAATTGGCTACTCACTGGGCTGACAAAAACGCTCTTGAAGCGTTGAATTGGGCATTGGCCCACGAATTCTCCGGTGCTTCGTTGCAACGAGAAGTGCTTAACACCATACTTCGTAGTCTTGCCGCAGAAAATCCCGAGTTAGCACTACAAACCGCACTCGATCAACCTTTCGACTCGATGGGCCTCGGTTTGGAGGCCACCGTAATCGCAGAAGTAGCTCGGACCGATATCGAAAGAGCTATGAGTATGCTGGCACAGGTACGAGAAGGATACACCCAGATTTTCAGTTTAGTAGCTGTAGGTAAAGCACTAGTAAGTAACGAGGAGACGGACCGAGCTTTAGCATTGAGTGAACAATTACCGGAAAAGAATCAAGATGTGTACTTCAATTTGGTCATCAATGAATGGGCTTACACCGATCCAAAGTCATTGGCAACTAGGATGGATGAGCTCCCGTCAACTGAAGCAAAGTACCGCGCGGCCATGGACCTTATCCGGTTTAATGTTGGAAGAAGTGTTTTGACAAAGGAACAAGTGTCACATGTAAAGCGGTTTCTACCTGCAGACTACAACTCGGAGACTGGACGACGTGGTTCGGAATCGTCGACATCAATTGCGAGATTAAACAATCCTCAAAACATGACTGAAGAAGAAAGAGAGCAAGTGCAAAAAGATTTTCAATTGATGATATTGGACGGACGATTCCGACGCTATAGAGCTCCTTCCCAGTAATTAAATTTTTTTGATTAAGAAAATCTCCAATCTACGCAGAGACACTGTCGACGCCCTGATACTTAACGAAGAAGTGCTGTAACCACTAGATCGAAAACTCGTTCACGCACTCGAGTGTTTCCTCAAGAACAATGTCGTTCTTCGAGTTATAGAATACAACCGAAGCTCGCAAGATAAGACGGTCAGCGTTGCACGTGCTCCAATACAAATAGAGATCCGCACCAGTTGTGATTTCAATGTGCAATGGGTAGGTCTCCCTGGTGATAGGATCCTCGGCTGTGCATTCATATACGATAAATTCGTGCTCGCCAGATGAAACGATTTCAAGGTCTTCAACAGAATATTTTCCAATTTCATATTGTTGTTTTACCGTCTCATCGGTCGGAATACATTCGATCATGAGTCCATCATACCTTAAGTTGTCGAACATTGCGCCCTCTAGCTTGTCGAAGTCTGTTTTCGGAACGAAAACCCATATTGCAATTACGACTAACCAAGCAGAAATTCCAATAGCGAATAAAGACCTCATTCTCTTCATTTAGTGTCATCTCATTTGTTACTTTTTTGGTCGTTTTTGATGAACGACCAGGATTTCATCGACTATTATCGTCATTGTTTATGACTAGATGCTGTACGTAGCTGGTTTTTGTGCGAGAAAACACCCAAGTACTGAAAAGATCCCAGCTCGACCGCCTTCAATACTCGCATCAGCAACTGCGGCAGTCAACTTGGTTGCGGCTGCTGTCCCTTTAGGAACGATACGGAACGCCTCTGCTACCCTGAGTGTCATCAAGGTATAGGCACGTCGAACAGGACTAGTTCGAGAAGCATGAAAAAACTGTCCTGTTCCAGTGAGCGGCATGTACCAAGGGACAGAATCGGGATCAGGTCGTCAAGGTCTTCACATTCGTCAACCACAAACCCCACTTTCACGAGTGCTCCCTTAACCTAACCTCCGAGATTGAACCAATCTCATAGAGTGCCATGGTGCCCATTAGTCGTTCTTTGATTTTTTGGTGTTCTGCTTTGTCTGCTCGAAACTCATCAGTCAATATAGTTTCTTAACCCCAAAAAAAGCACCGGGTTTTAGCACACGAAAAATCTGTTCATACGCACCAATTTTGTCTGAAGCGTGAGCAGTAGACTCGATCGCGTAGGCTGCATCAAAGGAATTTGGTTTGAGCACGCCCATATCCATGAAATTACATTGCACTAAGTCTGTCAAATGATCGAGTTCAGCTGCTTGGTTCAACTCTTGCCCTATTTTGATCTGATGCTCGTTGATGTGAATACCTACTACGTGTGCGCCAGTCGTACGCGCTACGTGCCGCATTGGTCCACCAATCCCACAACCAACGTCTAGTACTCTCTTCGTGGAGTCTAGTTGCAGTTTTTCAATCATCGATCCCTCATGGCGTAGGATCGCGTCGTTCAGCGACTCTCCTTTTTTCATTGGAGCAAAATGAAATGACTCGTGCCAGCCCCATCTAGCTAACTCCGTCGAGAGATCGTAGAAATCGTTTACCGTGTCAGCATGATCGTAATCGGTTGAAGTAGCGTTTGTAGCTCGGGTTTGCCAGTCAGAGAGACGGTCTACGCTTTGTTGCACGTCTATGCCCTCGAATGAATCAGCGAGTGTTCGGTTTAACTTACGGTCCATATTTGCTTACGATTAAGTGCGAAAAAATAGAGATCAAGTATTTAGTCGAGTTTGACAAGGGTATGCTACAGATTTGAAACAGTAACTCCAACTTCAGTGGAGGATCAATGCCTGCCGATATTAAAGAGTTCTATCTCCCTAAATATACATCCGTTATCTCTATTCGATTGTGTCCAAGTTCCTTACTCACTTGAAGTCGTGCTTGTGAGTCAATTACTCGTTGATCTGATTCTAGAGCTGTCCTTCTCGGGCCTCCAGCGAATACTGACTCGAACCCAGTGAGATCACGATATCGGCGCTGAGCATATCCGTGGCGCAATCCGTGTAATTTTTTTAGCCCGAGATTACTTAACAATCGTATATATTTACCCCTCCAATTTTTTAATGAATATTCAGCTGGTATTAACGATCCCTGACCAGCGACTGCGTGGATTCGGTCGATGAGATCGCGTTGTTCAAAAGACACTATTGGAATTGAACGTTTTCGACCGCCTTTCGTCCATGAACCCTTGAGTTCAATGTATGATCCTCGATCAGCGTAGGTGGGCCGGAACTTAAAACTCTCTTCCTGTCGAAGTCCAAACTCTTGTTGTAGTTCAATGCTCAAACGCATATATTCGTTCGAAATCTGCTTTAGCTGGGATCTCGTGAGACACTGAGCTTTAGACTCCTCTGGAATCAAATTTCGTTTGCCGATCAATAGTTCATTGTTGGATTTTGGAATCAGCTCGTCTTTTCCGATCTTACGCGCCCACCATCGTAAATGTGCTAGTGCGTTCTTTTGCGCACCGATAGAGCATCCAATCCTTTGCCAATGATTGATGAGGGCGTGCACATGCTTTAGTTTTAAGGAACGAACTTGCATCTGGTTATATCCCAACATACGTAGTTCACGCGCAAATCGTTTTAAGTACTTTTTTCGGTGTGCCTGGGTCGAGAAACTCCCGTCTCGGTTGTGGTAAGCGAGTTGTTTTAGTTGATATTCCAGATGCTTCAACTAGCTTTCTTTAAACGAAAAGAGCCAATACGTCTTGGTTCACCTCGAGTATGTTGTCCAAAGGGCGAGGTCGCGCTATCTAAAGATTGTCCGATTGCGATCCCAGTCCAGCCCAACATCGAGCTCCATAACAATGGTAGTCCAATGTATAAACATGAGGTAATGACATTGAGCATCACGCGTTTGGTCGTGTGCTCCCCCGAGTTTGTCAATATTTCAAACAATAGATTGGTGTCCGGATACATCGCGGTAAACATGTTCTGATCAATCCACTGCGCAAGATACCAAAGCACGGTCCAAAACTTTACCCCAAATATAGCCAGGGCACCGGTAATCATGATCGTAAATGAATACCGAGAAAACACAACGATCAACGGGAGCAGTGAATATATTCCTAATAGGATCATTGCTTGAATCATCGGCGCGACTGCGATAATTCCAGTGACAATCACACTGAATACCGCCGCGGTAGAGAACGCTCCAACAACATACAACAAACCTTTTGCAAAACTTTCGATTTGACCGAGAGTTCCCGATGTTGATTGATTTCCGGCAGACAAATCATTGCTAGTCCAATTGCTTGGAGTATGAAGTAGTACCGTACGCGCAATTAAATCGAGTTGACGTTCGGTTGCTAGCGCAGGTGCAAGGTTGTAAAACAGAGTAGCAAAACCGGGTGCGCTGGTGTCGGCAGCATCGACGAGTTTAGCGCGGAGACCATACTGAGCGTGCCCCCACCATTGAGCGCAATAAGGTCGGCCGTTTGGAGGCGGATTAGCGACATCGTATTCGATGTCTCGACTTGGTACGAACGCCCACCCACTCACAGGTGTTCGTGCTCGCGATGAGTCATAATATCCTGGGGTGTCGCGATAAACGTGCGAGCCAATCCAGTCTGTATCGGCGTGCCCAAAACGCCTCAGTAAACTGTTGATCGCTGCAGTCGAAGGTTGTTCGGTGAGAAATTTAGAACGGGCTGGAACATAACAAGCAGAATAAAACTCTGATACTTCTTGCCTCAGTCTTGGGTCCTCTATTGTTGCAAGGCGAGATAACTGCGATAATTGACGGATCTCACTAGCTCGTGGCAATCCTTCGACAACGGCATGGTTGAACCCTGATGAAAATGCTATGACTGCATGCCACCACATTGGAACGTCTACGGTGTCGACCGCGTCGCCGAATCCTGTGGTTCCGAAAGTGCTTTGTGAATTGGAAAAATCTACTGTTGGTGGATCAGGGTTATTAACTGTTGGTGGAGGTGTATAACTTAACGTAGTCGCAATGAACGGAGTGAGACCTACGGGCTGACCAGCGAAAATGACTACTACCAGAGCTAGTAGCAGTTCATGTTCCATCTTCCGCAGAGACATTCCACTTGACACATTGTGAGGTGCCTCCGACGCCGGTTTGCGCCAATAGTCGATAACGATTCCGAGAAAGGGTAGATATACGATACCGGTGGCAACGAGAACGTCCCAAACCACACCATAGAACATCCAGCCAAACATGGTCGAATACAGTTCAAGGTAGCTGTCGACGCTCACGAAAAGAGAAATTCCAAAACGCGAGGTAGTAGCGCTTGTCCAAACAGCAGCTCAATGCTGACAAACCACATTACAAATTGTCGAATACGAGCATTTAACTGTCCTTGTTTAGCGGTTGCACCGGAATTTTTTGAATTTTGAATCGTATTTCTGCGTACAGAGTAAAAAGTAGCAGTAGCGACACCGAAGAGCCCTACTCTAACAAAAGTCGTCAACCAGTGGTTCGCTGCAAACCAATTCGGCCAAGATACGATCGCATTACCGTCTACGGTTAACAACAGAATTGATACCGCTATTCCCGCAAATAGGGCAATCAGCAAACCTAACTTCGTAAATGCTCGTCGCTTAAGGGCTTTCGACACGTCCGTCAATTAGGGGGTGTGGATCACGGTTGTTCCTTTCGGGAACAGTCAGCGAGGCTCTCTCCCTAGAATCATGCCGTTTGAGCAAATTGGTTACCGTATTTGACACCAGATCTTTTCGTATCTGTGCCTCAAAAGCGAGTCGATTGATTTCTGAGTCAAGTTCGCGGACCACTTGGTCAACATGTTCTCGAGCAACTGGATTTGCTTGTACTTCGGGTATAGAACTACCCGATTTCATTAAGCGACGCGCGAGAAAAGCTTTCTCCACCGTGCGGGCGACCGCGATCTCAGCGACCAAACGATCGATGACAATCTGTTGTTCGGTAACCGGTAAGGTGTTGATGCTGTTGATTACATCACGAGTGATAGCAATCCCCGGTGCCGAGACTCTTGCTAAGTTGGTAAGTGTCGGGGTTTGGCTTCCCGAAACCAGTGACTCCAAGACAGTCGTAAGGTTTCGTGCCTCTCGATCCAAGACAGGTCCAAGTCCGTTTCCTGGAGTGGTTGATTTCTCGCATCCCTCGCAGGTGGAAACTTTGTGTTCACCAACCACGTCAACTAACCATTCCGCGGCTGCTCTTGGATCGTTCCAAACGAGTGTAAGTCGTTGGTCCGGATCTGCAGTGACAGCCCCTTGCGCAGTTGGAGCTCGATTCATCTGTACGTTGAATCCAGCTCTAGTGACATCTTCAGTTAACGCCAAAGGATCTTGACCATCTCCACCAGCACTACCGCCAATCCATGGGAGACCGTTCGCTCCATTTGCTTGGGCGACAGCTTCTTCAGCGGCAATTACGCTTCCGCCCCCTACTCCCATTTGTACTTTCCAATCATTTCCTTTTGAAAGTACCACCAGATCTTCGTAAGGGTTCTTGTTATTTGCTATCGTGCTTTCCATTTGTTCACAGGACTTGGTAGCGAGGTCGACGGTGAGCTCGGCCCGCACGAGTGCATTTTGAAATAGGTCGTATAAACCTGGATTGGCCCGTTGGAGAATCATCGCGGGCAACGATGCGATCGCGCCAGTAGCTGCCCGGGTCATAGCGTTGAGCATGTTTTCGGTCCCATCTTTAACTTGATTCAGCGTATCGCTTACAGCAGTAACTGGGTCGAATTTCAAACAACTATATCCAAGACCCAACTTCGCGCTTCCTCCAATCGTTGTACTATGGACTCTTGGATTTGCGGGAGCGGACACTGGTTTAGCCCCACCGATCTCGTAGTACCAGAGGCTGTTTTCGGGCGGAGCTGGAGGGGCGGTTGCGCTGATTGAGAAAAATAGTACGCAAACCACACAAATTGAAATGCGATACTGTTTCATGGGTATCCGTGTACGTCATCAGAACCCAGGAAAACCTGTCCCCGTCGAGCACAACACTTATACGGACGCCACAGAACCCAAAGATGAGCATTTTTCTTATCCACTTTGCCACCTCCCCAATCGGACGTTGAAAATAGATCGTTGGACCCAAAGGCTTGACACGAACTCTGCTTCCGGGGATGAATCATCTGCCACTTTCCTGTATTGCCATTTGCTTCTCTAAGAGCTGGTGGTCCCCAGCGTTTCTGACGACCTGCAGACTTTCCTATCGGTTGTCGAACACGTAACAATCCTCCGTTTATCGCGATGTCGGCAGCGCGTTGAGCGATGACGGCGGCAGCTTTCGGTGGGCTTGGCTGATTGGTCCAACCACACCTAGGATAGACTGAACCCCACGTGAACAAGGGCCATCGGCCAATTTCGCGCCTACCAGGAATTGAATTAATTAAGTCGAGACCCTCGAATTCTGGATTTCGCCAAGCGATGATGTCTAATAAAGAACTGTAATAGGGAGTGAGCGAAACAGTTTGGGAATTACAGAAGAAATTTGCGTAACTTGCTGGTAAGTCAGGCAGCGGATGTCCAATTACATCGCTTTCAAAGAGTCGCAGATTTCTCGATAAGTATTTTGTGGTGTGTCCCGGTTCCAAGGCGTTCCCTGCCACGACACCTTGAAGATTGTCTGGTAGTGTTTTCTTGATTTGATCAAACGCGGTCTTGACCACTGTCTTAACTTCCTTCCAGGGATGCGACTCAATGGTCGGATAGACCGAAACTACGAGATCAGGTCGATAATGGCCAATCTTCAGTGATACTCGAACCCGACAACCGAAGAGATCGCAGTGAAGCCACGTGCATGAGCCAATGATCTTCCACTTTAAGCAGGAATCAACCGCCTTCAGGGTTTGATCAGTTATTTGAACCGAATTGAGTTCAGCTGATACTACGGAAGTGAAATATCCTGTAAAAAATAATGGCAGTAGAAATCGTCGGAAAAACGATTTGATTTGTACTGAAGACATGACATCCCTCGAAGCATCGATAGTGAATCTTTGGGATGAATTTTGGTGCGATTAAATGAACGCACAACCATGTATTAAAACATTGGACGTGGTGAAATTTTCGATGATTGGATAAGACGAATAGTCGTAATCAACACTCAAAAAAATAGATCAGGACAACGGAGGAAAGCAGAACAACTTGCTTTCCCCCTGTACACGAATTACAAACTACTTTGATTTCAGCTATAACTATGGTGAATGAACCGGTAGCTGGTGCCGGTAAATTGGGACGAACTCCCTCATCTCATTTAAACAGTGTGATAGGATCTCATGGCCACTGCACTCATGCCTAAATGAAGATTGTTCCTCCCGTATTGTTTTGAATCCTACTCATGTCGCAATAGGACAACATAGTGTCTCGTTAGAACGGTATCGACATACCGACTGAAAGAGTTGCACCACTACCGTCAGAACGAATGCGCTCCGTACCGTCTCTTAGCTCAATGGTTGTCTCACTTTTTTGCTTAAAACCAACTGAGAGAACTGGTGCAGAATCATCTGATCGAGACCTTTGCAAACGAAAATACAAATCAACGCTTGTAGCGCTAGCGTCTCCAGCTTCTCCGAACACGTTGAACACTACTTTTGCACTAAACCTGTCTTCAAGTGGATTATTGACCATCAGCCCCAGTCCCAGGTTTGTGTCTTCAATGTAAAAGTGGTCAGTGTCCAGTTCATTGAAATCATCGCCATCTTCACCGAGATCATTGGTATAGGCTAGTGCGACGAACGGCGTCAGAATATTGGTCTGAAAGCCTAACTCGCCAATTATTGTGTAGGCTGAGTCATTTCTTCCGTTAACGTTAGTGACATTGCCGGCAAGGCCGAGATACAAAGGATATTGTCGGAATAATTTGTTTGAGAAAAACATAGCTTTTATGCCAACTGTAACATTTTTTTCGAATACTTTAGATGTCTCATCAGTAAGTTCGTTATAAACGGTTCTTCCAGTGTCGATTTCAAAGGTTTCGACGCCTGCAGAAATCGACAAACCCTCTTTTTCGACATATTCGTCTTGACACACACCTAAAGTAGCAAACAGTACGAGTACTGCGGTCGCAATCCATTTATTCATTCATTTTCTCCTTGAAAAGTCGTAAAAGTACAGGTCCTTTGACCGGACGACGTGCACCATCACCGTTAGAACAACGAAGGCAATATTCTTCAACACTCCTAGACTGTTGGAAGAACAATGCAACAAGTCGAGATTAACCGAGTGATTCTGCTTGTAAAAGAAGTGGCCAGTCTCGTTGATCCAATACCTTCGTTCAATCGAGATTAAATTTTACTTTTAGTCGCCTAAATGTAAATTTAGTTTGAAGTGAGTACTTTCCCGTAACTTAGTTTGGTGGCCGGTTTGTTTTGGGTATTTTGGTGAAACGACACTCTATTGCATCGCTTCAGTGACAAATAGCTGAAAAACGAACATTCAACGCCAAGTGTGCTCTCAGAAGACTTTAAGAATTATTCACACACCAAGAAAATCTCATTAATCTCCATTCGTTTGTGAGTACTGTGTCTTGATTGAGCCTGCCTCCTGTTGGCAACCTCATGACCAAAAGCATATTCTTGTGTTTCTTAGAAAGTGTTTTTGATATCGCGTAAAAAGGTCACCTTCATACTATCGAAACTACGATGGTACTTTCGAGAAGTATGCGGACTAACGACAAAATTTTTGCCCTTTGGATACCAGGCTCTGAACTCAGCCAACGACTTTGAGGAAAAGGAGTCCGGATCTACCTTACATTCGATAGCATGGTACTCATTCGAATGAGCGCGAATAACAAAATCGATTTCTTTGTTGGATTTGTCTCTCCAATAAAAGACTTGCTCTCGTCGGAACTGTGATAGAAGCGAATCAAGAATTAGATGTTCCCAAAGGATACCGCGGTCTTCCACTCGAATCGCATCCCATCCTTTCTCGTGAGTCACAAAACCGCTGTCAAAACAATAACACTTTGGTCGGCTCACAATTTCTCTCGAGCTTGACGAACCACCGAGGGGAGGAACTAAGTGAACAACACAGGCTATTTGCAATGTTTCAATGTAACTTTTGACGGTCGGTCGACTGAGCTCGGTGAGTCGCGCTAGCTTAGTGTAGTCAAGCTGTCCTCCGCTTTCTCGTAACAATAATCGAAGGAGAGACAGAAACCCGACGCGATTTCTTATGCCGAAGAGTTCTTGAATATCACGAGCATACAAGCTGTCTATCCACTCAGAGAAGAATTCAGGATCCTTATCGTTGGCGAGCAAGGCTTGTGGTAAACCACCCCGTAAAAGCCGATGGTCAAGATCCTGAACTTCAAAACTCGAAACACACTCTGACCACAAAATTGGGGTCAGGTGAATGACTCTCTTACGTCCCGACAGAGAGTCGCGAAACTTCTTTGTTGCAACTAACGTGGATGAACCTATCGCTAAAACTCGTAAATCTGGGCGAGTATCAGCCGCTAGCTTCAACAGCGTGGATGGATCTGATAAGCGGTGTACTTCGTCAAAAATGACCGTTATTTCTTTGCCTAAAGAATCTAAAAATATTTCGGGATCTTCGAGTTCTCTTTGTACCGAAGGAAGGTCACAGTTCAAGTATCGAAACGTCGGTGATGACAACATCTGTGCAAGAGTTGTTTTACCGACACGTCGGACACCCGCTAACCAAACAATCGAGCAATTTTTCCACGCTTGCTCAATCTTACATAGCCAAAATCTTCGTTCGATCATAAGTCTATTTTACATTTAGACGTCTAAATGTAAATTACGTTTGCATTAAGTCACCAATATCTACATAAATTGATGCATTGGACTTCTTCTAACCCGCACTCGCATTTGAAGACAAGCGACCCTGCTCAGAGGTTCGGTCTATCATTCAATATTCACCGTAGTTGAAAGTGCTTAAGCTGCAAAGATGTACGTTCAAATTGTTCCACTTTCCAGTTTTTCGTTGACTCTACCGGAGCAGATACAGAGTTCGAAACAGGTTCTTTGTAGTTCAAGATGTTTGGATTATCATTTTGAATATGAACTCGGTTGCGAAGTGACTCATGGCTGAGCACACCATTACTCCCATAGAAGCCTTGAGAGTACGAGACATGTCAACTCGGTTCGAATTACTCTTAAACGTGGGGCTTTCCCGCAGATTTCGTTGATAGGAGCGTTCATGGAAGATTCTGACAAGCATTCTGAACTAGAAATGACTCCGCAACAGATGCGACAACTCGCATCGAAAGCGGCGGACATTCTGATTGACCGCATTGGAACAATGGACGGGGCTAAAGCTTGGGATGGTGAGTTTCGAGAAATCCTTGCTAGAGAATTCGACGGGCTCCGCCCGAAAATGGCCGAGTAGCGGACGAAGTATTAGAACAAGTAGCGCGGGACGTGTTACCGTACGGAGCGCAACTTGATCATCCACGGTTCTTTGGATTTGTGCCGTCTTCACCAACTTGGCCAGGAATCTTAGCAGACTTCCTTGCTTCTGGATTCAACATAAACACTTGCTCTTGGCTCGTTTCAAGTGGTACGAGCCACTTAGAGCTAGTAGTAATAGATTGGATCCGAAGTTGGATTGGCTACCCAGAATCAGCTGGCGGATTGATGACCTCAGGGGGTTCAGCCGCGAGTGTGGAAGCTATAGTGGCGGCAAGAGAGGCAGCTGGACATCCGGCGTAACCTGTTGTTTATATGAGCAATCAGAGCCACAGCGCGTTAATAAGGGCTGCATTGATCGCTGGAGTGAGACGGGAACACATCCGCCTGATAGATACCGATGACAGATTTCGAATGGACATGGATGCTCTTCGTCAGCAAGTTTCGGAGGACCAAGCCAATGGTCTCCACGTTGTAGCGGTCTGCGCCAACGCAGGTACAACCAGTACTGGTTCGATTGACCCGCTGGTAGCGCTTAGCTGACTATTGCAAAAATGAAGGCATATGGTTGCACGTGGATGCAGCGTACGGAGGATTCGCTTTGCTAACCGCGGACGGTAAAGAGAAACTTGAAGGCATCAATCGTGCAGACTCCATCGGAATTGACGCCCATAAGTGGTTCTTTCAACCATTCGAAGCGGTCGCACTTATCGTGAAAAATGGTCAGCACCTAAACGATGCGTTCGCTATCCGCCATGATGCGCTTCAAGACACCATTTGGGGGGCAACCACCCCAATTTCTCGGATCGCGGCTTACAATAAGCCGTTCGCCTCGAGCCTTAAAAATCTGGATGTCCGTGCAGATTTTTGGCATAGCTCCGTTCCGTGCAGCGATCCAGCGCGGGTTGGATTTAGCAAACCGCGCAGCAACCTATGTCGAGTCGAGCCCAGCTCTGGAGTTGATTACACCGGTGTCCCTGGGGATTGTGTGTTTTAGGGTTAACGATGGGAATCACGACGAGCAAAGTTTGGAAGAGATCAATCGGAAAGTGTTAGCGCATGTGTTCTGGGACGAGTTAGCATTTGTATCGTCGACAACATTGAAAGGAAAATTTTCTCTTCGGATGTGTATCCTGAATCACACGACCACTTGGGACGACGTGCAACGCACGATTGACCTCGTTATCCGTATTGGCTCGAAGGCACTGGAGCCGACATAAAACTTGTGTGTCGATTTCGGCTGCGTTATAAATGAGCATATCAAACTGAGGGCTGGTTGTTTCTAATCGATGTTTAGTCATCGGACATTTTGTTTTCAAAAATTCGATCAAGCAACGAGGACAGTTCATCTTCATACGATTTCAATTTCACGCTACCATTGAAGAGAGGAACCATGCGTTTACGGTATTCCTCCGAGACTTGATCTGCTGTGTATTGATTACCCGCAACCATTAACGCTGCCACGTAAACCGCAGCGTAAGAAGGAGCCTGAAGGTTCGACTCGTGAACTTTTTTTCCGTATTCAACTGCCTTTTTGTGATGGGCTGGATTGTTAGATTCCATCAACACTATAGCAGTCAACACATAGTCCGATTCTTTCACTGTGTCTCCCTTTGCTTCGAGACGAGTCAGAAGGATTTCATATACTCGCTCCCAATCTCCTATCGCTTGGTGATAGTCTAAACCCCAAGTTGCCATAATAGACTCGGGGAAGTGATGGCTCTCGGAAACGCGCGCTCGTTCATGTTCTAAGGCTCGTTTCATTGGGTAAGTTTCGAGTGCTTCAAGGTATTCAATAAACTCTTCGTCTCCATTTGAAGCTGCACCTATCAAAGCATTCGTTGTCGCGTTGAGTGCGAATTGCGCCATCGCTGCCTCTGAAGAAACCGCGAGAAATTCGTCGTAGTGTTGTAGTACGAATTCAACGAGTTCTTCACCACGTGCCGCGTGCTCGTTGAAATACATGATCAAGTACGCATCAGTTTCATTGATCAAGTCCTTGTAGGACTTACTTGCGAAGTACGCGTCAGCAATTTCTTTGTGTATCGTTACATAAACAAGATGTGTTGATGGGTCTGGACGAGTTTCCCCACTTCGTTTTACGAAGGCGAGATCCTCAATCGCGTTCATCAAATATTGCTGAATAAATTCTGTTGAACGTTCGCCTGAATCGTACTGTTCCTGCCATGTATCAAAAGTGGATTCAGATTCGCCAATAACACGATTAATAATGGAGATCAACTGTTTCGGCGTTGCTCGACCATGGGCGTGCCCTATTCCGTATCCATCGCTATCAAGAATGAGATAAACTGGATCTACAATCAAGTGGAAGTCATAGTGAATTACTAACGGACCTCTAGGATGCACTCTCTCTCCAAGGTCAATTTGATAGCTGATAAATCTTTCATTGAAATATGCACCAATTTCCGGTAATGGAAACACTGCCTCTTGCATAACGACCGACGATGCTCCCAACTTTGAATAGTGATACACAAACACGTCCTTGCCATCTTTCTCGGCTTGCGTGAGAGCATCTGCGAAAGAACCTTGGAAGAACTCTATCCCTTGGCTTGCTTGTTCGACTAGGTTGGAATGAGAGTAGTTGGAGAGTTCGTCGTTCTCATTCTGGTTTGGTCTCGAACATCCAGTCAGTATCAAGGCACATATCGAAATCATCTGCACGCAAATGTGAGTGAATTTCTTTCTCATGTCAATAGCTTAGCACGAGTCGCCGCGTCCGCTCTCTCCTGAAGTGGTATGTTTTGGGTAAATCGGTCTTGTAGAAATTGTCGCATTTGATTGCACTAAGACAAAAGAACCTTAAGGACTCTTCTCAATTGAGAGGGTCCCCCTCTTTCACACTTGATTAGAGTACTAGTCGCTCTCATCGAGGAGTGTCGTAGTCATTTCGTTGAATATTTTTAGATTTTCCTGATCGACTTCCGAATCCGATAGTCCCATTCGAAATTCCTCCGCGATGCTCCTGGCTTTATTCCTCTTCTCCAACATGACTAATCCGAGGACGTACATCCCCGCGGTATGGGAATCTTTTTTGTTCTGTTCAAATCCGCGCCGCCCTAATTCGAAAGCTAAGTCGTGATGTTTTTTGTTGTCAGATCGGCTCAACTGCATCATCGTCCACGTGAAGTCTGTGCCAAGGATATAGTCTCCCGATTCCTCTAATTTTTTCTTGTAGAAGTCGTACAGTCCGTCCCAATCTTGTTTCGCTCCAAGATAGACTGGTTCAAAATATTCTTTTACGCGTTTTGGGAGTAATCTACTATCTGGAAAACGCTTGCGCTCGTATTCCACGGCGGCTGTTAGTGGAGAGTCGCGCAACGCATCAACATATTTGAGATAGTGATCATCAGCAGCTGAGGCGGCAAGTCCAACAGCTACGAGCGTGGCATAAAGCGTGAATTGCGCTAATGCAGGTTCTGACGACACCCTAATAAATTCATCGTAATGTTCGATAATAAATTCAACGAGATCATCCCCGCGCGGCATACCGTCCCAATAGTACAAGATCAAATGACTATCGGTTTCGTTTATCAGTTCTGAATAAGACCTACTCGCAAAGTACTCTCTGGCAATTTGTCGGTACTTCGAAGCTTCTTCAAAGTAGATTTGGGCGGTGTCTTCAGAGTCAAACTTTAGAAGACCTAGTTCGACTATCGCGTCCATCAAATACTGTTGAATAAAAGCAGGTGAACGATCCCCGGAGTCGTATTGTGTCTGCATTTCGTCAATAGTGGACGCGGACTCTCCGAGCGCTCGGCCAATCATTAGCATGAATTGATCCGCGGTCGTGCCGCCCCGAGCTCGACCTATTTCATTACCATCAGCGTCAAAAATGAGATACATCGGCGGAATGAGTTCCTCAAACCTTGAAGCGATTACTGCGCCGTGTTGAGATCTCTCAGCTATATCCAATTTGAAGCTGATAAATCGTTCGTTGATGTACTCACCCACTTCCTGCAAAGGAAAAACAGATTCTTGCATTACGATGCTAGCGCCACGTTCCTGAGTGTAAACGAACACAAAGACTAACTTTTCGTCCTGCGTGGCTTGCGCAATAGCATCTTGGAAAGAGCCATCAAAGAACTCTACCCCTTGGTCTGTAGTTTCGGTTGCCTCTGTTGGAGTATTGTCGGATTTGTCATCTTCCCCTACCCTGTGTAATAAATTCGTACACGCAGTACCCGTTAAAACACACATCGACACAAACAGTAACTTCAGTCGAATACATTGCTGTCTCATGTCAGAATACCTTTTCTAATTCCCATAGACGGAGACCTATATTTTCCCTAATTTTTACTACATCTTTTCTGAAATTGTATTTGTTAATCTGCGTGTCCCTAGTACAAATATTTGACCGGATAACTGGTACCTGCGTAAAGACTAGTTCCTTGGTTGCAATGCGCACTCCTACCACCCGCGGAATTCATTTGGTGTTCTTGGTAGTTGGTCTGCTAAGCGATCCAATGTATTTCGGACGTTTCCACAGACAGACCGGTGCGTTTTAGCTAGGTTAGATTTCATCGATCGTTCGATCACACTGAGTATGTCCTCGCATATACTTGATCAAGCTAATGCCGAAGTCCCATCAGTAACCAACACACTGTTGCCAGTTTGTTACTGTGCCTTAAAAAATTTAGAATACTGAAGGTAGGACTTACCTGGAAGCTTGTGAGAGTGTGTAATTGACACATGTAACAGGAAACAACCATGTATCAATGATGACTAAGGAGATCGAAATGTCAGTTTCAAATATTCGTACCCCAATTCTTTTAGTTGGTGTATTGTCGATTCTGTGCGGGTGTGCAAGCTTATTCGGTGGTGGGAGAGAAGATAACTCAATAACAGAGAATATTCCAATCATAGGTGCTGAGATAACTTGCACCGAAAGTGATGAGAATGAGTGGTCATGCACGGTTTCGGCAGAGGTAGATGGAGAAACATACACGACGACTGTTCCAGATGCTGATGTCAACACGTACCGACATCAGCTTATTGCTTGCGACGGAAGACTCTTAGCCGACGGAGTTCTAACTCCTTCTGGTGATATCGAAGTAGAAAGAACTTATTGCCCGTAGATTAAACTGAAGGGTAAGCAATCGCTATGTGAATTGAAGTCGCTTACTTTAGGAAACTCGCTAGTTCTAAATTTGGATGCAACGATCAAAGCTATGAGGACAGTTCATGAACCTCAAACACTTTCCATCACCAAAATTCTTCGCAGGCACCAGCACTATCGACGACTAGTGTCTACCAATCCAAAGTCGAAGTTTGTTCCTATTTAAAGGATCAATCCTAGAAGAGACAACATGGACTCCACACCTTTCGATATGAAGAGTACGTTTGCGAGGACGTTAAGAAGGCTCTTCAATACCACAAACAGAATTTTGGTAGTATGTGGGTGCGAGATTAAAACTGTCCGTCGCAGAATTCGATTTTGGATTTTGTGTGCATCTCTCACTCTGCTAGCGATCATCGGTTACGTCTTTTCAACCTTGTACTTGCAGTACGGCGCGAACTTTTCTCCTTCGTTTGGGACCACGACTCCTCGACATTTGCTCGGCAATATATCCCCTTATGTAGTCTTGATTTTTCAACTCGGCATTCTCTTTCTGTTACTCGATTCGAGGCGACGTCATATCAGAGATCGAATCGACGAAATATTGATAACTAAACCAGTATCACATTTTGAGTATCTTGTGGGACGGGTACTCAGTGCCTCGTTTTTATTATGGATCTTCACGGTTTTTATCGTTTTAACACTGCACAGTATTGGACTAATATGTGATTGGGTGGGCTTTCATTTTTCGGAACCTTTCCAATTCCATTCCATGTTGAATCTTCTTCTGCTGGACGCCCCAGGGACATTTATCGTTTCGTGCTCGGTGGTTGTACTATTAACCGATGCATTACGATTGCGAATGGTCGTGCTTCTCTTCGGCAGTGCGTTATTGGTGGTATGGACGTTTGTTGTCTCAGAGTCTCCCTATTCGTTCTTAGCAATTATTTCCGCCTCTTCCAACGACTCACTCTTTATTTCCGAGCTTTCACCCCAGTTTGTCTCCCTAACAACAATAGCTACACGAATTACTTCCCTCATTTTCGCTGGCGCGCTGCTTATGTTTGCGGCTTCGATAGTACAAATTGATGGCATGTCTTTTAAGCTAAAAAGTGCACTCTGTGTTGGGTTGTTAGTTTTAAGTGGTGTTTTGTACGGTTCAATTACATGGAGAGTGGTAAAACACTACTACGCGGATCCTGCGAAGTGGCGTGAAATGCACGAGTCTCACGCATCAGCTGGGTACATTGACATATTGGAAATCAGTGGTTCAGTACAGATCAATCCCAAAACTTCCCTGTTAGTCGATCTAGAGTTGTTGTTGAAAGCCGAAGATAGCGAAACATTCACGTTTACTTTCAATCCAGCAATGAACATCAATGACATCTTTCTTGACGATAGACGCGCGGAATACTTTTTTAAGCACGGTTTACTAACAGTTGAGAGAGGTGATATTTCAACTTCCGAAGAACCCTATCGTATGCGCATCGTCGCCAAGAGAGTACCGGACCCACGATTTGGCTATTTCAACTCGGCGGTCGATTATTTAACTGATCCTGACGTGCCTACGCGAGCTGTCGCGTTGTTAGGGAAGGACGGATCCATTTACGAGAAAAATTATGTAGCGTTGATGTCGGGCGTGCATTGGTATCCTACTTCAGGACCGTTGGGAGAAACCCCTCAGAGCGCTCAAAAGGGTAGAGATTTTTTTACAGTAGATCTAACGATCGACCTAGTTGCAAAGAATTGGCATTTAGTGGGACCCGGCACAAAGTTAAAAACGACATCAAGCGAGCATTCTGAGTACCAAGTGAACCCAGAGTTTGCTGTATCCGATGTCAGCTTGTTCGCATCGGAGTTTAAACATGCAACAATGACCGTTGGTGGGATGACCTTCGGTTTGAATCTGCACAAGAAACACTCGCAAAACATGCGATTTGGGGATGAGAATTTTCTCCGCGCATTGCGCGATGAAATAGAGAGAATAAAAAGTCGATTTGCGGACCGTGGATTGAGTCTCCCGACAAGAACTTTGAATTTAGTTGAAATTCCAGATCGCCTAAGAACAGTTGGTGGGGGGATGCGTATGAAGTCCCTCACTTCATTACCAGAAATCGGACTGTTGAAAGAGAGTGGGTTTCCAACGACAGATATGGAGAGGGCATTTCCCGATCCATCGCGTAGGGAGTCTGCTCCAAGTGAAGAAATTTGGCTCATCCTACACGTTGTTCCATTCACGACGTACTTTAATTCCGCTGTAGGTACAGACAATCCGTTGTTAGGTATTACGGACAGATACTGGTCGCACCATATCTCAGCATCCGGTGAGTTTGCTGAAATTCTCGACGAAGTAATCCGAGCACTAATTTCACCATTAGACACTCCTTTTTCGATTTATTCGACACTTCACGTAGCAGATCTAACCCAATTGATGGCACTTAGATTTTCGCCCTCTCAGAGTCTCGCTCTTACTTTTGGACCTCTAAACCAAAAAAATTATTTCGGTTCTCGATTGAATGTATGGAATTACATGGAGCAAACCGGATTGAAGCAACCGGTGAATTCAGAAGAATATCAAGAGAGACTTGAACTAGTACTACTGAAAGCCAAGGCTATTGCTCGAGGATTACTGGCTCTAAACGATGAAGAGAAACTTATGGCATGGTTGATGAATATTCGTAACCAATTTGAAGGAAGCTCATACACTCTCCCTGATTTAGTCGAAACCGCCGAGTTGATGGGTGTTCAGCTCGACCCTGTCTGACCAGTTGGCTAACTGAGTCTGGCGTGCCAGGGTACGTAGTGTCTCCACTGACAGTTGCGCAGGTGGCAAGTGACGAACTTGGAAATCAGCAATTTCAAGCTTCAGTCGTTATGCGCAACGTACAGCCTGTGGACGGAGTAATCCAATTGATATATCCGACAAAAGCTCCGGTCAGTGACCTCTATTGGTTGACTACCACTCGAACACCAGGAATCCAAATTGGTGCAAATTCAGCCAAGCGAATAAACATTACCACTTCGTATGAATTGCGGCAGATTCAGATTGATCCTGGGTTATCGTTAGAACGAGCCCCCTTCAGGATCCGCGCTGACTCAGCCCTGGGCGACCAACGGCAAACCACTGCACTCAGGCCGTTGTTGGAAAACTCTGACGGACTCCGAGTGCAAAACAGCAAGTCGTTGTCGATGACCTAGATGAAGGATTCTCAGTAGCTCAACCAGAAGCAACGTCGGACCTGTTTATTTCTGCAACTCCATTGACCTGGTTTTCCCGTAATGTATTGCGAATTTTTGAAGAAGACAAAGGACTTTCAGTGTACGACGGTTGGGTTCCTGGCATGCCTGCAGAGATTTGGCATCGGACACCGGATATGGGGGCATATGGTCGGCATCGCAAGACAACAGCCATCGCTTGGGTTCCAAAGGCAAAACCACCACGCAAAGTCAGTTTTGTCGCTAATGTACCAGTATCCGCAACTTGGCTCCTGGAATATCACCTACCAATAGCATGGTCTCCTTCCGGTTATTCAGACCTCACTTATAACCTATCTGTTCACAACGATGAAAGAGATTGGAACGTACCATTCGATACAAGTTCAGAAGGTGTCACAAACGGTTGGAATTCCGTCGAAAAGTTTGACCTGAACGCTGGAACCGTGATCGTCGATGTTTTAGGTACAGAGTCCCGTGGTCTAATGTTTGCCGATGCTATTCGTTGGACGATCGTTCCCGATGAATCAGAAGTAAAGAACATCGAACGCTGAATTAAATTCAAACCTACTCTTCTGAATCAGGACTTGCTGCCTCTGTCTCGATCAGAAATTGTCGCACGTAGAACAAACTATATTCTTTCAGTTTAAGCAGACTGTCTGCATCGATGCTCCGTAGCCAATCCGTAGCTTTTTTCAGGGGCAGTTCTTCGAACAGTTGAAAGTCTTCTTCTAGCAATTCTAGTCCACCGCTTACAGGTCCAATTTCGTCTATCGCTCTGATAAGAACGGTGTTTAACGTGACCTCGAGCAGAGTTTCACTTACCTTTTTCATAGACGTGGTCTCTACAAAAGCGTCAAAATGATCGAGTACTAATTTGATACCAGGGTCATCCACAATGTTGCTATATGCTTTGATAATCGAAAAATCCTGCAAGTTTATTAAGTCTTTAGGTTCCTGGCTAGTCAGATATTCTTTGGCAATTGCCGTGTATTTATCTTGAACTTCTCCCCACGCTTTCATGTGTAAGTCCTCTATGTCTAAATTTTTAGGTAATACAATCCTTGCATCTAGTAAATATTGCTGAACAAAGTCTGGGTCGCGTTCCCCAGCCTCGTATTTAGCGTCTTGTTCTGCCATTGGAAATTCGGTTTCGCCAATCAACCAACTAATAGAGTCAATGAACACGCCTCCTTCCATGGCTTGAGTAGCTCGATGCGTTTCCTTACCATGGTGGTCGAGAATCAGGTAAGTGGGATATGAGTTTATGCTAAATTTTTTTGCGAGAATCGGACCGTTAGATTCTTCATCGGAGGCATCAACCTGAACATTAATGAATCGCTCGTTCAAAAATTGCCACACCCACGCGCGATGAAACTGGTAGTCCATATATTCATATGTTGCGCAATTCTGCTCGAAAAAATACACAAAAACCGAACGATCGGCCTCTTTCGCTTGCTCAAGAGAATCTTCAAATGATTCCTGGAAAACACTAAAACCATAATGCGGTTCTGAGCTCAATGTTGATAGTGCTGATAGCGTCAGCACACCGACAAAATGCCACAAGAGTCTTTTCATTCACCAACTCCGAGTTGTTTCTCCGTTTTCATTGTATTCTGTAAAGAGATCAGTTGGCACGATTCTTGCCTCAGATAATCAAAACATTCACGCTCGGTCTTGACATCGCAATCAACTACCACAAATTCTCCGCTACTGCAACAAGACATCTAACAGCATTCAGATATTCGTTCTAACACTACGTTGGGATAGAGAGCGATGTTTAGACGGACCAAACCGCAGTTTAAGGAAGTAAATACATGAGAGTATCCAGACTCTGGTCAATTGCCTGTGCAGAAATACGATCGTGTAGACGGTTAGCACGGACATGGGTAATGGTAGTTGTTGCCATGATTTGTGGTTCTTTTTTGTGGTTACAGCTGTCGTTAATACATACGTTCGTTTCGTATGTTTCTGCTTCAGCTGGGACTCTAGCTCCGCAGTTCTCGATCTCTCAAATCGGCAGAATGACCTTGTTAACGTTTACGTTTGGAATTGTCTTTCTTGCTTTTGACATTCGGCAACGTGATGTCAGAGACCGCATAGGTGCAACAATCGACGTTCGACCGGTGACGAATCTTGAGTTGATCACTGGTCGATTGTTCGGAATAGTAACTCTATTTGCAGTGCCGGCGATGACTTTGATTGTTCTCATGTGCGGCTTTGGTCTGATAGCTGAAGTTTCTAACTTGGGATTTGGTTCCGCAATAGAACCTGTTAGTGTCGCGGCATTTCTGTTTTGGGATTTACTTCCAAACCTACTGTTTTTGGGGGCACTGACCATGTTAGTCGCCGTAATAGTTCGATATCGCATGTTGGTCGTACTAATAATGTTGGCGTTGGTGTTCGGTTATTACTCATTTAGCAGCCGCATTCCTTTTTTCCTTGCTTCGGCCTTAGCAACATATACCGGTGTCGATTCCCTACCCTCTGCTATCGCACCGCAATTTTTCAATACCGACATCGTATTCAACCGTTTGTATGTCGTCTTGTTGACAATAGGAATGCTCGGACTCACTTCGGTACTTTATCCGAGACAGGCTAAGTTGCAAGAGCGACAGTTTTTTGCTATCACAGGAAGCTCAGCGATTGTCATTGCGATATTTGGAATCTATGCTTTGGTAAATTCCAAATTGCTTGAACTAGATCAGGTAGACGATTGGGCTTCATTACACAAACAATTCCAGACACACTCAGACACGGATATCGAATCGATCAGCGGCGATGTTAAGATTTTCCCAGGTCGAACGATACGCCTGGACCTCGTAGTGAGACTTTCGCCTTCTGCTAGTAGTCCTTCAGACAAATGGTTGTTTTCACTCAATCGTGGGTACAAAATCAATACGCTTGAGCTCAATGGACAAGAGACTAAAGACTATATGTTCGAAAATGGCTTACTGTGGGTACCAAAGCAGAGTATGGGTACAACGAACGCGGAAATTAGACTCGTCGCGAAGGGCGTCCCCGATCCAATGTTTGCCTATCTGGACAGTTCGCTAACGTGGAAGGACATGAACTACGCGCAAGCACTGGCAGCACGACAATTCGGGACGAAATCGTACATTTTTCATCCAGGATTTGTTGTTCTAGTACCAGGCGTTAGCTGGTTTCCATCATCGGGATCCGCGTATGGTCAATCCAATTTGGAAACGCGCCCTCAAGACTTCTTTCATGTTGATCTTCTCGTGACCGTGCCAAAGCATTGGATCGTCGCAGGTCCTGGATCACGAACTCTCGTTGAAGAAAATAGGAAAACGAAGTATCGATTCAATCCAAAGAACCCAGTTTCGGAAGTCGCTTTAGTCGCATCTAACTTTGAGCAGCGATCATTTAAGATGGAAGACACGACCTTTGAACTACTGATTAGCAAGAAACACGCAAAAAACTTGAACATTTTGAAACCTGTCATTCCTGCTTTAAAAGAATGGATCGAGGAACGCATGACCGTGGCCAGTGAATTGGGACTCAGTTATCCATACGATACGATGTCGATCGTAGAAGTTCCACTTCCGTTGAGAACGTATGGTGGTGGTTGGAAAATGGAGAGTGTATATTCACCGCCAGGCATTCAAATGATCAGAGAGTCTGGGCTACCCATCGCACGCTTTAACTATGCAATCAATTCTCAAGACGCAGAGCTGGTTGAAGACGAAAAGAAGCTTAGTGCGTTTATATTGCAGCTCTTGCAGGGATTTTTTGAAAACGATTTTGAGGGCGGGAATCCGTTACTCAATCTTGGTCGCAATTTGGTGAGCCATCAGACAAAGCCCAGTGGCTCGGGCGCGGTAGCAATGGAACATTTAGTGGGTGAGATCGCAAACGAACTCGTCACGGGTTCGGAGGGGTACTTTTTGATCCACTCTGCATTGGAAGGAAATCGAGCATCGGAATTGCGGAACTCTGTGTTTTGGGCTGGTGGAAACTTCGGTGAAAGAGCACGTCTTGAAAAGCTAGAGTTGCGAAAGCGCTTTAGCAACCGCCCGTCTGTATGGGAACAAGCCATTGGTACACCTCTGACTAGTTTTGATCTTGAACAAGATGCAATGAACTCATACCATGCCCTAATTCTCAAAGTTGATGCACTAAAAAACTTGGTACTGGATGTCGTCGACGAGAATGACATCGGGTCTTTCTTAAGAGACTTAATCACGCAGTATCGAGGTGGGAATTACACGGAGGAAGACTTTCACAACACTGCATTGAACTCAGGTGTGGACTTTAAAGACTTAATGGGGAACTGGCTACACAGTACTGAAATACCTGGTTTTGTCGTCGCACGTGCAAATTTGGAGATACTTGAGAGTCCCGATTCAATTGAATCAGTTTATCAGTCGAGCTTTTTCTTACACAATGGTGAAGACGTCGACGGTTTCGTCAAAATTTCTTCCGGTGAAGAGGGAGAGTTACGTTCGCAAGAGTTGATACCATTACGAGTACCTAGTAAAACGACACTGCAGGTTGCAATCCAGACGATTGATCATCCTAGACGAGTGTTTGTAAAGCCATATTTTTCTTACAATCGAGAACAGTTGAGAGTGAACATTGTTGAACATGACGATGACATCCCCACAACTTCAGTGAGTTTGCCATATATCACAGAAGTCGATTGGAATCCTCACACTGACGACTCCATCGTCGTCGACGACATGGACGCTGGGTTCTCAGTCAAGAACGGCGAAGATGCTATCAACAAATCACCGTTTCCGAAATGGATCACGTATTTCTTGGGTGGCTACGACACAGAGCTCGATACCGATCATGGTCTGTTGAATTTAGATAACGCGGCCGACAGTCTAGTTAAGGACGTATTCAGTTCAGTTCTATGGTATCGGGACTCGGAGTCGACAAGCTATGGGAAGTACCGACACACTTACGTGATAAATTTCCAGCGTGCTGAACAGACACAGTTGGCTTATTCTGCGAACATATCCTCATCAGGAAAATGGAAGCTTGAAATTCATATGCCAGCGATCAAAAGGAAGAGGTATACGTCTACACACAGCCCTGGTCTAGGTTCAATTTATTCAATGACAACGAGCTTTAGACTAGCAAAGGTTCAATTGGAAATCAAAAACTTAGGATTCTCAAATACGATCGAGTTTAAACCTCAAGAAGCAAAATCGGGGTGGAATGATCTTGGATTGTTCGATTTAGAGGAAGGAACTGTTGATGTAGTACTTACACCTCTATCGGAAGGCAATACGATCGGTGACGCTATAAAATGGACTATGCAAAAAAAAGAAGAGAACCAGTAGCACAATTCTTCACAGCTTTCGTCGTGCGGAAACGGATGCCCACGCAAGGATTGAAGCGTGAAGCAAAAATCGGATAACATAGTAAAGTCTGTGGACATCATCACTTTCGTTTATTCCAGAGTTTCAATGATCGCTTTATTAACACGCTGATGATTGCCGCAGACTGTGCGGATCCACGCTTAAATCAATAACGTTGATTTGATGAGGCAACCAAAGTGAGAAACACGATACGAACGGTCAAAGTCTGTGCATTGACTCTGTTGATCCTGACATTTTTATCGATCGGACATAGTTCGTCGGTAACCGATTTCTACTCAAGCGCAATTAAGGCTTCAGACATAGCGAACTTGGCTTCTCTGGCAGATTCATCAAAAGAGAATAAGGACGACGAAAAGAAGGCTGATACTAAAAACGAAACGAGTTGCAAAAATGTGACAACGTTGGAAAAACCTGCCCGACTACCAAAATTCTTAAGAAATATGACCGGAGACCGCAAACTTAGACCAAAGGACAAAGTTCCGGACTTCACGCTTCCTCGCGTCGATGGCGAAGAAGTAACTTTGTATGAAGTACTCGCTGAAAACGACTATGTCGTAATAGATTTCTGGGCAACCGCGTGCGGACCTTGCATCGCCCAATTTCCAAGGTTAAAAGACATTTACTCTACGTACAAAGATGAAAAGTTTGAAATCGTTTCCGTTTGCACTGACATAACTCACGAGCAGTGGGAAGAATCTTTGGAAGAACATCAACTACCTTGGATTGATGTCGGAGAAATTAACGCTCAAGGTTTAGTTGGACCGACTTCTAAATCCTATCGATTGCGGGGGCTGCCGAGATCGTACCTAGTGGATACAAACGGCTGTATCCTTCACACGCACATCTTTCCAATTGAATTGGAACGCTTCCTAGAATCAGACTACGGTGAAAACGTCAGTGCTTTAGAAGAAAACGGGGAGATATCGACTACGGACATGACCGATATAGAAGACGAAGGATGAGGTAGTTCAGGGTGCGACAACTTCGATAGTCGCAACATGCCGACGCGACTTGGGGACGCGCTATTGCAACGTCAGTCGTGCGATCAAAGAGCGGATTATCGGCTCGTGAGACAATAAAATTTAATCATAAAATTAGGGAATTATTAAGATAAGTAGTTGAACTACTTGTTAGTTGTTTAGTCGTGCTAAAATCCAGAGAATGAGTTCTACCGAGTGCAATGTCGACAATCGTACGATCTTTCTCCACGATAACTATGAGATTTTGCAAGGCATCAATTCGCAGTGTATTGACCTAATCTACCTAGACCCTCCGTTCAACAAGAACAAGAAATTCACCGCACCGATTGGGAGTAGCGCAGAGGGTGCGGAGTTTAGCGACATATTCCGCGAGGAAGGTGTCAAATATGAGTGGCTACAAACCATTAAGGAAGACCAGCCCGAACTCTACCAGTATCTCAACGGGATTAAGGGGGTGGGCAAGCCGTACAACTTCGCTTACTTGGCGTACATGGCTATTCGGTTGATTGAGTGTGAGCGGATACTGAGAAATCCACTGGCTCAATCTATCTGCATTGCGACCCGACTATGAGCCACTATCTCAAAACAACGATGGACTGCATTTTCGGGGAAGAGAATTTTCGAAACGAGATTGTGTGGTGCTATGCTGGGGGTGGTATTCCAAGATTGGACTTTCCTAGAAAGCACGATGTCATCTTAAGGTACGGAAAATCAGAACGTGTGTTTAATGTCGAACGAAAGAGTTACGGCTCACACGCTGAGAGTGGTCGCCGTGCAACTGATCTTGGAGGCACAAGATCAGTTGCATATAACCCCGAAGGAACTCCGATAAACGATTGGTGGGTGGATATAACCCCGCTCATTAATTGGCACAAAGAACGCACTGGATACCCAACTCAAAAACCTCTCGCCTTGTTGGAACGCATTATTAAAGCTTCAAGCAACGAAGGGGACATAGTGTTAGACCCGTTTTGCGGCTGTGCTACCACTTGTGTAGCAGCAGAGCAGATTAGTAGAAAATGGATAGGAATAGACGTATCGTCTAAGGCATACGATTTGGTTAAAGAGCGATTAGACAAAGAGGTCGCGCGTCCTGATGAATTACCCCACTACCGCCAAGATGTACACCTTCAAGCGCGCCCTCCGAAGCGAACGGATGTAGAAGCAGGTTATCGCGAGGAGAAGTACGTGTACGTCATTTCGCACCCGAATTATGAGGGCGAGTACAAGGTGGGGATTGCGAAAGACGTAAATGCGCGGCTAAATTCGTACCAAATCGGCGACCCTGAACGCTCGTACTCATTGCAATATTCACTCAAAACTCCGCTATTTAGGGAAACCGAAAACCACATTCACAAAGTGTTCCCGAACAAACATGAGTGGGTACGAGCGAGTTTGGAAGACATTAAACGGGAGATGCACAGTTACTTATCTTACTAATTCCCTAAAATTACATTGACTCAACACCAATTGTGAATGGGCTAGCTCTATGGACAAATCCACTCAAAAATTAGGTCGGTTAGAACACTTCTGTACACAACGACCATTGGCAGGTGCGGCTCTTACGGCTTTGATCGTTGGTCTAGTACTGTTCGGTATTGAATTATTACTGTATCCAGTTCTTCTTCAATGGCCACTAACGGAGTGGTGGGCTACAAATAAACTGGAGTCTATTCCCCCTTTATTTGTGGTTTTTTATGCGATATTTAGTCGATTTAAACACGTAAAAAACAACTGGGATCTCAGCATCGACAATCTGTTCTTGAATCATCCTCTACTTACTTCGATTCTGTTTGCTCTAGCGGTGGGGTTTAGTACGATGATTTGGGACTTGATAGCAGTGATGATTTGGAATACGTCGTTTGGTTCAGGAACATTAATTTTTGCGACTATGGCCGCGATGAGCAGTCTTGTAATCTGTTTCATTGCAGCGCGGTGGATGGTTTTATTCAGAAAAGATAGAGCGCGTTTCTAGTCAGCAGGGACCGATTCTTAGGACCGTTGGATGATTTAGCACACTCTCCTCGTTCCGGTAGTGAGTGCTGCAACACCAACGTCGGACGTGCACAACTTTTGTCGTCAAAGACTTCTTCTCAAACAACTTGGATAAATTTGCTGACACCTGTCTCATGCAAACACCACCATCCACAGAGCGAAACTGTCTCAACGCATCTACGAGCATCTGATTTCGTAGTTTAGGAGTACAAACCTATTCCCTTCGTTCCTCATGCTGATCGAAGCTTAATAGGTATAGTTGATAGCTCTTGAAGAGTCGATTTCTGCTACTGACTGAAGTAAGAGGGTATCGGATGAAACGAAAAATCGGACTAAAGATAGCACTCTTAAGTGCACTGTTTGTTTGGTGGGCCATGCGAACGAAAACAAGACCTTTACAGTAACCGGCGAGTGGATTGTTACAGGATCCGGAGCGTCCATTGAAGAGATGGAAACAATTGATGAGCAGGAAACGTTCGTCGAAATCACGGGTTGCCTTGTCGATGATGACGGTACGACATACGAATACATCGTTGCGTCAGGCTCGTTTACCGACGGTAAAGTAGTACTTGATGGCGAGATTGAAGCAAGAACTAGTGTGGTGATATCGACTTCGAGAGGTAAAGACGCGCCGATGACGCTGTCTGCTGTATTGATTCCTGGTAAGAAAACTTCTTTTGCTTTGTGGGACAGAGACAATTCGTTTCCCGGCATCGAAGATCAGTTACTGTTAGTTGAAGATTTCAGAATTGAAGAAGAGTCCGATGCTAAATTTACGATTATTGGCGATCTCAGTTCGATCGACGACAAAGACCTGTCGTTAGCGGTTGCATATATTGGTGTTGGTTCTAGCAATCCGAAGGAAGGCAGCATTTTGTCTAATAGATCAAATCAAGTGTTTCTCAAAGATGGAAGTTTCTTAATCGAAGGAATAGCGACTGAGCCATTACTAGTTGCCGTGTGGGTCCATAGTCAAGTTGATGTGTATTCCGGAGTTGTGAGAGTAGTAGTAGAACCCGGTGCAAAAATTCGTATATCTCCAAGTAGTTCGTCGAGTTCATTCGCACCTGGAGCTAGAGCTTCCGAATTAATAGCGCACTCGGAGAAGAAAGGCAGCTATCATAGCAAAGTTATTGAGAGTTGGCAGAACAGCAACGAATATCTCAAAATGATGGATGCCTACGCACGCGCAATTGAGATCGAAGCACAAACGACTGCCGCCGACTCCACATCGGAGGTTGAGTCAACAAAAGACGAGGTTGTTGCGGAACAAACCACTAAAACTCCGTATGATGCTTTTAAAGAAATGGCAGCGATCAAAAATTCAGTTCTAACATCGCTCGCTCAAAACTCAGGGGATGATCCGATTGTGGCATTACTTGCAATGGAACTGGGAGCTAGCTCTGGTGTCCCCTATGCACGTCAATTGGACAACTGGGATCAGATCGCTTCTGCACTTGACAAAGATATCGTTGCAAGGAGAGTAGTACCACAGCGAGACTCGCGAGCGAGACAGATTAAAGTAGCCTCAAATGCAAAAACTATAGTTGTTGGTCAAATGGCACCTGAATTCACTCTTAAAGATGTGGAAGGCGAGGATGTTGCACTCTACGATGTACTAGGTGAAAATGAAGTGGTTCTCATAGACTTTTGGGCTTCATGGTGCGGCCCCTGCGTGGCAAAGTTACCCAAGTTGAAGGAACTTCACGCAGAATATAGCGAACATGGGTTTGAAATCGTGTTCGTTTCGATTGACGACACCGACGAAGATTGGAAAGCTGGATTAGACGTACACAAAGTGCCTGGGATCAATGTTGGTGACCTGAACGGATTCTTAGGTGACACTCCGGTCGATTTTGGCGTTACTTGGATTCCGACGGAATTTTTCCTTGAATCTGACGGAGAAATTCTTAACAGAGGACTTTCCACGGAAGAACTTGAGAAACTTCTTGAGGATCGATTCGGAAGTGAATCCGAACAAGAGAAAACTGAAGAATCAACAGATGAGGGAAAAGTTCTCTAACTCTACTTCAATTTTGATTGACGGTGTGCATTGCAGTTTTCGTGTCCAATCACTTGTTGGAGGACAGTTTTAGTCAATCGATGAGTTCAATCTCGTTTCCAATGAACACACGCTTGTTGGGAAACTAGTACCGAAAGACTCAATTGAAGTTGCCTCATTTGACGGACACCTTCTATGGAACATAAGGAAAAACTTCGGTTAAGCAGTTACTAATTCGGGTCTGGGTATTAGGTCGCAACCGATGGCGTGGGCTTGACGTCGGATGTGGGCGAGTTTGCGTGGTCAGTACTCCTTTTCAAATTCCTCAATCGAGCGTTCGACGTACTCGGTGCCGTCGCGCAACATCGCATACACTAAGCGGGCGATTTCATGGGCGGTAGCTTTGACGGCTCGGGCTTTTTCCATGCGTGCGAGTCGGCGGCGATGTTTCGCGCCTAACCACGTTTCCGTTCGTCGCACCGTGACGGCACATTGACGGAATGCTTGGCCGAGGCGATTCGCCTTCCGACGTCGGCTCCGGAGCACGGTACCACCACTAATCTGGTTGTTGGGAGCCAACCCCAACCACGAACCAAAGTGCTTTTCCGTGGGAAACGCGGACACGTCGGCGCCCAGTTCTGAGACGATGAGCAACGCGGCTTCCTGTCCGATTAACAGTTCGAGTTG
>JAAXGW010000010.1 GCA_012267385.1 OMG group bacterium
AGTGCACTTCATAATGGAATCTAGGCCTGATAGTAATGTGTTGTTGTAGTAATAACACCGTTTAGTCGATATTGAAGGAGGATTGAAACTCAGATGGAAGCCAAGACATTTGCGGATTATGTTGCTGATGAGAAGAGTCGAATCTTAGGACTGAAACGAGAGTATGAGCAACAAATTAGAGCTATTGAGGAGCAGATTGCGGATCTTGATCGACAAATGGTTGCGGTTTTGCAATATGAACGGACGGTTTCCGGTAGTCGCAACGTGTCAGAAAGTCGTCGTACGCAAATTTTGAAGTTGGTCAAAGTAAAACCAGGTATTCGACGTAAGGCAATCTGCGAAGAAATGGGAATCGATGTCAAAAGCAACAAAGCGCAAAGTGTAAGCGTTGCACTTACGAAACTTGTTCAGGAAGGGGAAATTCGTCGCGACGATTCTCGTGCTTACTATCCAACCAGGTGATAGCGCACGTTTTAGTGCAGTCTTAGCCGGCGGAGAAAACTAACTCTCGTCAGTGTTCTTTTTCGTTGGTACTGGCTTTTTCTTTTTTGGGCGAGTGTTGCCGTTTGTACCCCGAACAATCTTGCCTCGTCTCGTACGTATATCGCCTTTTCCCAAAATTAAACTCCTAACGTGTTCTTTGCAATCCCCAACACTTGAGGTCGTCGGGAAGGAGTATTTTACCGTCGAATTCTTTTTGAATTTCTTCCACTGAGTGCGCTTCCCGACCTTGGGTTCTCCAGTTCCGTCCCCCTAAGACAATGAAGCGAGGATCAGCACGTTTTGAAATTCTCGCAATTTTTCGAGGTAACAGGTATTTTTCAGTATTCGGTCCCACAGTACCAACTGGGAGCGCGTGAGTGAACACAATGATGTCTGCGTCCTTCGCAAATTCCGCCAATACATCTTTGCGATTGCTAAACGCTAATGCGAATACTAGCGAGTGGTCGCCAATATCTACTCGCCAAGCAAGGGTCGGCACGTCGCCATGGTGTACTGGTATTGCAGACAATTGAAAAGTTTCGGTCCCATAGTCTGACCAGCGTTTGCGACCAATCGCGAGTATATCCGTACTTCGTATCGAATAACCCATCGTGTTGACTGGATTAAGTACGGGTGCTAACTGAGGGAAAGCGCTGTCTTCTCCAAGTAACCTTTCCAAGATTTCAGAAGTTGAAAAGTACTCGTCAGAGCCGTTCGGACCAAACACCCACAATGGTTTGTCTCGATAGGCGCGTGCAGAACTTCCGATCATTGCGGGGAAGTCAGCAGTTTGGTTAATAGTGTTTTGAGTGAGTAATATCGCTTCGATATCGCTAAATTTAGCACCACTTTCGTCGAAACGAGTCGAAGTTCCTTCACCGACGTTTATCAATAGCGTAGCGACGTTGTCAAGCCAGACTATGTAGCTCTCCGTTGCCCGTTTGTTTTGGAGGTCAAAATCACCTGAACCTAGGACTTGTAGCCACACCCCTTCCTCGCCACAATACTGGCGTTGCGAACTTTGACTCTGAACGGAGATTCCTAAGAGTAGCAAGACGACAAAGAAAATAACAAACCTGCTCATAACACTATAACTGACTTACCTCTTCGATTAGGTGCTTTGGATCAATTTCGTCTGGCATCCTCCAATCTGTTCGTGGAGAAAGACTAATAGTTCCTACTTTGGGCCCCGGCGGTAACGTCGTTCGTTTAAACTGTGAACTGAAGAAACGATCGACAAAAATCGTCAGATACAACTTTATGTCGAGTGGTGAGTATCTATCGGCAAAGGCTAGTTTGGCGAGTTCATATAGTTTTCGCATGGACGCTCCAGTCCGCATGTAGTAATAGATAAAAAAGTCTTGAACTTCATAGGGACCCAAGATTTTTTCGGTCTCTTGGGCTATTTCTCCCTCTTTTGGTTCCAGTAACTCAGGTGAAGAAGGCGTGTTCAAAATTCGTTCTAGCACCGAACGCAATTTGGTTTTGGCAAACGATTGTGAGTACCAGCGCACGATACATCGTACCAAAGTCTTTGGTATGCCAACATTCACGTTGTAGGAACTCATGTGATCTCCGTTGAATGTGCACCAGCCGAGAGCGAGTTCTGACATGTTGCCCGATCCCACGACAATGCCGTCGTGCAAGTTTGCGAGATTGAAGAGAATTTTGGTTCGTTCACGAGCTTGTGCATTTTCGAATGTGATATCTCGAGCGCCGTCATGTTCGATGAGCTTTAGGTGTGCGTCTACTGCATCTTTGATGTCTAGTTCTCGATGTTTGATCTTTGCAGCATCTGTCAGTTCTCGCACTGAAGTCAAGGTATGGTCTGACGTACCAAAACTGGGCATCGTTACTGCGATCAGTTCTGCATTGGTCTGTTCGAGACCTCGCAAAGCCTCTAAGCAAACTAGGAAAGTGAGCGTAGAGTCCACTCCACCAGACAATCCGAGAACGAGGTTTGTTTTGCCTGAAGCTTGCATTCTGCGAGAAAGTCCAAGAACTTGAATGTCAAAAATCTCACTCAACCTCGCATTCAACTGATTGTCGTCTTGCGGTACGAAAGGCGTCGGATCAATCTTGCGTACCGTATCCGTCAACGGACCGGTAGGACTTAGGCGGACGTCCAATATTTCGTCCATGCTTGGGGGAGGAAAAGTGGAAGACCGAGCCCGTTCAAAAGAGACTCGATGAACGTCGCAGTCGACGATTAGCTGCTTGGACAGTTCTGAATACCGTGTCGTTTCGTCTAATAAATCTCCGTTTTCAAAAGCCAGGAGATGCCCACCGTACACAGTGTCCTTTGAAGACTCTAGGGGTCCAGCACTCGCCATGACGTAAGCGCACGCGCACTTTGCACTCTGGACGCGCACAAGATCTCGACGATAGGAAGTCTTGGTGACCAATTCGTTACTCGCTGATAGGTTGAGGATCAATTCAGCACCGTTGGCAGTTAACTTGTTCGACGGTGGGTTAGGAACCCAAAGATCCTCGCAAATTTCTACGCCGAATTTCACATTTCGCCCGACTGAAAAGGTCTGGTTTGAACCAACGACAAACTCTTCTTCGTCAAGTTGACCGAACCATTCGATATTCTCGCCGGAAGTAAACCATCGCCGCTCATAAAACTCGCCGTGGTTCGGGATTGCGATCTTCGGTACAACTCCTACGACTTCGCCTTCGGCACAGACAATCGCACAATTCAAGACTTGTTTCGATGAACCAAATGTCGCCGGAGCACCAAAAACTAGAACCACTTCATTAGTTTGCGACGCGAGGTAGCGTATTGCGTCTATGGTTCGCGCGCGTAAATCATGAGTGTAGAACAGATCTTCACAACTGTACCCTGTAAGTGACAACTCTGGAAACAGAGTGACCGCACACCCGGCCTCGACCAATTCTTGGTAGTGCACGAGATGGATTTCCGCGTTCTTTAGCGGATCGGCAAGCTTAGTTGCCGGAGCAACTGCGCCCACGCGTACAAACCCTATGTTTCGATAATCAAAATCTGACATGTACCAATTACAAATTTATTTCCGACATTAAAATGCCATAATTCCTTTGCATTACTGAAATTATTGTCAAACCAGCGTCTTGAACTTCGAGTTTTCCAAAGAACAGGATATACTTAGAGAACAAGCTCGTGCGTTCTTGACGCAGCATTGTCCAACCACTGCGGTGCGAAAGATTTTAGAAGGGAATGATCCATTTGATAAAGATTTGTGGAAAAAAGTAGCAGATTTAGGTTGGCTGGCTACCGTCATACCCGAAGAATATGGTGGGTTGGGACTTAGTTATTACGAACTAGCTGTAATCGCTGAAGAAATTGGTCGAGCACTAGCGCCGATTCCTTTCTCTTCCTCCGTTTATTTAGCATCGGAGCTGATACTAAGCGATGGATCTCCAGAACAATGTCGAAGGTGGTTACCACAATTAGCGAACGGAGAAGTGATTGGCACCTTAGCATTTGCTGAAAATCTTGGTCGCCCCTCACCTCAAAACATTCAGACGGTTGCTCGAGATGGGAAGATAACCGGACGAAAAATCGCCGTCACAGACGGCGACGTTGCAGATTTTGTGATAGTTCTCGTCCAATCGGAAAAGGGTGACGGTACAAGTCTCTATTACGTCGAATCTAAAGAATTCTCTCAAGAGACTGTTGATAGTATCGACCCGACTCGATCGCACGCGACGCTCGAGTTCCATGACGCATGCGGTGAATTGATCGGTGCCGATGGTCATGGCTGGGAGATGATTAACGCGGTGTTTGATCGTGCAGCTATTCTGTTTGCTTGGGAACAGGTCGGTGGCACGGAAAGTACGCTCTCGCAAGCCACCGAATACGCCAAGTCTCGTTACGCATTTGGTCGCCCCATTGGAAGTTTTCAAGCGATTAAATACAAACTTGCAAACATGTACATAAAGCACACTTTGGCTCGCTCAAACTGTTACTACGGTACATGGACTCTTGCTGGTGACCACGCTGACTTACCTTTAGCCGCAGCGACCTGCCGCGTTAGTGCTATTCAGGCATATTACTACGCGACAAAAGAGAACATTCAAACACACGGCGGAATGGGCTTCACCTGGGAGTTTGACTGCCAGTTATATTACCGGAGAGCAAAATTTTTGTCTCTGAACTTGGGTAGCGAACACTGGTGGCAAGATCGATTGATCACAGCACATGAACAACGAAATTTAGTCGCATAAACGCAAAGTTGAAGTAGATTCGATTTATGGATTTCAACGACACACCTTCAGACGCTAGCTTCCGTAAAGAAGTTAGGGATTGGCTGCACCAGAACGTGCCAACCAAAAACGAACTTACAAGTTTAAATGAGATACAGCAGGGTAAGCTCTGGCAACGACGTAAGTTCGATGCCGGATGGGCGTGTATTCGTTGGCCAGCACAGTATGGTGGTCGAGATGCATCTGCGATTGAACAGGTGATTTGGGGACAGGAAGAGTCGAAGTACGACTTACCTGTAGATATTTTTGACATTGGGATTGGGATGGCCGCACCGACTCTGATGCATTGGGGAACCGACCAACAAAAACAACAATATCTACCTCAGCTGGCTTCAGGTGAACACATTTGGTGTCAATTGTTTAGCGAACCGATAGCGGGCTCAGATCTTGCGGGAATTCGTTCACGAGCCATTCAAGAAGGTGATGTATGGGTGTTAAACGGACAAAAAATCTGGACCTCTGGTGCGCATTACAGTGATTTTGGGATCATTGTTGTTCGCACCGATCCAACCGTGCCCAAACATGAAGGTTTGACGTACTTCTTCATAGACATGAACTCGCCAGGCATTGACGTGAAGCCGATTAAGCAGATTTCTGGCTCGTCGAATTTCAACGAGGTATTCTTCCGAAACGTAAAAATTCCTGATATAAACCGACTTGGTGCAGTCGGACAGGGGTGGCAAGTTTCGATCACAACACTGATGAATGAACGAGCCGTATTGGGCACTGGCGGTGGCGGTGTAGCATTTAAGAAGCTCTTTGAACTTGCGAGTCAATTAATGATTGAGAATCGACCAGCAATTGACGACTCACAGGTGCGAAGTGCGCTTGCAAATTGGTATTGTCAAGAAAGTGGGTTACGCTATACTGGCTATCGTGCACTTACTGCTTTATCGCGCGGGGAGACCCCCGGTCCAGAACACTCCATCAGCAAACTCGTTGGGGCGTCAAAGATTCAAGACATGGCGTCATTTGCTTTAGATTTGTTGGAAATGGCTGGCTCGTTAGCCACTTCGGAACAAGCGCGATACTTTGACACGTTCTTGAACTCGCCAGGGTATCGAGTTGCAGGTGGCACCGATGAAATCATGCTCAATATACTAGCTGAACGGGTTTTAGGATTACCCCAAGAAGTGCGCGTCGACAAAGGTATCCCGTTTAGCGAAGTGCCGACAGGTAGTTAACTACAAAGCTAGGCACGAAATTTGCTTTTAGAATAATCAACAAGTAGGAACATTGATATGGAATATGCGATCCCTATAGTCATCGGCTTAATTCTGCTGTTTGCCCTTGTCATTATTTTGCGATCTATTCGCATCGTACCACAAGGCTATCACTGGACCGTAGAACGTTTCGGTAAGTTCACCCGAACGATTACTCCGGGTTTGAATCTTCTTACTCCGGTCCTTGAAGCAGTGGGCAGGAAATTTAACATGATGGAACAAGTCCTTGACATTCCAGCGCAAGATGTGATTTCCTCTGATAATGCGCTCGTAACTTGCGACGCAATCTGCTTTTATCAGGTCTTAGATGCGTCCAAAGCAGCATATCAGATCTCAAACTTAGAGCTTGCCACTAAGAATCTCGTGATGACCAATATCCGTGCTGTGGTCGGATCAATGGAACTTGATGAGATCCTATCGAATCGAGATCGCATCAATATAGAACTACTGAAAAAAGTTGATCAAGCCACCGATCCGTGGGGTACGAAGGTCACGCGTATTGAGATTCGAGATGTGTCTCCACCGCACGATTTGGTTCAAGCTATGGCTAGACAAATGAAAGCTGAGAGGGAAAAGCGAGCTCAGATACTGGAAGCAGAAGGTGAACGCGAATCCGCAATCCAAGTTGCCGAAGGACAGAAACAGTCGGCAATTCTTGAAGCAGACGGAGAACTGGAAGCGGCTAGACGCGAAGCTGAAGCACGGGAAAGACTGGCGGAAGCTGAAGCAAATGCCACTCGCATGGTTTCTGACGCGATTGCACAAGGCGATAACCGAGCGATTAACTACTTTGTTGCACAGAAGTACGTTGATGCGCTGGCGGCACTTGCAGCATCGCCAAACAACAAAGTCATGATGATTCCGCTGGAAGCTGCGAATGTGATCGGTTCAATTGCCGGAATCAGCGACATAGTTAAAGAAATAAACAGTGACGCATCTTCGCAAGGAGGATCTCCACAATGAATAATGTATGGGCACTCATTTGGCTAGGCGTGGGTCTCGTATTTGGCGTGGCCGAAGTACTGGGTGCAGGTGGTTTTCTTATCGGAATTGCGGTCGCGGGCATCGGAATGGCAATCGTTGCATTCCTATTTCCAGACTTAGGTGCTGTCTTCCAGATTGTCGCTTTTGCGATTACAGCAACGGTAGCAACGTTTATTTATTACAAGTTTTTTCGAACAACGGATCCTAAAAAGGATGTTGAATTGCACGATAAAGTTGGCAACATGGTTGGTACTGAGTTCGTGATGGAAGATGCACTAGACAGCCCCGGTCAGATTAGCACACAGATTGGAGATACGCGGTGGTCGGTGCGTTCTAGCACTGCGATTCCTAAGGGAACTCGAGTGCAGATTGTTGGCGGCTCTTCAACTACTTTAGATATCGAACCCAAGTAGTTTTTCGACTCAGGGTGAATCGCTATAAGAGAGCCCTCTACTAAACGGATAAAATTTGTTATGTGAGGTACTATCTCGATGGACACCATCGTTGATCGACCTCGCTTGTATGTTTGCATGTTTGAGATCTCAATGATCCTAATAGACTCGATTTTGGCCTAATGTAGGACATTTTGGTTCTTCCACGACTTTGAGCTTGGAATCCGGTCTCACAGTTCTTATCTTACGAAATCTTCGATTCGCCCACGAAAAACATGCTCCGCAGTTCGTGGTTCCTGCTCTTTCTTGGTGCACTGTTACATAATCATCGCACCTTCTTGCCACTCATAACCAGGTGCAGCCAGCGATATCGAGAGCCCCGAGAATCATTAGTTCCTCACATTTTGATGGGTTAACACCAAACAATACTAGTGAATCATCTTCCCTCCGGACCAAACCCCAACGCGCATACGCATAACGAATCACACGTGGGAAATTCTTGCCGACCTCTTCTTATTTTTCATCGAAGAGATTGCCGTAGTTCTAACTGCCGAACAACATCTTACACATCAACCTCACATTGCAAGATGGCTGATTCGTCAACCTCCGAGACACCAACTTAGCCGCAAACGCATCCGTCTCTTGTGACTCAATCTCGCGCCTCTGCAAGCGTCTCTTCCGTGAATTTCTCAACAACCATAAGGGAACTGCTACCGGCTACAATACCGTTTCGAACTTAGCAATTTAATAAAATTCCCATAAGGTCACTAAATGAATCAAATTACATTCGATAACCTTTACAAGGCAGTAGCTGGCGAAGCAGTAGCTCTACGGTCTCTCACATCCATGCAGCCGGCTGGAGGAATGGGTGAAAAAATTTTTCCTCCAACCTATGCACCGGTAGGAGGTGACACGAGGCACAAATATGCCGTTGAAGAGCGTCAAATCGGTGAAGAGAACAAGACATCCACAACTGTTTTGTTAGATTCAGTCGCATCACAAGCAAATCGTGCAGAACTCGCTCTTCTTGAAGGATGGGAACGCGGAGAACTTACGTTTCCGGTACCTTATGTTGATTTTTCAAACGACGAGGGCGCGACGGACTATGATAAATTGACCGTGTTAGAGGCACCTCACAGGATTGCCGATGCAATCTTCAGGGATAGTTTACTCGACGGAACTCTTTTCCGTTTATCAGAAATTGGTCAAGCAATCACTAATGCTACTCCCAGAAATGCGACTGATCTATTTCGCTACTCTCCTACTTCGTTGTTGTTTGGACAGTGGGATTCGACAGGTCCTCTAGGTGGATTAGGATCTAAGTTTCAACGAGCATACGTATCAGAAATCATTGGATTTGATGTACAAGTAGGCGTGAAAGTTGGCAGTCGTTTGGACCCGTTGCAGATTGAAAAGGTTGCTCCAGACAATCGAGTTTATAGCAGTGTAGATCCTAATGAAGTATGGACTGACAATCCGGAACGTGCGAAGCGGAACAAAAAGGGGGAACTTGAGTTTGCATCTCGTGGAGGTGCGAGCGGCGAACCTGGTCAACCATCAAAAATAAATCATGGCAATATCGTGCCCTCAATAGACAAAGAAGCAGGGGGCGTGACGATATCCCACGCCTTGCAAACAACCGTGATCTCTTTTGCTGCTCTCCGAAAATTGCGTTGTAAAGGATTCTCAGACTCTGCTCAGATGTCGATGCGAACTGCAATAGCAGCACTAGGCATTGCCTCAATAGCTTACCAACATCAGATGGATTTTGATTTACGTTCTCGTTGTCTTCTACTTCCTACACATTCTCCAAAGCTAGAAATATTGAGGCGAGATGGATCTGCAGCTGAAGAAATGTATATTAGTAAAGATTCTGCTGCCCGCATTCTTGAACAAGCCGCTAATACAGCGAGCTCTCATGGCCTAGGCTGGGAGCAGGGGGAAATTCGCTTAGAGCCCGCTCCAAAGTTGCTAACACTGATTCGAAGCAGTCGAATTGAATCAAATACTGAATGATGAGTTGTTTTACAGATGTCGTTTGATGATGGATTCAGTATAGAGATTAACTTTTTGACTGGTCGCTATGTCGCTACCTGCCATAATGATCGTCGCAAACATGAATGGCCACCGCATCCTGCTAGATTATTTTCAGCATTAGTCGCTGCTTGGGCTGACGCGGACGAGCCTGACACTTTAGAGCACTCGGCCATAGAATGGTTAGAATCACAAAAACCGCCTGAAATCAGTGCTTCTCGCGCTTTCCCTCGTGTTGCTACGACCCATTTTGTTCCTGTAAATGACATTTCCATTCTGTCTACAAGTTGGTACAACCGTAAAGCAAAGGAAATCGATAAATTAAAACGCGAACTGGAGACTGAGAGGGAACACTCCGATGAAAACAGTTTTAAGCAAAATTCACGTTTAGAAAGTGGAATAGCCAAGAAAAGAAAGGTCGAGAATCAAGTGGGGTCAGTGGGGACCACTAACGTTAAAACCGCGAAAGCGTTGTTTCCTGACCGACGGAACAAACAACCACGGTTGTTTCCATCTGTCACGCCAGAATTACCTCGAGTTTCTTTTGTTTGGGATGTTTCGATTTCGGACAAGTATCGCGCAGTTTTGGGCGAATTATTGAGTAGAGTTGCTCGACTTGGGCATTCATCTTCGCTCGTATCTTGTCGCATAGCCAAATATTCATCGCGAGTTGATTACGTAGTTGGAGATGGAGATTTAGACATTCGAGGAATTGGTTTAGGCCAGTTCAGAGAGTTAAAGCGTCGCTTTGTTCGCCATCAAGGGTATTTGCCAAGATCGCTACCTGCTGCATACACTTGTTATCGCAAAGTAAACCGGCAGACAACGAAAGATAGCTCTATCCTAAAGCCCAACACTGCAGGAACCTGGATTCTTTTTGAGTTTATGCCGGATTCTCGTTTTCTCACCTCTACGAACGCACAAGCAATAGCGAGAGGAATGCGCGGAGCTATATTTCGACATGCGAAGAATCCGATCCATGAAGAATTGAGTGGTCATCGCGGCGACGGGCGACCGACCACTGCTCCCCATCTAGCATTTATCCCTCTTCCCTTTGTCGGGAGCCAATATGCTGACGGACGACTTTTGGGAATTGCAGTGTCCATGCCAGATTGTGTAAGTGAAGATGCTCGTAGAAGTGTATACCGAGCTATCGTTGCGTGGGAAGACGCGACCAAGCAAGAAAATAAAGACACATTACAACTCACTCTAGGGAAACATGGAAAAATTCGTTTGAATCGATTGCGAGGACCCACTAGCTTAACTTCTTTGAATGAGAAATTTTGGAATGAAAGCTCGTACTGTTGGACCTCGGCGACTCCAATCGCCCTCCCAAAGCATCCAGGTAATCTTCGTAGCAAGGGAATGAAATCGAGAGCCAAAGCCTGGTCACAGGCAGAGGAACATGTGTTGACTGCCTGTAAACATGTAGACTTACCTTTACCTATATCCGTCGAAGTTTCATTTACTCCATTTGTGAGCGGTGCTTACCCCATACACCGTTTTCCTGCTTTTTTCCAGAAAGATTCTTTAGGCCATGCTGTACGTCGCCAACTTCTTCACGTTGCAATAAGATTTGAGCATCGCGTTAGGGGGTCTTTAATATTAGGAAGTGGTCGTTTTTCTGGTCTCGGATTGATGTACCCTTGGAAGACAAACAAGAAATTAAAGAAAGAAGAGGACTGGATTGAGTAAATTTCACAACGACAATAGTGTAAATTTATGCGTAGGGGAACAAGGTGACGAGCTTGGAAAGGAGGACTTTGAGAAGTTTTTTTATGATGTTCACGGATACGCCCCTTTTCCTTGGCAGAAGCGGTTAACAGAGCAGGTATTATCCAGTGGCTTCTGGCCTGCTGTTATTGATCTTCCGACAGGTACCGGTAAGACCGCAGTAGTCGATACGGCGATTTTTGCGTTAGCCGTTGACCCTAAGAAATACCCGCGAAGAGTGGTGTTCGTGATTGATCGCCGGATCGTGGTTGATCAAGTCCACCAAAGAGCTCTGGAAATTCGCGAGCGTATTCAGTCTGCTGCTTCTCCTGTTCTCGATCGAGTCCGAACTAGGTTAGATAATTTGAGCGACAATAAGGAAGTGCTAGGGGTTGCTGCTTTGCGCGGAGGAATTCCTATTGAAAACGAGTGGAGAAAGAATCCTGATCAACCTTGGGTTGTTGTTTCAACAGTGGATCAATTTGGCTCACGTCTCCTTTTTCGCGGGTATGGTGTCAGTAAAGTGATGCAACCGATTGAGGCGGGCTTAACTGGCAATGATTGTCTCGTTATCCTGGATGAAGTACACCTTAGTGTACCGTTTGCGGAAACCCTGAAACAGGTACAGACTTATGCATGTTCTGAAAAACTTCCCCGACGATATGCGGTTGTCGAAATGTCTGCTACACCAATAGATACAGGAGCTGAACGTTTTACGTTAGATGAGAAAATAGATTTGGATCAATGTAGTGAATTGAAGCGGCGGGTGTGTGCCGTTAAACGCGCAGAGCTCGTACCTGTATCGACCAATCAGTTAATTCCCAATCGTGTATTGAAGATCATTAAGTCTATATCCAAACGATCGATCGGCGAACGCGAACCTCGTGAGATTCAAAGTATTGGCGTGATATTGAATCGGGTTCAAACCGCTCGTGATACGTACAACAAACTTTCTGAACAACACCAAAATGTATTTCTCCTTACCGGACGCATGCGTCCACTTGATAGAATGGACGCACTAAAACGAATTAGTCCATTAGTAGCTCCCGATCGTGTGTCTGACGATACAACTCTAACAATTGTGGTTGCTACTCAAGCAATTGAAGTGGGTGCGGATTTTAGCTTTGATGCTTTAATCACAGAGTGTGCGTCAATAGATAGTCTTCGTCAAAGATTTGGGAGACTAGACCGTCGTGGTACGCACTACGAGCGAAGTGGATCGTATGCGAGAGCATGGATTATCGGATCAAAGTCTCTAGTTAATTCTTCTAAGCCTGATGCTGTCTATGGAGAGGCCGCCAAGGTAACTTGGAACGAATTGAAACGACGATTGAATGGGAATGGGTTGGTAGAGATAGGTTCGACTGCACTTCAAGGTTTTCCTGAGGCCGCAGTTGCTGTCCGAGAAAATGCTCCGCTTTTACTAAAAACATATATAGACTCGTGGGTTCAAACCAATCCTAAGCCACTCGTCCAACCGTCAATAGATTCATTTCTTCACGGTATCGGTCGTACACAATCGCCCGACGTGTCAATTATGTGGAGATGGGATCGATCGTCTAAGTCTTTAGAGTTAGTGCCACCTAGGCAAATTGAGCATGTTCAGGTGCCAATTTCCGCAGCGAAGGCTTGGCTAGCCGGTGAAAAAGAGCTAGAAATAGCTGATGTTGCCCAAGCTCATATATCTGAGAGCAAGTTATCAGATACACTCCGTGAAGTTGATTCCAAAGGATGGATTAAATGGGCGGGTTCCGGATCGGATGTTAAACATTTGGAGATCAAAGATATTCAACCCGGGGATGTTCTCGTAGTAGATCCTAGTAAAGGAGGACTGTCGGCTGGTAATTGGAACCCGTCGGGGACGGATACGGTCGAAGACCTCGGCGACCGAGCGCAACTTGTATATGGCAAAAAGGCGACTTTGCGCTTAGATACTCGGTTACCTTATGTGGATGAAAGTATTCCAATACCGGTCGAACACGACGTAGAAAAAGTTGGGACCGAGCGGGAGCGCATTTCAGAATGGTTGGCCGACCGTAGGGAACATGTGAGTCCAACAGAAGAAAAATGGTTATTGAATGTATTTGAAAGACTACAAAAATCTTTCGGTGTGTCAAGTATTGATCTAGGTGGTTCGGAAACACACCATAAGTATTTCATTATAGAAGAGCATAACGCTTCTACAAAAAAGAGAATAGTGGATTCATCTTTACTTGATGGATCTGATGAAACCAGTTCTTTTACATCAACAGGTGTGTCATTAAAAGATCATTTGCAGGGAGTGGGTAAACGAGCTCGTCAAATTGCTACTCGGTTGAATTTACCCGCAGAAATTGTAGAGGATCTCCGACTTGCAGGTGAACTTCACGACTTAGGCAAGGTAGATCTACGCTTCCAATTAAAATTAGTTGGCGGCGATCCAACAGAGTTAGAACGATATCGGACGAACCCATTAGCTAAATCACTTGGAGCTAGATTTCAAAGAGACAGTACATATCCAGAATACATGCGTCATGAATTCGCTAGTGTTGCAATGATAAATTCTTCCCCTCATGCTTTGAAGGATGCATCCGATCCCGATTTGGTGCTTCATTTGGTTGGGACCCATCATGGTTTAGCGCGCCCACTTCCTCAACTGGTGCAAGATACAGACTCACAGACATTGAGCTACGAGTCTGACGGTATGAAGTTCACTACCAATTCGAACTTGACCGAAACCTCTCTAGCGTTTGACATGTCAGATCGGTTCTGGCACTTAATAGAAAAATACGGCTACCACGGTTTGGCATGGTTGGAGGCAATATTGCGTTTAGCGGATCATCAACAGAGTGCAAAAGAGGGAGGGTAACTTTTGTGACGCAGACTGATCTTGAAGGTCTTGATGGTACGAATCCATTGGGATTCTTCGCTTCATTAGGCGTAATGATTTGTTATGAATCTCAAGACTTGAAACCAACGATTTGGTGGAGTGCAGACGTGGCCCCTCATGCACTTCTCAGTGCAGAATTTTCTATAGATCGTACTGTGAGGACAGCTCTAGAAACAATCGCTACTTGGAAAGATAGTCCGACGTTGAATCCGCGCAATTCAGACGGGTCACATATTCTTAAGGGCGATGAATTAAAACTGACCGGAAAGGAAATTCGAAATTATCTTAGCTACGCTATACACGGTGATCGGAGTGAACGGTTAGCTTCTTCGTTGATCGCAGAAGGTAGTCTGGATAACAGTGGGAGAGCGAAACCTACGGACTTTTATTTTACTGCAGGTCAGCAGAAGTTTCTGGCTATAGCTCGGAAAATCTTGAGTTCAGTTACTTACGAAGATTTGAAACTTGCACTGAGTGGTCCTTGGTTAGATGATCGTGAATTACCATCATTCGGATGGGATGTTAGAGATGACCGAATGTATGCTCTCCGAGCTATCGACCCCAGTACAGACAAGAAATTGACGAATCCCGGTGTCGAAGCATTGGCATTGTTAGGATTGAGTTTGTACCCAGTGTTTGCCGGTAAGCAAAGAACGGAGACTCAAGGATGTTCCGGTACATGGAAATCGGGAATTTTTTCTTGGCCGCTTTGGAATCAACCAGCGACTTTAAATACGGTGAAATCCCTTGTTTCCCACGTTTACGAGCACGAATCATGGGAGAGTCGTAAAAATTGGTATGTAGGGTGGGGTATTTCTAGCGTTATGTCCTCCCAGATTCGTCGGAGCGATCAAGGCGGATACGGCACCTTTGGACCCGCCGAAATTGTTTGGAAACGACCAATCTAAGCCGCTTCTTGAATTCATTAGTGTAGACAGTAACCCAATATCTGATTTCCTTTCGAATGGAAGTTGCTTCAGTTTGATGGACAGTTCATTTTAAGGTTTGCTGTAGAACTATGTTATAGAGCATAGCTCCGTTCATACGCTACAGGAGACCGATAATCCAGTGCTGAATGTATGCGACGTCGATGGTAGAACCCTTCCAAGTAGCTAAAAACTTCTCGGCTCGCTTCCGCACGGGTGGGTGCGACAACGTGGTCGCGGTTGCCGATCGATGAATTCGGTCTCCACCGTCGCAAACAATGCCATGGCATGGTAATAGCCATCGTAGACGGATCTCATGGACAACTTCACATTCGCTGCCGCTCCCGCCGCGCTTCAATGAGGCCCCCAGCAAATGCTGGGGGAAATGGCCTAGGTAGTTTTTTCCGATGATATTTTCACTGGACCTTCAATGAGGCCCCCAGCAAATGCTGGGGGAAATAAAACAGGAAAATGTAAAGGCTTGCGCCACCTGTGCCTTCAATGAGGCCCCCAGCAAATGCTGGGGGAAATCAGGCGCCTCGATTTGTACGCCACGCGAGTACAGGCCCTTCAATGAGGCCCCCAGCAAATGCTGGGGGAAATTTCCGCCGGCACGTAACGCGATGGTTTGAGTTGCTGCACCTTCAATGAGGCCCCCAGCAAATGCTGGGGGAAATGTATCCCGGACCAAGCCGAGGTGAAGAGTTTGGACATCCTTCAATGAGGCCCCCAGCAAATGCTGGGGGAAATAAGGGACTTCGTTTCGAGTCCGCGTATCTCGATCTCTCCCTTCAATGAGGCCCCCAGCAAATGCTGGGGGAAATATGTCTCGAACGCAGCAGTATGGGCGAGCGGAGAAACCTTCAATGAGGCCCCCAGCAAATGCTGGGGGAAATAGCCAATGGAAGTCATCCAGACGTACTCTACGACTGATCCTTCAATGAGGCCCCCAGCAAAT
>JAAXGW010000028.1 GCA_012267385.1 OMG group bacterium
GCGCTGTCAAAATGCCCGTAGCGCCAATAGAGATGTGCCATCGAGAGATAGGACTTCGCACGAGTGCGATCACTAGCATCGGCGTTTTCAGCGATGTCGCGTAATTCATCGAGTGCTGGATCTAGTGTTAGGTGGGTCAATATTGCATCATTGAATACCTGATACACCAGGTCTAAATCGAGTCGTTCCTCGCTCGTGTTTGCTTCGTGTAATTCCTCTAATGGCCCAGCCAATGTTGACAGTGTCATGGTGGTTGCCAGAACAGTAATCAGCAATCTGTGGAACAGCTGCTCGCGCGGTAGTATGTTTTTCATTTTGTTAAGGGTTCTTCTTTTGGTTTAACTTAAGAATTGCTCATGGCTTAGTATAAGCAAAAATTGTGACCTACAGCGGAGTACTCGAACTATTCATGCAGGTAAGGGTACGCATGTGAGTTTGACTGTATCATTTGGTGAAGAGCCACGATTGCGACTACTGTTTTCGACATACTGTGTACGATGCTTACCTGCTAGCAGCATCCACAAGGCAGATGGCTCTCTCACGATAGAGTACGCGTAGTTCGAATTCTGATGGATTGCTTCATGAGTCATGAATCTTCGTTGTCCCATTTTCTACATCGTCTGTATTCAACACCGTTTGGCCGAGTCTCACTCCACGATAAGCCAGCAGATTCGACTGAAGTTAATTACGTCATGGTTTGACGTCCATCTTTTCTTTCCGCTCCAGCAGAATCCTAGCACTCATGAGGTAGACTTGGGGTGGTAAGGAGCTACTGTCTTGAAAACGCCATTTAAAGGACAGACGAGTATCTCTTAACAAATAGACGTATCAAATTTGAATGTGGTTACACTGTAAGTCAACAACCACATATACTTGATAGAGCTTAGTACTCAATCAAGTCTTGCGCGGAACGGGCGCGTGACGCAGCCCCTCCCCGAGATTTCACATAACGAACAAGCAGTTCTTACAGAACTCGAATCTCCAAAGTGTTCCGAGCAGATTCGAGAGCTTCAATTCGTTCTTCCAAGTCAGCTACAAATGCTTCTTCGTTCGCTAACACTCCCACTTCCCGCAGTTCTTTGAGTACGGAGAGTCCGGATATTTCCACCGAAATTTCTTGAACTGCGAGAAATACCTCGTCAGGGTTGCTTGTTTCTCGCAATTTCTGGATAAGTGAGATGAGTTGTTCGGTCGAAAAGTGACCATAGCTCAACATTTTTGAGAATAAGTTCGGAGTGAGCGGAAATTCTGCGTGAATCGCAAGGTACGCAAATGGTACTAATGTTCTCTGAGAGAGATTATCTAATTGATCAGTTAACCATCGAGAAAGTTTGGTTGCGAGTGCGCGACTGCTCTCATACTTCTCTAGTTTGTAGAACTCGTTGTACAAGACTGCAAGCAGTTCAACTACGGTGGTTTGTTCTACGGATTCGTCGTCCAAGAGTTCCAGCAATCCATCAGTTAAGTGGTCCATCCATTTTCCGTTTTCAAAGTCAAACAGTCTATCCCGCATGACGAATAATATTTCCGCACTGGAGGCAAACCCCTCATTTGTTCTACTGATTAATGAAGGTACAGTAATTCCAAGAGAATTAGAAAATTCTCGTACTAAATTATCCAAGTAGTACATCTCATTCATTCTTCCGAAAGAACTATTCCGGTCCATACTCAAATCTCCGGGATCTGAAGATGAAGCAATGTTCGATTCTGATATCAATTGCAGTATTTGATCAAACGCTTCGTTGTATTCTGATCCCGCAATCTGAACCCCAATACCGGCGATAAGTGGTAAAGCTTCAAACGGTTTCAAAGGTGTGTTGTGATTACTCGGAAGAGTGGTACTTGTGCGAATTTCACTAGCAAGTTCAAAAATCTCTACTGGCTGAAAGACCTTCGTTAAAACTGCAATGTTGAAAAAGTCAGACATAAACTGACCAACTTCCTTGTCATCAAATCGTTGTGCTACTGGCAGAATATCCCGGATGAATTTTCTACTTTCACTCAACGGTAACCATTCAATGACATCGTCGAATATAACTGAAATTGACAGCGGTTGGTTGCTTGGGGGACCGTAAAAACCGCCACCCATGAATTCATTGAAGTCCGCGCGATTTACGACCAAGAGCTTGTAGACTTCGATCGCTCGCTCCCACTCTTCCAATCCAGCAAAAAATCGAGCGATGTTTATCAATTGTGGTTGTGTAGGAGTGTCAATCCCGCCAGCCCATTCCTCGAATTTCGCTATCACTTCTGGGGAAGGTTGGGTTTGAGACTCGTTCGATAGGTGCATCCACATCATGAATTCATGCTCGTTCGCGAGACCAGTGAGAATCTTAGTCGTGAGTTCTTGCAATCGTTGTTGTAGGTCCTCTGGATGATGTCCATAGGCTGCGCGAAGTACTTCGTACCACCTTGATTTCTCGTCGGTTTGGCTACCATAAAAAAACTGGTACTGGTATGGATCGTAAGGATTGTTTTGGGACCTCAGGAGTAGTTCAAGCTCGCGCCCTAATGAGAAAGTCTTGATCGTCCGATCCAACAACCGTTCATAGTCTGTTCGTGGTCCATATTGATCGTCTGATAGGTTGATATAAGAAGACCAGTTAACAGCAACGGGTCCTTGGCCATAATAGCCATATCCATAAAAATTTATGTGACCGGACTCTGCAAAATCAACCGGCCAATCGAGAAACATTAGAGTTTTCGAACCACCCATCATGTAGTACGGTGTACTAGTATCCAAACTTTGCAGATTTATATTGCGCCAAAACAGTCGTACAGCTTCGGCGGCGTCGGCTCGGGTAGCGGTCTCATCAAGTTCCGCGATTTTAGTGGCCGCCCGAGCGACGTTTTTAGGAAATTGGTCGACTATTGGATGTGCATTGAATTCATCGGTCGGACGCAATTCACTCGGTATCATTCTTTGTAAGATGTAGTGTTCTGTACCTCCAGAACGTACGTTCTCTGCGTTTCGTGCGATAATGTCTTCCAAGATTTCCTGATTGCGGAGGTCAGGACCCCCGTCGGTCGCTATATTGAGCGCGTCGACATAGAATTCACGTTGCTTGTTCCAAAAGAAAAATGCAGTTCGAATTGATTCGTTAGTTGGATCTCGTGAATAGACACTAGAAAACAAACTTCGCACTTCCTCAACATCGTCCTCATATATCGCTGAATCAAGCAATTCGATCTCGTGACTCGTGTCCTGTGGGAAACATTGCATTAGACCGCGCGCGAAATCTTTCGTTAGTGCTTCATATGCTTGACGGTCGTTCCCCAAACTATTAAAGCCATAGTGTGCAATTTCTTCAAGCTTCGCGGTCTGTTCTTCTGATAAACACTCTCCATCGATTACCTGTTGTACCAGTGCTAGGATTTCTTCTTGAAACACGGTGCCAATTACATTTCGAACCTCCCAGACCAGATTTCCCCCCACATCCAAATCCAACAAAGTTTGAAACGCTTCCTGCTTGGAACCTTCGTAGTAAGCTGTCAGTATCTCACCCAACTTCCAATCTTGGGTGAGTCGCTTGTCAACTGCTTCGTAAACGTTGACAAGTACATCAAGGTTGTCCGCATGGGCATCAAAGATTGCGACCAGTTGCCAAACAGCATACAAAACATATTCATCCTGAAAGTCTATCGATTGCACCAAATCTAAGGTTGCTGTTTGCAGAGACCTTCGTTGCGACCCGTTCAAATCAAGCTTAACTAACTCTTTATGCATTTCTGACAAAGGATATACATGACTCTGATAGGGAGGGGGGTCAGCGGGAATACTATTGACGACATACTGGTAGAATTCGATGCTGTCATTTGGATTGTCTCGAGCTTGGATGTATTGCCACAGCCCGCGCGCGCTACCACTATACAGGTTTTGGCGCATTACCATGTTATCAGGTTCCTCGAGGATCTCTTTAATCTCGTCGAAATTGCGAAAGAATGAGCCAACCACTTCTTCTAGCTGTGCAACCAACTCTGGATCGGAGATAATCATGTTCAGTAGTTGAGCGGGCTGTCCTTGGAGTTTTCCGGTGATGACCGGTACCATGCGGACATATTCGCTTTCGCCAAGAATCGCTCGTGCGTATCCCAGTACCTCGCGAGGATTTGCAGCGAATGTCATCATTTCCAACATAAAAGCGTGTGGAACCGATTGGTCCATTTCTGGTACGTCTAAAAACTCATAGAAAATTTGGCCGATAGGTGTTGACGGTTCGACGACTGTCAGGAGTCGCGCGGTACGTTCTACATTTTTCGCTTCGATTGCTTTGTCCAATTCTTCGGCGAGTAGGTCCGTATCTTCTTCAGAATCGGCCGCGATCTCCTCAGAGGTATCGCCGAGCAATTCCTTTAATTCGTCGGACAAATACAAACCATTCGCTTCATACTCATCTCGAAGGTAGTCAGCGAAGCCTACAGTACCACTAATTTCCACGCCGAGCTCCGCAGCAATCATGGAAGTAATGTTGGCTGGCATCGCAACTCCCATGGAAGCTCCCATTGA
>JAAXGW010000036.1 GCA_012267385.1 OMG group bacterium
ATATGGACACTCCTTTAAAGTCCAATGCTGGCGACGAATGTCGCCACGTACTATCGATTACATGATCCAACCCATACACGGAATTTATGACACACTCGGAACGGGAAATTCAACAACTCGAACTGTTAATCGGACAGGAAGTCGCGTTGCTCATCGTCTCAGAACTGGGCGCCGACGTGTCCGCGTTTCCCACGGAAAAGCACTTTGGTTCGTGGTTGGGGTTGGCTCCCAACAACCAGATTAGTGGTGGTACCGTGCTCCGGAGCCGACGTCGGAAGGCGAATCGCCTCGGCCAAGCATTCCGTCAAGGTGCCGTCACGGTGCGACGAACGGAAACGTGGTTAGGCGCGAAACATCGCCGCCGACTCGCACGCATGGAAAAAGCCCGAGCCGTCAAAGCTACCGCCCATGAAATCGCCCGCTTAGTGTATGCGATGTTGCGCGACGGCACCGAGTACGTCGAACGCTCGATTGAGGAATTTGAAAAGGAGTACTGACCACGCAAACTCGCCCACATCCGACGTCAAGCCCACGCCATCGGTTGCGACCTAGTACCCAAACCCGAATTAGCAACCGCTTAACCAAAGTTTTTATGATGTTCCATAGAAGAAGGAACAGCCATCTAGAAGATTGCCACAACCAGTATTACTAATTCAGTGGGGTAAGTGACTGGTTGCATTTGGTGTAGATTATTTTTCATTGTGATATCATGGGTCAAAATTGTTCATGTTTTAGATTCTTTGGAACGCTCAAGAATTACCCGTAGATTCGAGAAAACCCAGCGGGGTCTGAGCACGATTTGGGAAACAATCTCTTGGACATTTTGATGGCAAACCTTCACCGCGTCCATTTCGTGGAAAATCTAGGTTTTGCGTGGAATAGGTACTTATAATGGTTTCAAAATTGAATTTGACGTCAGGGTGGTGATTTGATCTTCAATGGCTGACAGAACTAAAAAATTGTTTGGCTTCGGTTTTGGGATTCTCATCGGTGGGATCGCGTTTGGCATTTGTGCAAGCGTCGTGATATCCATACCGATGAAGGCTAGTGTACGACACCCAATAGAACATGAACCCGAAAAGATAGAAGCGGTTTCTCAAATTAAGCACGTCGGTTCGCAAAATAAAGCACAACTGTCAGAACTCTTAAAAGTAGATAGCCCTTTCAGTCGAAAACAATATTTGAGTACTTTGGTTGGAGATTTGAACAAAGACGGGTTGATTGACCTGATACAAGATTCCTTAAAAATGAGCACAAGTCTAAGACTTGAATCGATCCAAGAAACGCTTTTTGCGGCACTTGCCAAGGTCGATGGCGAAACTGCACTAGAACAAGTGTGGACGTTTCCAAACCTACGATCGCAATCGCTGGTTAGAGTTGTGTTTTCAGAATGGTCCAAATCGAACTTTGAGATTGCTCTACGCAAGGCGACATTGCTGAATGGTCAATTGAAACGTCTTGCTATCGAGATCGTATTCGAGACACGCAATGACCTATCGGAATCTGTTCGATTGATCGAAGCACGCCAGTACGGACTAGAGTCAATCTTAGAAGTAGTGATCAGTAAAGAAAATGCGAGAGACTTGTTGCATGAACCGGTACAAGCTTTAGAACAAGTACTAACTGACAGTGTTGAAAACGTTGTTCAACACGAAGTTTTGATTGATATCATCAATGCATGGATTGAACTAGATGGAGTAGATGCGCTTCTTCCGTTAGTTCAGACGTTAAAAACTCATGATTTAGCATACACAGATTTTCATCGCCGACTTGTTGTCGAAGCGACGAAACACGACCCCCAGAAAGCATGGGAGTACGTACTGAACGTACCATCCGAGACCCAGGAATTTCTTCAGCCGGGCATCCTCGAGGCGTGGACGAAGAGAAATGCGCGCGAAGCTCTCGTGGCCGTGTCGCAGATTTCTGATCCTGTGAAACAACGAAATTTACAGAACCGTGTACTGTTCTTTTGGCCTTCGTCGAACCCGATGGAAGCTTTGGAAAACTTAGAATCGGTACCTCAGGAGAGTCGCCGTGTTTTCATTGCGACTGCGATACGGAAGCTTACTAGGTTGCAACAACAAGATGCAGCCACAATGTATTTGCAACAATTGGATTCACAAGGGGAAGATACTCGGCAAGCGAAACAATTCTTAGTATCAACTTGGGCGCGTAAAAACGCGTCTGATGCCTTGGATTGGGTGTTAGAAAATAGTTCTGAAACTGAAGGACTTCGACATAAACTGTTAAAGGAAGTATTACCTCATGTTGCGCTCGTCGATCTTCCTAGGGCACTTGATGTCGCGCTTGCGGCACGTTCAGATGAGTCGATTCGACTTACCGATCGATTGGATTATACAGTGATTAAATCACTAGTATCAAATGGACACTTCGAAGAGATCAAGTCAATCTTGAAAGAACAATCAGATATTACAGGACTGCGAACATTTATTATGGTCGCTAAACATTTGATTGACTTCAATCGAATTGATGAAGCTATCGAAATTGCCCACGAATTGCCAGAATCAAAATGGACAGAGTATTTTCGTAGTATTAGTTTCCAATGGATCACTTTAGATTCCAAACATCTCATCGAGAATTTGAAACGTGTACCCGGAACATCCTCGAAGGAAGCGATCGCACAACAGGTGCTGAGACAACGGGATAGAGCGTACTTCAGCGATGATGAAATTGAGTATGTGAAGTCATTTCTTGATGCTGCAGACTAGCCACAAATTTCGAACACAATGTCAACACATAAACCCAGATAAAAATTTTATCTGTATACGCACTAAACACGACATGGCGCTACTGAGCATATTTCGATTTCATTTTATTCTTTTATCAGTTCTGTTCGCTTGCGGCATTTTAATCGGGGCGAGTCTAGGGATATTCCTGTTCCCAACTATCTTTGTTGCAAACAACAACCAGGCAAAACCGGTCGAAATGTTCTCACCGACTACAAGAGTCGAAAAACAACATGACACACGAACCGCGACCTTTACAGGCGACAGCTGTCTTGGATTCTTTCGTGGTTCGACATTGTTGAACGGAGACCAGAATCATTTTGATCTACTTGATGCTCTTCCTACGGACGAGTTAATCGAAATCATTCGTCAGTGTGCCCAAATCGAATTGAGCTTGCATGTCAAAGAAGCACAAGAGTTGCTCCTTGGCAAATTGTCCCTTTCACATCCGGAAGTAGCACTCAAGGAAGTATGGCTCTTTCATCCCTCGAGAAGGAAGGAACTCTTTGCTCTCATACTTTCAGAATGGTCAGTGTTTGATCTGACAGGAGCTATTAGCGCAGTGATTGATTTTGATGAGCCATGGAGGTCAACACTACTCCGAACAATCTTCGACGACGTAAACGCACGTTCGAACTTAGATCTGAGTAAGATCGCATCTGAGTACGGACTGGAGTCGTTCTTGGATCACGAGCGAGTTAAAACCACTGTGTCAAGACTATTGCAAGACCCTCTAGATGCGTGGAATGTTGTCATTAGCGACGATGTCCTCGATGACGAGCAAGAAACATTGTTAGCGCAAATAGTAGGTACTTCGATTCAACGGGGACAGTTTGAAGTGCTAGACTATCTCGTGGACGACGTGCTTGATGTCGATTATCAACTATTTGACCGCATACTAGCCGCGGCAGTTGTTCTTAATGAAAGTGACGCATTTGAATACAGTCTGAATATGTCGCTGGAGCATCAACGGCGAATCGTTCCTCGAATAGTGAAGTTTTGGTCCCAACGTGATCCACAAGCAGCACTGGACGCGACAGCACGAGTTCATAAGAGTTCATTGCGAAATCGTGCTCAAGTACAGATTGTTCAGACTTGGGCAGAACAAAATCCTCAAAAACTGTTGGATAACATTCAATCTTTACCAGAACAACTTCAACAAAATTCCGTTCTGTATGCAATACGAACATTGTCAAAAATTTCACCTGAGAAAGCAGGAATTGAAGTTTTACGCATGAGGCAAATATTAGGTGCAGTTGATGTTTCGACCGAATACCTACTCGTTTCGCAATGGTCAGAGACTGATCCAAGCAAAGCTCTTCGCTGGGTGAATGAGAACGCAGAGCTTGGAACAGAAAAGCGTTCTAGGATGATGCATCGAATACTAACACATTACGCCCTGATCGATCCAAACGAGGCTATGACTATTGCTCGTTCAGAAGATCCTCACCCTTTTCACGGTATGATCGGATTAGAAAGCCAAGTAATTAGTTCATTGGCAAATTCCGGAAAATTGGACATAGCAATGACACTGTTAAAGGATGTAAGAGAGTCTGCACTTTTGTCGTCATTCATATCTGTCGGTAGAAATCTAGTTAAATCGGATAAAACAAGTCAAGCTTTTGAGTTATCTGAACAATTGTCAGACGAGAAGCAAGAAGATTACTTCAAATATATAACTAGCACTTGGATTTCTACGAATCAAACGGATCTGTTAGAAAATCTATCTAAACTACCTACTCCAAATATTAGAGCCGCTGTCGCTAATGAGATCCTTGACCAGCACAACTTCGCTTTAGCATCTCTCTCAAATGATCAGCTAGAGTTTGTGCGATCTTTTCTACCTGAAGCAATAGAAACCGATAATTCAGATTGATTTTCCGGGGACACTTCGATTCACCTCTACTGAACTGTTAATTTCGCCCAGATGAATCTCATATCGAGTTTCCGCGGCGATTTCTTCAAAAAATGGTATTTCCAGTGCCGAATACGTCAAAGAGCCGAGATTTTCTGGCCCTTATTAATCTGATTACGGCACTTCAGCACCATTAAGGCGAAATCCAGCCACGAATCCCTAGGAAGCACTCGAATCACGTGAAAAAACCAAGTACCGCAGATTGTTCACACAGTAATCGTTTTCAACATCGTGCAAGCGATGCATAATAAACTATCGGCGACGGAACGTAACGCTTGACCATGAGTGCTACCTCGATTTCGTAGCACTTCGTATCGTTGCCGACATTGGAATTCCACTTGTATCGTGACCCGAGCCCAGCGATAGACTCTATCGACGAGCCGGGCGTTCACGGGGAGGCGGCGTTGTACAAACCGGGATTTTCCGGACTACTAAGTAGCCGGCGCGACTCCCGTCAAACATCTCGAGTCGGTGTACCCGCGGTCTCGGATCGCACTTCCGGTTTCCGCGAGTAAATTGGTGAGGATGACCAAACCGACACTAGGCATGGATGCGAGAATCGCGGCATCAGTAAAATGCTGTCGCACACTACTCGAGTATTCTTTGTCGTCGTTCGTGTCGGTTTTCAAGGCAAATAACAAGACTTCGATATGTTGCACTACCGTAGGTATTTGTTGGCTGAGCAGTTTGAATTGCGCCCACAATGATCTCAATTGTTCGGCGGCCATTCCCGTCTCGACGACGTTATCGGAATGGGTTCAGTCCGTAATTGAGTCAGTACTCTCGCAGCTTCAAAACGCCGCATCCGATGTTGCTTGATGATCGATGTATAGTACTTGATCGCGTCTTATGTACCGTTCGTGGGTCGGGATCCGGTGCCACTAAGTGTTTACAAACGATTCTGCTAAAGCAGTACCGAACAACGCATTACAGCTCCGATAATATTCCCAAAGTCGTTGCTGTATCTGTAAGACTAAGCGCACCATTGTTTTCAATCATTCAATTCGGAGAGGATTGCGGCTGGGAATCTCGACACACCGTTCATCTGTTACATCGACTTGTCCTAACGCTCGCGGCTCGGTTTGCAAGATCGTGGCTAACAACGAGGCTATCCGTTCAATCATCTTTGGCACCCGCGGCGAATACTGAGGGAATTAAATCGGGTAATCAGCTAGATCAGTTCCTAAATTAAATCGTCCTCACAGAGTCGTTCGATGTCAGTATTCTGTGCCATAAATAAACTCGATCAGCGGATTATGTACAGGATAATTTCGTGTAAGAAAAACCCAGAGTAAACTGGATTGAACTACCACCAGTCTTTCCTTTTACAAGATTGGTGGTCGAATGTGTAGTATGCGAACAAAATCTGTGTAATGGTGTTATGTTATGCCTGCATAGACCCCATCTATGGGAAAGAACCGACTCAAGTCATATTTGTTTTAAAATTGCCTCACACGTCTCGGGGTCTTCTTCCGAAAGGAGAAAACCCCTAGAGATTGCGAAACTCAAAGTATTGGTAATTAGATAAGAGTAGTTTCCTCTAACTGATACCAATGTATGTATTCAGCTGAATCAGTCGTTTAAGAAACAGAGAGTTCTTTCAACAACTGTAACCTCTACCACCGGTATCTCAAATTCCTCCATTGCGTTTCAACTTTAACCACTCAAGGAACTGAATTCTGGCGAACTTTCTTCGCTTATTTTGTTCGTCTGCGCCTGTGATTTCTCCGTATTTTTTGTCGTAAGCTAGTGCTATTGACTCAAGATCCTCATCGGAGAGATCTTCCAAAGTACAGGACCCATCAAAGAGACCATCAAAATATTCCATCGTGATTTCATCAAGATTTGATGTGGAGTGAATATCACTCGCAGTTAGCTCTGCCATATCCCTACCTAGCTGATCTGTACATGCTTCTTCATCTTCATCTGTAGCATTTGCCGAGATCGCAAACAGTAATACTAGCGATCCAATTACTGAACCCAGAGCTAGGCGCACATTGAGTTTCTCCTTTTCGGGGAAGAAGAACTAACTAGATTTATTTCCAATTTGAATTCCTTTAGGGGTTGTTAATGAAAAGCAAAATTATAGAGATTGAATCTGAGTACAGTTTAGGGACGCAGTTTTGTCACGTTTTGATCAACAAACAGCATCTTGTCCTCTCGAGTTGCATGCTTGGATCGCTTTAGGTTTGTTGCTCAGCATTGGAGGGCGTCGCCAAGGATTGTAGAGGTTCACGAAGTCGTGATTGATTTTTTGGGGTACTTCTTGCCGAGTCCGAAACTGGTTTTACCGTACTAGTTCTCGGTTGAGCTGTCCAAATACGCTTTCTGCTGACGCGTTGTCGGCACAGGTCCTAACTCTGCCCATGCTGATCTGTAAACTGGAGTTGCCTCAGTTTGCTGGACACCTACAATTAGAAAATGTTGAGGAGTCCATATTATGGCAAGAAAACACTACACTTTGGAGTATCGCGAACAGATTGTCGCGTTAGTGAAATCGGGGCGTTCGATCACGTCGGTGGCGAAGGAATTTGGTTTCGCTGATCAAACGGTCCGGAATTGGGTGAAAGATGGACAGGAAGGTCCGTTGGGTTGGCGGGAGCGCGAGCGCGCGTTGCGCCGTGAGAATGCTCGACTGCGAGAAGAGCGCGATATCTTAGCAAAGGCCACGGCCTGGTTCGCGACGGAGACGACCAAGACCCCCGGGCGGTCTTCGAGTTCATAGACGTGCCTCAGGCCGAATTTTCGATCGTGGCGATGTGCCGCCTACTGCGAGTCTCCCGTGGTGGTTACTATGCTTGGCGTGATCGGTTGCCGAGTCAACGGTCGGTCGCGGATCGAGCATTATTGGTGCAGATCAAGACGATTCATGCGGCTTCCCGCGAAGTGTATGGTGCCCCTCGCATTCCTGCGACCTTACGGGAACGAGGTATTCGGATTAGTCGTCGTCGGGTCGCGCGTTTGATGTTACAACAGGGGCTGCGAGGCGTCTGTCGCCGTCGTCGTAAAGGTAAGCCGAAGCGACCGAATCAACTGTGGGTGGCCGATGCGACCTACATACCGACGTCGGAAGGAACGCTGTATTTAGCGGCGATTCAAGAGGTCTTTTCCCGCCGCGTCGTGGGTTGGTCCAGGTCCCCGAAGCAGGAGTGTGTCATAAATTTTGTGTATGGGAAGGATAATTTAATCGTTTGTACGTGGCGACAGTCGTCGCCAATTTTGGACTTAAAAGGAGTAAAAATATGACGAATACCCACCCTAAAAATCGTATTACGGACGAGATGCTGAACCAGATTATTGGAGACGGAAATCCGGCGGAATTATTTCACAGTGGTGAGTTAATGGCGGAGCTGCGACAGAAATGAGCGGAGCGGATTTTAGCTGCGGAGATGGATCATCACTTAGCACAATCGGAGGAACAAGAATCCGGCAATGTGCGCAACGGTCACAGTACGAAGACGGTACTCACCGAGAGTGATTCGATGCCGTTGATTGCAGAGTGATTGTCCCCATAGCATTTTCACAGCTTCCGACGTTGACAACGAGCTATGTGTAATTCAAAGCTTATTTACTTCGCCGCCGGGCACCACTATGTGGATATGTTCTCGGTGTCATTGGACCACGCACGATCGACGATACGCAGAACATCTCGTTCAAGAACAGTTAAATAAGCGTTTAAACACTCCTAAATTAAGAAAAGTGTTCCAAGATCACAAGAGCTCCCTAGTCAGAGAAGAACACATGTGACAACCACCAGTATGCCCGATAGAAAGAATCCGATTTTCTCCAGCCTTCCACTTGTCAGTCGTCCAAAGAAAATTCGAGGGAGGAAATTTAGCAACATAGTCACTCCACTCATCGAATACTCAGTATGGAGGTGCGGAGAAAAACGTATCAAACATGCAACTGGGAAATTCAGTGAAATTCAACTACTATAAGTCCGACAACCCCGATCAAGAAGCCGTTAACGTTGACGGAGACATTGAGGATGTGAAGAAAGACATTGCGATGCGCAACTCTATTTCAATTCAGTCGTTAGGATTCACTGAAAATCTCGCAATAGCGCAGTTATATGAAGATGTGTGGAATATCGGTTTAAGAAGATGGAGTAGGCTGATTGATGACCCTGGAGTCGAAGAGCCATACAAAAATGAACTCGACGCACTACCTATCGGGTTTATTTACAAAGAGGAAGACACTTCTACATCAGAACAGAACAGCTAAAATTGCTCGCATTCACAGACTCCGGCAATCGTATGAAGCGCCGATCCTTTCGTTATTCCTTAATATTGTTTAACTCCACAGACCACTCTAGGAACTAGCCCTGACACAAAGAGTTTGTCGACTGCTACCGATCGATCTCAAATCATGAATTCAGCCGGACAAATTTCGATATAGATCAGCGCGTAATTTTTCCCAACAACGTACTGTGTAGATCGTTCAACGTATAAACAGTAAAAAGACGGCAATTTATGCCCTACACCTCCGAGTAGGACGAGCGACGTTCTTTAGAAATATTCGATGAGCGTACAAACGCTCTTGATGCAGCGAATCGTACCTGACCACAAGACTCGGGGTGCGAAAACTGCTTGAATGAATGTCACATGCATGAGCCGAGTTTGCAATCACAAGTCATTGCCATTGATCAGCTATTCTTCGAAGTAGGTCATTTGTTGTAGCAGAAGTGCAGGTTGGCTCTTTGGCACTTCATTTTCTGGAGGAATATAACCAGCCAACTTTGTGACCGGACCACGAGACATACAGCACAATCCGAGCAGAACAACCTCTACTTCGAATAAAACCCCGTATTGTTGAACTTTCATAGATATTCCCATACCATCTGCATTTGGTCGCTTACCAGGTGAGTATCCATAGGAATGGTTAACGGTCCATTTTGACCAATCTCCGCCAAAGGCATACCTGTAGGCTACACCACCCACAAAACACGCCGGATTCCAGTCCCAACCCCAATTCACACCTATATCGTCTTCCCAACCTTCCAGAACAATGCTCAACTTTTTTACTCTACCTGGTCGAAACACCCGCGCGAACTTTTCCAGTCCACCGAGAAGGTCGTCGTTTATGCTCAATCTGGTCCGAGGTTCGATTGCTAATTCGCCGTTTACCTCAATCCATCGTTCTTCGAGGTGAGGAGTGCTCATTTCTTCGTCTCCTATTGTTTGATTGTTTTTTAATAAAGTGGGTATGCTACATGTCCTGTAGCCATTCGTTGTCGGCGAAATTGATATATCTTAAGGCGTGCCAAATAAAACATGCGATGGCATTTGAACCAAATCTAGATTCCCAGAAATATATACGTTGAGTGCACAGGTAATTCAGTTGGAATAGACAATGTTAGTGCTAATAAGTGAGTCTGGCACATCTCTGAATTTGTTGGTGTCCAAGGACATGATGAACATTACTTCCCACAGAAAAATTGGACAATACATTCTACGAACAACTCACTTACCGGATGTACATCGTCACCTTCTACGTAAGGAATGCCCTTCACTAATGCATGAGAAGGATCACAGGGGAACCTCTCACATTCGGGAAGCGGATCAAGGAAAACTGCAGTGAACAGTTTTCGCTTACGAACGCAAGATTTTTGACCTTGCCAATGTTGAATTCCGCAAATTTCCCCGTATTTCTTCGCTCAAGTCTAAATCTACTTCTTATTTCAGCTAGCTGACTTTCTCTCGGAGGTTCAAATGCGTCTGGCCAATTTACTGACAATCCACCCACATCCGACTTCCTTAACTTAAAGGCTTGCGAGTGTACTTCACCTTTGTCGTCTATCCAACTGGGTCTTAAATATCTGATTAAATTTTCCTTTTCTGATAACTCTTTATTAGTCATTCGAACAAAAGTCCAAAATTCTGTACTCTAGCCACAAGTTCACTCACACTACATTTACCTGAGTCGACTACTGCTTTTTCGGGAGTCTCATATGTTATAAACGCATACTGAACCGCGTCGGTACCGAAAAACCTTACACTGACTCTGTATGCTGATTTTCTAACCCACAAAGCGCTCAAATTTCCCGCATCTGTCAATGTCAAGCCACATTCTTTCAAATCATTGCTGTAACGGAGAAATTTTCCAAAGTCCGATACCGATGTTTCGTTTAATCCAATGTCTTCTTCTTCACCAACCTCAACAAGTTCAAAGATTCGATTTTCATAATTTCCCAGATCATAATGATCAGCTCTGACTTCGTCTCGATGTCCAACAAATCGCTGGATTTCTTCAAACAATAGATAGTGTACGCTGTACTTCAGAGTACCCTCCTCTTTCAAAACTGGCCGAGTAAATTTGTTAACGCACACACCATCTATAACAAATGCTCGATCCACATCCCTTCCTGTTCGAAAGCTCAAACTTTGCAATCTAATTGAACTCCTAATCTTCTGGTGGTACTCTCAATCTGTCAAAAACAGGTTCGCTTTCACCCGCATCATTCTTATGGGTAAGCTGAACTTCATACTCTGTATCTGGTTTCAATCCGACAAAAGAACATCTGTTGAATATTGTTTCAAATCCCGGACTCCACTCTGTATTACCCACTTCTTTTATTCTTATTACTGATGTGACCGTTGGAGCCCAATGAGCATTTAAAATCCGTCCCAACTTATCAGGTATCGACACTGATATGGTTTCACCGTCCCAGTTCACATTTGGAGTCTTTGTTATCCTAGATAGTTGACTATCCAGCATTCTGTATTCAATTCCAAGTCTTGGAGCTAACTGATCGGCAATAATTCTGTTGAGTACAAGAATTGACCTAAGCGGAATCATTAAACGTACCGAGGTACCGATCGGATATGAAAACAACATGTGGCTGTATTGTAGAGTCCTACTTTTGTCCAAATAAACAAGCTCTTGCCTAAACCGATCTTCACCTGAACGATCTATTGACCCTCTATGAGAGTCAAACGAACTTAAAGACATTTCCAATACGAAGTCATGGGATTGAACCTCAGAATATATGGTATTGAGCTCAGTCTTTAACGTTCCACTCAGCTTGTCATACTCGACGACAGCGTTTATTTGGACCGGATGTTTTTCCTTCTTCTTTACAGTCCCAGGATGTCTTGCCTTCGATGTCAGTAATGATAGTAGGCGAAGAGCGTGAGCATACGCCAAACCAAGATTTGAAGTAGCATGCAGACTTGCACCAACACATTTAATACGTCGATCAATTGACAGTTGTTCAAACTTTCTTGCAAAGTTGTCAGGTGGATTTGGCTTTCCAGAGTCGTCAGTACCGAGATCAGCGTAACCGTCAAGATCTTGCAGAACTGAGTCCACAGAATAACACGCCGAAAGCAGAAATGAATTTATCATTTCAAATATATAAGGTGCGTTTGCTTTCTGACCGCTGCTTACATCTTCATGATCAATTTTTTTGTCTGTTTTTTTATTCAACGTTGCATCTTGTCCTATTGTTGTTCACGATCTTCACCGACTCACCTAGATAAGGTAATTTCCTCCAAGGCTCATCCTTTCGAAACCGATCACCGACATTAAGACACCACTATCTCGCTATCGTTCGCCAAAAATTATATGCTAACATTTTTATGGCTCTTCTATCAGATTGTGGTGTTGTCAACGGTAAATTAAGACTCGCGAATAATGTTCGATGGATGTTACCCTATAAATATTGATCAGAATTTGAAGTTGCCTCAGTTTGATGGACACCTACAATTAGAAAATGTTGAGGAGTCCATATTATGGCAAGAAAGCACTACTCTTTGGAGTATCGAGAACAGAT
>JAAXGW010000040.1 GCA_012267385.1 OMG group bacterium
ATCCTAGTGGGACATTCCGCTTTCAAGTACGCTAAACTGCAAATTTATTGCGTTATATACGTTTAAGTTTTTTAGGTTTCACGCAAATTCGAGTACAGGAATTTACGATGCAAACATCATACTCACGTTCATATCAATTCGAGATTCCACGACCGCACATGGCAAAGGTCAAGTCCAAAGACACTGGGCCGGAGTTGCTTGTAAGACGATTGCTACGAGACATGGGCTTCAGAGGATACCGTATTCACTTCGAGAAATTGCCCGGTCGACCTGATATAGTTTTTACTAGACGGAAGAAAGTCATATTTGTACATGGTTGTTTTTGGCACGGACACAATTGCCCTGCGGGGAGCCATCGCCCAAAATCTAACGAAGAATACTGGGATGCAAAATTGCTACGAAACGTTGAACGTGATCAAAAACACCTGAGTGATATCATCGCTTTAGGTTGGCACGTCCTAGTGATTTGGGAATGCCAACTAAAAAACCATGAGTACGTAAGGAAGACACTCACGAATTTCATTAGCTAGCTTCGTTTCTGGGTTGACGCGACCATATATACTACAGAATCTCTACCCAATCAGGCTTGAATCCAACATCGAGTAGAACTTTATTCATTTGGATTACTTCTGGTTCATGCGCGATACGAAATCGAATTGCTCCATGGGGGATGGGTTCGTGAATCGTAAATTGTGATCCGTGCGGTTGCCAGGTGAACACCTGAGTATCGTCGTCAAACCCTATCAGATTACCGCGACTATTAACCTCCCAACGATATCTGTTCACCACTAAAGGATAGATCGGCCTCTCAAACAGGGTAAATTCCTGCGAGACCATGTTTCGGACAAACACGACAAGACGCATATCCTCGTGGTCTCGCTTAGCCTTGTTAACTCTGTTGTTATAAATGTCCAATACAGACTGTCCAGTCAATCGAACGTCAGATAGTGGATCACTGATACCGGAGGAATAGATTGGGCTGTTCCGACCACTAATGAGACGGACCGACTGAACGGAGTGAGGTTGCTTTTGCTTTACAGTCTTAACTGACCAACAGCATCTACCTCTAACAACGTCAGCGATTCCAATGGGTTTTCCTAAATATTGACCGCCACTGGCGGCAGCAAACATACTGCTGAATTCTTCCCCTGACAGATCAAGTTTTCCCGTAGCTTTAAGGAAAACGATTCGTTCACAAATAGACTGAACTATCCCTCGCGTGAACTCTCCGATCGGATAAGGTTGATGGGACTCGATTCCGTCTCTTAATTTGACTGTGCGCACTTAGCACTCCTTCGACTACAGATTTAATCATTGGTATTGGCACCGCATTGCCAACCTGTTTTCTAATCTGACTGTCGCTACCAATGACCTCAAAACTCTCGGGAAATCCTTGCAATCGCAGCTGTTCCCTGGGTGTCAACCTACGCTTTCCATCTACCAGTAGATAGTTGTGGCTGGCGTTAGCTCTCAATGCACACGAGAATGGATATGAGCTAACGTTTCCCCCCTTATTCTCGTGCCAGATTGCAGGTGAGGTTTTGGGAGTATGTCGCGACAAGCGTTTTTTCCGTATTGTCTCACTCGCAAAATGTCTCTGAGCGGGGTTTTGCTCCAAGAGCTCGGCGAGAGGTTTGTAGTCTGGTATTGGTTTCGGCCATTGAAACAAGTCCATTACTCCCGGTCGTAGCAAGCCAACCACTATCACGCGCTCTCGTTTTTGCGGAAGACCAAAGTCTAACGCATTCAAAATTTTCCATTGACAAGAATAGCCGAGGTCGCGTAGACTGACTAACACCGCATTCAACGCCTTTCCGTTGGAATTAGTTGAGAATTGGCGTACATTTTCTAGAACAAGAGCTTTAGGTTTCTTGACGCTAACTATCCGCAAAATTTCATGGTAAAGAGTGCCTCGACGGTCATCTAGCCCTCTCCGATCACCGATAATTGAAAAAGGTTGGCAGGGAAATCCAGCGAACAATATATCGTGATCTGGTACCTCTTCAGCTCTTACAAGCTTGATATCCGCAGCTGGTTCGAATCCAAAATTGTGCTTGTACTGTTCTCGACAAGCTTGATCAATGTCACAAGCAAAAACACACTCTAGTCCTATCTGATTTGCTGCATAGTGGAAACCGCCGATACCACAAAACAAATCTGAAAAGGTAACAATGTCGCTAGATGGTGAGATTATTGGATTGGAATTCGTCAATTTCGCGGAATTTTCTGAGATCGTTTCACTTCGCCTATCCATGGATCTAGGCATCTTGTTGGTAGCTATATCCTATATGTTACGGAAACTAACAAGAAATTTTGAAATTTGATTGATATCGACTTTCGAGATGCATTGTTCCGCTCGATGTAAAATGTCAACGGCAATTCTCAACCAGGTCCTTTTCTTGAGTCTAGTCGGTAAATTTCACGAGCAGACACCGAACAAGACCCATTCATTCCAGTTGAATTGATACACCCAGTGTTGCCCATTACTATTACAGGAAAACGATCATGAAAAAAGTTCTATTAACCGTTTGTGGTCTGTTTGCGATCACATTGACGATCTCAGGCTGCCAGATGTTTAGTGACTCCGGCCCGCAAAAAAACACACACATTCATCCTTACTGGCGAAGTAATTTACGTCGCCGATGAGCCGACTAGCATACAGGAGCTGCGTGCGACGGTTGTAGCCGATGGAGTCAATGAAACCGAAGATACACCAGGGATGGAGATAGTCTCTGGGGAATTCAAAAACCGCAAAGTCAGACTGCGAGGTTCGATAGACCAACCAGTACCGGTCACATTGAGTGTCTGGAAAGAAGAGAAAGTGATTGGCACATTTTATTTTGTACTGCAACCTAATTCGAAGTTTAGCTTCAGATTACTCGACAACGCCGAAACCCCGAAAGTCTATTTGAAGGGTTCGGATCATCGGTCGACCAATCCAGAACGCAAATTTACTTTTTCCGGTGACCTTAAAAAGTTTCGAGACTATCACCCTGAGTTAACAATGGTTCGTGTTTATGGAACAAGTTACGAACTCGATGGCTCGACTCAATACACATCGTACGGCCCAGTTTTGGTCGATAATGGTAAGCTCTCGATCGAAGGCGATATTGATAAACCAACTCTGTTTTCTATATGGATTGAAGAACTCAATAGTTCCTCCATGATCACACTGATGCAAGGTATATTTGAACCCGGTTTCAATTACGTTATCGAACATGTAGAAAATTCTGAAACGATAGTAATATCTGCTGACCGAGAAGGACTTCATACGCAGTTGATTAGTGATTGGTTGAACGATCCGGAATACTTAAAAATTCGTGAACAACAACACCGCGCTTTTGTCGAATTTGAACAGTCGCTTGAAGCTAACGACGAAACAAGTCAAGATTTAGAAGTAGGCATGGGAGATACCGAAAAAGATCATGAAGAAGTGCTCACTCTTACGTTTGCAACAGTAATCCACCTGCTGCTGAGTGTCAACATGTTGATTTGTCTTCGATAGCAATAGATACAGGTAGTACTTCACCTTTTCCAGCAGGTTTTGAACGTGTTGAAGAACTTCGCCAACAAATTACAGATAAACGAATCGAGTCCCTCCTACCGACCATACATAACACTGACGACCTTATCTTGGCTTGGATGGCATTTCAACTCGATCCTTTTGGATACGACCGCGACGAAGAAAAACTAGCAACACTTAAGGAGTTAGAACCCCACTTCAGCGCGGAATTCGTTGAACTACACATCAAACCGCAGATTGAAGAAGTTGTTCAGCGAATCTCAGTCGCACAAAACGAAGACACAGTCGTACCGGGCCAACTCGCACCTCCGTTTACTCTTGACAATCTCGAAGGCGAAGCGGTATCGCTTCACAACGTTTTGAAAGAAAACGAGCTCGTATTAGTCGACTTTTGGGCGTCTTGGTGCGGTCCGTGCGTCGACAGCTTTCCTGCACTAAAAGAGATGTATTCGAAGTATCAGAACGAAGGCTTTGAAATTGTCACAATCTCTATTGACAGTACATTGGAAGACTGGAAAACCGGTTTTGAAGACAATGAACTACCTTGGATCGATGTGATAGACGCAGCGGACGATGGCGAATTGAAGGGATGGCAATCCCCGATGGCAACTGCCTATGGTGTGAATTACATACCCAAAAAGTTCTTAATCGACACAGAAGGATGTATCGTACAACTCGATTTACCAACTACGGAGCTTGAGAAGGTGCTCGCTACTCGATGGGCTGAAGAGTCAGCTGAATAACTTTGTGAACAATTCGCCTACACACCAAACGAACTAGCGCTGGGATCGACCACAACGCAACTACTTGTCTTCGGAACTGATCCATCGGATAAAGATCCGCATGTTTCAGTATCGATTGATTTGACTTCGTTGGACTTCTCGTGAATTGAGCGCTCTTAAGACTCTGGGTTTGTAATGGTATATGGCTTTAAGGTCTACTGCTGCCAAAGGACAATCTGTTTCAACCGATATTCCTCGTGAAGAAGAGAAATAACAAATCATGCTTGTGAAGAGATTTAAGGACAAATATTTAAGAGAGCATGTTATAATTCAGGTGGATTTGTAAAACAAGAACACGTGTAATATGGCGAAATCATCGGCAATGGATCTGTCGGAATTTTTTGGGTAACAGGAAGTTTGGTACGATTCTCGCTGACCCACCATGGCGGTTCGTAAATCGAACTGGAAAGGTAGCTCCTGAGCATCGTCGATTGACTCGGTATGACACACTCTCCGTCGAAGAAATCGCGGAACTTCCCGTCATCGAACATACCGCTGACAGATCGCATTGCTATTTATGGGTCCCAAATGCCCTTTTGCCAGAAGGCCTACAGGTGCTGAGTGCGTGGGGATTCGAGTACAAAACGAACCTAATCTGACACAAAATCCGAAAAGATGGGGGGTCCGGACGGGAGAGGCGTTGGATTCTATTTCCGAAACGTAACTGAAGTGATCCTATTTGGAGTTCGAGGAACGAATGTACGTACGCTCGCCCCCGGTCGGAGTCAAGTAAATTTTGTTGCTAGCCGAAAGCGAGAACACTCCCGAAAACCTGACGAGCAATATCAGATCATCGAACAGTGTAGTTGGGGTCCTTACTTAGAACTGTTCGGCCGAGGAATTCGCGAGAATTGGACTGTTTGGGGTGATCAAGCAGAAAAGAACTATCAACCCGATTGGCCGACCTATGATTACAACACTGCCGTTATGGCAGGTTGAATCTGACTGATTTAGAAGATTCAGGTTTCGACAATCAGGCAGAAAACTATGCGAATGTAGTACTTGATACACTGAGAACGCACTAGCTAAAAAGCGCGACAGAAAACCTCAACTTTTTTAGATTATTATCGAACAACTAACAAAATTGTCTTAGTTCGAGTAAACGATAGTTTAATCGCCAATTGAGTCCGACTGGCTCTGCTTTAAAATTCAATGCGCAACGTTTCCTCAGCAATTGAATGGTCATCATTTCGCCGCGACGTGCATTAGATAGTACAGTCGGGTTCCTCACGTTCATGCTCAATTCCGTCGCGACGATTTGCATAGACTGTCGGTTCTCCACACCATCGCCTTCTCAGAACATCCAGGGGTTCGAGAACGCCTTCGTCTAATCCCAAACAGCCCACCAAAACAGCTCTATCAAGCCGAATTCTGACAGGGTCTCGATAAGCTAAGTGCATAGGCTCAAAGTTCAGTAGTCTAAATTCCTCAAATACATCTACGAAGACATTGAGTCGATCTTTTCCAAGTTGTCGTACGTTTAGTGTTGGTACGTGAGCATAAGTTTCCAGTCCGTGTCGAACACGACCAGCATATTGTCTAGGTCCAAAGTACCAAGTCAGCAAAAGTCCTAATGTTGTATTACTCCATAAGACGAACGCGATTTCCATGAGACGATCGCCAAATTTGACATTCGGCCAACCACTACCTCCCAACGATTCATCTTCCGTAAAGCAAGCCGCTAGTGCTTGAGAATTTACTCGAATGTTCGAGCCAAAGTGAGCCCAAGAACGTGTTGACCAAACATTTTGAAGTCGGGCTTCGTTTTGAACCACGCCTTCGAAATCAGGTTCAAGTACCATTGACGTGTCTCGTTTCCCTTGGCGTAACCAGATCATGGGATAAAAAGTTCCAAGTTTACTTCGAGGTGTTTTGCGAAATGCTGCGGTTGAGCCACCCGCGATATTGGCAGCGTTCAATCCCAATTGCGCTATCAAACCAACTTTCGCAATCGGAATGTTAATCGAAGATTCCACGCGAGGCAATCTCAAAATTCCCTCTCTTAAAGAGTGGATTACTTGTGAAAGTAGTAGGTCTTTAATTCCTGCGGGTCCAAATGTTTCTAATTCCTGAGATCGGACTTTTATCGCGACACCCACGATCTCGTCCCCTAAGATGACGGGGGTTCCTCCAGATAGTCGTTCATTGATATCCTGTACTTCTAAATCTCTTATAGTGCGTGCAATTTCAGCAGCAACCATAGAACTTGCGGGTCGTTCGTACAAGTTCACGAATGTACAAGATTTATTATCTTCTCCTTTGGTCGCAATCAGTAAGCACTCTGCCATATCGGTATCCGCGGAAAAAGATCGTCGAGTGTCGTTCGGCTGAGAGATGGAAATAACTTTTGTATTCCCATAGTTCTTGCTGATCATTTCTCTAAACTTACGCCAACGAGCACCACACAGACTTGTAAATGGAAGGACAAACGCCATACATCCGTGATTTCGCAGCATTGCGTCTGCAATAGCAGGAAATGCACTTGCAAGGCCAGCGTATCCATCAAAACACGTGCTACGGAACAGCTTGCGTTGGCGTTGCGCCATTAAGTCTTGCACACGTTGTGTCGTACCCAGTCCTCGATATTGTTTGACTGCGCGTTTAGTGTGATCCCAGTCCGCGGCAGCTCTAGTGAATGGTGGATTCATAATAACAAGGTTATAGCTTTCCCTGTCTATAGTTACATCTAGATCTGCATCGCTCACTCGTCGACCCGAAATTTGCGTGTATTGAACTTGACTAGGAAACAATTGTTTAAATTTGCTCTCGGCACGAATCAGTTCCAACGACCCAAGTGCAACATCTTCCCAATTTTTAACTTTGTCGTCGTCTGCTCCGTACCTCGGAATCATCACGTTTGTGTTTTCATAGGGTTTTGAGGGAAAAACACTAGACAGCATGGATGCTGTTAGGTGCGCAGCAGAGGAAACTATGTCCAAAGCAACAATGTTCTTTTCGATCATTTGTTTATGGCAAGCGCGCGAGTCTCCACCACTCAATTGATTCAATACCGAAGCTCGGGAGTACGCAGCATGAATTAATGTTCCTGTTCCACAGGCAAAATCGGCCATTTTGAAGTTTAAATACTCGTCCGGATCGAATTTACCGGGTAATGCTAAGTTCGCAAGTAAAGTTGCGGACTCGGTTCTCGTGTAAAAGGATGCCAAGTACTTTCTGTCAACTATGAACCGCTGAAATACAGTCCCCGCTAAATCGTGTGATTCGTGCAAGCCGAGACTGGCTAAATTTTCCGAAGAAGATGCCATGTCAAGCACAAATTGATCTGCAAGCACAGGAATGCGGATCGATTCCAGCAATCGCTTTGCTAACGCGAATATCGACCAGTAGTTGATGTCGAGTATTTTTTGCCATTCGACAAGGAATCCAGACTGATTCAAACGATCTGCAGAGCGCATTCGAGCGATGCTTTCAATGTTGTGAATTCCAGCAAGTTGTTGTTGAAACGCCATTGCGTTCAAAATAATTGTCGCGACAATGCCAAGGGCCTGTCCAACCGTCTTACGTCGCTGGTCAACGACTTCCGCATCGAAGTCTTGACATAACAGTTCAGCCAGTTCTTGCATCGTTGCTGAACTTTGGTCAACAACTTTCACGAGACGTTCAATACCCGTCGATACCGCTTTTTCCAATATGTGAATTGCACGATTGAGAGTCTCACTTGGAACACCTGCCGCTCGTATAAATGAAGTCAAATCATCGATGTTGCCTCTGAGGTATCCATTGGTAGGAAAACGTACATATTCGTTTGAATTTAGTCCTGAAAGTAGAGCGTAGCGAAAATCTGGATCTCTATGAATGTAATCTCTCGCATCGTTACTGGTAAGAAGCTCTCGGTACAACTCGCTAGTTCTCAGTTCTACTACATTGGTTATCTTCTGAGATCCAATGCTAGTTCCTAATCTCGACTCTGCATCCTTTCGAACGGTTTGTGCTGGGTTTATTTCATTTTCTAGAGCAACGGTGGCTCGTCCTTGTTCTGATATGACAATGTCAGGTATGCCGGATTGGTGAGCATCAACAAGTTGGGCCGTTACCGTCCAACTCAATTTGTCGTTGAGTACTGCTGCCAAGTCTTCGTTAACAGAGGGTTCAGTTCGTCTCCCCACGCTGTGGGTCAAGATTTCCCGTTTCTCTTTTCTATCCATCAAGTCAATCGATCAGTAAAAATGACATGTTATGTTCTATGTGCACTTTCACAATTTTTATGTCAAATTGTAATTGCAAGCGATTTGGTGTAACTTCAACAAATAGATTTCGCAAAAAATTTAACTGGCTCTCATTCAGTTGAAATCAGGTATGAACCACATTGGAGAACGCGGAACGTGGGTCTTATAACAGTGAAGCTCGATTATGCTCAGGATGTTTGTTCTTGCTTTCGTACTCGGGAGATTTCTTTCGCAACTTCATAGGCTGCTTCTACTTCGGAACATCCGAGTTCGTCCACAATTTTTCGCCTTTGCGCTTTTTCGTGCTTTTCAGTCATCGCAAGAGCTAACGACAATGAAGGCGGTACATTTCGAAACAGTGTTTCTAAATTGTCAGACAAGACAACGCCTTCTACGTATTTACCGGGTTCCTTCTTAGCGGATAACAATAGAGTACGTTGTGCGGGCGTCAGTTCTCGAAAGCGCGCGATTTGATCGATTTCTTCTTTTGGCATGACCAAACACAGCCACCATTCCATCATGTTTAACATTCGCTTACTTGCGTCTGGAAAGTCCGCCAAGTTCTGAGTCGCAATCCAGAACCAAGCTCCAAGTTTGCGCCACATCTTGGTAATCTTCACAACATAGTTTGCGAGTAAAGGGTGAGTGGTGATCAAGTGTCCCTCGTCGGTTACGACTAGTGTAGGCCGATCCGAATGTTGCATTTTTTCTACTAAATCATTGATATGACTCATCATAGATAGATATGCGACCGTAAGTTGATCTTCATACCCTTCCCTCGCCAATAACCCCATTTCCAAGATAGTGACATCCACATCTGGCCACGGTGTACCTTCTCGGTTAAAGAAATGATTCGCGATACCAGACGTGAACAGAGCCATCGCATCTGCCATCTCTTGGGCGCGTAATTGTCGAGGTGCTGGAAGATTTACATCTTGGGCACTCATCGAAAACGCCTTGACCACATCTGAGATCAGAACTTGCACCCTACCCTCATTTCGAACCTGTTCGGCTGCTCTTATGATGCTACTACGAATGAGCAATCTATCTGCTCGCGAGACTTTGCTGTCTTCGCGTGCGTCGCCTCCAGTAATCATCACTCTTGCAACGATTTCCATTTCGCCCAGACGATCGCGACTGGATGGCTCTCCATCGCTTGTTTCGCTATCCAGCTGGGTAAAGTCAGCGTCCAACACTTCGATTGCATCGGAAAATGGCGGTAAAGACACGTTCACGTCTGGATTGAGAGTGATTTGGTTCACTGATAGCCCATGCGCCTTGAAGTGTTCCCCAAGCAACGTAAACGAACCACCCGCTTCGATGATGAACACACGAGGACGGTGTCGAGCTACCATTTGCTGTAGTAAATACACCAACATCGCCGATTTCCCAGCTCCCGTTGGTCCGAGAATCAGCATGTGGGCGTTCTTCTTACGATCCTGTGGGTGCAGTGGATCAAAATCCAACGGTTCTGCACCACGATTGAAAAACAAAATACCAGAATGACCGGTTCCGCGAGAACGTCCGTAAATGGGTGCGACATTGGCAAGGTGTTTGGAGAAAACGTACCGAGATCTACGTCGAAGCTTGTCGAGTGCTGGATCATGTGCCATCGGTAGATTTCGAATGTAGCTGTCTAGAGGTAGTAGATCCTGTTCACCACTAATAGGCTGGAAACCATTCGATAACAATAACGCATTAACTTCAGTCACATTCTTACGTAATTCAATTAAGTCATTGCCGCGTACAAACAGACCCATCGATGCTGGAAAGAGTTTATTGCCTCGAGCTATCTGACGATCCACCGCATCTGCATCTTCCCGAGTAAGTGCTGCATCAGCACTGTCTCCTACCGCGGCGCGTTTGATACGAGCCACGTGGGTGCGAACTACTGATTGGGATTTGACGGTCACGTTTAAACACAGAATCGTGTGTTCTGGAAGTCGATCAAACAACGCGTAAGTATGGTTGCCGAACGTCTTTTCAGCGGTCACTATCCCTATTTTCGGTATATTCCTGAAATTCTGGATCGATATGAACGCGTGGGGGAGTTTGTCGAACCACCATACTCCCTGCTCCGCGTCCGACCGGGGACACGACAACAACAGACTCTCGGCAAAATCATGTCCATAACTCGCTTGTTCAGGTGCAATATACGGTGCAAGTTTTACCAATTCTTGAGGACTATCACACTTTGTAACCGTTGGATGCGGATTAAACCACGACAGCAACCAACGATAAAAATCTTCACCTGTACCACGGCTGCAGACTAGACCGGCTACTTCGAGCGAAGCGATAACTCGCGACATAGTATCGTTTAAAGCTACTTCTGCATCGACTAACGATGTTTTTTGCTTTTCAGCCTTTGCACTTCGTCGGTAAATCATCACGCGTACTCGTCGAAACTGACCGCGCCAGCGTGTTCCGGTTACTGCGCTATCTTTATAAAGCCCTCCTGGACTGGTGATCGTTGCAAGATGATTTCTACACTCATTGAGATAGAACTGGTGGTATTCGCTCTTTAGAGCTGCTGGAGATCCATAATTTGCCAGACGATCTTCCAAAAACGAGAGATCGTGCTCGTTCTGAACAAAGAATTGGATGACCCAGGGAGCAGAATCATGCTCAGGTATCGAATCAGTTAGGGTCGCTTGAATGCAATCGCGAAGATTAATAAGAAAGTTATCGTCTCTAGCTTCCGTACCTATTGGAGTGAGCTCTAGAAACGCTCCAAGACTTGAACCGTCTTCTAATACAAAACACTGCGAATCCTCAATATATTCCATCCACGGTAAGAAATCGGTAAACGAACGTGGTCGCTGATACATAGAAGCAACCTCTTGTAGTGGAACAGCGCGATCTTCTTTACTACCATTTGAAGAAGTTTTATCAGGTTTTTTATTAGTTTTGAATGCGTCTAGCAGTGATTGAAGAACATTCAATCAGTATCACCACTAAAAACCTCTTCTCCGGGCAGCGCGAATTCGATTTTGTCGTAGAGGGGAAAGGTCGTCCAATAACCGGGTATAGGGGTACCGTCTTCGGTATTCAATCTTGGGAAGACATACATTACAAGAAAAGGGTTCTTTAATGTCGGAAAAGTTTGCTTCACTGCGTTTTTGATCGTTTGAGCGGCCTCAGAGGCGTCTTCCGAACTATTTGTGAATACGAACTCATCCGAGTCATACTCTAGATTCACAAAGTGTGCGTCGTAAATTTCCTGCATCGTCATAGCTTTTTCGGATTGAGCGATGGGTTTCGATGACATGCACCCAGAAAGCAAAGCTAAAGCTAGTGTACAACAGAAGAATTTAGTTATCTTGATCATGATTGAGTTTTCGTCCCTCTCGGTCATAGTTGATTTGTAGTTCCTGTTCAACGTGAATTGCGACTTTGTGTCCAGCTGGTAGCAATACGGCATCAAATTCTTGTTCGGAACGCCTTGTAAGCCAATCTGAAGTTGATTGCAGTCCACCAGCAAGAGTATTCCCTAATACATAGCGCGAGGCGTCCCCGGTAACCAAGGATTGAAGTGCACCCGCGGGACTTAGATTTTGTGTCGTTTCTAACGCTGCGGCGGTATCGCTGGCAGCCATGGAAGTATTCAACAACGTTTGTTGAAGTAAATACGATGAGGCATTACTCTCGCGTTCTCCAGGAATACAGGGATTACCGTATGGATCGGAAATCCAACCTAGAGCTCGACTACTGTCTCCTGAACTCTGTGTGGACTCGATGGAATGGATCGTACCGTCAGAAAACACGAAAGTTACAGCATCAACATATCCGGACACGCACGAAAGAGTCCAGTCGCCGACTGCCCAACCGCTCCACATCATTCCTTCGATACCCTCGATGGACGCACCGTTTGCAGCTAGGTTAATGTTTCCAGTTAGTACCTTGAAAGGCATAGGATCTTGTACTCGACCATTTGTTGGAACTCGTCCTATTAATGCCGTTAATGCGGTCGAGTCAATAAGGGTAGCATTGATTGGGATGGTGATTACCGGATCAATGTTCACTTCGGATGGCAGCCCACCAAAGGACGAACCGAGAATTTCTGTGTCCAATGGATTTAACCATACATAGGAGGAAGAGACGACAGCATCGATGCCTTCAATACCGGCAACAATGTTGCTTCCGATCTGATAGGAATCACGAACCGAGTCTTGAGCAAGTGCATCCAGTGTAGCACTAATTTCTTCGATGCGATCTTGAATTCTCTGCCAATCGTCTGGTGCAGAAGCTTGCAGGTTTCGTTCCTGTCGTAAATTTCGAAACTCCGCAGCAAATTGACGTGCAATGTTGGCTTCTATGTCATCTCTTTCTTCCCTTAGAGAAGCATGATCTTGACGCAAAGCGTCCACTTCACCGATGAGTTCTCCGACATTTGCTGTCAGGGTTTTGATCGTATCAGCAGGAGAATCCGCATCGGGTGCGGGAGATTCCGGGACGAAATTCATGACCGGATTTTCAGGGACTTCATTATTACATGACTTAACGACGATGTACATCACTCCCAGAACCGCGAGCACACTGATAATGGGAATGAGTTTGTTGTTGAATTTCCAAGGCATATCAAAATTCCAATGCTTGAGCAAATGGTTGCTCCGATATCAAGTACAGAGCAGTGATGTTTAAATTCGTTGTAACTGGCAGTAGCCGATAGTGATGAAACGTTGCAGCGACCCACCTACCCCGCAACATCAAAGGATGTAATTCAATGGGTTGATTGGTCGGATTAGTTAGTATCAATACGGTGACAAAATGCCCTTTTTCAGTTTTCCAACTTGCGTAGGGACGTACATGGATTCGTTCGTGTCTTATCAGAGAGACTGCCTGGATGGGCAATGACACTTCCTTTAGTCCGTTTGAACTCAATCGCAACCGTTGTGGCGCATACAGGACTCGTGCAGCGAATTGAGTCAATTGAGCAGGAGTCCATCGTTTTTTGAGCTGATTCGACTTTGTCCTAGAGGCATCGTGAATGTAAACGTGTTCGGACCTGACTGGGGTGATATCCGCCTTTATGTCTACAACCATTACCGTACCGTCTTCCCTTGAACGAAACAAGAATCGTTGTCGATCAAAGTCTTGTGCTGCAGTCAGATATACAGAATTTCCAACGACCTGAATGCGAACGTTTTCGACCAAATTGTCAGGAACGCCAACATCAACCGGGAAGGAAAAGTGAACAAAACGCTCTGTTCCGACTTCTAGATCAAGTTTGAGGGGGACTTTGTCCCATTCCAAGCGGTCGGCAAAGGCCACGACATTCGATGACATGAAAAAGAGAACAATAAAAAATTTGCACCAGTTTCGCGGCCTCCGACCGTTTTCGTTGTTTGAGTATTTCTTAAGAATTTGTTGCATCGGAATTTTCTTCTTCTGTGTTTGGGTTAAGTTCATCCTCTTCTAGGCGGCGCGGACCCTCGTCGGTAAAACCGTCCAAGGCTAACTGCCATGGATTCTTTTCAGGATCGACTGCATAGCGCACCACGCGAATCGGATAGCGGATAAATGTTCTCTTGATCGACATACCCTTGACTGACTCTTGAAGTTCTAGGTCGAGCCACACGACCCAAGTACCTGCAGTCAATACTTGTACGCGTAATTCATCGAAAGTGTGACCAGGACGTTCTTGCATCCCGCGAACGCGATGAATTAACTCACCCCGCCGACCTTTGAGCTCAAGCTCTTTTTGTAATGCTGTTCGATACTTTGGTGTCAAATAAGCTGAGAGCGAGAAGATCGCATTTCCAAAGTCCTCTGCACCGTCATTTGGCCAACGATTGAGTTGTTGAAAAATGTAAAAAGCAAAGGCGTAAATGTTGGCTGGATGAATTTGATCTGGGGTCAGCGTCGCACCAGAGCGAAGATCTGGGGGTAAATGTACTACGACGTCTTCTTGTGCCTTGACTAGACTAAATCCCAAAATAAATATCGTGAGTGTTTCAATGCCGATGACTACCCACAGCGAACGGACATGGGACCGAACATTGTCGATTTCATGTCGATATTTACGCACTATTTGTTCGTCCCAGATCCCAGTGTGCTGACTTTAAGATTAGAGGACAGGCTTGTACTCCTTTATTTGCGAGCCAAACACGACAGATTTGTTGGTAGTAACCGTCTGGGCGTCCATTCTTGATCTTCTGAAAGAACGAAGCCACAATCACGATTGTCGCAACTACGCCCACTCCTGCTATACCTAGACCCATGGTGATCGCACCGAGTAGTGCGCATATGAGTATGCTCACTGGAAACCAGAACGCTGTTGCACTGACAGCGATAAATAACAACTCCGAAGTTGAGCATCCTTTAAAGATAGGAGGTTCGCAGTTCATGCGATCTGCAACGCGTTCTTCGTGCGATTCGTTCATCGCTTAAAAGATCTTTGAAGCTTCAGTTAGTAAGTAACTTGCGAAGATCAACACGATTGCTCCGACGACACCTAGAACCCCTACTTCCGCCCATTCGGCTTTGCCTTGTCTTGCTTCGTTGAATTTGGCGAATCCAACATACGCGACCCACAGAAAACCAACGGCTGCGACAGCCAGTCCAAGAACCAGCGCGCCATCTTTGATATAACCTGAGATAAGCGCGATCCAGTCGCCTTCATCCGGGGCTGTACTAGGCGCGACCGCCGTTGGAAGATCTGCTCGATGCGTTGGAACAGAATAGGAGACTAGATAAGCCCAATATTTAGAGATTAATTGCACAATTCACCTCGTTGATTTGCAAAAAGATGTTGATCATTGAATGTAAAAACCAATCACTAGAAGAATGATGGACGCGCGCATCACTTGCCAAAGAAAGTCATAGACTTCCAAATCGCCAAATCGCCAAGCTCGAAAAGCACCGATGGCAACCCAAGTAGTCCAAATTAAGATCAGCACGATCAAAGAACTTTTGATTGCAAGCAGCATCGCTGCAGACTCTACCCCGGAACCAGCCAAGAACGCTAGTCTTTGAACATCGTTCATTGACGGTAATCTCCTTGAAGAACTTCAAATTCTCGAGGTTCGCTGGACGGGGTGTCTAGGTGATCTTGAATACCTCGTCGCACAAGCTTTAAATCCCGTCGCAACCAATCGTACTGGAAACTGATGCGTGCGGTCGGATTAGCTTCTCTTTCCGCGCGATCAATCAGCTTGTCTAAACCTTTCAGTTCAGTAATAATTTGTGCGAGTGCGGCATGCTCAGCATCCGTGTCCGCAAAGTGAAACGCAAACCCGTCGATCGTTAAGACGATCAGGGTTAGAAGAATTAGTTTTGAAGTTCTCATCAGCAATTCCAATTTCATGGAAAGCGTATGATGAGAATCTCACATAAGGAAAGGAACGAGTTTTCTCACCTAACGGCGAGGTAAAAAACTGTTTATATGTATATGTTTACGGGTTGTATATTAAAGTCGTGGTTTTTCTGTTAAATCTTTTGACTCGTGCCACATGTACCTAAGCGGCGTATCACATTTAAAGTTTGAATAGGTCACCTCGATTCTTTCGTCTTGTTTACCTCGCGTAGGTGCTGAATACGCGAACTCGACAGCTTGATTTGGAATCAAGAACCGTTGCAGGTTCTCATCAAAATTGTAAATGTATTCGTGACGAATTTTCTTAACTCGTGCTACAACCATCACTCTCGTTGGTTTGATGAGTTCTAAGACTAACTTTTTAGGTGCGCCCGTTTGTGTATCAACTGTGAGATCGTACCGTAAATTCCTAGCTACACGTTTTAGATTACCGAGTAGTTCGGTGGTATTTTCACTCGGTGATTTCGCCTTTTTATTGAATTTGAACTGAAACGTAGCTTCAGTCTCCGTCTCTTCGATTAGTTTCGCCGAGGAATAGTCCATCCCTACAGCAGGAGGGGCTGAGAACGGTGAATAATTCCACTCACTAAATACCCTCTTGCGGGATTTGTCGTCAGTTAACAAACCGTTTTCATGAACAGTAACCGAGCGGGTCTCACTTTTTTCAGTATCTTGGCGATACAAAAAGTCTTGACTGAAAGAACACAGCGGTATTCCTTCTAAATCTTTGCTCAAAGCAGTCGCTACTAAATCTTTCTGTTGGTCCGATAACGAATTAGCAACCTCAAGTTTGGCAAGAAAAAGTTCTTTCTGTAGCGCAGCATACTCTTGCATTTCTACAAGATCGCTGGCTATTATGTCGCCAGAATCCGTCGAAGTTACCGTACGGTCGGCGAATACCGAGCTCGGTACCACTGTTAACAGTACGACACCAAGAAGCAGATTTCTCGCATGTCGTAAGGTATTTCTCATGGTACTACGACTAAACAATTGCTTAGAAGACCGGCCTTAAGTAATCGTAATAATTAATTTGTTCGGTTGTAATGTTTTATCAGGATAGTCGAAAGCATACCGCCCCTTCTCAATGGAATCGGCGGTAGCTGTACACTCTTAGGCTAGTTTACAAATTCCACTGAAAGCCAATTTCGAAACTAGTTTCTGGATCGTCATCCGTCTGTATGAACTGGTATGCGAAAGTTAAGCCTGCGGCCCCTTGCCGTAATGGAATGCGCGCGCCGATGGCACCATAGAGTTCCTGTGAGTCCTCTTCGTCGGTAAATGAACTTGGGATGATGTTTTCAAAAGCTGCATCTAGTAGACTCTCGGAGGTAATAGTTTGGCTTGATTCATGCCGTACGAACGCAATTCCGCCTTTTCCGAACAACGAGAGATTTTCATTGAGGTAAAGATCGTAAACAGCACTGACTCCGCCAATCGTCTGTTTGACTTTTGCATTCCAGGTCAAAGAGATAGGATCTCCACCGGGTTCGAACGGTGGAAACGTCCAATTGTTTCCTGAAATGACTCGTTCCGGGGTCGAAACGTAAAACCCTTCAAAGCTCCATCGCTCGTCAAGGTGAAAGCCCACTCCTAAAGAAAGTTGGGCTCGAGAATCCTCGAGTTCTTGTTCGATCGAAACGCCTGGTAACGTGGTCTCGTCATCCAGCGACGGCACATCAAAGCCATCCCAATAAGTAACTCCAGCGTGAACGTAGAAACCAGTCTCTTTAGCCGAGAGTCCTGCAGTAAGACCAAATATGAGCGAGCATGTAATGATGGTGAAAGGGAGCGAAAAGCTTGAATTTTTCAAATTAGAGTTCTCCAATAGTTAAGGTTTAAATTTCTGCTGTGACAGCAGGAAGTTCTATATTGATCGCAAGTCAGTACAGTTTGAACAGAACAACTACGCGCAGTTCGAAGTCAAAGATGAGCCAACTCTACCAAGAATGAAAGTATCAATTCTACCAATTGATAACTCTTGGTGTCCTATGTGGAGAGATTGTCTGAAAAAGTACCCTGGATTTATCAGTTCAGAGGGGGCATGACATTACATGGAGAAATCTTCAGAATAGATCACTCTCATAGGATTGATCCATCGTCCGAAAAACTATATTTCTGTACGCAAACAGAGTACTGATAAAGATATTGACCTACTTCCCGACTCGCCACCCGTACAAACTCTTTAGAAGTCGGGTTAGTATCGAGAAAGACAGGATTACGGAAAGACTTCTAAAACGACCTCAAAATTTCATCTGAATCGCCACTTCGAAACTCGATTCACGACCATCGGAAGTTTCTACAAACTGATACGCGACAGAGAGGGAAGCGAAGATGTTCTTCAATGGTATTCTCGCGCCAATAGCACTAAACAGGTCTTCCGTGTCTACTTCTTCGACGAATCCATAAAGAGCTTCAGGTGCAGGATTTGTTCGACCAAAAGAAGTTACGCTGGAGTCAACCGCGTGCGATGTTTGCGCGATGCCCAGTTTGCCAAAAATTGACAAATTGTTGTTAATGGGAAAGTCGTAAACTACGTTAACCCCATAAGTGGTATGCTGGACGGTGTTACGCCATGTGAGTGTTCTCGGTATGTCATCGGCGTCACCAGGTTCAATCACTTGGTTGAATGAGAGCATCCGCTTTGGGGTCGATAAATAAAGAAGTTCGATTCCCCAATTCTTGTCAAAGTTGTAGCCTACCGCAATCGAAGGTCGAATACGGGATTCGACAATTTCATACTCGAATGGCGAGTCTCGGAGTTCAGTAGGATCAATGACTGCTGGCATTTCTAGGTCCCTCCAGTACGTCGCACCTCCCTGTAAATATATACCTGCTTCTTTAGCATTGATTGGTGTCGAAAGACCAACAATGAAAAAAGTACTAATGATCGTACAACTTAACACATTGTTCAATATTTTCAATTTAAAGTATTCCAATAGCTGAAGGTTTGAAAAGTGATCGCGAAACTGAATCACAGAGAATCTTCATCGGCGGCGACAGAGAATTGTACTGCAACGATTCCGACCTCACTGTACCGCTAAGTTGTCACAAGTTTGATATGACGAACCCAGAGAATTCAACCATCCGTCGCTGAACGTGTGCTTCACAACTCCCAACATAGACCCACGTGGAGACCGGATTCAGAATCTCTAGGAGTCGAAACGAATTGATAGGTTGCAGGTACAGACGCGGGTAAGTTTTGTATAGGTAATCTGACACCAACCGCGAAATACATGTCAAGCGTACTGTCGTCGTCGCCAATTAAATCGTCGTAGTAATCGTCATCGACGAGAAAGTCTTCGAACAGATCTTCTATGTCAAAAAGATCGTCGAAGTCGTCATCTCCAAAATAAATTGGAGGAAGGGGAAATCGCGGAAAGGATGCATGACTTCGACATCTTGTTGCGTGAAGGCAGTGCCAGCCTTACCGATGAACGAGATTCGTTTGTTAATGTAAAGATCATACACAGCACCGAATCCAACTGTGGTAGTGTCAGTATTCACGGAGATTGACACAGTCTGCGGTAGGATCGGACGACTATCCCAGATAGAGAACAAATCAATGCTTACTTCTGAAGATGGCAGTCTGGAGATGAACGCTTCAAAGCTCCACGCATCATCTACACGATATCCCGCGCCTATCCAGAGATCCGTGCGTCTATTGACTGTGCCATCATCTCGATTACCGAGTGGGTAGTCATAGAGTGTCAGTTGCGGTACTTCGAAGCTTGGCCAATAGCTCGTGCCTCCTTGTACAAAGAATTGTCCGAACACGCTGTTCGTCCCTAACAACACGAAGGTGCTTGCAACAATGTACTTCCATGAACTCCATCTAATGTTTCGTATCTTTGATATTAATAAAAGTCCTAATCTTGACAGTTGTGCCGTGGGCGTAGTTCAAAAATCTTTGAACTAACCCTAATCCATGATAGTCTAGGAGTGAATCTGCAATCTAAAGTTCCCAAACAATTGTACGAGGTCAGACGACCTACTCAATAATGACACGCCTAAGCTTAGAAAAAGAACGTAGTGATTTGTGAGTGTTGCCGAAATAAATAAGCGTAGCAGATCAAGATGACGTTGCGTCGAGCTCTCTTCAAAGGAATCACGAAGGCAAAACCTGATCCGACTCAAATTGAATCTTGCTCAACCATGGTTTTTCGTTGCTGTTTACGTTTCAGTTCGTCTTTTCTTGCTTTTCTTCTTGATATACGCTCGCCGATCGAGCTCTACCCATCTTTCAGTTAACAACCAAACTGAACGGAGGGGAATATCTAATTCACTCGAGAGATCAAGATATTGAATAGGATCTAGAAGTCTACCGTCGGCATCTTTGTCGTTACTCGTAAATCGCTTGAACCAGATTTCTAGTAGCGAATCTGTTTCCGAGTCAGTCGGTTCGTTGGGGCGACCTACGTTAGTTAACCCTTTCTTCGCTCGTCGGCGCTGCGTGTACTCTCTGTTGCTGATCCCATAAAACATTTCGAGCATACTGTACGGGGCGTCGTTATTAATGAGTTGTTCTAGCTGAGCTTCGTTGTCACGCTGTTCTTTCATGTAGTTTATCAGCGTCCAAAATACTTCTCGGTTGAAGCTAATGGACAGACAGTGAGAACGGAAAGAATCGATTCGATAAAGATCAAGGATGCCAAGCGTTCGAAGTTGTTCGATTTCTCGTTCACCAATTTTTAGTTGCTGGAGTGCGATGTGATCACTTTCGGCAATGCAGCGGAGCACGTATAGGAAGACAGCCGAAGTAAGTTCGGCTTCTTTAGTTTTCACCATAAAAGACCCCCTCAAAGGTAGTGAATTAAGATGTATTGAATTGCATAGGGTTTGCACCTTGTCTGTGATTTATATATGTAGTATTGTACAGTTTAAAGTTTACATGTCTACAAAACAGGCGTACTTTTTTCGTTGATTTAGTGACTTGTAAGAAATTGGAAAATCCTTTTCGCTTCTACCGCTCGGGTACTGTTAAGAATGAAGTTGCCTCAGTTTGATGGACAGTTCATTTTAGGATTTGCTGT
>JAAXGW010000025.1 GCA_012267385.1 OMG group bacterium
GTCCGATTAACAGTTCGAGTTGCTGAATTTCCCTTTCCAGGAAGTCAAAATGACGGAGCGCCGCCGCTAATTCATGCAGATGTTCCTCTCGCCAATTACCTTCCAGACTGCGTGCGACATCGGCCTCGGAGGCTTGGACGCGCCCATCGCGATGTTGCGCCAACACCGCGGGATCGCGTTCGCCCGCCACGATCGACCGCAAAATCGCCAGACCACTCTTGCCCACAAGCTCACTGAGCACGTTGTCTCACTGCACGTTCATTGGCGTCAAGGCTTGTTGCATGTGGAGCGCCTGACGACTGCGTTCCTGGATCAAGCGCACCCGTTGTCGCACATAGGAACGCAGGGCGCAAAAGGCGTCTGGAGTGCGATACGCACCCGATAACAATCCCATACTCATCATCTGCCGAATCCATTGACAATCCAACACGTCCGACTGGCGTCCGTCCAGGTGCTTGGTCACCCGCGGATCCACCAGGCGCACCTCAAAACCGGCGCGCTCCAAGAGTTCATACACGGGGATCCAATAGACTCCCGTTGCTTCCATCGCGACTGGTTGCACGCCACAGTCGCGCAATCAGCTCGACAGTTGCTTTAACGCGGCGGTATACGTACCAAAGGTCCGTACGTTTTCCACTGCCGCGTCTTCCGCGACCGCAACGTAGATCTCTTTCTTACCCACGTCAATGCCCGCACAATGCGGATATCGTACCGAGCCAGTCTCCTGTTTCTTACCAATATGTTCCCTTCGTGAAGGCGAACTCGATAGGGCGAGTGTCGGGGCTACTATAAAAAAACGACTAAACTAGCAAGAGAAAATAATCCGATTCCTTAAAGTGAGAATTCATTCTGGATAGTGATTTTCGAAACATATTTAAGGTGTCTGTGCGAGCAGAAATTTTCTACCACCACGAACAAAACGGATAGAATAAAGTCTAATACGTTTGTGATGAATGGTTTGGCTGAAATGTCTTGACTTCAGTTTCGCTTCACCTCAAGGAAGTCTGCGATACGGGGAAGAGTTCGTAACGCATTGAGTTCTCAAACTAAAAACTGGGAGATTAACAATCTTCACAAGATATGGTATTGGTTTAGTAGCTGGCTCAGTTGTAACCGTTATATTGCTTTACATCATGCAATCTGTGATAGCGTTCGACGAAAACGTTCTGAATGAGGCTCCAAAAGTTCAGATCATGGATTTCGTCCAGCTGATTGAAGATAAGCCGGTTGAACGCAAAAAGCCCGAGCTAGACCCACCTCCTCCGGTAGAATTACCTAATTTGGACCCGCTGCAGTTGGTTCCTGATTCTCCTGTTGGTCAACCTTGGGATGGCGGCGATTTTGAACCGCATGGTCCAGTTTTCGATGATTTGGGTCCTGGGACATGAGCACGAGATGGAGATTATGTACCATTCTTCAAACCCGAGCCTGATTATCCGACAATTGCTTTGCAACGTGGGCTTGAGGGGTTTGTGATCCTACAATTTGACGTCACGGAGGAAGGTTCAGTTGAGAATCCAGTGGTCCTAGAAGCAAAACCGCCAGGCATATTTGACCGTTCCGCGCTACGTGCCGCGGCGAAGTTTAAATACAAACCAAAGATTCTCAACGGTCAGCCCGTTCGTGTCACTGGCGTCAAAATAGAATCACATACGAGTTGGAGGAATAGCAGTACCCTCTCCGGGGGATGACTTTCCACCTCGTTTTGTTTAGTTTTTTTGAGAAGTTCTAGTTCTTTGCCGATTCCTGTATTCCTGTTGAGACCGAGTTTTTTTGAAATGTAATCTTGGCAGTGGGTCGGCGTTGTACCTCATCAGCCTACAGGACGAGAAACTGTGACCATTCTCGACCAGTTGACACAAACTCAGCGAAGAACCGCAATCAAACGACCATAAAGGACTGTTCACAAGCCAATAGAATCTACTGCTCGTAACAAGGCTTTTGGTACGCGCTGGACCACTACCAACAACACCGACATTTGGTCAAAATCGATTCTGCACAGCGAGTGTGTTGATCAACTAGTAGCTTGCATCTGTGAAACATCAAGCTTCAGTGATCGGGAAAATCTTCTGATTCTTTGACGGGATGGTTCAAGTTGGATAGGATTTTCTAGAAAATTTACGGTGTTTTTGCGATCTCAAATTGCTTATTGTTACTCAAAAACTGAGTAAAATAAGTTTCAATACGTTCGAGGTAAGCAGCTTGGCTGATGATTCTTGTCTACAGTTTTGGTTCACCTCAAGAATGCCAGCGATACGGGGATGAGTTCGTAACGCGGAGAGTTCTCTAAATTTAATTTAGGAGAGTAAAAATGTTTACAAGATTGTTTACAAGATATGGTATTGGCTTAGTAGCAGGCGCAGTAGTAACCGTTGTATTGCTGTACATCATGCAAACCGTGATAGCGATTGACAAAAATCCTTTAAATGAAGCTCCGAAAATTCGGATCATGGAGTTTGTTCGACTGATTGAAGACATACCCGTTGAAGTTATGAAAACCGAGATCGAGCCACCCCCACTGGTAGAAGATCTCCCTCCAGAGCCACCGAAAGTTACAACTAATTCGACTGTAGGTCAAGAAGTACAGGACTGGGATTTTGAAACTCTCGACTTAGGTCTCGATGATTTGGGTGCTGGGACTTGGTCGCAAGATGGCGAGTACATGCCATTTTTTAAACCCGAACCTGATTATCCGACAATTGCGTTGCAACGTGGAATCGAGGGGTATGTAATCGTACAATTTGATGTCACTGAGGAAGGTGCTGTCGAGAATCCTGTAGTCTTAGAAGCTAAACCTCCTAGCATATTTGACCGTTCCGCAATTCGTGCCGCGTTGAAGTTCAAATACAAGCCAAAGATTCTCAACGGTAAGCCTGTTCGAGTCACCGGCGTAAAAAATAGAATCACATACGAGCTAAAAGAAGAGCAGTAACGCCCTAGGCTGAGGGATTCCAACATTCAGCCTAATTTTCAGCTAGCTCAACCGTACTGGTAACAGCTATGGCTGATAAGTACGAGTTTGAGTCTAGTTTGCACGTGAATTAGAGTCATTGAAATGAGCGGGTGTGTTACGCATAACGAACATTAGTGTCACAGTACCTAACCGTCCTAGTGAGAGCACAAGATTGCACTAAAACGAACTTGACGAAATAACAAATGTGATTTTCAGAGTACGACGTCGCCTGTGTCCCTCACATCGATTCTCCACAGGCTTTTTCCTATCGATGCTCTTTTTCATTAGCATAGCCGGAGAATCGGTTGTCCAAATAAATCAGATCTATGCGACTGAAAAGATCTCGGAACCGGTTCCCAAAGAATCGGTAGAGCCCAACAATCGACCACCGAAAAACATCACATCGTTTAATTTAATGACGATCGAATCCCTCGGAGTAGTAGACCGACACATACAGGATGAAGACTATGCCAAAGCCGAACAAAAGATAGCAGAAATTTGGACGAATGAGACTGAATTGACACTATCAGAACAGGCTGAGTTAGCGTACATATCCAGTCGGATCTCGTACATTCAGCAAAACGTCGAGGCAACTATAGGCCATCTCGAAAAGGTACTCGAATACACGGACAATATTTCGTACGCTAGAGAAGAAGAAGTACTATTGCGATTAGTTGAGCTTTATCTGTCAGAAAAAGAACACGTTAAAGCCCATAGTCGCTTGAATGAATGGTTAGAGATCGTTGAAAATCCAAAGGCGAGTGAGTTAGCATTTGCCGGAAATTTATTTGTAAAGATCAAAAGTTACTCTAAAGCAAAAGAGTATTTAGAGCGTGCGATAGAACATCAGAAGGAAGAGGGATTAGAAGTCGACGCACGATGGTCAGAATTGCTTGACTATGTCGAAAAACAACTCGATAGCGCGAACTAACCGGATATCATTAGTGGTAGAGATTGTCAATTAATTAGGTTTTCTTATGAAACGATCAATATCTATTTGTTTGATTGTCTGCGGAGCATTGTTCTTTGCAGAGTTTGGTATGGAGCTAGTCGTCCAACCTAACAGCTCATTGGCTCATCTCGTAGGTGTGATGAGCGCACAAACTGCTGTCGTCGGAGAAAAACCCGAAGATCCAAGGCCCGAAAGAAAGCTGCAAGCCCCTTCTCAAGAGTGGTTTCTTCAACTTGAAAAGATTACCGCGGCGGTTGAAGAAGACTACGACAGCGCAAAGGAGATGCTGGACCGGCAGCTGGAACATACGAGTCGTTGGAGCGATTTTGAGCTCGCGATTTTTCACCGAAGGTATATGGACATAGCACTGATTCAGGAAGACTACGATCTAGTGCTAGAGCACGCAAAAAAGAGCTTAGAGTATCGGGATTCCATTCAGTATTTCGTGGAAGAAAGAACGCTGTCTTTGATCGCAAGGATTTATGCGCGTGAAGAATATAAGGACTATGAGACGGCTCTTGAATACATGCAGCGGTGGTTGGATCTTACCAACGATTGGGACGAGGGATCTACTAACTACCTTTCATCGCTAGTGTCTACAACAAACTGGAAGATTATTACAAGACTGAGGAGTGGTGGAGACGTGCGATAGGGAGGTCAGAAGAAGAAGGCATTGCAGTACCAGATCACTGGAGGGTGCAATTGTGGCAGACTTACAGACAGCTATCAGACGAACTCATGGATAAACCCGCAGAACGGGATATTTATCTTCAAAAAGCTCTTTATTTGTCTGAGTTTTTGGTTTCAAAACTTATCGAAGAAAAAGAACATTGGAGAAGCCAGAGCTCCGATTCTGCGAAAGTCGAAGAAGATTCAGGCGTCAGCGACCCAGAGTACATTCCAATCTTCAAACCTGAACCTGATTATCCAACAGCTGCATTGAAGCGTGGAATTGAAGGGTATGCGATCCTACAGTTTGACGTCACTGAGGAAGGGAAAGTTGAGAATCCAGTGGTCTTAGAATCAAAACCAGCTGACATATTTGACAGTTCCGCAATCCGCGCTGCCTCGAAGTTCAAATTCAAACCAAAAATTCTCAACGGTGAGCCTGTTCGAGTCAGCGATGGAAAAAATAGAATTACATACAAGCTAGAAGAAGAGTAGTAATTCCCTAGGCTGAGGGATCCCGCATTCAGCCTAATTTTCAGTAAGTTCAACTGTACTGGGTAACAGCTACGGCTGGTAAGTAAAAGTTTGAGTTTGCACGAGAAACAGAGTCATTGAAATGAACGGGTGTGTTTAACGCATATCTAACTTTAATGCCTCGACATCTTAACTTCCTTGCTGGATCGCGAGATTACAGTAAAACGAACTTGACGAAATTTCATGTGGGACTATCAGGCTACCGCGTTTCATGTGTCCCTCATTACCATTTTCACAGGTTTGTTGTTCTGTGTAATCGGTATCATCGGAGAATCTGCGGTCCAAACAATTCAGATCGATGCGACTGAAGAGATTTCTGAACAGGTTCCCAATGAATCGGTAAAGCTCAGTAGTCGACTACCGAAAAATATCACATTTCTTCATTTACTTACGATTGAGTCCCTCGGGGTAGTAGAGGAACATATTCGGGGTGAAGACGAAACCAAAGCCCATCAAAAGCTAGCAGAAATTAGTAGTGATGCAGTTTGACTTTGGAAAGTTCAGTGGAGAATGGTTCTACAGCAAATCCCAAAACAAACTGTCAATCAAACTGAGGCAACTTCATTACCTACTTACATTTCATTCAATGAGCATGAAAATACCCCCAAAAAACCCAACAGCACACCGTTTAGAACGTTTAAGATTTTTGCACCATGGTGAGAGTAGGAGCTAGTGGAGTCCATCGGTTTTCGTAGCTATCATTGTGTGGCAGTCTTGGATGTTCGCGCTCCCATTTGAAATCGCCGATGCAAAATTGGTGGCAGACCATTCCACCTGCGGAAAATTGGGATCACCCCAATCCGTCCAAAGAGCTTGTACGTCAATTCCAGCTAAAGAGATCCAGCCATTGGCATTCGTACAGTCGACTGTAAGCGTATGGTTCCAGGTAACTTTACGCTTCGTTACAGTAAACGTTCCACTCCCGCCCTGTACAGGGCCATGATTGTTCCAAAAATATATATTAGCAGTCCATGTAACGAAAGCATTGTTGGGTATATTTTGTGTACTACATTTCCCAGTCAAAGTGGTGTGAATCTCGTCGCCAACTCGTTTAGGAGTTGTAAGTTTCAGGTTTGTGCAACTAGCCGAATAGTTGGCTCCCGATGAAGTTAGATGGATGGGAAGTGCACGTTCCCTCATACTACCGGTGAGTCGGTAATAGGGTAAATAAAAACTGGGCTCGTTCTCATATGGGAGTCGGTTAGGCGATAATTTCCTTAAGATTGGGTTAATCGTTCGATTCTGCGTTGACCAGTTAGTGGGCAATGATGGGGGCTCTACGAATTTGCTTAGTTTGAAGTCAATTGGAGCAATATTGATTTCAGACACTAAGCTTCCGTGCTCTTTAGAGCTTGGGAGGTTAAAAATTTCTTTAACTTCCGTAGTGTCACAAGTCAAAGTAGACTCTCCGAAAAGTCTACTCAAATCATCGAATTCTAGTGATTGAATATCTGCAGAATCCCCAGAAGCAATGAGTCCGTAGAAACACATTACCGCTACTAGCATCCCCCTAGTACACAGTGAGGTCTTTCGAAGTTTGTTGAAATTCATGTGCATTCCTTAAAAGGAAAAAATTTTACTCACTGATGAAGGCAGAAGAGTCTGAGCTAGAAATTCTGCATGTCTCCAAACCAAGTATTATTTTTTGGGGGTAGCTATCCCTATAAATCCCATCGGAAAAGGCCAAGTTGGCGTACATGTCGAGCCGGATCTCGCAATTTCAGCAAGATGTCGAGGCGACTATAGACCATCTCGAAAATGTGCTCGAATACCGGGACAATATTGCGCACTCTAGAGAAGCAGAAGTACTATTTCGATTAGCTCAGTGCTTTCTTTCTGAAAAGGAACACGTTTAAGCACATAGTCGGCTGAATGAATGGATAGAGACTTATAAACAACCGAGGGCGAGTGAGTTAGCATTTGCTGGAAACCTGTTTGTGAAGATTAAAAACTTTAATCGCACAACAGAGTATTTGACGTGTGCGATAGAACGACAATAGGAAAGTGGATTGGAAGTCGATGAACGATGGTTCGAATTGGTTGACTATGATGGAAAACAACTCGATACCAAGAATTAACTGAGTATCATTATGGACATGGAACTGGAACGAAAAAACGGTTTTTTTATGAAACGATCAATTTCTACCTGCTTGATTGTCTGCGGAGTATGGTTCTTTGTTGAGTTCGGGGTGGAGTTGGCTGTCCAACCCGACAATTCACTATCTCATCTCGTCGGAGTGATAAACGCACAGACGGGCGGAGCAGGAGAAAAACCAGAAGATCCACGACCGGAACGAAAGCTACAAAACCCTTCTCAAGAGTGGTTTCTTCAACTTGAAAAGATCACCGCAGCTGTTGAAGAAAAAGACTACGACAGGGCGAGAGAGCTGTTGGACCGACAGGTGGAACGAACAAGACGCTGGAACGAATTCGAGCTCGCGGTTTTTCACCGACGGTACTTGGATTTAGCATTAGAGCTGGACGATTACGACTTGATGTTAGTACATGCGCACAAAATCTTAGAGTACCGGGATAACATTCAGTATTTCTTGGAAGAATATATCCTATATTTGATTGCTAGGATTTATGCGACTGCAGAATACGAGGGCGTGAACTACGAGACTGCTCTTGAGTACATTCAGCAGTGGTTGGATCTAACAAACGATTGGGACGAAGGATCTAATAACTACGTGTTCATCGCGAGCGTCTACAGCAAACTGGAAGATTATTACAACACCGTGGAGTGGATGTTGCGGGCAATTGACAAGGCACAAGAAGAAGGAATTGATGTACGAAAAGAGTGGTGGGAGCAACTGTGGCAAACTTACAGATACCTAGTTTTACAACTCATGGATAGTCCCGCTGAACAGGATGAATACCTTTACAAAGCTCTTGATTTGTCTCGGTTTTTGGTTCTCAAGTACATCGAAGACAAAGGACAGTGGACAAAATTGAGCTCCGACTTAAAAGAAATTGAAGACACTTCAGGTCCTACGGACGAAATACCTAGTGGAACTTGGGCTTTCGCCTTTGAAGCAGCCTATCATTTTGGATTGTTGGAAACAGACGGTGATTACAGCAGTTTAATTGGCGGGATGCAGTCTAACGAAGCCGTCGCTCGCGCCGTACTGGTCTTCGAAGAGGCTTTTGATCTAGAAATTTTCGAACGAAATTTCAAAAATTTGAACCGATATGCCCTATTGTTGTACCGGTCAACTGACACAGAAAAAGCTGTTGTAGCATATACAGAAGCGGTCAGTTTCAAAGAGGACGCTACGGTATTGCACACATTAGCGAGCCTTCACTATTCTTTGGATAATTTCGACCAGTGTATCTCATTCGCGGATCGAGCGCTAGAAGCGACTGAAGGCGAGCTTAGGGATCCTGAACAAGTTAAATTGATCAAAGGAACTTGTCAATTCTACAATGAAGATCTAGATGCGAGTGAAGCCACTATGTTAGCGCTCCGCGAGGAAATTGGTACTGATCCAGAAACTACAGTACTTGAGAGCGTGCGAGAACAGGCAGGTCAGTTTATCGATTTGATTAACGATGAGCGTACCCGCATCGAATACAAGAACTACGTTGCCGAACTGTGGCGTGAATACAACGAGTCGAAAGGTAATTAGATCGGACTCACAATTGGAATTCTCTATAGCGCTTTAATATTTCTTGGCGACACGACAGTTAGTTGTCGGGGTCTTCGGCGACTTTTATTGGAATTTAGCGAGGAAGCGGGCTCGACTAACCCAGACACTCGGTGAGGAAGTCCACGGAGTGGCGAACACTTGCTTCACTTGCCGAATCACGACAAGCCGACTTGCCTGTTCCCAAGAGGTAGGAATTGTCTTAATCTAACTTCCTGCATTGAAGATCTACTCTCTACAGCGAAGTGTCTCGGTGCCTGTTTAACGTGAGTATTACCCGACTAGTCGAAAGCAACGATCAAAATTTTCACAGCTTCAGTCGCGTGGGTCAGCCTTCCTAATTCTCATGTTTAGCGGAATTGTCTCATCGCGCTGTCAAGTTTGTTCGATAGAAGAAGAGAACGGAGTACATCGACTAACACTTGACTTAACTGGATTGACGCAAAACCTAGAGGTAGGAGCTTCAGTCGCGATTAACGGCGTGTGTTTGACCGTCGTAGCCGTAGATGACTCGGTGGTTAGTTTTGAAATCGTCGAAGCGACACGTATCCAAACTAATCTACGTCATTTGTCTGCTGGAAACTTAGTGAACGTGGAACGCGCAATTCGACTAGGCGATGAAATTGGTGGCCATTTACTATCAGGGCACGTTGCCGATGTGGTAGAAGTCGTACAGACGCATCCTTCCACTAAAGAACGCAGAATTGAGTTTGTTGTCCCACGTCCTTGGCGGAAATATTTTCACACGAAGGGATACATTGCACTCGATGGCGTCAGTCTTACGCTAGCTTCCTTCGATCGCGAAACGGGTATTGGGGTTGTAAATTTAATTCCAGAAACTTTGCGACGGACTACTTTCGGTGCCGTCTCAACTGGTAGGTTGTTAAATTTTGAAGTAGACTCAACCACTCTCGCTGTGGTCGATACAGTTGAACGAATGCTACAATCAGCGTCCAAGACTGTAGATGGATCCTAAAGCAGAGTCAGTTTGTAGTACATGTTTATCAAGACTTTAGAAGCGAGAACTCACAGTGTGAACTCTTGCTTGTGTGTGGGCTTAGACATCGATTGGCGCGAGATGTCAAATCATTCCTCAGAATTTCCAAGCCTTCTCGAATTTTCTAAGACTCTCGTTCGTACAACTAGTCAATACGCCTGCGCTTACAAGTTCAATCACGCGTTTTTTGCTGCCCAAGGATTTGAAGAAGAGCTTGCCCAAATAATTGAGTATGTAAAAGAGTCTTATCCTACTGTTCCTGTCATATTGGATGCAAAGCGCGGAGATATTGGAAATACCGCGGAACGCTACGCAGAAGAAGCTTATACGCGCTACAACGCAGACGCGGTCACTGTCAATCCATATTTAGGTTGGGACTCAGTTGAACCGTTTCTTCGGTATCGCGACAAAGGAGTAGTTTTGCTTTGTCGTACGAGTAACCATGGCTCAGCTTGGATTCAAGAAGCTGATGATGAACAACCAGTGTATTTACGAATCGCTGAACGAGTCCATCAAGCAGGAAATCCTAATCTTCTATTGGTGGTAGGTGCTACCCAACTTGAAGCACTCTCGCGAGTACGGCAGATTGCACCCTTGACAACACTATTGGTACCTGGGATTGGTGCTCAAGGCGGAGATTTAAGCGAAGTATTGACACGATCGCGTCGTAGCGATGGGCTAGGAGTGATCATAAACTGCTCTCGCAGTATTATTGCACACAGGGATGTCGATGACTACTTTTCTAAAGTAGCTGAGTCAGCGGCAAAGTATGCTCAGCTAATGTCCATAGGGTAAAGGACTTTGAGCGATCTGTATTCCCGTTCTGTATATTTTCTCAACTTGAACGAACCAATATAAGGAAACTTTGTGCCTACTTACCCTTTTGATTGGCAGGACCCATTTCGCTTGCATGAACAGCTCTCCGAGGAAGAGAGGCTGGTTCAACGATCTGCGGCTGAGTTTGCGTCGTCTTGCTTGACTCCGCGAGTAGTTGAAGCCAATAGAAAGGAAGTTTTCGATCCAGAAATTTACGTGGAAATGGGGAAGCGTAATCTGTTAGGTGCAACGCTTCCCACTGAGTATGGTTGCGCTCATACAAACTATGTGAGTTACGGCTTGATTGCAAGGGAAATCGAAAGGATAGATTCGGGTTATCGATCTGCGTTGAGTGTCCAATCGTCACTTGTAATGTATCCGATTTATGTATACGGGACTGAAGAACTGCGTCTTAAGTACTTGCCGAAGTTAGCAAAAGGAGAGCTGATCGGTTGCTTCGGATTGACAGAACCGAATCACGGGTCCGATTCGGGAAGTATGGAGAGCAAAGCGACGTCGGTAGAGGGTGGGTTTGTTTTGAACGGAACGAAAACATGGATAACCAACGCGCCCATCGCAGACTTTGCTATTGTTTGGGCAAAACTTGATGGCGTCATTCGAGGCTTCATCGTTGAACGCGACAGTACAGGTTTCACCACTCCAACGATTAAAGGAAAGCTTAGTTTGCGTGCTTCAGATACGGGCGAACTTGTGTTGAAAGATGTGTTTGTACCTTCGAATCACTTGTTACCCGATGCTAAGGGTCTCAGCGGTCCATTTCGATGTTTGAATCAAGCGCGCTACGGTATAACTTGGGGTGCAATGGGAGCCGCAGAATTTTGTTGGCATGCGGCGCGTCTATACACGATTGAACGAGAACAGTTCGGCGAACCGCTCGCGGCGCGACAACTGGTCCAGACTAAATTAGTTGACATGCAAACTGAGATCACTTTGGGTCTACAGGGATGTCTTAGACTGGGACGCATGTTAGATGAGGATCGACTTCCGGTAGAAAATATTTCCTTACTCAAGCGAAATAACTGCCAAAAAGCCCTCGAGATTGCGAGAATGGCACGAGATTTGCACGGAGCTAATGGGATATCTGACGAATATCACGTGATGCGTCATTTAGTGAATTTAGAAACGGTAAATACCTACGAAGGTACTTATGACATTCATGCATTGATTCTCGGCCGAGCCCAAACTGGATTTCAAGCTTTTTCCTGAGGGTGTCGGTGGAACCGATGACTGATGTAGCAACTACTGAGGAAACAGACCCGACAACACTGCTCAGTTCTTTGCCGGCAAGGTGTGGGGTTTATCGGTTTTTGGATGAACAGAGTAGCGTGTTGTATGTAGGTAAAGCCAATAACATCAAATCTCGCGTGTTAAGTTACTTTCGACCTTCAGGATTAGCGACAAAGACGATGCGTTTGGTAGAACGCACGAGAGACATTCAGTTTACCGTCACAGAGAGCGAGACAGAAGCATTGTTACTAGAGCAATCTTTCATAAAAAGGGAAAAACCCCCGTTTAACGTTCTCCTCAGAGATGACAAGAGCTACCCTTACATTCATATCACCGAGCACGAGTATCCTCAAATTAGGCGGCACCGTGGTCGTACGCACGATCGTGGCACGTTTTTTGGTCCTTATCCAAGCACCGTAGCCGTGAGAAATTCGTTGTCCCTATTGCAACGTGTATTTCAGTTACGTCCGTGCGAGGATTCAATGTTCAAGAATCGTTCTCGTCCGTGTTTACAGTATCAAATAAAGAGGTGTAGCGGTCCGTGTGTCGGTCTAATTGACCCCACCCGATATAATCAGGAATTGCGCTTAGCCAAGCTGTTCTTAGAGGGTAAAAGTCAATCGCTATTAGATGAGCTGAAGTTGAGAATGCGAGAGTTGGCGGACTCTAAACAGTACGAGGAAGCTGCGCGCTTACGCGATCAAATCCAAGATTTACGTCAAGTACAAGAAGAACAACACGTGCACAAATCCTCGGGAGATGTTGATGCGTTCGCGATTGCTACAGCAGAAAATCACGTGTGTATTCAAGGTATGTTCATTCGAAATGGAATTTTGATGGGTCATCGAAATTGGTATCCGAAAAACGAGCTTCAAGCACACTCTGCAAGTGTATTGAGTTCGTTCGTGTCGCAGTACTATTTTGGCACCGTCGAAAGAAACATTCCGCGAACTGTACTAACGATGCAGTCTCTTGAAGATCGCAACGTTCTTGCGGAAGCGCTCACAAAAAAAGCCGGTCATATCGTTGAAGTCACCTCACAAGTTCGCGCATCGCGCGCCAAGTGGCAAGAAATGGTCACAGAGAATACGAACCTTGCACTCGCGGCATATGTTCAAGCCCGGCAGAATGAATCAGAAAGACTGTTTGATTTGCAACAGCTCTTAGAACTAGACAGAGTTCCGCAAAGACTAGAGTGTTTCGACGTGAGTCACACACAAGGTGAAGCGACAATGGCCGCTTGCGTTGTCTTTGACGCGAATGGTCCGGTTACGTCCGACTATAGGCGATATCGAATCTCTGACATTGAACCTGGGGACGATTACGCAGCTCTGTATCAGGCCGTGGAACGTCGCTTCAAGCGTATACTGAAAGAAGATGGAATGGTACCTGACATATTGATAATCGACGGAGGCCGAGGACAAATTAATAAAGTAGAGGAACTGTTGCTTTCATATACAGACCAAGATATAGTACTGCTCGGAATCTCTAAAGGTGAGGGCCGAAAGCCAGAGCTTGACGTCGTTTGGCGTGCCGGCGATGGAGTCGTATCATTAGACCCGACGAGCGGATCGATGCACCTTTTGCAACACATACGCGACGAAGCTCATCGTTTTGCCATCACCGGACACCGTGCGGCGCGACGTCGAGCGCGCAAGCAATCAGAACTAGACGAAATAGTGGGAATCGGTCCAAAGCGCAAACGACAATTATTAACGCACTTCGGTTCTACTGCGTCGATCCGTACTGCAAGCATTGCAGAGATCGCCAAAGTGCCCGGTATTAGTCGTAAGTTAGCAGCTGAAATTCATGAGGTTTTCCATGCTACGTAGCCTAAAGGCTATCTTTTCGCCCAACACTCTGTCGCTGTTGAGAATATTGTTAATACCAGTATTCGTGTTGATCTATGTATTTTCTGATACTCATCAATGGATCGCGGGGTTGTTGTTTGCTATTGCTTCAATCACGGATTTGCTTGATGGATATATCGCAAGACGTACGGGTAAGACTTCTAGATTTGGTACTTTTCTAGATCCGACTGCAGATAAATTGACTGTCATCTCTGCGCTAGTGCTCCTGGTCGGCATGCACGGGAGGTTGTGGTTAACACTGCCCGGACTGGTAATTGTGTGTCGGGAACTGCTTGTGTCGTCTTTACGTGAATGGATGGCTGAAAGACAAGTACGGTCACAGGTTGCAGTTACGAATATCTCAAAGGCGAAGACTGTAGTCCAGATGTTGGCAATTATTATGTTGCTTTCAAATCCATTAGCGATCAGTCCCTGGACAATCTTGGGCTACGTTATGATTTATGTAGCGACAGCATTAACGCTATGGTCGATGTTTATGCATTTGCGGTCAGCTTGGCCGGTGTTGCGATCGGATTTCATCGATAAGTGAGGCGAATAAGGTACACGCGAGCGTGTACAATTTAATTGCGATCCAATAGGCTGGGTGGCAGAGTGGTTATGCTGCGGACTGCAACTCCGTCTACGCCGGTTCGATTCCGACCCCAGCCTCCAAACTCTATCGAATGACTAGACAGCCGCTTTTGGGCTATCTACGGAAGTCCCTTATTTAAACAGAGTTGAAACGCTATAGCCCGAGTGGATTGCTTTTATAGCTTCTGCAAATAGCGGTGCGACCGTTATAGTCTCTATTTTGTCACTTGGTTCATCAGTGTCCATGGGTATCGAGTCGGTTACGACTAGACGTTCAATCGGTGAGTCGGTAATTCTCTCGTGAGCTCGTCCCGAAAGCACTGGATGAACAGCAGCGGCTTCAATGCGCTGCACGCCGTGAAGTTGTAGGAATCGAGCTGCTTCGAGCATCGTACCGCCGCTCGCAATCTCGTCGTCTACAAGAAGCGCGTTCTTTCCATCGACATCACCAATCAATCCCACCGCTTGTGCCCGTTCATCATCGCCTACGCGACGTTTGTCAACGATCGCGATAGGCAGATCAAGTCGATTCGCGTACTCGCGTAAATCCTTAGCCTCGCTCACATCACTGGCGACCAGAACAGAATTCGAAAGACTGGTAGTCGTTCGTAGGTGATCACACACTAATGGAGTTGCGTTCAACTGATCTACTGGGATTCGAAAGAATCCACCAACTTGCGGTGAGTGAAGATTCATCGTCAACACTCGATCCGCCCCGGCTGTTTCCAACAAGTCAGCCATGAGACGTGCGGTGATCGAAATTCTCGGACGGTCTTTTTTGTCTGAGCGCGCATAGAAAAAGTAGGGGAGTACTGCAGTAATCCGACGCGCTGAAGCGTGTTTCAACGCGTCGATAATAACCAGCAGTTCTACAATATAGTCCGACAACGGCGAGCGCGAAGTCTGGACCACAAAGACATCGGACTCTCGCACGTTTTCTTTGCACTGAAACATGATGTTGTCGTTCCCAAAACGAATGATCTCTGTTTTAGTGAGTGGAAGGCTAAGATGTTCGCCTATATCACGTGAAAATTGTTCGTGAGAGGTGCCAGAAATAAGCTTTATGTCGTTAGGCATAACTTAAAACAAATGTGCACACTGTTTAGTTGGAGACCTCAGGCTATCCCCTCTGCTGGTCTTATTTGCCAGATTCTTTACGGTTTCGCTAAGATAATCAGGCAGTACCAACAGACGACCATTGCCAGTTGAGCAACGATTATATTGGAAAGCCCTAGTACTTGTTATAGACGATAGGTGATCGCAGTCCTTCTAGTAGAGAGAGGCTTGTTCACGACAAGGAGAAATTGAGATTTAGTGAAAGGAAAAAACGCGCTCGCGGTAGACATTGGTGGCACCTTTACTGACGTGGTATTGCAGCTGAATCAACGCTTGCATGCAACAAAAGTACTCACTACACGAGATGATCCCAGTGAAGCCGTGATTGCTGGAATTCAGCAGCTCTTCAAGGAAAGCGGAGTGAGTGCTGAGCACATTTCTCTTGTGTTACATGGTACGACCCTCGCGACGAATGCCATCATCGAAAGGCGCGGCGCAAAAACTGCTCTGCTGACTACGGCAGGACATCGAGACATTCTTGAAATGGCGTTCGAGAATCGCTTTGAACAGTACGATGTGAATATTGAACGACCGACTCCTTTGGTACCACGCAAGCTTCGCATTCCTATAGCGGAGCGCGTTACCGCAAATGGAGACATATTGGTGCCACTCGATGAATCCTCTGTGCAACAATCCATTGATCTTTTGCTTGAGGAGGAAGTTGAAAGTGTAGCAATTGGCTTTTTACATGCGTATCGCAACGGAGACCACGAAGCGCGGGTCGCTGATTTAGTACGCGATCGAATGAATTCTGTACCTTTGAGTTTGTCCAGCGACGTTTGTCCAGAGATCAGAGAGTACGAACGTTTATCGACAACTTGCGCGAATGCGTACGTGTTGCCCTTGATGAGCAAGTATCTGTTATCCTTACAAGAAAAGTTGAATGCACTAGACTTTCGGTGTCCATACTTGATGATGACCTCGGGTGGTGGATTGACTAGTCTTGAGACAGCGGCTAAATACCCGATTCGTTTGGTCGAATCCGGTCCTGCTGGAGGTGCGATTCTAGCCTGTGTAATCGCCCGCGAGTTAGCGCTGGATCAAGTATTGTCCTTCGACATGGGCGGTACTACAGCTAAGCTCTGCCTCCTCGATCAAGGGAAAACGATTCTCTCACGAGCATTCGAAGTTGATCGAACATACCGGTTTAAGAAAGGAAGCGGACTACCTGTGAGAATCCCGGTAATCGAGATGGTGGAAATTGGGGCTGGCGGTGGATCCATCGCACAGGTTGACAAATTGGGTCGAATTCAGATCGGTCCTGAAAGTGCTGGTTCAACACCGGGGCCTGCATGCTATGGATCTGGAGGCACCGAACCTACCGTAACAGATGCGGATTGTGTTTTAGGTCGGCTTGATCCAAATAATTTTGCCGGCGGGCAGCTGCAGTTAGACACGCCCGCGGCTACTCAAGCCATATCTACAAAGGTCGGGAACCCTCTAGAGCTATCACTTAAAGATACTGCTTTGGGTATTTCTGAGATTGTCGACGAAAATATGACCGCCGCGGCACAGAGTCATGCTACGGAATGGGGAAAGTCCGTCCATAATCGTACATTGATTGCCTTTGGCGGAGCTGCTCCCCTTCATGCTGCTCGAATGCTAGAAAAGATGAACTTAGCTCGGGTGATCATTCCCGAAGGGGCGGGGGTTGGCTCAGCGATTGGCTTTATCTTCGCGCCTATTTCCTACGAAGTCGTTCGGAGCCGGCATCTATTACTGTCCGAATTTGATGAGAAGCTTGTGAATGAAATCATCCAGGACATGCGCGAGGAAGCAAATGCGGTAGTTGCATCTGCGCTTCAGTTTTCTGAGGAAGTCACGGAAACAGCTACTGCTTTTATGCGTTATGTCGGACAAGGTCATGAAGTCACTGTATCCTTTGGAGCGGACTCGATCAATAGACAACTGTTACAGCAAAATTTTGAGAATACTTACACGGAGTTGTACGGTAAATTGATACCGGGTGCCGAGATTGAGGTGATGAGTTGGACGTTAAATGTTTCTACCAAGACTCAGGGAATAGAGAGTGTGGAAGACAGCGGACACGACTCAGCGTCCGTCAATGAATCTCTCAAGATACATGAACTAGTTGACATTCACGGTACGCATAAAGCAACCGTCGTCGGACGCGAGACCTTAAGCCCTGACACAGCGGTAGAGGGACCTGCGTTGATAACTGAAAAGCATACGACTACAGTGGTTCCGCTGGGCTACCAAGTGCGCAAATTGATACCATCTAACCACTTATCGCTTGAGAGGATGTCCACGTGAGTTTAGTAGGAAATATTGAAAGACAATTGGTCTGGGATCGGTTACTCGCAATCGTTGAAGATCAGGCACAGACACTGATGCGTACTGCATTTTCACCAGTGGTTCGTGAGGCTGGTGATCTATCTGCCGGAGTGTTTAGTACCAAGGGCGAGATGCTCGCACAAGCCATTACGGGTACTCCAGGGCATGTGAATGCCATGGCTAGATCTGTACCGAATTTTCTTGCGGAAGTACCGATTTCAAAGATGAAGGAAGGTGATGTACTACTTACTAACGACCCGTGGCTCGCTACTGGCCATCTCAATGACTTCACATTGGTGACACCGACGTTTCTGAACGGTGAGGTTGTAGCGTTATTTGCATCTACGAGTCACATTGCCGATGTTGGAGGTCGTGGTTTTGGACCAGATGCGAACGAAGTTTATGAAGAAGGCATTCAGATTCCAATAACTTACCTATTCAAGCAGGGTCAAGTACAGTCAGAATTGTTGCGTTTGATTCGCGCAAACGTGCGCGATCCCGTTGTCGCTGAGGGAGACTTGTATTCATTGACTGCCTGCAACAATGTAGGTGCAGAAAAGCTCATTGACACGATGAATGAGTTTCAACTCAACGACCTTTCGAACATCAGTGACATGATCCTGAATACGTCGAGAGTCGCAATGCACCAGGAGATTCAGAAATTACAAGATGGGACTTATCGATATGACATGACTGTTGATGGGTACGACCAACCTGTTCAGGTAGTTTGCGCACTCACAATCATCGGTGATCGAATTGTAATCGACTTTACTGGCACTTCTGGTGTTTCAAGGTATGGCATTAATGTTCCGCTTCCGTACTGCGAAGCTTACGCCTCTTTTGGAGTTCGATGTTTAATCGGAAATGACATTCCGAACAATGCAGGGTCGTTAGCACCAATAGAGGTTGTAGCACCTGCTGGGTGCATTCTGAATGCAGAACCGCCCTGTGCAGTGTCTGCTCGTCATACCCTAGGACAGATGCTACCTGACGTGGTAATAGGGTGTCTCAGTCAGGTTTTGCCGGACGAAGTTCCTTGTGAAGGGGCTTCGTGTATATGGAATCCGGTGCTCATGAGTGATTCGACAGCAAGCATGAACTTCAACGCGCCAGAATTTGTGATTAATCCAATCTTTAACGGTGGAACGGGTGCTCGCGTTCACAAAGATGGATTGTCGACTACTGCGTTTCCTTCTGGTGTCAGAACCACTTCAACAGAAGTGAATGAGATTACGTCACCTTTGGTATTTTTGCGCCGAGAATATTTGAAAGACTCTGGTGGAGCAGGTAAACACCGAGGTGGCTTAGGTCAGATCATTGAAATTGCGCATACGCACAAAGCTCCCTTTGTGCTCTCAAAGATGTTTGAAAGAGTACAGCATCCAGCCCGCGGTCGAAGTGGTGGTTTGGATGGTGCGGTCGGTCGAGTGTATCTAAAAGAGGGCGAGGAATACAGTGGAAAAGGCAAAGAGTGGATTCCAGCTGGAGCGACTCTAGTGTTTGAGACACCTGGAGGAGGGGGATGGGGCGACCCTACTTCACGAACAGAATCGATGATTCGCGCAGACGTTGAAAGTGATTTGGTCTCCCAAGATTAGCGGTCGCAAGATTACGTCGCAACCGTAGGCTTGTCTGATCCTACCTCAATCTTGCGAACAGGACAACTTCGAGCAGTTCAATCTTCTTTGTTGAAATTTGAACTGAAGTCTCAAGACAAAGAGTCTAGGCACCACTGGATGCTTATTACGCTACTCCGAATATCATGTTTTCGGAGTATCTGGATATATCTGCTTGGAGTTTAAAGATTGGATAGTCTTCGCACTGTGTATTGTGATATTGGGAGCTCTTAGCTCGTTTTCAATCATCAACAGATTCATTATTACGAGCAACCTACTCACTGACGGAATATTGGTGATTGCTAGTTGGTTCACTGCTGTTAGCTTATTCTGAATGTCCCGTAAAAACAGTGGACCAGCTGGACAACCCCTTCCGAGACGCTGTTTCTTTTATGTGGCTATCGGATTTGCTCTTTTGTTAATAATAAATACAGTTGTGTGGATCCTGAATCGATGTTCTTGGCACGTGACACCTGATTGACCGGGCGTAGCTTGACGAAAGTTCAAATGAAGATTTCACCGACTCTCACGCAAACAGCACTAGTATCGACTGAATCGATAGTTTTAGCAAATTTCGAATGTAGATTGAGTTTCCATGCCAAGATTCCGTAGATATCCCAAGCGATCGACGAGTGGTGTCGTTTGACAATAAACTTGTCCATCCAAGACAATCGATGAAAACAACTATTTGATTCGATCCCTTGAAATGAGCTCAAAAGACGAAAAATCTAACGCTCCAATAGGGGCTTACTATGCAGCACCGAAATCCAAATTCGCTGAATTGCTTGACATTTCCGAGTGGAGTTTATTGGACAAGACTATTTTGTTGGTGTTAGTACCGATCTTTCTGGCACACATACCACTGTTCATCACTCGCATATTTTTGATTAAAAACAACTGGATAATCGATGGACTCTTTTGGGACTGCGTAGGTTTTCGGGGACACTTTTTTTAGTCACTTTTTGATCAACAAACAGCATTTTGTTTCCTTGAATTGCATGCTTCGATCGCTTGAGATTTGTTGTTCAGCAGTGGCGGGCGTCGCCAAGGATTGTAGAGGTTCAAGAAGTAGTGATTGATTTTTTCGGTTGCTTCTTGCCGAGTCCGAAACTGACATCGCCGTACTAGTTCTCGTTTGAGCTGTCCAAAAACGCTTTCTGCGGACGCGTTGTCAGCACAGGTCCGAACTCTGCCCATACTGATCTGCAAACCATTTTGTTGCCAACACTGACGGTACCGTTCGCTGGTGTATTGACTACCGTGGTCCGAATGCAAGATCGCGCCACGACTCTCAGGTCGCTGCACGAGTGCCATTTCCACCGTTGAGGTGACCCCCTCGGCCGTTGGCCGAGTGCCCGTTTTCCACGCCGCCATGGCACCCTCGTAAAGATCTTTGATCACGTACCGAGACCACTTACCTTCTCCCGTCTTCCGTTCCGTGAGGTCCGTGACCCAAACCCGATTCGGTGCGGTGGCCGAAAAATCGCGTTGCAGCAAATCGGGTAGGTTGCGATCGTTGCGCTCTGGTCGCCGTTGCCGCCGACGTTTCTTGGGAATGCCCATGAACCCCGCCAAACGCATCAACCGACGCACTCGATGCTGGCCGATGCTTTCGCCATATTGCTCCTGTAAACAGGCGTGCATGCGCCGATAACCTAAGAGGCCTCCCCACTCCTGGTGCCAACTTCGCATGAGCACCACTAACCGGCGATCCGCAGCGGCATACTTCGATTCCCGACCACGCTCGATCCCAGCGTCGTACTGGCTCCGAAACACGCCGAGCAAGGGACACATTAAGGCTACCGGATAAGACTGGCGCCATCGATCTATGAGCGCATACCGTTGGGCTGCTGAGAGGCGAAGTAACGAGAAGCTTTTTTGGGACTGTCATAAATTCCGTGTATGGGTTGGATCATGTAATCGATAGTACGTGGCGACATTCGTCGCCAGTATTGGACTTTAAAGGAGTGTCCATATGACGACATCCAAACCTAACACTCGCATTACGGACGAGCTACTGGATCAGATTATAGGGGAGGAAGATCTGACCGATTTATTTGAGAGTGGTGAGTTCATGGCGGAGCTGCGCCGAAAATTAGCGGAGCGGGACGTGCCTTGATCGCAGTCGGGAGAACAAGAATCGGGTAACGTGCGCCATGGACACAATGCGCAGACGGTTCTGACGGACCGTGGCTCAATGCCGTGAGCAGTGCCTCGCGATCGTCCGGGTACGTTGGCACCGCAGTGAGTCGAGAAGTACGCTCGGCGCTGGCCGGGATTTGATGACAAGGTGCTTCACTGGTGCGCGCGAGGGAGGTCCACTCGGCGCCTGCGCGAGATGGTCCGGGAGTTGTATGGGGTCTCGGTGTCGGCGGATT
>JAAXGW010000033.1 GCA_012267385.1 OMG group bacterium
ATCCTAGTGGGACATTCCGCTTTCAAACACGTTAAACGGTAAATTTCTCGTGAATTGTTCGTTTTTCATACTCTGGTTGTCGTGATAAACTGGGTAGATGCATTGCTCCACTTGAAGTAAAATGCTAGCGGATTTTGTAATTGAAGTCTCTTCTTAAATCCTGTCGATAAACTTCACGAGTAGATACCGAACAAGACCCACACATTCCAGTTCAATTGCTTCGCCCCGCGTTGCCCACTACTATTTCAGGAAAACTATCATGAAAAAGTTTCTATTACCCGTTCTTGGTCTGATTGCAATCACTTTGACGATCTCAGGTTGTCAGATGTTTAGTGACTCAGGTTCACAAAAAAACACTTTCATCCTTACTGGCGAAGTAATTTACGTCGCCGATGAGCCGACTAACATACAGGAGCTGCGTGCGACGGTTGTAGCCGATGGAATCAATGAAACCGAAGATACACCAGGGATGGAGATAGCCTCTGGGGAATTCAAAAACCGCAAAGTCAGACTGCGAGGTTCGATAGACCAACCGGTAAAGGTCACATTGAGTGTCTGGAAAGAAGAGGAAATGATTGGCTCAACGAAGTTATTACTTCAACCTAATTCAAGGAACAAGTTCAAAGTACTCGACAACTTGGAATCGCAGGAAGTTTATTTAAAAGGATCGGATCATCGGTCGACACATCCTGAACGCAAATTTACGTTTTCTGGCGACCTTAAACAGTTTAGAGACTATCACCCTGAGTTAACAATGGTGCGAGTTTATGGAAGAACTTACGAACTCGATGGCTCGACCCAATACACGTCGTACGGACCCGTTTTATTGGACAACGGTGAGTTCTCGATCGAAGGGGATCTCGATAAACCAACGCTGTTTTCTATGTGGATTGAGGAATTCAATAGTTACTCCATGATCACGCTGATACAAGGTATATTTGAACCCGGATTCAATTACAGCATCGAACAAGTTGAGAATACTGAGGCGATCATAATATCTGCTGACCGAGAAGGGCTTCATACTCAGTTAGTCACTAATTGGGTGAATGATCCGGAATACCTACAAATTCTTGAACAACAACACCTCGCTTATGCTGAATTTGCAAAGTCGTTTGAAGTTAACGACGAAACAAATCAAGAGTTAGAAGTGGATGCGGCAGACTCCGAAGAAGAGATTCACGAAATACCTTCTATAAGTTTCGCAACAATTAATCCTCCAGCTGCTGAGTGTCAACACGTTGATTTGTCTTCTGTAGCAGCCGATATTGGTAGTACTTCACGCTATCCAGCCGGTTATGAGCGTATCGAAGAACTTCAGCAACAAATTGCAGATAGACGAATTGAGTTACTCTTACCAACCATGCAAAACACGGACGACCTAATCTTGGCATGGATGGCATTTCAACTTGATCCTTTTGGATACGACCGCGATGAAGAAAAACTTGCAGCACTTAAGGAATTAGAACCCCGATTCAGCGAAGAATTTGTTGCGCTACACATCACACCACAGATCGAAGAAGTTGTTCAGCGAATCTCCGTCATACAAAACGAAGGAACGGTCATTCCCGGCCAACTTGCGCCACCGTTTACGCTCGATAATCTCGAAGGTGAAACGGTGTCGCTACACAACGTTTTGAAAGAAAACGAGCTAGTTTTAGTCGACTTTTGGGCGTCTTGGTGCGGTCCGTGCGTCGACAGCTTTCCTGCACTAAAAGAGATGTATTCGAAGTATCAGAACGAAGGTTTTGAGATTGTCACCATCTCTATTGACAGCACCCACGAAGATTGGAAAATTGGGTTTGAAGAAAACGAACTACCATGGATCGATGTGATAGACGCATCGGACGATGGTGAGTTGAAGGGCTGGCAAGCACCGATGGCAACCGCCTACGGCGTGAATTACATACCTAAAAAGTTCTTAATCGACACCGAGGGATGTATCGTACAACTCGATTTACCTACCACAGAGCTCGAGAAGGTGCTTGCAACTCGCTGGGATGAAGAATCAGCGGAGTAACGTCGAGATCAACAACTGGCTCGGGAAGAATTTTTACTGCTTCCTCGGATAAGTATTGAAGAATGTTGGCGAGTGACTCTTTTGCATCGCGTTCGTGCATTGGCAGATTCTCATCTCAATGGTGCAAAACCACTGTCCTTCTTCGGTATGTAAACTCATCAGTTTCCATTCTGGATAATCGCTTCGAGTGACTTCAATTCTTCGGCAGTAAACGTTCCGTTGTGTCGATTGTGAGAATAAAGCGCTCCGGCTACGAAATCACGTATTCGTTTAGGTTTTATATTGTCGAGTTCTTCGTACAAATGCCGAGGCGCAACTTGTGTAAGTTGACTAGCTAAATATCGAACTTTGGTGACTTCATTTTGACCCAATTGAAGATAAAGATCCACGGCTAATTTGGTATCGTACTGCTCGTCAATGAGATGTTCAATAACCTTGCGATACGCCATCACTTTAGTGATCCCAGAACGAACTTGCGGTAACAATTTGACGGCAGTATCTACCTCGCCCAAAAGTACTAGACGAATGATGACGGTAGACTCCCATCCCTCACCATCGTTGGCTACAGGTCGAGTCATTGCTTCCTGCACACCTAAAACTGGATTGGAGCGAGCTAATTGGTTAAACACTGTTCGATAAAGTTCATCCTGAATGTGGCTAACGTTACTGTCGGTGTCAATCCAATCAAATAATTTGGAAACATCTGTTCTTGCCCAGTTAACTGCGATGGCTCTTGCAACTACATCTCTATTTTTACGAATTGAAAAGTCACTAAGCATGCTAACAACGCTTTCTGGCTGCGATGCCGCAATCGCAACCAACGCGAGCTGACGAACCATAACCTGTAGATCACTTGGTAGAGTATCAACGATGCCAAGCAATGCTTTGGGATCATGCCTAGCCCATTGACGTGCTACACTACGTTGCAATATTCCTCGCAACGCTCGTCCGGGTACGTTGACTGTCGCCTCTAGTGCTCGGAGTGGTTCATGTTCTGCCCATCGACCAGCAATACTTCTTGCCAAATATCGAAATCTATGGTTTTGATCATCTTTTTCGACCATCTTCAACGAGAGATGCAAAGCCAACGATGGCGTACTGTTCAGTAGTTTTTCGGTGACAAACGTGATTGTCTCTAGTAACGAAAACTTTGGTGGCAACGAAAGAATCGCTGGATCCAATATCTCAAGGCCGTCTCGCTCTATCCAAGCGAGGAGTATGTGTCCTAACGCCGTAGTCTGAGTGTCGCTGAGATTTGAAAATTGATCATGATTGTCTTCGACGAATGTAAGCCACTCTTGCTCTGGATTCGTAAAGATGCTCGCTTCGTTTCCGTCGCTAAGTACATTTATCGCAACCCAATCGCTGTTGCACTGACGCGCAATATTTCGTCTTTCCTCCACAGTCAAATCGTCTCGAGAATGTACCATGCTGGCAACGACGATCTCTCTCTGTTCGTTGTCCAGAACTTTCGCTTCAGCAATTGCCTCCTGCAGATTGACCACAGACCACTCTGCAAATATTGTGGTTAAGAAAGATCGATGTTCAGTACCAGTAAATTGTTCTTGGACTACTGAGAGAGCAAGTCTAGGATCAATAGCAGACAGACGTTGAATGATGGTTGTCTGAACTTGATTTCGAAAATGATGGGTTGCCAGTTTTTTGGACTCGATCAAATACTCTTGTAGTGAGTTTCTGTCAGCAAGAACTAGTAAATCAAGAAGAGCTCCAGTTCGGTCAAAGTGGTTGCTAAATCGAACTGAATCCTCGAAATCCCGTAAAGACTGTACAACAGGATGTGTACTCAGTTCTTCGACTACGATGGTTTGACCGACTGAATGTTGTTGATCCTCACTTGAGATGGAAGGTGTTTTTTGAAAAGAGGAGGTAACAATGTATTGGGTAGCGAATCCCAGGAAGAACGCGCTGAGTGCTATGACGGATACTACTACACCAAGTAGTGGCTTTGATAGCTTGCGACGTGAAACAGTCATACCAGAACGGTGGATCATTGAAAATTCGTATGACGGATAGAACGGACTTGAACGTTCATTACTAAACTGATCTTGATTGAATCATCAGTAAACGTAACGGAACGAGTCGAGTATCTGGAAATAACATTTTTCACTATATTGTTCTATTCACATTTGGATGAAATAGATTTTCATATAAGCGAGCAATTAGCGATGTTGTTTTGATTTCTGAGCCCATGTTGTTTGACTCAACCCTACGACTAGTATGGCTCGAAACAGTCTTAGACTCAAAGATCCCCTATTCCTTTCTTAAATTTGCGATTTGCCTGATACTTTTCATTTCTTCCGGTGTAAACATATCACTGTTTGCATATTCATAAATCAGCCAATCGGCAACCTCGACCTTTGCTCGTCTGGATGCAATCTTGTCGATCGATGAAAAAACGAGATCCGGTACGGTGAGGGTTAGTGGCATGAGGAATATGCTCTGATCTGAGTGTTCTTCAAGTTCACAAAGTTGCAAGAAGACATCTAAAGCTCGTTAATAGTCACGGTCGTGCAGCGCATTGAATATGATGCCGTCAAACGCTTCAACTCTACCACGTCCAGGTCGCACCCTTACTAACAAAGACTCTGCTAAATCTGAATTACGGTTCGCGAGCCATTGGACAACAGTGCCTTCCCATCCAGCTCCTTTGGAATTGACAGGAAGCGATAGTGCTGTTTCAAATGCTAAATGCCAATCGAACGCTACAAGTTCTCGAAAAGCAGTTTCTTTAAGCTCATCGCGACTGATTGGTAATCTTGAAGTAGTCTCTATCCATCGAATAGCAGCGTCAATGTCCTTTTTCACCCATTCTTTTACGATCGCTTCGGTGACTAGCTTTCGTTCTTCGAGTTTGGAGACATTGGGCAACATTTCCGCCGCTGATTCAGGAGACTCCTTTGCTATTTCTGCGATTGCTAATGCATGAGCTCGATCTCGGAGATGTTCCGGAAGTCTATCGAGACTACTTAAAAGACTGGAAACATCTATTTCAGCAGCAGCTTCTAAAGCCTTTTTCTGCAACTCCCACTGTAAAGACTCAGCTTCGATCTCGAGTGTTGCGTTCAGAGCTTGATCTAGACTATTGCCGGCCCACGAACCAATTAATTCAATCGCGAGATCTTGGTACCCTAGGTCGTGATCTATACTAGCGACAAAAACGACTAGTTCCAACGCTTTGTCAGGTTGGGTTTCCATTAGCTCTCGAGCAACAAATTCAGTTGTCGCTAACAACGAATGAGTCCGTGGCAGTTCTTCGCGCAAGTGGTTCATTACGTTTGTACCTTCGAGATTAACCCAGGACAGAGCAACGTAATCCATCATCAGTCGTTGAGCTTCATCTAGATCGCTCAATTTATCTCGGTGTTCGCGTATGAATGCTGTCCACTCTTGCGCCGGAGCTGTGATGACCGCATCAGTGGACTCCTGACCTAATATTGCAATTGCGCGCCATTCACGGTCAAATTGGCGAGCGATGTCGCGTCTTTCTTTTACGGAAAGATCTTCTCGGGAAGTGACCATACTGTCGACAACAAAGTCGATAAGGTCATTATCGAGTTCTTGGGCATGTTTTATAGCTGCAGTCAAGTTCGTGCGTGACCACTCTTGAAAGACTAGCTGTATCAAGTGTGTTTGTCTTTCTGAATTAAATTCTTCTAAGACTAAACTTAGTGCCTTCGGCGGATCTAATACGGACCAACGTTGAATGATCTGATCTTGAGCCTCTCTCATGAAATTTGGACTTACCAGACTCTTCGTTTGCGAGAAATAGAGTTCGAGATCTTGAGAATCGGCTGTTTCGATGAGATTGTGCAACGTATACCGACGGTCAAAATGAGAGTTCTTCTGTGTCTGACTCTCTATCAGTTGTAACTTAAGTTCTGATGCCTTTGTAGTTGTGTACTCTTCGGTATGAGGGCTGAATTCACTACTGTTCGAGGTTCGTTCCTCAGAATCTTGACTTGAAATGAAAAGCGCAACGACAAATCTCAAAATAAATGTGCTGCTTACGATAAGCATCACTCCACCGATCATCCGAAGCGACGGGAAAGACTCAGTCTTCATAAATATATATTATTTCAAGAGTTTAATTGATTCAAACGAGCTCAGTTTTTATTAGATAACTTTTCCAATATCAGAGTCACCAAGTATTAGCACTATTCTTTTATTTTTCTTTCTCGAGAAATTTCCTGAGCTACTGCATAAGCCGCTTCTACTTCAGAACATCCAAGTTCGTCCATAATCTTTCGCCGTTGCGCTTTTTCGTGTTTTTCGGTCATCGCAAGAGCTAACGACAACGAAGGTGGTACATTTCGAAACAGTGTTTCTAAGTTGTCAGACAAAACAACACCCTCAACGTATTTGCCTGGTTCCTTCTTCGCCGATAACAATAGATTACGTTGTGCGGAAGTCAATTCTCGAAACCGAGCAATCTGATCGACTTCTTCTTTTGGCATAACCAAACACAACCACCACTCCATCATGTTTAACATACGTTTACTTGCGTCTGGAAAGTCCGCCAGGTTCTGTGTCGCGATCCAGAACCAAGCTCCAAGTTTGCGCCACATCTTGGTAATCTTCACAACATAGTTTGCGAGTAAAGGATGCGTCGTGATCAAGTGTCCCTCGTCTGTTAATCGGAATGTTGCATCTTTTCGACTAAGTCATTGATATGACTCATCATCGACAAGTATGCGACGGTGAGTTGATCTTCGTACCCTTCCCTCGCTAATAACCCCATTTCTAAGATTGTCACATCGACATCTGGCCAAGGAGCACCCTCGCGATTGAAGAAATGATTCGCGGTACCCGAAGTAAATAGGGCCATCGCATCTGCCATCTCTTGGGCGCGTAATTGTCGGGGTGCAGGAAGATTGACATCTTGAGCACGTATTGCAAACGCTTTTACTACATCCGAGATCAGAACTTGCTCCCTACCCTCACTTCGAACCTGTTCTGCTGCTCTAATGATGCTACTACGAATGAGCAATCGATCTGCTCGAGAAACTTTGCTGTCTTCACGTGCGTCCCCACCCGTAATCATGACGCGCGCCACAATTTCCATTTCGCCTAATCGATCTCGACTGGATGGTTCCCCGTCGCTTTGTTCTGTATCCAAATGTGTAGAGTCAGCATCCAACACCTCGATTGCATCAGAAAATGGCGGTAAAGACACATTCGCATCTGGATTGAGGGTGATTTGGTTCACCGATAGATCGTGTGCTTTGAAGTGTTCTCCAAGTAAAGTAAACGAGCCTCCAGCTTCGATGATGAACACCCGTGGACGGTGTCGTGCCACCATTTGCTGGAGTAAATACACCAACATCGCCGACTTTCCTGCTCCCGTTGGTCTGAGAAGAAACTTCGAGCGAACGAGTAGTTGAATGTTTGTTGGCATTAGGTTTTAGTGGGTTTGACATCAATCCGAAACAAGCGGATCGCTTTCCGCTATTCACTGGCGGTTGCGTAAGACGACCGGAGCGACGCGTTGGTGTTAGCGTGGTGCTATTCAGAGAGCCTCAAGCGTTTTGGATCTTGGAAACACCGGATGCAGATTTGCTTGAGTTGCGCGAACACTTGCTACGCACCAAACTAGGCTTAGCACTCAAGATTCGACGGTGTCTCTGGATCTACTATCCCGTTTCGAAAGCTCATTTGGTACCGATATCGGATTACCTGTTGTCCGAGCACTGAGGTAGTATATGCCCAATCCAGAGGTCCGCCCAACAACTGCGAAAGCCACTCGGTCGAGAACATCCTTAAAGCCCACAAGATTCGTCGCTTTCAAGCTGTCCAGGTCCTTGAGTAGTTGCGGGCCGAGCGGTTACCAGTCGCAACCACGACGGCACGACTATTACAAGAAAAAATCACTCTCTTGTTCCAGCAATTAGCCTTCGTCCATCAACACCTCCAAGAGGTGGTGCTCAAGTTCGAAACGAAACTAGAAAGCTTGACGATCAAAGCTCCCACTACTAGTGCTTCAAATACGAGCCCCGAGACTACCGATCACGATATCCTCGCCTCCATACCAAGTGTTGGCATATTCGTGCTTGCCAATTTTTTTGGAGACGCGGGAGTCTTGATCCAGAACCGTGATTATGCAGCCTTGTGATGTCTCGTTGGAATCGCTCCCGTTACCAAAAGATCGAGGAAATCCTGTCGAGTTCAACTCCGTCGAGCCGCGAATCCACGGCTCTTGGACAGTATGTACCACTCGGCTCGCGTCGCTCCACAAGCAGATTTCGTCTATGCCAACGATACGAAGCACTGAGGACGCGAGGTCATACCCTTGGTCGAGCGTTACGTTCCGTCGCCGATCGTTTACTAGCCGTCGCGTGCGCGATGTTGAAAAACGGCACGTTGTACCGACGAACCACTGCCGAGAACGAGTACAAATGTACGAAGAATAGAAAAAAAGGTGCGAAAAGCTTTACAAATGGTAGATTGTCCCAAACCATACGCAAACCCATTTGAACCTGTAGATTCAGAGAGGCTTATCGAATGTGCTAGCCTCAATAGAATCCAAGAGATCAAGGTGTTCTTTAGTAAGTGTATTCAAAAGAGAAGCATGGTTTTTCATTATATACTGTGCTACTTCAGCTCGTACTGCACTGGACGGGAACGTTGCTATGGTGTCCACCAATCCCTGTGGGTCTCGTCGTAACCAATCATGTGAAAGAGCATAGAAGTAATTCGATTGATCCTTTTCTGGTAATTGTCTTGCCAACGCAACCAGAGCGTCGACCCCATCGGAGTTTAGAAGAGCTCTACCGATACTCGTGAACGATGACAATCGAGCAGACTCGCGAACTTGATCCAGCAAACTGAGCGCGTGTTCGACCTCACCACTTCTTATTAGTGAACTAATTACAAAAGTTTCCAAGCCTATCCCATCATGAAACTCGTGGGGAGCTTCGGAAAGTGCTATGAGCATTGCTTCTTCAGCGTTGACAAGTGCATAGCGGGACACAATGCGTTGCATCATGCGAGCATGTTTCTGACTATTCTCTTCGACATTGTTATTGACCCATTCGACGACGGATGTAGCATCTACACTCGCCCATTCTTCAACTAGTGCAAACTCCGTATCAATCGATACATTGCCGAATTGTTCCTTTAGCTCTTGAACGCGTTCAGCAGCTATTCTCGGAGCAGACTGAGAAAGCTTTCGAATAGCTACTGGTAAACTTTGCCGAAACAACTCCCGCGGTAAGACTCCTATGTGCTCTAGGAATCCAGATGGGTCTTGTCTCGCCCAAATGTTTGCAACCGTATTTTGAGCTATTTCACGACTGGATAATCTGTCTATTTGAAATGTTGAATGGAAAGCTTGTTGAGGATCTGTGTCCGCCCATATTTTCAAAAGTCTTGGAAGAAAGATTTCGCGTCGGACCTGTGGTGAGTTCAGAGCGAACTCGAAGGCGGATTTCGGGTCTTCTGTCACGATGGAATTAAGCAATTCGTCAAATAATCGTGCGTTGTTTTGATACAGACTCTCGTAAAGATAGTTCAAAACTTCCCATCCGTCCTCAAGAAACCATGCTTTCACAACGTCCACCAACAAAACGCTTTGTCCCACATCACCCACACCCTCTTGCATTGCCATATTCCAAGCTGTACTTGGTTGATCTAACATGTTTAGTATCATATTGTTCGTGAAGTACGTCTTGAAGTTGAACTCGATTTGGCGCGACTTCGCGATGTCAATGATCGCGTGGTCAGAGACATCGTCTCGTTCAGTTAAGATAGTTTGTATCGCGGTGTCCAAGAAAACTCCACGAAGTTCAGCAACAGCTTGTAATGCTTGTTCTAGATCAGCATGACCCCATTCACTAAACACAATCTCGATCATTTCTGTCCATCTTGAGAAGGGAAAGTCCCAAATCTTGCTTAGTGCGTCTTCAGGGTGACCACGCGCCAGCTCCGCCATCATCAAATCTTGAACTTCGGCGAGAATGGAACTCCGACGTGTGCCAATAGACAGGTCGATCAACTTTATCATTTCCTCTCTGTCTAACTCACCAATTCGGGAGAGTAAGTGTTGAGTCCGTGAAGATGAGCTAGGATCTTGTGCTACAGTGCGAATAACATCTTCTATGGCAGAAAAAACGCGTGAGTTGTCATCACCTAACCTAATCTTCTCCTCTCGAGAATCTGTTATAGCAGGTTCAAACAAGACAACCAGCAATACATACGAAAGAACACCAACGCAGCAACCCGCGACCAAACCAAAGATGAAATTTACCAGCTTCTTAACACTCATATGACGTTTTTGAACTAAATTATTTATGTCATTCATTTCAATGCACTGGCAATCGTTTGATTGATGAGAATTAAATGTGTCGAATTCCGTTTCAAATCTGCAAGTATGGTACTATTTCTCTTGAATATTTCCAATATATTTATTTAAGTAATCAATCTGGTTTTCTGTCAACAATAAGTCTACATCTCGGTATTTTAATATAATGCGTGCGCCCCTTCTCTGCATTTCTTCGGTGGGAAGTCGTCCAATATATTCGACTAATTGGGAAGGATTTCGTTTTAGCCAGAATACTGCAAACGTACTAAAGTAGTCCTCTTGATCGACGTTCCATCGATCATGAATTAATTCTAGTACGTCGTCCGGTTTATTGAAGTCGAGCAAATTTAAACCAAATAGGTAGTACGAGCGCCATCGTAGGGGTTCTCTAACTCTTTCCAACATTGTCCGTGCTTCCTCAAACCGACCAGCGGATGCTAACGTATCGATCACCTGGTAGTCGAATCCGCTCGCACTAGCATGAAAAGGATCATTGATCGGTTGTTCAAGAGCTACTTCCATAGCACGATCAGGATCGGCTAACGCTAATCGAGGCATCGCAATGTTCAATAAATATTCTGCGTCATTCTCATTCTCTGACGTATCCAATATCCACTCAACTGCTGCGGCTGGATCAGTTTGAACCCATACTAAAACGAGTCGATGCCTGGTCTGACTTACGTTTCGTCCTTGTCGCTTCATCAGCTGAAGAGTCCGGATAGCTTCTTTCACAGATTCTTGTCGTGCGATCTCGCCCACTGCATCTGCGATTGCTGTTGCATGGTGAATTTCGGGTAATCTTTGAACGTTATTTATCAATTCTGCTGGATTTATTTTCGACCACTCTGACAATACACTATTTCGAACATTGATATGCCTTTGTTTATTCGCAAATTGTTCAACCGATTCGAATGCTAAATATGGATCAACACGGACCCAAACATTCAGAATCCCACGGTGAATACGTTCCTGCGTCTCTTGATCCATATTCATTAACACGTTCCAGGCGTTTTGGGGGTCGTTCTCAACAGCACACTCGACGATTCGTTGAACACTAATTGCGTCCCCGTCGTACTCAGTTTGCAGTAGTTGAAATAATGGTCGAAAAACCTCTGAGCCATCGATACTAGTCCAAATTTTCGCAATATCAACTAGCAAATTTAACTGACTCTGATTCGATACTCCGTCGGTCAGTATTTGTCTAATCGCTTCTTTAGGTTCGTCCATCATGTTTCTAGCGTTTTCCTCCGCTACAACTTTCTCGACGATGGACGCTACTCCAAGTTGTTGCGCTAAAACGTTGAGTTCAGTCTTTGCATAGTTGTCGTGCGCTGACAAAATTGATCGGATTGATTCCGTACGCAACGACCCATCAAGCTCAGCCGCTTCTCGTAAAGCCTTGGGGAAATCTAATATTCCCCACTCAGTAAAAACAATTGAAAGCAGCTCATACCAACGGAATTGTTCCGTTTCCCAAACGTGTGAAAAGGCGTTCTGCGGATTGATACGAGCCAATTCTTTAAACAACTGATTTTGAAGCACACGGAGTTTATTATCAAAATCAAACGACATTGATAGTCGGATAAGATCGACTATCTGCCACTCACTTTTGCCCTGAAGAACTGTATGAAGATGTGCACGCCGTCTTGAGGGGCTCGCAATCGAGATTAATTCCTCAATAGTGGATGACGATAAGGGCTCATGAATTTTATCGAGTTCCAAAGTATCATCGGAAATATCATGCATTCTCCTCTCTTTGTAATAGTCTATCTCTCCAAAATCAATGAGCCACAGGCAAATAAAAACACTCCCAATCGCACCGATGCAGAACCCAAAAGTCGACCACAAGTCTACGAAATAGAGAAGAGATAGTTTGTTGCGATCCATAAACTACTGCTGTGATCAAACACAGTATTAATAAGTAATCGGATGGTAGAACCTAGACAGTACGAAAAACACGCTTCAAAATCGAACCTATTGAATTGCATTTCTAATGCAATCTAACCGAATTACCTAAGCACGGTATAACGACTATCAAATTTTTTACGTGCTCAAGTTACCTTTGTCGACAAAATTGAATTCGTTAACCTGTATAGTTATGGTCCAGAAGTATGATCAGGTTGGTTTGCATCCTGACTCTTTTGCAACTTCAAAAAATCGATATACAAATCTTTGGCATCCAAAATACGTTTTTCAGGAATACTGTCATCTTCATCTAATCTTCTAATCTCGTTCTCATATACTTGACCCGCAGGCTTGAAATGATCCTCTTCGGTCATGTTAGCTAAACTACAACGAAATTGTTGGTTGTGAGGCAACTCTGACCCCCAGTATTCCTCAAAAAAGTCTACTTCCAGGTCCCGATTAGGGTCCTCGAGAATAGGATGAGAAAGTGTCGCCAATTCAATTGAATACCGGTGCAATTCGTCCCATGTACAATCACTGTGAGCAAAAGCTGGAAAAGGTGCATAAATTGACGAGAAGACGAGTAGTGCAATGAGCATCCAACAAAAAGAAGTACTCTTAGTGGCATTGAAATCTCGTTCGTTGTTTGTATTTGGGTTCATGACGTAGCCTTGAACGTTGTTACAACACGAAATAGATTATAAGAATTGATTCCAGTCGCCTCAATTTGATGGACGCCGACAATGAGGAAAAGATGTGGCGTTAAAATTTTGGCAGGAAACAGTACTCTTTTGAGCATTGAAAACAGGTCGTAGGATCGGTTCAGTCAAGTCGACCAAAAGCCTCGGTGGTGAAGGTAGTTGAATTAGCTGATTTATCAGTCAGGAATTGTTTACGCTCAGGAGGATCCTCGGGCGATCCAGTGTTCTTCGCACGGATAAAGGCGGTTAATGTTGCTTCTCACAGCACTCAATGCACTCCTCTCAATCACACTAACTCACGAGAACGAGGTAGTCGAATCAGGCGTCGTCATAGCCCTCGATGGAGTGGGTCGTTATCTATAGCACCAATAACTTGAAAGCCTGCTCACTCAAAACCTAGGCTCATGCCACCCGCCCCGGAGAAGAGATCAATTGCTAAGGACATCCTGCCTGCACAGTTTCAGCGTATGAATTTTGAAAGAGCTTCAACTTAAAACTCCTGACACAATTTTAAACCTGCAAAATGATATGTCACTCTTACTCTCTACGTGAATCAAGTTTGCTGGACACATATCTACGTTTTCCTACGAGAAGTGAGCAGAGTATGCTCATTACCTAGCTAGCCACGTCTCTCGAAACGGGCATTTTTTCGCACAACCCTAAATTTACCACACCTCTGTTGAGACTTTAAATCGAGACTCCACATTCCACTAAATGAACTCTGTGGTAACTATGACATGTGTCCGTGTTTTCGTTCTCGAGAGATTTTTTG
>JAAXGW010000006.1 GCA_012267385.1 OMG group bacterium
TTTTTAGCTACTTGGAAGGGTTCTACAATCGTTGCCGAATACATTCAGCACTGGATTATCAGTCTCCAGTGGCTTATGAACGGAGATATGTGGTGGAGCATGGTTCTACAGCAAATCCCAAAATAAACTGTCTATCAAACTGAGGCAACTTCACGGAAACACCGACAACATTTCAATTTCATTGTTCTTCGTAATCTAGGGAAATTAGTCCCTAATTACGAACGAAATGTACAAACATCCGATGTAATCGAGACAACAATAATTTGAAGCTATTTTCCCAAAAATTCATTTAAAATCATCTATGTGACCTGAGATTGGTTAGATTCCCTTGTTGTCTGACTTGAGCAAAAGAGAAGAGTCAGTTAACCATAGGTTGAATTCACTTCGATTGACCATATTTACTAAGCTATGAAAAGACAAGACGAAAACATACGATAAATGGCAGTTGCACCTGTTTTACCATTAAAAAATCTAGTGATTTATCCCGGGCAAATTGCGCCGATTGCCGTGGGTCGAGAAAAGTCACTGCGTGCAGTAACGAAGGCTATGGAATCAAATAACTTGATTCTGACTGTACTACAACGAGATTCGGAAATGGAAGATCCCGTTAAACAGGATTTATTCACGATCGGGTCACTTTGCACCATAAAGCGAGTCGATAAACGTAATTCCGGGGCACAGGTAATAGCAGAAGCACAACAACGAGTGCAATTACATCGCGTGTACAACAACAAAGAGTACATGTCTGCACAGTATGCTGAACTTACAAATCTTGCAGACAATTTTCCCAAAATCAGTGCGAGTGCCCTCGCTACCCATGCCACCGCTTTGGAATACGCTCAGAAGATCGCAAGCGTACTGAATCCCGATAAGAGTGAACAAGTCTACCAGCAATTTGTCGGGCAATACAAGAACCCCATTACGCAAATGTATCGAATTGCGTCGTACTCGAAACATCTCCACGAAGAACAGGCCCAAGAAATTCTTGAAATCGATGACGTAGACAAGCTCATGGAATACGTTCTTGAAGTTCTCAAGAACGAATTGTCAATTGCAGAAATTCAGCTCGAAATTCAAAGTTCAGCCCACGAAGGCATGGAACAACAACAAAGGGAACACTTACTTCGTCAGCAGAAGCGCGCGATTGAACAAGCGTTAGGTGAAGGCGAAAACGATGACGAGATTGCAGAATTAAAAGAACAGCTACGACAGGCAAACATTCCCGAAAACGCAAAGAAAGAGGTTGACCGTGAGCTCCGACGACTTGCTAGGATGTCTCCGCATGCGTCCGACTTTCAAGTTGCTCGAAGCTACCTAGAACTAGTCGCCGAACTACCTTGGAATGTGGTTACCGAAGACAATCTTGAACTAGGTCACGCTAAAGAAATCTTAGAAGAGGATCATTTTGGTCTAGAGGACGTCAAGGATCGCATACTCGAATCGCTCGCTGTTCTAAAGTTAAACCCTGAGGCCAAAGCCTCGATTCTTTGTTTTGTTGGCCCACCCGGGGTTGGAAAGACCTCCCTTGGTCAATCAATCGCACGCGCAATGGGTCGCAAATTTGAAAGAATGAGCCTTGGAGGTTTGCACGATGAAGCTGAGCTTCGCGGTCATCGTCGAACCTATATAGGGTCGATGCCCGGTCGCATTCTCCAAGCGATTCGCAGGTGTGGAGTTCGCAATCCAGTGCTAATGCTGGATGAACTCGACAAATTGGGAAGGGACTTTCGAGGCGACCCCTCAGCCGCTTTGATGGAAATTCTAGACCCTGCTCAAAACATCGAATTCAGAGACAACTATCTCAATTTACCTTTTGATCTTTCAAAGGTATTTTTTATCACCACTGCAAACACGCTCGAAGGAATACTACGCCCACTGCTTGATCGATTAGAGGTTATTGAATTAACAGGATACAGTGAATTAGAAAAACTGGAAATCGCTCGACGATTCTTGATCCCTCGTCAAACGTTGAATGCTGGATTACAAGAACCACAGATGCAGTTCACTGACGGAGGCTTAAAACATGTCGTGCGACGCTATACACGCGAAGCCGGAGTTCGAAACTTAGAAAGAACAATCGAGAGTATTGCTCGAAAACGAGCAAAGAATAGCCTCCTTGAAAACACAAGCCGCGGCAAGTTGAGTGTCGAAAAGGTTGTTGAGTTACTAGGACCGGAAAAGTTTCGCGAAGACCGAAATCGACGAACTCTCACGAATGGTGTCGCAACAGGCTTAGCATGGACTGAAGCTGGAGGAGACGTACTCTATGTCGAGGCTTCCTTGACCTCGAAAGATGACAAAGTTACCATCACTGGCCATGTCGGCCAAGTTATGCAAGAGTCCGCGAAAGCTGCGCGAAGTTATATTTGGTCTGTAGCCGATGAGCTACATATCGACCGTGAAGCAATAGAACAATCGGGAGTACATATCCACATTCCCGCTGGTGCGGTACCGAAGGACGGGCCATCGGCAGGAATCACTATGGCTACTGCACTCGCAAGTGCTTATAGTTCCAAGATCGTCCGAGATGACATCGCGATGACAGGAGAACTCACGTTATCAGGCTTGGTATTACCGGTTGGTGGTGTCCGTGAGAAGATTCTTGCGGCACACCGTTCGGGAATTAGACATGTAATTCTTCCAAAAGACAATGCGTCCGAATTAGAGAAGCTCCCCAATTCCGTACGTGAAGACATGGAGATTAGTTTGGTCGAGACGCTTTCCGATGTCGTAAAAATAGCGATCCCAAATCTTTGACGGGCATTTCAGCGTGATCGAACTTTAACTCCTGTTATCGACAGCATATTTCGCTCATTCCAGGTGGTCCATCCGAGAACGGTTTTTCAAACTGTTAGCACAACTTTGCGAAGAGAAATATCGGACGGCACAAATTGATTTATAGTGCAAGTTGAAATAGTCCGAACATCTGTCCATAGTTAGAAATTTCTGTGTGGTTACACAGATTAAGTGCTTCGTATAATTTGGAATTCGCCAAGGTTTAAACTACCTCAGCTCTCGCGTACGCAACTTACTACAATCCCAATCTCCCACCTGCGAATTCAATAATAGGAAGAGTCAATCAGAATGAGTGAAGTCAACGGAACTTGGAAAATCGAAGTAAACACTCCCATGGGTAAGCAGAATGCTGAAGTAAACGTTGAAGCCGATGGTGACACCTTTAACGGATCCATCGCTATCACTCAGGGGTCCTCTCCCATCACGGACGGACAAGTCGACGGGAACAAGTTAAATTGGTCTGTGAAAATCACTCAGCCGATGCCGATGACCTTGGAGTTTGCGGTCGAAGTAAACGGTGATGCTATGACAGGATTTGTCAAATTAGGAATGTTTGGTAGCTCTGCCGTAAAAGGTACTCGAGCTTAGTCGAATTGGTGCGGACCGGGAATATTCCCTCCGCTCAAAATCGCACCAACTCGCTTCGCGACGAGCGAAGGGTTATCCAGCATTGCTGCGATAACCACGGCCGCCGATGGTTCGACTACTATTTTCATCATCTCGAACACGAGACGTAAAGCGCGTTTGATCGAATCTTCGGTCGCTAAGGCGACACGTGTTTTAGCAGCTTTGAGAATACTGAAATTTAGTTCTCCTAACGAGGAGCGCAAACCGTCTGCAATAGTAACTGGCGGTAAGGGTGGCTGTCGATAACCAGTCTGCATAGACAGATACGCGTCTTTAGCTAACGCCGGTTCCGCGCATACAACCTCAACCATTCCGTTTGCCGCAAGAATCGCGCCACTCGCAAGCCCTCCACCTCCGACAGGAACCCAAATTTGATCGAAATTTTGCTCACTCTCAAGTAATTCAAAGGTGGCGGTTCCTTGACCTGCAATAATTCGAGCATCGTCGTAGGGATGAATGAAGGTTGCATCGTGTTGTTTCAGAAACTCTTGTAATACACTCTCTCGACTTTCGAGTTCCTGACCACAGTCGATCAGCGTAGCGCCGAATCTCTCCATGTTCCGACGTTTGAAAGGCGAAGCATCTGTCGGTACCACGACAAAACTGTTTATTTCACGCAAACTGGTAGCCCATGCTAGAGCTGCTCCGTGGTTGCCCGAAGAATGGGTCACAACTGATTCAATATCAGAAGATAACTGCAAAACCGTGTTGACCGCGCCGCGCGCTTTAAACGCTCCCGTCTTTTGAAAGTTTTCACATTTGAAAAATAGGTCTGCACCGACAAGTTTGTTCATGCTTCTCGATTGAAGCACGGGTGTGTGGTGGATATACGGAGCTATTCGCGCTCCGGCGCTTAGTACACCGTCCCTAGAGGGAGCGTTCAAACTTTGGGCTTCCAGCCTAGATTGAGTGGAACCGTGCGATGAAACACTAGATGATCTTGTTCAGGACTTTCGTCAGGACTGCTGAAATAAAACCCTAATCGCTCGAATTGAAAACTGAAGTTATCTGAAACTGAGCATACGGCTTTTTCGACTAGCCCGTGATGTACTACATGAGAATCTGGGTTGACTTCTTGTTCGAATCGTTCTCTACGGGGGGTGGGTACAGTAAACAGCCGATCGTAATCGTGCATCTCGACATCGACTGCATTGTTAGCAGCAACAAATTGAATCACACCTTTCGGTTTGAGACCGCTAGTGTCCGCCCCACTCTTGGAACTAGGGAAGTATTTGGCGAGTACTTTGGTAACAGTACCCTGTTCGTCGTGTTCCACATCCAAACACTCAATAATAAACGCGTATCTAAGTCGGACTAGACCCCCAGGTACTAGTCTCTTAAACTTCGGTGGTGGGGTCATTGCAAAGTCGTCCCGATCGATATAAATCGTTCTACCGAATTTGAGTGTTCGAACTCCTAATTCTTCATTTTTTGGATGCCATGGAGCTTCAAGAACCAAGTCATCACCTTCGAAATTGGTGATTTCTATTGCTAAGGGATGCTTCACTGCCATCGCGCGTCTGGTCGTGTGCTCCAAGGTATTGCGAATACAAAAGTCAAGAAGTTCAGTTTCAATATTGTTGTTTTGTTTGGTGACCCCAACGCGGTTACAAAAATCGCGGATTGCAGCAGGTGGAACTCCGCGTTTGCGGAGTCCGGATAGAGTCGGCATCCTAGGATCGTCCCATCCAGAAACATATCGTTTTTCCACAAGCTGATTTAACATGCGCTTGGACATGACGTTATATTCCAAACCTAAGCGTGAAAACTCGATCTGTGGTGGGTGAAAGTTGATGTTGATATTCTCTAGGACCCAATCATATAACGGACGGTGGTCGGCAAATTCCAACGTGCACAAAGAATGCGTGACCCCTTCCAAAGCATCACAAATACAGTGTGTAAAGTCATACATTGGGTAGACACACCAATTCGACTCTGTACGGTGGTGTGGCGCGTGTATGATTCGATAAAGCACCGGATCACGCATGTTTATGTTCGGTGCGTGCATGTCAATTTTTGCTCGGAGAGTTTTCGATCCGGTAGGAAATTCTCCAGCTCTCATGCGGCGGAACAATTCGAGATTTTCTTCAACAGTTCGGTTACGAAAGGGGCTATCTGTACCTGGTTCAACTAATGAACCGCGACTTTGTTGTAGCTCTTCAAAACTCAGATCACAAACAAAAGCTTTATCGCGCTTGATCAATTCCTCCGCAAACTCGTAGAGTTGTGGAAAATAATCGGATGCGAATGTTAAGCGACTCTCCCAATCGAAACCCAGCCACTTTACGTCTCTTTGAATAGCCAGCACGTAAGATTCACTTTCACTCAGTGGGTTCGTGTCGTCAAACCGCAAGTAGGTAATTCCTCCGAACTCTTCAGCAATGCCGAAATTTAGACAGATCGATTTAGCATGACCGATGTGCAGATATCCGTTCGGTTCCGGGGGGAATCTCGTTACAACTCCGCCACTTATTCGTTCTTCTCGAATATCTCGTGCGACTCGTTCGCGTATGAAATCTTTAGTGGTGTCGTTGCACATGCGCGACATTGTAGGAAACTTGTAGTTTTTTGTCCCACGATGAACGACAACGGCACTTCAAATCGATGCTGAATCGGTCGAATTGAGATGAAAATTTCATACGTTTTTGTGTGGGTCTTCCTCGTGGTGCTGTGGGGAACCTTGTCAGGATGCGAAAATGCTCAATCGAGTGAACCGCTGGAACGTATAAGGACTAGTTTTTTTGACCCACAGCATTACGTTGTCGCGCACGAGGGTCTTCCCATAGGTACGTATTCTCGTATTGCTAGTCAGACCGAAGACGACGAGTACGAATTTCGTACGACATTGAGCATGCCAAGTGCGAATGGCCTCATCCTCGCTACGGACTCGGTATATCAATTTCAGACGCGCTCACCATACCAATTGTCAGCAGCCACGCGGACGACCTATACTGTATCTAACGATCAGCCTTATCTAGTCGAACGAATCTATCCGTTTAACGAAAACGACTTGGAAGTTCGAGCGAACGAAGAATCGGATAAAGAATATGGTTTGCGAGAGTTCTTTGCGTTAGAACTAGCATTAATGGCAAGACTTGACTCCGAAGAAGATGAGTTGGTTTCTGTCCCAACGCCGTTTCACGAGACTGCCAAATCCACTCAATGGACCATTACAGACCGTAGTGACCAGAGCATAAAGGTGTTTAGTTCAGTCGGCGACCTTGCAACTTATTCGTTCGAGGAAGGACTACCATGCCTAGACGAACTGGTCGACGACACCGGGTTGAGCATGAAGCGGATTTCAGTCGACGATTTTGTTGCCTTAAGTTTTCGACCCCCACATGTGATCGAGGATATCAGAATTCCGGTTGATCAACCTATAGAGAGTCCTCGAACTTTATCATCCTTGAAAGTACAGTTCGAGTTCGACGACGATGTTCTCGGTCCATGGTCTGCCTTGCTCGACGAACGCAACGTGCTTAAGACTACCGCGGAGTCTAATGTGTCGTCCTTTACATTATTCAAGTGGGGCGGAGAAGTGTCGGATCCTCACGCTACACAAAAGTTGCGATCAATTGTTGCTGAAATAACTGAAGGAATCGATGATTCAGATCTCGTTGTTAATGCCCTTGTCGCGTTTGTGAGTCGAACCATAACTTATACTGACTGGAACACGCTTCAATCAGTGGAAGAGACAGTAGCGCAAAAAATTGGAGACTGCACCGAGTTCGCGCAACTATTTACCGCTCTTGCGACTACCGCTGAATTGCATGCTCGAACGGTCGTTGGGCTAGCGTATCACGAGAGTTCTCAATCCTTTGGTATTCATGCTTGGAACGAGGTCATGTTTGAGGATGGTTCCACTCGTGAAGTAGATCCAACCTGGAACCAAATTCAAGCGGATGCAACCCATATCGAGTTTCCACCGGCTTACCAACACGAAATTGTTAGCACGCTTAAAAAGCTACGTATCAAGGTACTGAGCGTCGGTTACGATACCGATCATAGCACCTAACAGTCTCCTTGTAGTTTTCATCGTACCGCCATCAGAAGTGCTGGTACCAAGTCGACAGAAACGGCACATATGTGATGAGCAATAACACACCAAGCAATATCAACATGAACGGTATAGTGGCAACATACAAGTCCAATATCGACCTATTGAAACGATAGCTTGCGATAAACAGATTCATTCCAACAGGTGGAGTGAAATAGCCAATCTGCAGGTTCGCTATAAGAATGATCCCAAGATGTACTGGATGTATACCGTATCCTACTGCTACGGGTAAGAGAAGCGGCACCAAAATGACGATCGCCGAGAAAATGTCAAGCAATGCTCCCACGAGTAAGAGAAAGACGTTGAGCAGCATCAAGAACACGAGAGGATTGGAAACCTGGTCGTTGATATACGAAAACAACTTCTGCGCGATTTCAATGTCCACGAAGAAATTCGTTAGTGCTAATGCGCACCCAAGAATCAATATGATGCTACCAACCATTACCATTGACTCCTGAATAATGCCTGGGAGCTCATTAAATTTGACCTCCTTATATACGAACACTTCGATGATCAATACATACAGTGCCGTGATCGCGGCGATCTCAGATATCGTGATAAAGCCTGCGAAAATGCCACCAAAAATAAAGAAAGGAAGAGGCAACTCCCATCTACATTTCTTTACTGCTACCCACAGGTCTTTCAGATTAAAACTGGTAGTGGGTACCTCTCGATGACGAAACACTGTCCATAACGAAAGGGCTAATACCATCAACATAAAGGGTATCAAACCTGCAATAAAGAGTTCTTTAACCGTAAAGTCATCCCCGACATCCATTTGTTGAGCAAGAATACCGTAGAGGATCAGCGGTATGCTCGGGACAAGGAGCAAGCCCAAGCTCCCCGATGTCGTGATATGACCCAAGCTAAACTTCTCCGAATAGCCGGCCTTTACTAAGATTGGGAACAAGATTGCTCCGAGCGCGACGATAGTCACACCCGAAGCTCCTGTCAGCGCAGTAAAAACTGCACAGAGTAAAAAGCCGACTATTGCCATCCCTCCAGGCATCCAACCAAAGAGTGCGCGAATCAGCTGTAAGAGCCTTTGGGTCGTTTCCGATGCGGAAAGTAGATAGCCTGTAAATGTGAAAAGAGGGAGTGCTACTAACAGGGGAGTATTGGTGAGTCGGAGTATTTCCGTCGCGATCACCGAGAGTGGAATATCAGTTGCTAGATAACCGAATATTCCCCCTGCCAAGATGACTGTAAACAAGGGGGCACCACAAAGTACCATTAGGACCAACACGACGACCGCAAGAATAGTCATTCGTCGTACTTAAAAAAGATGCTAAGGAGAAATCGAAGTCCCATGACAAAACATGCAAATGGAATGATGGAAACCAGCACCCAGGATGGGATTTTCCCAATTCCAGAAATTCCGAGTTGAAATTCCAAGATCACGGAGACGACAGAAAAATAGCAAACTATCCAGCAAACGGCACAAGCACTGAGATCAGCAAATATCGCGGTGATTCTCGACCAGCCCTCGGATAGGAATTTTTCCATGAAGTCCACTCGAATGTGCCCGTTTTGACGGACAGCGATCATCGCACCTAGGAATGTAATCCACAGAACCGACATACTCACGAACGCGTCGGCCCAAGAAAGACCAAACGAAAGGCCACCTGAATTTGTGATAGCAATCTGTAGAAATGCCCAAACGACCCACAAATTCAAGAACTCAGCTACCGAAGATAGAAAGTACAAAAGAGTACCGACATTTCTCAAAACAATTTGGACAACTGCTACCAGTAGCAGCGAAATAAAGAGTGCGACTAGTGCCGCGGACTCAATCCATCGTAGATAACGATTGATCCTATTGAGATTGTTCGTTACGGAATTGCTCCAAAGCGTCTTCTAATAATTCGTAGCTTTCCCTATCAACCTGATCATTTTCTAACCATCGGCTAATCGCGTCTTGGGATAGCTTCTGCCACTCAGCAAGTGCGTCTGCATCGGGTGTGATCAATTCAACACCCTCTTCCAACATGACCTCCAATGCTTCGTCGTGCTCTTCGATCAGTTGCTTTTCCGCCCTAGTGAGTGCGTTGTTCATTTCGCTCAATACCACTTGTTGATGTGATTCACTGAGTCGATTGAACATTCTTTGGTCAATTGAATAAATAGTGTATACGTACTGCAACGGAATGTCCAACATGTACTTAACCTGCGTATGCCACTGCAAAGCTATTGCTGCAACGGGCGGCGACGCGATCGTGTCTATGAGGCCTGTTTGTAATCCTGTAAGTACGTCTCCCACTGGAAGTGGAATGGGTGTAATACCAAACACTCTCAAGTTTTGTTTAGCAATTGGATCGTCTTTGGGAGTCCATACCTTTGATCGACGAATTTCTTGAATTGTGTCCAGCTGTTTCGTCCCCATAGCATACGCGAAGCCTACTGCTGAGAATCCGATCGGTACCTCGCCAGACTCTTCGAGTTCTTTCATGAGCACAGAATCCAACTTACTTCTAACTTCTGCAACTTCTTCGTGGCTTTGAAACAACATTGGGAGGCTGTAGAGATTCAAATTTGGAAGGTCATTTGTGTAAACACTAGTCTGTACGATGCCACCGTGAAGTTGCCGAGCTCGAATCTTGCGTTTGACTGTGAAGTCATCACCCATAACTCCACCAGTGTAGAACTTGAATTTAACACTACCGTCAGTTTGTTCTTCCACAACGTTCGCCGCCTCTCGTAGTTCGACCATAAGTGCCGTACCATCGGGGGCGGTTGTCGCAATCTTAAATGTTGTGGCATGACCTTGTAGTGCATAGACGACCGACAACGCACTCAACAAGAAAGTAAAGCGCATTACTCTAAAAGAAATCATCTGCTGAATCTTTCAATTCTCGAGCTCTTTGTTGCGCTAGCCTATTCTGAAGGGTGAGTCCTTCAACGGTCGGATCTGCATCGATAACTTCGTCCAACAATCGATCATGGAGTTCTCGATCAAAAGTAGAGCGCGCAAAGCGTTCCGCAAATAGCACCTTGGCGTATAGGTTTTTACCTTCACTAAGTGATATTGCCCTCTCAAAGTGGTATCTTGATTGCTCGCTATCGCCTCCGAGCGCGGGTGGAACTAAGGACTTGAACACCCCCATGTACATATGAGGCGTACCAAATTCATAAGTTTCATCAAGTTCGAGCATGCGTTCGACGATTGCTTGCACCTTAGATAGTTGAGCTACAGCTCTTAGATCGTCGGAATGTACGAGGATCCAACTGGACCATGCACCAGTGAGTGCGAACAGAAGAGGTAGGTCAGACTGTCGCAAAGATGCGATCACAGATTTCACTTCAGAAAATGGCTTGGTATCCAAGTCACACAACTTGGCGTTATCCAAACAAGCAGCTGTTAACGCATGCTCACGTGCTTTTGTCGTATACCGCTTTTGGCGTTCCTCATCTTCAACAAAAGCGGTTGCGAAAGAGCTTTTTAATTGGGCGGCTACCAAGAGCAATGAAACATCTCGAGGATTTTGTTGTAGCATTCCGTCGAGAAGAATTAGAAACGAAGGAATTCCGGCTTCAATGAGTTCTGGATCGTCGCTATTCAAGATTGAGGCTTCAAGATCCTTGAATAGTCGGTTTGTTGCCGACGATATCACGACTTGACACCCGTATTGAATCGTGAATAGAGCCAGTACTAACACGCCAATCGCTAACTTCACGAATCGACCTTTCATTTGTGTCATTGTAGCAAAATTCGTCCTCGAGGTTGAAGTAAAATCACATCATCTTTCAACCGAGTTCTTCGCACAGTAATACGATGCCTAAATCTGAGTGATGAGTGTGTTGAATGGAAGATACAACGCAGACTATAAGTATGGATAGTGGTCTGTCGCGCGACGCGGTAAAGCACGAATCGTTCCGTCCTTGGTTCAAGTTCGGCCCAATCCTGATCCTGTTACTTTACTGGCTCGGTTCTGCGTCAGGGTATATATTCTCATATCTTGGAGAATTCGTACCGTGGTGTATTCCTCACATTGAAGGATGTACTAGTATTAGTCGGACTGGTAGATTTGGAATAAGTTTCTACATCGTCAAATTTACTGTGATCCCCGTCGCGATCTTTGCGTTCGTTTATTGGTTAGACATGGCTCGTTGGAATACAGTTTCTATTCCAAAAGGACATTTTTTGAACTTCGCTCCAACGATCCTAGGTTGTCTTGGGGCAAGTGCTCTACTCGTTCAAATAAGTGTTCTGGGAATCGAGTGTGGTGCCTGCCGTACGATACGATCATACAGCACGACTTCGTTTTTCCTGTTGACGTTTATAGCACAGTGGTTTGCCTGGATAAGAATCAGAAAACAAAGTAAGCGGACCTGGGTTTCAGTTTTTTATCTCATCTTATGTGTTTTGCTGTCTATTGATGTAGTGCTATTCGTAGTCATCCCGAATCTATATGAACATACGAGCGCGTTAGAAAACTCAATCGCGTGGCGCACAAGCTACCTGATTGCACTCGCACCAGCACTGTCAGCATTTGGTTGGAGAAGCCCGTCGGGAAACCAATAACTGCCCGGGAGCTCAAGTTCCGAACAGACTAATCCTCGGAAGTTTCCTCTTCGGTATCGGCGTCGTCTGCTGAATCGTCTCCTGCTACAAACTCTTTCACGTCTTCGAGTAATTCGTCCATGGACGGACGATCGCTATATCTCTCTTCCGCACGTTTTAGCACAACTTTGCCGTCCGTATCAACCAAAATGACACCTGGATGAGGAACACCATATGCCCTTGAACCTTCCTCATATTGTTCGTTGAGGATGCCGAGAGCCTTCACTGTTTTGGCGTCTTGATCGGACAATAGCGGATAAGTTAATTCCTTGCTATTTTTAAATTCGGCATTCTGTTCAACTGAATCGTACGTACTTGCTGATACGGCTACGCCGGCTTCGTTGAATTCTGAAACTCTTTCTTGCAACTCAACTAGTTGCGCCTTGCAATACGGTCACCAATCTGAGGTGCGCACAAAAAAGATCAATAGCCCCTTACTTTCTCCACGCAGATCGTCAATTGATTGATCGTTGCCCTCTGTGTCTTTGACGGATAGGTCAGGTACGTCTGAGCCAATATCGGGACCCCATGTATCTTGATACTCTTCGCTGAGGACGGCACCCGCAAACAATAGCAGCGCCACGACGAACATAAACTTTTTTATCTTCATAGGAACTTATACTCTGAATAGACTAGTCTTCGTTGGTTTCGTCCATATCGGCCTCTTCTTCCGATGCTGCCACTGCTATAGCCTCTTTCACGTCTTCGAATAAATCGTCCATGGATTCGCTATCTTCGAATCTATGCTCGGCCCGAGTTAGTACTACTTTGTCGTCGGAATCGACCAATATCACCCCAGGATGTGAAACGCCGTAGAACGACGAACCCTCTTCGTAGCTTTCATCGAGAATCCCTAAGCTCTTCACGGTTTTTGCATCTTGATCTGACAACAGCGGGTAAGTTAGTTTTTCACTACTCTTAAACGATGCATTCTGTTCTACATCGTCATAGGTACTTGCCGTAAGGGCAATATCTGCTTCTTCAAATTCTTTAATTCTTTCCTGCAACTCAACTAGTAGCTCTTGGCAACTCCCTCACCAATCCGATGATTTAACAAAAAAGATCAATAGCCCTTTGTTCTCGCCACGAAGGTCATCGACGGTACGATCATTACCTTCTGTATCTTTGACAGCTAGGTCTGGGAGGTCTGAACCAACTTCGGGACCCCATGTTTCTTTATTTTCTTCGCCTAACACGGCACCGGTTAACAACAGAGCAGCGACAACGACTAAAAATTTCTTAATCTTCATAATAAAGTTCCTGAACATCCTTGGTCAACTCTTCCAACTCAACAGAAATTATCATTCACCACGCGATTTAGAACCACCAATTCGTATAAACCGTGTTTGAAATATTTCCGTGATTCAATTTTATGCCAGCATTCCAAACTCCCAAAGGTTCAATTTACTTTGAACAAAGGGGTTCGCGCGCTGACCCCCCTATTGTACTGATTCATGGCCTTGGTTGTCAGATAGTGCATTGGCCCGAAACGTTTATCGAGGGTTTGCGATCGGAAGGGTTTCGAGTGGTAATGATGGACAATCGAGATGCAGGGCTTTCGTTTGGTAACGGAAAATCAACTCCCGAAATTGCGCAGCTCATCCAAGCTTTGGAAGACCCCGATGCTGTGGATCCACCGTATCGTCTTGCTGACATGGCAGAAGATGTAGTACATTTGCTTGACCACCTCGGTCAATCCGGCGCCCATTTGGTAGGCGTGTCAATGGGCGGAATGATTGCTCAATACGTCGCGCTGAATCAAGCCGAGCGTGTGTTCAGTCTATCGTTACTCATGAGCTCGACTGGTAATCCCGATATACCAACGCCAGCTGCCGAAGTCGTGGCGGCACTTGGTACAACTGTGATGTCTCCGACGCGAGAAGAGAGTATCGAAGCTGCACGCGCTGCAAACAGAATCTTTGGTGGTCCACATTTCGACTCTTGCGAAGTGGGAATCGGTCGATTTGTCGAAACTGCCTATGATCGGGCTAGTCGTCCCGATGGGGTTCGCAGGCAACTTGGAGCTATTCTGAGTGACGGCGATCGACGTTCCATGCTCGCTACAGTACAAGTCCCAGCGTTAATGATCCACGGTGACCAAGACCCACTGGTAGATAAATTTGGTTCCGTAGATCTTGCTGAAACGATCCCGAATTCTCGTCTCCGAATCATCGAAAAATTGGGGCACGACTTACCCGAACCGCTGATACCCCAGATTCTCCAGGAAATAGTCTCGCACATTCGTGAGCATCCCGCGCCCCGCTAGCTTAGCAAAGTCAGTACAGATAGCAAATGATCTCTCACACAGACGTCTACATTATTGTGTTTGGTTTTCTGGATGATAAATACTAATTTTTTAAACAAACGATAGGACTGACCTTAACTTATTTCACGCGACACCATGAATAGGAGTCACCTGTGCGTAGACTCTTAAAAAAAATGTTTCCGACCAATGATTCAACAACAATTGCGATTTTGGGCGGTACTGGAGACGTTGGAACCGGCTTTGCTCTTCGCTGGGGTAAAACTGGACACAAAATCATAATAGGTTCCCGAGTTAGAGCCAAAGCTGAGACCGCCGTAACGAAACTCCTAAAGTCCTTTCCTGACTTATCAGTGGTCGCGATGGAAAATCGCGAAGCTGCAGAAACGGGAAACATAGTAGTACTTACGGTCCCTGCCGCGCATCAGATTAGTACATTGACTAGCGTAAAAGATGTCCTGAAGGGGAAAATTCTTGTCGACGCGACGGTACCGTTGATGCCACCTAAAGTTGGCACGGTCCAACTCCCGATTGAGGGCAGCGCAGGTAAACGCGCGCAAGAATTATTAGGAGACGATGTCATGGTGGTGAGTGCGTTTCAAAATGTCGCTGCGGACTTGATGAAGACAGATGTCGATATAGAATGCGACGTGTTGGTGAGCGGTAACAAAAAGGTAGCTCGAGAACGAGTGATTCAACTAGCAGAAGATGCAGGTTTGCAAGCGTGGCACGCCGGTCCTATAGACAATGCTGCAGCCGCAGAAGCACTCACAAGTATTCTGATCCAGATCAACAAAAGGTATCCGATTTCTCACTCCGGAATCAAAATAGTCGGTGGTTCGCACGACTAATAGAACGTGAACTTGCAGATTTTGCCTCTCCGAGGGGTTCCTTTAGTCAAGGGCGGAGAGAATTTAGGTTCGGTACTCCTCGAAGTTCTGGACCACTCTAACCTGACTTTAGAAGACGACGATGTCGTCGTGGTCGCGCAGAAAATCGTATCGAAAGCCGAAAATCGCATGGTTGCTTTGGCTTCAGTGACCCCGTCTCCACGAGCGCAAGAACTAGCGATCGAAGTAGATAAGGATCCGCGGTTGGTCGAATTGATCTTAAGAGAATCAGTTGCCATCGTTCGCAAAAAGAAAGGGGTACTTATTACTCGTCATCGACTCGGTTTCGTTGCAGCAAACTCTGGGATAGACCAATCGAATGTCGAACACTCCAACGGTGAGCACGCGCTACTATTGCCGCTAGCTCCAGATCGATCTGCTCAGGAAATCCGCGCGATACTTGTCGAAGGGACTAATACCAACATCGGTGTCATCATCAGTGACTCGGTAAATCGACCATGGAGATTGGGGAGCGTAGGTATAGCTATCGGCGTAGCGAATACTGCTGTACTCGACGATCGGCGCGGAGATACAGACTTATTTGGGCGCGTGCTCAATATCACTGTATCCAACAGGGCGGATTCCATTGCAACTGCGGCTTTGTTGGTCATGGGAGAGACGGACGAAAGCATACCAGTCGCAGTAGTGCGTGGGCTATCGCGTGTGGCTGGCCCTGACGGAGCTTACCGAGGAAATAGACAGATAGAAGAAGATCTGTTTCAATGAGTGTCCTGGCAGTCACAGGAGGTGTGGGTGGAGCGAAGTTAGCTGTAGGGCTGGCACATATACTCAAGCCCGATCAGCTCGTATTCTTAGTGAACACAGGAGATGATTTTTGTCACCTAGGATTGCATATATCGCCTGATCTCGACACGCTAGTTTACTCGTTAGCAGGAGTTGCCTGTCCTAAGAAGGGTTGGGGACGACGAGACGAGACTTGGTCATTCGTTAAAACTCTTAACGATCTCGGTGGTCCTGCATGGTTTCAACTCGGCGATAAAGATCTCGCCTTGCACGTCTACCGAACTCAAATTTTGAATGATGGCGGTTCCCTAACCGACGCGACGAAAGAAATTGCCGAAGCTCTAGACGTTAAACACTCCGTTCTACCCTGCAGTGACGATCCGATAGCGACAGTGGTCGATTCAGAAGTTGGAGAGCTATCATTTCAACATTACTTTGTGAAGCATCAATGTCGTCCGCGGGTCAAGAGGATAAAGTACGATGGCGCAGAGCACGCGCGGCTAAATTTGAGCCTAGATTTGGCTACAATCTCAATGGTTGTTATTTGTCCTTCAAATCCTTATCTTTCTGTTGATCCCATCCTAGCAATCCCAGACTTTCGGAAGTTCTTACAGAGTCCTAATGTTCCAGTATTGGCCGTATCACCAATCGTTCAAGGTCGAGCTCTCAAGGGACCTACAACAAAAATTATGACCGAACTTGGATACACCGTGGACAACAAAACCGTCGCGCGCCACTATAAAGAGCTTCTGACTGGATTGATTGTTGACGAAGGAGACGCTACGGATTGCGAAACCATCATGAGCTTAGGAATCGAGTGTATCGCGCGGAACACGGTCATGCGTACGCTCGATGATCGCATTCGGCTGGCGCAAGAAACCTTGGAATTCGGGAACACATTGGCGAATTGAGTACGATGTGGGCGATAGTGCCATACAAAGAGCCACCCTTCGGAAAGAGTCGTCTGTCGAATAGACTCACCCCGGCACAACGTACCGTGCTTGCTTCAACGATGCTTGAGAATGTTGTCGATGCACTCTTGCGATCAGACAATGTTCAAGGAATATTGCTAGTCTCAGAATCGACGAATTTAGCAGAATTTACGTTGAAAGAGAATGTCATTGTCCTTGAAACTCAGACGACTAACTTGAGAGAAGCTGTTACTCAAGCCAGTCAGTTTGCATGCAAACAATTAAAGTGTCCAACAACTTTTATTGTCCCAGCTGACTTACCTCTAATTTCATCCAAAGACATTGATTTCGCCATTGCGCAACACGAACGTGTCACTATCATTCCCGATGCAAGACTTAAGGGTACAAACGGTATTATTGCCACACCACCGAACGCGTTTGACTACGTATTCAATGGTCAGAGTTATCTGCAACACCAACACAATGCACAAGTTGCTGGCTTTAATCCTAAGTCTCTCCAAATCGAGACGTTTTCACACGACGTAGACACTTTTGACGATCTCATGACGATTGTCCAATTGCACCCCGAGTCTCGAACGGCTACAGTTTACCGCAGTTTGACGAGGAGTGATTCCTCACTAACCTTGTGCAACTAATTTCAATCTGTCATCGATTTCCCTGAAAACCTGTTCGAAAAGAAAGTGAAATTAGATTTACCCCTCACAGCACGAACGGCATACGACTTGGTGGAAATTTCATGTTTAGATGACATAGTCGCAACTGCACAAAAACTGAGAGACGATGGTTTTGGTTCAACCATAACCTATTCAAAGAAAGTCTTTATTCCATTGACGCAACTGTGTCGTGACGTTTGTCATTACTGCACGTTCGCAAAGACTCCCGGTAAGCTAAAGTCAGTTTTCCTCTCTGTCGATGAAGTGTTAGATATTGCCCGGCAAGGCGAGGTATTGGGTTGCAAGGAAGCTCTTTTCACACTGGGTGAAAAACCGGAGTTGCGGTATCGAGTCGCCCGTGAGTGGTTAAGCGACGCAGGTTTTAGTTCTACCATCGAATATCTCACCTTTGTCGCAGGTCAAGTATTAGAACATACAAACCTTTTACCGCATGTAAACCCTGGAAATTTGACATCTGAGGAAATCCGGTCATTGCGACAAGTAGCTCCGTCGATGGGAATCATGCTGGAATCCTCTGCCGAACGTCTCACGCGTAAAGGAATGCCGCATTTCGGTTCTCCCGACAAAGTACCAGAAGTTCGGTTAGCAACACTTAAACGACTTGGCGAACAACGCGTGCCAACGACGACAGGGATCTTGATCGGTATAGGAGAGACGCGTGCTGAAAGAGTTGAATCACTTTTAGACATACGAAAAGTGCATCAAGAACACGGCCATATACAAGAAGTGATCGTGCAGAACTTCCGCGCAAAGCCAAACACACTGATGGCCGATGCGGCTGAGCCGTCATCAGAGGAACTTCGATGGACGATCTCAGTCGCACGGTTGATTTTCGGTCCGACGATGTCGATCCAAGCTCCGCCTAATTTAAGCCCCGACGCACTACAGCCTATTGTTAGTGCAGGGATCAACGATTGGGGTGGTGTGTCGCCGCTTACTCCCGATTTCGTAAATCCTGAAGCACCGTGGCCTCATTTAGAAAAACTTGCTCGGGCCACCGAGCAAGCAGGTAAGAATTTGCACGAACGATTGACTGTTTATCCTCGTTTTATCAGTGATCAATGGCTTGATGAGAATCTGCTGTCAGACGTTTTGAAACTGATTGATGCCGAGGGCCTTCCACGTACAGACGACTGGGCACCGGGAACGGTCTCGGAACCACCACAAGAAGTGTTGCAGCATATTCACGTTCCAAATCCCAGCACCGACACATCTATCTACAAAACGTTACAAAATGCTACTGAAGGCGATCTCACTGAATCTGAAATCACTAGATTGTTTTCCGCCCGTGGTCGAGATTTTGACGCCGTCGTCGCATTCGCTGACGAGCTTCGAAAAAATGTAAACGGTGATGTTGTAACCTATGTGGTAAACCGCAACATTAACTACACAAATATTTGCTACTTCAAGTGTCAGTTCTGCGCTTTCTCTAAGGGCAAATTAGCAGAGAATCTGCGTGGTCGTCCGTACGATTTATCAAATGAGGAACTCCGCCGCCGCGTTGTAGAAGCATGGGTTCGTGGTGGTACGGAGGTATGTCTCCAGGGTGGTATACACCCAGCATACACCGGTGAGAAATATCTAGACGTCGTTCGAAATGTAAAGGAGGCAGTTCCAGAAATTCACGTACATGCCTTTTCGCCGTTAGAAATCTGGCAAGGAGCAAAAACCTTAAATCGTTCGCTTAAAGACTTCCTATTGGAACTCAAACAAGAGGGATTAGGTACATTACCCGGCACTGCAGCTGAAATTCTCGACGACGAAGTTCGCGCCATCATATGCGCGGACAAGATTGACACCCAACAGTGGCTCACGGTGATGCGGACGGCACACGAATGTGGAATCAAAAGTACCGCGACAATCATGTACGGTCATATTGAACAACCGATACATTGGGCTCGGCATCTTGTGCAGATTCGTACGCTCCAACAAGAAACTGGAGGTTTCACCGAGTTCGTTCCACTTCCTTTTATCCACATGGAAGCCCCAATGTATCTCAAGGGTAAATCTCGGTGCGGTCCGACGTTTCGCGAAGCTATTCTCATGCATGCGGTTGCCCGTATAGCTCTGTATCCGCACATCCAAAACATCCAAGCTAGTTGGGTGAAGCTTGGGCGAGAAGGCGTGCGTGCGGTTCTGAGCGCAGGGTGCAATGATCTTGGTGGGACTCTTATGAATGAGAGCATTTCACGTGCGGCAGGTACCCTGCACGGTCAGGAACTACATCCGAACGAAATGGAGAGTTTGATCACTGCGTTAGGGCGAATTCCTGTGCAACGCACAACGCTCTACGGTTCGGTGAGTCCCACGATACACCAGAAAGGACTAACCTCGGCTCCACTACTTTCGATCGAGAACTCTACTCCACCACGGCAGACTTCACCGCGAGTACGAGAATTGGTTCGAAATAAGGCAACCTAGTTGAGGTGTTCGAACTCCTCAGCTGTTAGTAGGGGCTGTCTTAAATCCCTTGTTCACCGTGCATCGGTGAGCAATCCTGACTTCCTTGTCCTATTGTTTGTGGGCTTGGACACTCAGTTTCGTAACCAACTTTTGCCCCGTCATCGTGTGAGGTGGTTAAGGACAACTGGTGATTACCGAATCTCATCCAAGCATTCCACACCGGTCGAATGACCTGATGGACTATGGACTTGGTTCTAATTTTCATGATTTCTTTACTCCCTTGTGAGGATTTAGTTGACTCATGTGCGACTTTTGGTTACACATGAAACGAAATTCTTGAGCGGTGTGGATTCACTTTTGGTGTTTCTCGTACCTGTTTGTGCGTAGGACTTAGGCGTGCCTCGCACATCGAGCTCGGTATTTTAACAACAAAGAGCTTCGAATTACAACCCATTAGATAGTGGTGATTTCAAAAAGTTCAACACCTAGATGCTGACTATGTAATGATCGAGGACAAAACCAACGAACAGCACGGCCAAATATACGATAGAGAATTTGAACGAACGAATGGGCAACTTAGGATTGTCGTCTATGAGCATCACGATAGAGAAACCTAAGTAGGTGAGACCCAGAACAACTGCCATCACCAAGTACAACCAACCACTCATCCGAATAAGCAATGGGACTAACGTGATACCCACTAATAATAAGGTGTAGACAAAGATTGACAGCCGCGTATATCGGTCCCCGTGGGTAAGAGGCAGCATGGGTACCCCTACTTTTTCATAGTCTTTAGCGCGATCGATCGCAAGAGCCCAAAAGTGCGGCGGAGTCCATAAAAAGATTATCGCGACCAATATGAGTGCTTCAGGTTCAATGCTGTCGGTGATGCATACCCACCCCAAGAGTGGTGGTGCGGCACCAAATAGCCCGCCGATAACAATGTTCTGCGATGTTCGATGTTTCAGAAAGAAAGTGTAAAAGAGACCGTAACCGGCCCAAGACGCGAGATTTAGCCAAGCCGCCAGAGGGTTTACCAACACAAAAAGAACGACAAGTCCAGTAACACCTAATACCGTCGCAAAGATGATGCCATCTCGAGAACGCACTCGCCCGGTTGGTACCGGCCGATTGTGAGTGCGAGCCATTTGCCGGTCGATCTGCGCGTCCACTACGTGATTTACCACCGCGGCACTGGCTGCGACAAGAGCAATGCCGACCAACCCACAGACGGCCGACAACAATAGCGACAAACTTGGAAGCGACAGATATAGCGGGTCCAATGCTAGTAACATGCCGACAAGTGCACAAAGCAACATGAGAAGCACAACACGCGGCTTCGTCATATCAAAAAAGTCTAGAGTGCGATTCACCAAATCAGCAAAAAATATCGGTTGTGAAACTCAGGTATTTTAAGAGTGGTACTACTCTCGAAATGTTCCCAGCAGTACTCCAAATTGGAAATTACCATACACCAACGCGAGGAGTGATTGAAGTCGGAATTTCACCAAAAAAATGTTTCCAAATGTGAAACCAACTAGTTAGATACTACATCTATAGGCACGGTTCGCGGAATTCTTGCGGAAGGATAACGGAAATCATTTGTTTGTCGCAATGAGATCGCGAAGTGTCTGCAATGACCTGCAAGTAGGTCTTGCTTGATATAATCTGTGTACTCGTTAGACATTCGGACTCTCGATACAAAGATGTACTGAGATATGAAGAGTTACGGGTCCATCGCACTAACTTCACGAACTCCGTAACACGGAAGAAGATATCATGAACGAATTACGACGTAATCTAGATTTATTGGCAAGCAAGGGCTCTCGCTATTTGCGCCGATTTGCATTGAAAGGGGCTATGGAAAAAGCGTGG
>JAAXGW010000034.1:0-957 GCA_012267385.1 OMG group bacterium
TGGTCATGCTACGAGTTAAAGAACTAGCAACCGCTGAATTTCTCACGAAACAACTACCTCAAACCCAAGTTCGAGGTCTGAAAACGTCCTCGAGCGCATCGGACAGAGATACCAATCGGCTTAGTACCGAATTTAGTTCTCGAACCGATGATCAACTTACGGTGTCAGATACACCACTCCTAACTACCGCAAATTTGATGGGGTTGCCGCGAGGTCATGCTTTTGCCATCCTCGATGGAAATAACTTGTGGAAGGTCCGCTTTCCCATGCCTGAAAAGAGCGATGCGTTCTCACTCGATACCATTGAGGGAGTGTTCAAAGCAATGCACGCAAGCTATAAACGTAGACATGAGAGTCAGGTCACACAAACATAAAAGTTTGAGGAAACATCAATGGAGACCGATAAGTAATCTTGCTCTAGACAGTGAAAGACTCCAAACACCGGATCAATCCGGTTTTGAATCTGTTGGGCAGTGTCCTCAAATCAATCTTCTTTGTATTTGCCACACTTTTTCTTGCAACAATCTTGGAATGGGGCGGAATGCATTCTTGGTGGAAGAACGCAAGTGAAACTCGTCTTTATGAGCGCACTCAACTTGAATTCCAAAGAATTGAAAGCTCTGTAAATACAAGTTTCGACAGACACTGGTTTGGACGAGCTATTAGGTACTCTTCTGCTTTGAATAATCGTCTTCTCGTACCTATCGAACAGTATCTTGAAGCTCAACAGCAAAAATTAGTAGAGACACCACAGTCTATGTCTGCCGTTGTTAAAGCTACGGCACAGATTCGGCAATCAATCAACCGACATCTTATGGTAGCTATTGAAGTCTATCGTGCGTGGTCCTTTCGCTTGCTGACATTCATGTTTGGGGTCGTATCGATATCACCATTGTTGATTGTGGGGCTAATCGATGGATTGGTGAGAAGAGAAATACGCCGTTGGGGAGGGGGTCG
>JAAXGW010000034.1:991-5401 GCA_012267385.1 OMG group bacterium
ACTCTGGCCGTGGAGCTTTTCGTTTGCATGGATAAACAGTCTAATGGGAGTGTGCTGGGGCCTCGCGCTATCCCTTGCAATCGCAAAGTTCAAGAAGTACTTGTAAGGCTGTCAGGACAGCAGTTTGGGAAGTGTCTAGCGAATCATGCTGCCATGAGGCAGAATGAACGACTAACTTGACAACCAGCGTTTATTCGATGAACGAGTTCTTGATCGCAAATCAGTGACTATTAGTACCCATGGTAAGAGTCTGGCACGTTTATACCTTCCTCTTCAATTTTTAACAACAAATCACGGTCTTCATCAGTTAGGTATTCTTTTAGGCGGTCAATCTGATCGTCATCATAAACCTTGGAACGACGATTGTTTGCGATTTGTGTCGTAGCAATTCGTGATCTCGCCATCTCTGATGGTAATTTATCGAGTCTCACAAATATTGCCTCCGGATCTCTCATAACGTTTACGTTAGAGCCTATGCTGGTATAGTAAAGAATTTGATCTTCTCCGGAAAATTCTTCCCCGTTTGCTAGTGCCTCATCGAGCCGGTCATTCTGTATTAACGAGTGTCCAACATTTCTATAGGCAGTGAGTTTAGTTGGTCCCTCTCGAACCAATGGAAGTAGTTTAAGAGCCTCCTCGAGGTTTTGAAACGTAAGCATGTCGATCACGGTCGCTTCTAACCCGATTTCTTCATTGCCAATGACACCCAAGGGTTGATCTCGAGCGACCTCAAAAGCCGTCTGGAAATTCGTGTTCGTCATTACTGAAATGATGGTGTGTACTAGGCTCGGTCTTTGGGATTCTGTAGAAGGGTCTGTTAGAACCCAGTCTAGTGCAGCAACTCCATCTTTTCTACTCCAGCTATGCGCTAACGTGCGTGCGGCTGCTTCTTTAGATCTGTTGTTCTCTATCTCATCATACATTGCTCGAGCTGCCTCTGGCGAATCATTTATTAAATATAAGATGAGTGTTGCACGAGCGATGTCTTGCACGTCGTTGGGAAAATTACCCAAAGAGTCCGTGATGGATTGAGTATCAATCGAGGCCCAAACACTAAATAGTTCTTGAGTAAGATCTTCTCGTTCGCTAGCTGTGTCCAAAATTGATATACGTTCCCACGCAGCCATTGGATCTTTTTCAGCCCAAATGGGTAAAACTGGGTAGGCGGGATGTGTGAATCCACTGTTCGGTAGGGTTATTGCATATTCGAAGGTAGATTTCGCATCTTTTAATGCCGCTATTTGCAATAATCCGTATTGCAATTGATCTTGTAAACTTTGATCTTCGATCGTCTCGATTATTCGCGGTATAGCGCTTACCCCAATTTGTTTGATCCAAGCCTCAGCAATGTTCGTAATACGCCTTAAATTTTCGTACGTCAACCGGGTTGGATCCCTAGCGAGTTCATTCCAAGACTGTTCAGGATGTCTCGCTTCTTCAATAAAAAGATTTTTTTCCGCAAGGTCAGCAATATATTGTTCGTTTTCAAATCGTTCAGCGAGTGTTATCAGTTCATCTATAGGGAGCACTAAGCTTTGTGCGTCCAATAATCCATCAGAGGCAGTCATCCTCAAGTCGGAGTCTGAAAAACTATTTACAAAGTTCGTAGCTCCTTCTAAATTCACTGAAGCCCATTCACTGGCGATACCGAACGCAAGTCTCCTTTGCGTGTCTTCATTCAAGTTCCAAAAAATTGAGTGTACTTTTTCCTCATTGAAATGAACAAGCTTAGACATTAGGATCAAAAGTGCATCGGTTCTCCAATTTTGAGTCGTAGCGTCGAATTCAAAGTCGACGATTTCGTCAATGAGGAACACGAGACGATCTTCATCTAGTCGATTCGCTAGTTCATATAGAGTAGAAAAACGCAGAAATCTGTTCGGGTGTTTGTCCAACAAATCCGAAAATGTTCGGATGGTCGTTGAGTTTAGTGTGCTCTCTGCCGACTCACTGCTTAGATTGGAATCACTGGATGATTCTGATGAAGGTAGTGGACTGCTCGAGTTAGGATCTAAGGGATTTTCGGAATTCTCTCCCGGCAAAACAAAATAGATTGTTAGGAGTACTGCAGCGGTAAGGGTAGCCCCTAGTCCTAGCGACAAAACATCTGGAAATTTTTTGGTTGGGGAGCTTGAAACGTTCATGGGAATTTAATGTTGACTGAATTTGCAAGACTGTTCATTGGCATGTTTGATCAATAGTTCATTCTATTTGATTGATTGGTTTAAACTGTATTTGAACCAAAGTTCTATGGTTGACTGTTATTATTCCTTCCAGATTCAAAGATCTCATCTGACATGTTGTTACACTAGGTTGAGAATGACTCCAATGTCGGTTATGAGTACACTTTCTCTACCCCACTGGAGCTGATTACCAGACAACGAACGAGATCAACGGTAGTCACAAATATTGCTGTACGCGCGGCGAATGGGATACTGAAATCATTATATAATCAATTGAAATTGTTAGTTGCGGGAGATTCGCGATGAAAAAAATGACCACTCGCACAGTATTCCTTGCGGCCGCATCTGTACTTGTTTGTTCCAGTCTCGCTACCGACGAAGCAGAAGACACACAAGGTGCTGTCGAAGACATTCCGTCGAAGTTTTACCGCTGCGGCACGATAATGTCTGACGGGAAAATCTGCGGTGGTGTAATGGGCACTGGTTCTACACCTATTGAGACTTCCAAAAAACTCATTACCAAAATTGCTGACTTGCCGTCAAAGTTCGAGCGTCCTGATACCCGACAAAACGTTTTTCGAAAGGGCACTTGGGGACTCGTTGCAAGCCCCTACTCAGATACTGTGTCCTCCACTGATGGACAGTTCGAAGTCGATATCAATGTCCCCGACATTGGAATTAGTACGTTAAATTGGAGTCCAAATGTCGATATGGAACTTGCTTACAAGCTATTCATCGATGATGAAGAAGTTTTCAAGTCCGATTATCGAATTGTTCGAGAGAGTGATGTACCCTATATGAGGTGGACGAAGGTTTCAGATGAGCTAATAGCGTTACTTGAAGAAGGAACGACTTTGAAAGTTAAGTTGGTGCTCCGGACTGAAGACGTTGTGCATGACGATGAATACCCATTGACAGGACTTTCCGAGAACTTGATTGCTGCTCGCAAGTTGCAGAAGGACTCACCAAGACTTGACCATTCGGCGTACGAATTCCAGGTCGTACAGTCACCGTATATCTCGTCGAATATTCGAGGTCGGAGTCTTCGGGAGTTCACAATGTAGAGTGTTCAATTTGACCCAATTCCACTCACATTCCACCTCTGGTTCGATATCGACAGGTACAACATCTTCGGTAAACATAGAAGCACCTAACGCAACGATGTTCTGATTGAACTCAATCGTAATACGATCACTGGTTGCCACTTCCTCACCGGTGGGAAAAACGGCAAGTACTTTTAACGGTTTGCCAGTCGAATTTCCTTGGCTTTGAACGCTAGCACAGAGGAAGGTTAACAACAAAACAACCGTTAATCGAAAGGTCATGCTCTTAATCCAAGGTTCGTTGGGCGTGCTGAATGAACGGATTACGTTTTCATGGTGATTTTGTTTTGACAGTGAGCGTCCAGGGTTCGGACTTACCAAACATAATCGGTCGGTACATTTCCTCAACATGAGTCGGCAACACGGTAAATTCTCCCGCAGCAATCGCTTGTCCAAGCCATGTCACATGGTATTTTCCCCGATTCAAAGCCTCACTGTAAAACCGGACGTTCTGAAGACCTAATTCACTGTGAAATCTAGGACGAAGTGGCGGCCAACTGCTTTCATCGGTCCGGAAGTCTCTGTACCACTTACTTTGTGACAGGATTGCTTCCAATTCATCTTGACTATAACTAGGACGGTATTCTGTCCCTAAGCTTTGGCTCACAGGTTCTAGCCCACCTGGAACGGTATCATCGACTACAACGTGGTAGCGTAAGAACCTATTGTTGAGAAAGAGATTGACAAAGACATAGTCTCCTTTATCGATGTAGTCTCCAGGTTTTAAACGGTGCCACCGTCGATTACTATCTAGACTGAAGTATTCTCGGTGGATTTCAAACCCTGAGAACCGATTTATTTTCTCATCGATCGTAGTTAAATACGCAAGCTCGACACTATAGAACGCATTTCCACCTCCTGTGCGATTGATTTTCAATGCTCCCGTTGAACCAAATCTTTGTGCGTTCATTGGGTGTAACGTTTGATATTTAGTATTGTTCGAATTGAATTGCCAAGCATTCGCCAGTGTAATCGAACTACCGGTATCGGAACTCTGTAGGTCTACTGTGGCGATCCAATCTTGAGTGTCCGATTCCACAAAGTCAGCGAATTCGATCTGAAGTTGAAGTTGCCTCAGTTTGATGGACACCTACAATTAGAAAATGTTGAGGAGTCCCTATTAT
>JAAXGW010000044.1 GCA_012267385.1 OMG group bacterium
GCGCTGTCAAAATGCCCGTAGCGCCAGTAGAGATGTGCCATCGAAAGGTACGATTTCGCACGAGCGCGATCACTAACTTCGGCGTTTTCTGCGATGTCGCGTAATTCATCGAGTGCTGGATCTAGCTTCAGATGCGTCAAAATTGCATCATTAAATACTTGATACACCAGGTCTAAATCTAATCGTTCATCGCTCGTGTTTGCTTCGTGTAATTCCTCTAATGGCCCAGCCAATGTTGACAGTGTCATGGTGGTTGCCAGAACAGTAATCAGCAATCTGTGGAACAGCTGAACGCGCAGTCGTGTATCTTTCATGTTTAATGGGTTCTTCGTTTGGTTACAGAATGAAAAGCTCAACGCTTAGTATAAGTAAAAATTTGTCATCTACAGCGGTGCGCTCAAACCATACCTACGAGTAAGCGACTGGTTTCGAGTTGGCCTCTCAGGGACACAATCGAGCGTATAAGACTGCGTGTCGACGTAATAATTGGGAGTAATCTAAGGAATTCCCAAATATATCTTTACCGCACTAATAAATCTAACTTAGAAAATTCTCTGGATTTATAGGACGCTCGGTTCCAACTCTCGATAGGCTGCCTCTAACGATTGAATCTTCGTAGCGACATTGCGCACGTAGTCGACGTTGTTCACCGATTGGCCAATTTCCTCAAGTTCTCGCAACACGGACAATCCGGCAGAATCTACTGAAATCAGTTCTGCTGTTGCGAATGCTATCTCAGCAGAATTCGAACTCCGTAAGGTCTTCAAGACTGAGACAACATCACTCGAACTTAGTACATCTAACTCAAATGCGTACGCCGCAACTTGAGGGTCCAATGGAAACTCGGCATCAATGGCGAGCTGTAAGAATGGTTTAATACTATACCGATCGAGAGATCGATGATACTGCGTTAGCCATGCGCTGATCTTTGACCAAGAATTGGTTACCTTTTCCGGTTCATCCCTTAGGTCGTATTCGAACGCGATTACCGACAGCATTTCAATGAGACCACGTTCATCCATTTCTTCATTTTCGAGCCAATCGGTCATAGATGCGACGAGCAGATTCATCCATTCGTCGTTGTCAAAATCAAAGATAGTTTCGCGGTCTCTGAACAACGCCATTACGTTGGGCGAAATCAACGGGACGTCAACTTGGGGTTCCATACCAGTCCCTGGGGAACCCACTCTCATTGCCACACCCGAAGAGCTAAGGGCACTAATTACGGAGGCTGCTTGCGCCGAACTTACAGTAATCGAAGATCCTCCAGCAACAGAAATCATGGTGTTCCCTAAGCTTGCGACGATATCTGTTTCGGAACCACCGTCTTGGTCCTCAATCTCTTCTGGGACTACAGTGACAAATATGGGTCGAAGATACCTTACTGCTTCGTTTAATTCACCGTTAGCCACTAACACTCGAATGACCTGCAAGAGTGGTGCAACGGCTTCATATTCCGGCGCGACATTGCGTTTTCCATTCTGAAGCAGTTCGTCGAGTGACGGGCGTAATCGCTTTCCTACTTCAAGCACTTCTTCAGCTGGGTACACGCGAGAGAGCAAGTCCACGGTTTTTGCATTTAGACTGTGTTCAGAAATGTCTCTGTCAAAAGGTCGTACCATGGGTGCGATTCGCTCCACGAATTGTTGAGCTGTCGTAGTCGAGGTGTGTTCTGCTACAGTGTCTATTAATCCAAACAAATCTACTGGGTTGTTGGGATCGCCACCATAAGAGAATCGTACGCCACCAAAATTGGAATCCGATCTAGAAAGATTTAGAGCATACAGCGTGTAATAGTCGAGTGCTTGGTCCCACTTCTCTGCACGGGCGAACATCTGTGCGATGTTGAGTGTCTGTAAAGGAGTCGGAGCAGACAACTCGACCACCCATTGCTCAAATTTTGCCGATATTTCCGTCGACATTTCCTGTTCGGCTACATTGGATAGATACATCCACAAACTGAACTCGTGCTCGTCTGCTGTTTCGGTTTCCACTGCAATCGTAAGTTCTGCTAATCGCTCGTCACGATCGTTTGGATGAAGAGCATATGCCTGGACTAGCAACTCGTACCATTTGTGTGAAAACCGTCTTTGAGGAGGAGTCTGAGCCATCAAGTGTAGTTCAAGGTCGCGACCGACGGAAAACTGATGCACCAGCCAGTCTAAGAGTTTTTCCGATGTTTCTGCTTGCTCGGTACTCTTTTGCCCGAGATATTGCGCTAAGGTACTTGCATAGCTCACGAACGGTGATCGTGAATATCCATAGAAGTCTGTGTTTCCTAACTCGTTTTGGTCTAGTGGCCAACTTAAAAACATCCCCATTGGCGAACCGGGTAGGTAAACTCTGCTACTACCTCCTAAATTCTGAGTGTTTAGATTACGCCAGAATAAACGAAGTGCTTCTCCTGCGTCAACTGCAGTGTTTGTTGAATCTAGCTGAGAAATCGCGCTCGCCGCGGTTTTAATGTTCTTCGGAATGCGGTCTTCGACTCCAATTACTCTCACTGATAGGCTGTCATCAGGATTACCGAAATTTCGAACCAAGGTTAAGATGTAGTCTGGGTGGTTGCCGTATTTGAAACGAGACTCATCGTTTCGTTTTAGAATATCATCCAGAATGTCTCGTTTCGTCAAATCAGGTTCACCATCTGTAGCAACCGCAAGTGCTGAAACGTAGTCTTCCTGTTGTTTATTCCACAGATAAAAGGCTGTACGAATTCCCACAACCGTGTTGTCCCGTTCGTAAGCATTTTGCAATTGCTCGGTGATTCGGCTATTCACTCCACTTTGGATTGAAGAAACGATTAAATTTCGGCGGTATTCTTCATTGTTGGGGAAACACTCCGACAAGCTCTTTCCAAGTTGGTATTCATCGATGTCTGTATTGAAAAGGGGACCGAAAAACCCTCCCCTAGGGATTAACATCGCGATTTGACTCTCGGTTGGACAATCCCCAGCTACCATCGCGATCATCATTGCTTGTGCTTGCTCAGTGAAGTTTTGCATGATCGCGGAGTTCACTGTGTAAGCAAAACGGTCATCTATATTGGACTCTAACAATTTGAGAAATGCAGCTTCTTTGTCTTCAGAAAAGTAGTCTTCAAAAATACCTACAACATCTAACCCCAACTCGGTCCTTTGACTGATCATGTCGATCACGTCTAAGTGTACGTCCCGATTGTTTTCGTCCATATCAAAATTCAGAACCAAGCGCAACAAATAGGACGTCATGAATTCATCTTGAAAATCGATTTGGCCGATCATGTCCGTCGCGGCAGTCTTGAACCGGTTTCGTTGCTGGCGGTTTAACTCCATCCCCAACAATGACGTGTATCGGTTGATGTGTTCGTAGATCATGCTACGCACCATCGGATCGTTAGTCTGTGGTAGGGCGACTTGGTATTCAAAGAATTGCAGCAACTCATCGTTGTTCTCACGACTTCTGATGTAGTCCCAGATTCTCGAATACATGAAAAACGAGCGCGACGTAGCTTGCTTTGCTTCGGGTGACTCGAGCAAGTCGAAAATTTCATCAATCGACTCAAAGAACGGCCCGTGATCCTCTTCGATTTCTTGAAGCAGGTACACGTTTCCTGTGAGTAATTGAACTAACTCTTGCGGGCTCTCTTTAATTCTGGTGACAATCCGGGAAGTCAATCGCGCGACCGTTACCTCGTCGAAGAGTTGTTTCGCGTATCTAAGTGCCTGTTCGTAATTTCGATTGTCTACCATTTGGCGGAACACTTCATCCACTGGTTCCGGCAACGTCATGATGGCGGCAAGTCGAGCGATGCGATCAACATTTTGGCTTCGAACTGCCATTCGAAAGTCTCGTGTTAACAAGTCGTCATCGGTAGCCTGGGTTGAGGCAACGCTCTCATCATCTTGTTGCTCACTTTCAGGAACCAAAGCGAGGATTTCTTCGGGCATCTTCAGACCATACAGTTTATATTGGTTCTTCAGCATGGAAAAGAAGTCTCCTGAAGAAGTAACGGTACTCGTAAGTATATCGCCACTCGGCAATATGATCGTTGTCGTAGACGAAACCGCTCCCTTACCCCGTGGGTCATTGTCGCGCGCTGTTGTGTTATCGGGTTCCGGTGTTTGACCATCAATAAATACTTCTGCAAGTTGAATGTCACGCGCATAGACAAAGTCTTCCTGTTGCACCGACGCGCCGAGGCGTCTGATGAATTGTGCGAGATGGTCTAAACGAGAGAAACGAGAAAGGTTTGCTTTCTCCTCATCGGTGGTGCGTATCTCAACCGCGCTTGCTAATGCCTCTTGGAACATGTTGTCAATTTGCGCTAGATTAGCTGCAACTTCCGACTCGTCAGTCGGCCAAGTCGCGATTACGCCCTGCGTAAAAGGCTCATAAAACGTTTGATAATCACGATTCACGCTCAAGTTTCGACTACTCGGCATTCGAATACCAACAGGGAGCGACGACCTTATGTTCGATGGCGACCGAGAGTCAGTATGGAGCTTCTCTGGTTGAGTACGTAGTACGTTTAACAACCCCTTCATATAGAGTGTGTTCGCAACATCTAGTTGTCCGTTGGCTTCTCGTAACACCGCGGTTTTGAGTAGCAGAGTGCTGTCGTCTTGGTTCAAAGCTAAAGCAGTGCTGTATGAAGACAGTGCTTTCTTCACAAAGCCAGCTTCTTGGAATAGGTCAGCCTTTGTTTGGTTTATGTCGATCTGACCCGTAATATCCCGTACTAAATTTAACGATTTCTCTGCACCTAACGTGTCTTCCCGTTCCAACAGAGTCTTCGCAAGACTGATGTATACTTCGGGTGGCAGTTGCTGTCTGAGTCCAATTAGACGCCTCCCATATCGAAGTTGGCGCTCAGTATCCCCAGCTTTTTGATTCAGCGAGAAAAAGCCAGCATCGCGCGTCGACATTGTTACCAGTTCGCGGAGCACCGAGAGTCGACGAATCCCAGCCTGCGAGATTGAATTCTCAACGGCAACGAACTCTCCCTCAGTGTCAAGAGTCTCCATGGCGATGTCACCAAGTAACGTATAGAGATAAAACTTGTCAGCGCGACCGGTAATCCGTTCTAAGATAATCCTGTGCGCCCAGCGGAAAGTTGCTTGGTCATTTGGCGGCAATCGTTGCCCGAAGCGTTCTTGTCCAATCATGTTCAAGATGCCGTCTATAGCCACAACGAACTCGTTATCGTCCTCAGAGTGCTCAGCGACGTATTGGAAAACTGCGACTGCTTCGTCTGTACGACCAGATTCTTTCATCAAATCGCCCATTAGAAGAAGGTTGTCGCTATGCTGTGGATGGCGTACGAGTGCATATCGGTAACTCTCGATCGCCTGCTCCGTAAAGCCGCTCATAGAAAGTACGCTTGCTTCAAACTCACCAGTAACCGCTTCTTCATCGAACAAGCGAAGTTGTTCCAGCCAGTGTTGAATGTCCTCTAACTTCTCGTCGCTTTCTTCTTCGACGGTGAACGCGACCATGTTTAGAACGATATTTTGAATGTGTTCAATGCGGTTGTCTGGATCTACTTCTTCGAGTTTTCGTAAAACTTTATCGTATTTGTCGTACTCTTGAAGTTGTAAGTAGACGGTCCCTAATTGGCGAAGCTTTTCCACCTCTGGTAGGTCCGCATAACCTGCATATTGTTCAACGACCTCTGCCGCTGAGAACGAATCTCCAATCTCTGTGTAAATGCGAACTAGTAGGTTAATGTCGTTCTTGCTAGCTGTTTTTTCTGTAAGTTTGTTTTCAAGATCGATCGCAATACGGGCGAGCTTGTTGAGTTCTGCGGCGATTAGTAAGAATTGGCCCTCTGCGAATGCGCGTCTGGCAGGAGTGTCTTCCTCTACCCAAATTTCTTGCCATAGTTGTAAGGCTTCTTCGCGATTTCCTATTACACTATGAAGCCATGCCAAACGCATTCGATCGTCGTAACCGAGCGCTTCACCTTGGTGTTCTTCGACTTTCGAAAAAATCTGCAACGCGTTTTCATATTTTTGCAAACGTTCATAGGCGTCTGCAACGGTTCGTAAGTCTCCAGCATCCTCCGGGAGATACTCGACGAGCTCGTTCAACGCAGCGACAGCTTCGTTATTTCGACCCTTGTTCAAATGAACTTCAAAGAGAAACATTTGACCAGTCGTCGAAACGCCGTGTGTTTCCCCGTGTCGATTCACCATCTCAAGACTTTCGGCTTCAAAGCCCATTTGGCCCATCAATCGCCCGGCATGCACTAGTACATCTATATTGTCGGAGTTGTTCTCTTCGAGAGTGCGCCACACTTCACCCGCACGCTCGGATTCAGCGACTGAAACATAATGTGAAGCCAATCCGGAATACCACAATACGGTATTCGGTTCTGCGACAATGAGTCGTTCGTACTCCTCGATCATTTCATCGGTACGTTTGGAGACATCGTAAATCTGTAATAAGCGAAACCGCGCATCAAGATCTGTTGGATCTAGGTCCATCGTGTGGTAAAGCGCGATAGCTTCGTCATACCGTTCTAAGTCTGTTAATAAGTCAATGTGTAGGTCGACAAGATCTTCATCTCTGTCGTCTCTATCCCGCAATTTGGCCACAAGGACGTCTAACTCGCCGTTTAGCCGGTAGGACTCGTCGACGAGAGTCAAGGCGTACAGCCCATCGAATCGGATATCTGTGTTGTCGTAGGCGCGCCAAGCAAATTCTTGAGCTGTTTCGTAATCTTCGGCGATAATTGCCCACTCTGCATAACGAACAAGCTGTCGAAAGTACTTTTCGTCACTCGGTTCGGGCTTGTACAATTCAAGTGCTTTGTCAGTATGTCCCAATACCGCAAGCGTAATCGCTGCCCGATTTTTAAACACTTGGTCTCTTTCGATTGCAAGTTTGTACAACGCGTCGACGTTACTCTTGTCAGTATCAATCATCGCCAGACGAATTTGGATAAACTCTCTTTCCTGCGGATCGTCTGTACTCGCCAGCGCGTGTTCGTAGTGTTCTAAGGCTTGTAGTTCATTTCCATTCGCATCGGCGATTCGACCAGCAAGGATGAAATAATCGGCGGTAAGTTCATCCTGTAATTCTTCATCTTCAGAGAGCTGCGTTAAGACTTCTGTGGCGTTAGATAACTGCCCATAACGCCAGTAAAGATGGGTGATCGATAGGTACGACTTAGTGCGATGCCAAGTGCTATTTTCAGGGTTTTCTGCTGTCTCGGATAGATTGAAGACTGCATCTTCAATACTCTGGTTTTCTAAGATTGAATCGTTAAACACATCATCGATTAATTCAAGCGACAGTCGTCCTTGTTGAGCATTGCTCGCGTCCAGTGCGTCCAGAGTAGGATCTGTAGCGTGAGTTGTTGCGCTAGCAACAAGTAGCACTAGTCTGATTAGCGAAGAGGTGAGTGGAATATCTTTCATCGAAAGGTCCCTCGTCTTGTCAAGTGTGTGGTTAGCTCGCTCTAGGCCAGCGTCTATATGTCAAATCAGCAAGATATGCGAGAAGTGCTAACAAGAAAATCCATGGTCTGAAATCAAAGATACCATAGGCTACGCTTCCTAAGCTCAGCTTTTGAGTGTGCTCAGCTGAATTAATGTCATCCACTGAAACACCACCGGTTTGTTCTGCTAGAGCCTCTAAATCTAATCCATTAAGGGGGTCTACTTGGTTCTCGCGAACTTGATCAGTAGAAGCAAGGCTCACGACACGCCATTCACGATTGTTGAATGTATTGCCGATCCCCATATACAAGTCTGCTTTGGCGGACGAACGAATGTCAGCTTCAAACAGTCCTGGTGCAGTCTCATCAAAGTTCGGTGAAGATGCTGTGTGTGGCGTGGAATCAAGTTCATAGAGCTGAAGTTTAGGGGACAGATCTGGAACTCTAGGCACTCGATTTGCGATTACAGTTGTCTTACCGTATTGTCTTCGTACATCTGTTTCGAACATACGTACCTCTGGTGCAGTTTTTCGCACTATACGACCGAGAAACTCTGAGTAGTCTTCCCAATTATTCCAAGAGCGCGTACCCTCACCAACTGGTTCTGTCATCATTGCAGTTACCCGTCCTAACCCAAATAACCATGTGGCAACTACAGGATGATCGGTTTCTTGGACAGAAAGCAGGACTTCAGCACCGTCTTTTGCAGTGACTTCAACGTAGCCGTTCAACGGACGAATTGTTTCTGTTTCAATTTCACCCCACCAACCAGAACCAGCACTAGCAACTAGTTGAAACGCACCACGCTTGTACATGGGTGCTTTCTTTGTTGACGATTGTTTGAAAATTAAGTCGATGATTTGAAACTGATTACCGACGGCATAGAAACGACCGCCACCCCAGTTCGCAATATCAGCCATGACTTGATTGTGTCCGCCTTGACCGACCAAAACTGTCGATAGCGTAATCCGGTCTCGGTTAATGCGTCGTACCATAGCTTCATAGTTGGCGTCTTCAACGCCCGCATCGGTGATGAGAATGATGTGTTTAAATCGCGTATTAACATTTTGTAGACCGTAGTAAGCCTCCTGTACGGCGGGAAACAGAACGGTACCACCGATAGCCTTCATTCGACCAATCGCGCGATCCACCTCAATCTTATTTGTTGCCGGTTGCATCGGGATTGCCCAGTGCTTATTGCCATAGAATTCGACGATTCCAATCCGGTCATGTGGTTGTAAACGTCGCACTGCAAGTCTAGCAATGTGTTTGGCTAATTCAATACGACTACCACCCATCGATCCTGAGGTGTCAAGAATGATTGCGACCCCTACGCTCGGATCGATTTTGTCTTGATCCCCTGGGATTTCCACTGGGAATAAATCGGTAATGGGTGAGTCGTGATATCCACCATCGCCGAATGCGGCTTCGCCACCACTGTGAATCAATCCCATCCCGTTTTCTTGAACTTCTTGTGAGATATTGTTAAGTAAGTCTTCATTCAGAGAACTTGTTGGAACATCATCTAGTATTACTACGTCATAGGGAGAAATAGGAAAGTCCCCGTCGATGGCATTCGGGTCGGGGGCGTCCATCTGGAATCCGGCACCAAGCAAACGATCTAAATTATTTTTCGCACCAATCTGTCGTTCGCCCAAATATAGAACTCTTACGGGATCTTGAATAGGTAAAACGGTTCGCAAAGTGTTGTTGGTCAGATCCGAGTCAAGCGATTCGTCGATATTTAAGGACACGTCTATTTCTTTGAAGCCTGGTGTGTCGACGCGAAAAGAAAGTACTTGGCGAACTCTACCATCGCTGCGAAGTATTTCACTTTCTGCCAAAGTTTCATCCGTCTCGACGTCGCGAGCCATGATGCTAAATTCACCTGCGGTTCCAACAACGTCAACATACACTTTAGCGTCGTCCCCAGCGCGGACATCATTGGCTTCTAGGCCGCTGATAAAGATATCCGAATCATCACTAAGTTTGACAGAGTTAACTGGAATTCCCCGAGTCTTCAAATGGTCGTAAGCATGTCCCCAGTGTCGGTCGGTCGCAAGGCCGTCCGAGATCAGAGTCACAGATCCCTGTTCCCCCATCGGAATCATTTGTGCAGCTTTTTCTAACGCGTCTCCGAGTGGTGAAAAATCGTCATCCAGATGGGTAATGCTTTCACCGTCGATAGCTGGCTCTTCACCGCCAATCTGAATGAAACTGACATCACCTTCTCGGCTATATTGTGAGCGTAATTCTCGGGCAGTTTCTACGGCTTCATTTCTCTGCGACTCGCTTAGGCTCGTAGATTGGTCCAAAATGATAGCAAAATGCTTGTCATCACTATCAGTAACAAATACGGGCTTCATCAAGCCCACAGTAAGTAGTGCTAATATCAAAGACCGGATTACTAAGTGAGGAATTCGGCGTTGCCCCCCAGGCCAAAACCATAGGACTGGCAACAACAAGAACAGTAACGCGAATAACGGGTATGTGAAAGAAATATCCATCTTAGGGCATGAGCCTCCTTTGATAAATATACCACTCGGTAACCACTAAAGCTAAAGCTAAAAGCATAAGCCAAGTAATCAATTCCCAGAGTGGGTAAGGTGAGGTGTTAGCGACCGTCTCACTGCCAATACTTGTACTGGAGCTTCGGATCGTAGAAGTCTTATCCAATAAGGATATGACTCCTGGGAGTTCATCGGTCAATTCAAACTCTCCGGTGGCATTCCGTACAAAATAGGTTCCAACGGCGAGTTCTGAAAGTGCGTCAGTGTCGGCAAGAGATGTGCCAGCACTCTGTTCGATAGCTTGTCGACCTGCAGCTAGATACGCATACCAAGGTGCTTCATTCGCAAGGTAGCGCATCGATTTGGAGATGAACAAAGGAAAGCTAATGCTTTCGCGGAAATTGAATTCATCTTCAACAACGGGTAGCCACACAGAAACAATTCGCTGATCGCCAAAATGGAGCGTCACAGTAATTTGGCGTTCAATCTCCTGCGCGATTGCAGTAGCGTCAATTTGCTCTATGCCTAGCCGTTCAATGGTACGGTCTAGGGCTCTTTCACTGTTTTCATCCTGCGGTCCGACATACCAAATTTCAAAAGCTTGTTCTTGGTCTGACTCATTAACAACACGAAAGGTAGGAAGTGATGATGGCGAGTCTCCTGGTCCCAATACTGCTACTTCAGCCTCGCTCTCGGGTACAACTATTAACGCCGTATCAGCGTTTATGGCAGGAAGAATGGACTCAGGAACGTTGTTGCCAAGGTATATCGGAATCTGCGTTCTAATCGGGAGCACCAAGCTGGCCTCGTTGTCAAACTCAAGATCATCTTCCCCAGATAATGAAACCTGGAGTTGCGAGCCGTCGGCTATAACGTCCTTTAATAAGAAATCCGAATCTCCGACCACATCTAATTCATCGCTCGCAATTGCTTGATCACCAATGGTAATAGTAAGATCTTCAGAGTCGACATCATCAGCATTGGTTCGTAAGATTCGAATGAGCACATCGACTTTGTCCCATGCACCCGAAAGGGGCTCGCCGACGCCTAGTGCTACTATGCCGCGATTGGAAAATTCAGACTCATCTTCAGGGAGACGTTGCTCAACGATCATATTGTCAGGCAAATCGTCAATAACTTCTTGGGGTATGGCGGTCCGACCGTACACGATAGCGTGTACTTGGTTTTCAGCATTGACGGCATCTCGTGCGAGAAGACGAAGTTGGTCTTCGACGCTTGATCGCGCAGACACCGGTGTTTGGTCGTCTAGTCTTTGCTGAAGGACTTTTGTTTCTTCATCGTATGAGAGTAACTTTAGGTTGTGTTCGCCCGCGTAATACACTTCTCTTTGTGGATTTGGATATGAGCGTACATCATTCAGTAATTGCTGTTTCGAGATCTCAAAATCGTCTCCAACGGCATTTTGAGCTGAACCATCCAAGATTAACGCATAAAAGTTTGCTGTTTCTGAACGGTCGGTTCTCAAATCAGCAAAGCCAAGCCACAGTAACCAGCAAATGAGTACCGCAAGCAACCAAGCAAGCCAATGTTTAAATCGTTGCCGGAATACTCTAACGGGAGCATCACGTACTGCTTCTGCCCAGAAGAGCGTGGTTGGGACAGGAACGCGAGTGTAGCGAATTCTCAGCTGCTGTAGTAAATACAGCCCGACCGCTAAACCCGCAAGACCCGCACCAAAAAACAAAGGGCTTAAGTTCAATAGGTTCATATTAGTAAGTTCCTTGTTTGGAACATCACGCTCAATTGGTCTAAGATGTCCTTTTCACAATCGATTTGAACTAAACCAGAACCAAGAGAGTCAGCGAGCTCGATCAGAGCTTCGTTGAAGGTACCGTAAATACGTTTGTACTCGCGTATTACTTGAGGTTCGATGGTTACGTCTATGGCTTCATCCAATTCACAGTCGACTAACCGTAGATCGCCAACAATTTCTGGATTCAGTTCTGGATCTGCATCTTCTTCTTTTGTAAGTTGCATGAGCAGAATTTTGTGTCGCACCTTGCGTATGGCATCGTCAATCGCTTCGATTCCTGACGGATCAAAGAAGTCAGAGACAATTACCAGTAACCCTCGACGAAGTTTTTGGTGGGACAACTCGTCGAGAACGTCAGACAAATTCGTTTTATCCAGTTCATCAAGCTCCGCCATTTGCCGAGCAAGGAAGATAAGTTGTCCTTTCGACGAAATGGGCTTGGTCTGCATTTCCAAGTTGTCTGAAAACGAAAACAACGATACCACGTCGTGTTGACCCGCGGCAATTGCCCCAAGAGCGAGTGCGGTCCGCAGACCGGCAACGATTCTCGGTGGGTCCTCAAGAAACATACTCTTCGACAAATCGACGAGTAGGTATACCGGCAAGTCCTGATACTCTTCGAACACATGGACGAAGAGACGACCTAACCGTTGGTAAATACTCCAGTTTACAGCGCGTAAATCGTCGCCGGGGACATACGCCTTGAAATCTTTAAATTCCTGACCAAATCCTCGGTCATGCGACAATTGTTCGCCGTGGCGTCCCTGCCGAATAAATCTTTTGATTCTTAAATCAAAGACTTCTAATGCACTAAGAAACTCCGAGTCAAAGAGTTCGTCAAATGTAAGTCTAGCCACTTCCGATGGTCACTCCTAGCCTAATCTACGGCGTGAGGAGTTTTGACCTGTTCAAGAATATCGTCAATCAGTTGGTCAGGGGTCACGTTAGTTGCTTGTGCTTGGAAGTTCAGGATGAGACGGTGACGCAACACGCCATGTGCCACGGTTCTGACATCGTCCGTGCTAACAGCAAAACGATCGTTGAGAAGAGCTTGTACTTTTCCAGCCAACATCAGACCTTGAACACCACGTGGACTTGACCCAAGTAAGGTGTATTTTGATACACTTTCAGGGGCATAACGGCTTTCGGGCTGAGTTGCCATAACCAAGTGAACCGCATAGCTTTTCACGTTCTGTGGAACTGCTACTGCTCGGGCAACATCGCGAAGCTCGAGAATAGTTTTTCCATCGGTTACAGGTTTTATTTCGACCTCCTCAGATCCAGTCGTGCGGTCAACGATGTCTGCATATTCATGCTCTTCAGGATAACCAACGATGAGCTTGAATAAAAATCTATCTAGTTGTGCTTCTGGAAGCGGGTATGTACCTTCCTGCTCAACAGGATTCTGTGTCGCCATGACACAATAGGGTTCTTCGAGATGAATAGTACGACTACCGACGGTAACCTGTTTCTCTTGCATTGCTTCAAGCAAAGCAGACTGTGTCTTAGGAGTCGCTCGGTTAATCTCGTCTGCGAGAATTAAGTTGCTGATAAGTGGTCCTTGTTGAAAGGTTAATTCGTGACCACCACCAGAAGTTTCTGTCAGCACCATCGTACCTTGAATGTCGGCCGGCATCATATCAGGGGTAAACTGAATTCGGGAGAAATGCAGGTGTACTGCGTCACTCAAACACCGAACGATCATGGTCTTACCAAGTCCAGGCACGCCTTCAAGTAATACATGCCCACCAGCCAACAGTGCAGTGAGTACACCATCAATCACAGCGGTTTGGCCGACCATCATTTTTTGAACTTCGGCCCTGATGTCGTGAAAGACTTGTTTAAAGTGTCCCGCTTGCGCAGCTACTGCTGAATCGACTTGCGTGGTTGCTTGATTTGCCATAAATATTCTCTCTTAATAGTTGGTTGAAAGGTTAGTTGTCAGGATTGTTGTTCT
>JAAXGW010000003.1 GCA_012267385.1 OMG group bacterium
CTATCAAACTGAGGCAACTTCATTCTTCTACTCAAACTGTACTGATTTTCGATCAATTTAGAACTTATCGAACTTCCTGCTGTCACAGCAGAAATTTGAACCTTAACTATTGGAGAACTTTCATTTGAAGAATTCAACCTTTACACTCCCTTTCGCAATCATAGCATGCTCGCTTATCTTTGGTCTTACCACGGGACTTTCGGCTAAAGAAACAGGTTTTTACGTCCATGGCGGAGTTACCTATTGGGATGGTTTTGACGCACCGTCTCTCGATGACGAGATTCCGCTACCAGACCTTTCGATAGACTATGAACTCGACGATTCTAGAGCTAAACTTTCTTTAGGAGTGGGTTTTCACATTGACGAGAAGTGGAGCTTTGAAGGGTTTTACGTTTCGACCCCAGAGCGAGTTTTTTCGGGGAACAATTGGACGTTTCCACCGTTCCAACCTGGTGGAGATCCTATCTCGGTGACCTGGAGTGCAACAACTAACCAGACTATCGGCGGAATCAGTGCCATTTATGATTTGTACATCAATGAAAATCTCTCGTTGTTTGGAAAAGGCGGAATCGCGTTTGTACGCCATGAGTCGAGCCAATCTATTTCCGTCGAAAATCTGCCTGATATTGCTCTTGAAAACATAATTCCGACGACATTCTCTGACCAAGAGGACACTCAAGAAGTCTTTGGTGCGATCGGTGCGCGAATTCCATTAATGCAAGGAAAGGTGGGCTTGACGTTCGCATACCAGTTAATACAGACTGACGATGATCCAGAAACTAGTTTCGAAATTGGCTTTCAGTGGAACTTGTAAACTAGCCTAAGAGTGTACAGCTACCGCCGATTCCATTGAGGGTAGGCGGTACGCTTTCAACGGTCTTGATAAGACATCAGGACCGAACAACTTAATAGTTTCGAATACTTAAGACCGCTCTTGTAAGCAAGTGTTTAGCCATAGTACTGTGAGAAATACTTTACGAAATGCAAGAACCCTGCTGATTGGCGTTGCATTGTTAACAGTAGTACCAAATTCGGTATTTGCTGATCGTAAGGTAACCGCGACGGACTCTGGCGATATAGTAGCCAGCGATCTTGCAGAAATGCAAGAGTATTCCGAATTACAAAAAGCACACTTATTGACCAAACTCGAGGTTGCGAAGTCACTTACTGACCAACAGAGGGAATTAGTTGCTACCGCGCTGAGTAAAGACTTGGAAGGATTGCCTTTGTGTTCTTTTAGTCAAAACATTGTGTATCGAGAAGAAACAGAAAAGAGTGAAACTCGACTCGCCACAGTCCACGAGAATGGGTTGATCACTGACGATAAATCTCGTGAGAGAATGTTTAGTGAATGGAAGTACTCCCCGTTTTCTGCTCCTCCCTCTGCTGGAATGGATTTTGCCTCAGTAACACTGATCGAAGAGACCGATTCCGAAGCCACGTTTCAGTTTAAATTTGATAAAAAGGCGAAGTCTTCGAGTGAAAACATTAGAGAACTACTCGGCAATCTCAAACGTGTGGCAAAGAACCTGCGGTACGATCTCACAGTTGATAAGCAAACAGGAGCGCCGAAAAAGTTAGTCTTAGAACTTATCAAACCTACCCGAGTAATGGTGGTCGCAAGAGTTAAGAAAATCCGCCATGAATACGTCTACAAGTTCGACGAGAACATGCAACGGTTCACGATTCCGGTTCAAGTTATTGAGTTCGCTTATTCTGCTCCGACGCGAGGAAAAGTAGACGAAAAGATCGACGTAACTTATTCAAACTTCGAGTGTTCTACTCCGCTTAGGTACATGTGGCGCACATCAACTGATTTGACTGGTGCCACTTCTTTCGACTATAACCCTCAATAATATACATAAAAACAGTTTTTCACCACTTTGTTTGGTGAGAAAACTCGTTTCATTCCTTATGTGAAATTCTCATCATACGCTTTCCATGAAATTGGAAATGCTTGATGAGAACTACAAAACTAATTCTGCTAACCCTAATCGTCTTAACGATCGACGGGTTTGCGTTTCACTTTGCGGATACCGATGCTGAGCATGCCGCACTTGCACAAATTATTACCGAACTGAAAGGTTTAGATAAGCTGATTGATCGCGCGGAAAACGAAGCTGATCCGACCTCACGCATCAGCTTCCAATACGATTGGTTGCGCCGAGATTTGAAACTGGTACGAAGAGGTATTCAAGATCATCTAGACACGCCCTCCAGCGAACCTCGAGAGTTTGAGCCTCTACAAGGAGACTACCGTCAATGAACGATGTTCAAAGACTAGCGTTCTTGGCAGGTTCTGGAGTTGAGTCTGCGGCGATGCAGCTTGCAATCAAGAGTTCTTTAATCGTACTGATTTGCATCTGGACTACTTGGGTTGCTATCGGCGCTTTTCGGGCTTGGCGATTTGGCGACTTGGAAATCTATGACTTGCTTTGGCAGGTAATGCGCGCGTCCATCATTCTTCTCGTGATTGGTTTTTACATTCAATGATCAAATTTCTATAGCAACACAATGAGGTGAATCGTGCAATTAATCTCTAAATATTGGGCTTACCTAGTTTCCTATTCTTTCCCAGCTCCACGCGCTGACTTACCCACCGCAGTCGCCCCTAGCACCGCTCCCGACGAAGGCGATTGGATAGCGCTGATTTCGGGCTACATCAAAGATGGCGCGCTAGTTCTTGGATTAGCCGTGGCAGCCGTTGGTTTTCTTTGGGTGGCCTATGTCGGTTTTGCCAAATTTAACGAAGCAAGGCAAGGTAAGGCAGAATGGGCAGAAGTAGGGGTTCTAGGTGTTGTCGGAGCTGTCGTTTTGATTTTCGCGAGCTATCTGCTAACTGAAGCTTCCAAGATCTTTTAAGCCATGAACGAGTCGCACGAAGAACGCGTCGCTGATCGTATGAACTGCGAACCACCTATCTTTAAAGGATGTTCAACTTCAGAGTTGTTATTCATTGCTGTTGGTGCGACAGCGTTCTGGTTCCCGATGAGCATACTCATTTGTGCCCTGCTAGGTGCGATCACTATGGGTTTAGGTATTGCAGGTGTCGGCGTTGTTGCGACTGTTGTAATCATGGCTTCGTTCTTTCAAAAGATAAAAAACGGACGACCTGACGGTTACTACCAACAAATATGCCGGGTTTGGTTAGCAAACAAAGGAATACAAGCCTGTCCTTTGATCTTAAGGTCAGCACACTGGGATCTTGGAAGAACCTATCGTGCGTAAATATCGACATGAAATAGACAATGTTCGGTCCCACCTCCGTTCATTGTGGGTAGTCATCGGCATTGAAACACTCACGATACTGATTTTGGGATTTAGTCTTGTTAAGGCTCAAGACGACATCGTCGTACATCTACCGCCAGATCTACGTTCTGGCGCGACGCTCACACCTGATCAAATTCATCCAGCCAACATTTACGCCTTCGCTTTTTACATTTTTCAACAACTCAATCGTTGGCCAAATGACGGTTCAGAGGACTTTGGAAACGCGATCTTTTCATTGTCCGCCTATCTCACACCCAAGTATCGAACGGCACTACAAAAAGAGCTTGAGCTCAAGGGGCGGCGCGGCGAATTAATTCATCGAGTACGCGGGATGCAAGAACGTCCAGGCCACACCTTCGACGAATTACGCGTACAAGTATTGACCGCCGGAACTTGGGTCGTTTGGCTCGACTTAGAACTTCAGGAGTCGGTCAAGGGCATGTCGATAAAGAGAACTTTTATCCGCTATCCGCTTCGCGTGGTGCGCTATGCGGTCGATCCAGAGAAGAATCCATGGCAGTTAGCCTTGGACGGGTTTACCGACGAGGGACCGCGCCGCTTAGAAGAGGACGAACTTAATACAACCACAGAAGAAGAAAATTTAAATGGAACGAACTCATAAGAAAAACTCAAAAGACAGAAACGGTCGGAGGCCGCGAAACTGGTGCAAATTTTTTATTGTTCTCTTTTTCATGTCATCGAATGTCGTGGCCTTTGCCGACCGCTTGGAATGGGACAAAGTCCCTCTCAAACTTGACCTAGAAGTTGGAACTGAACGCTTTGTTCACTTTTCCTTTCCGGTTGATGTTGGCGTTCCTGACAATTTGGTCGAAAACGTTCGCATTCAGGTCGTTGGAAATTCTGTATATCTGACTGCAGCACAAGACTTTGATCGACAACGGTTCTTGTTTCGCTCAAGGGCAGATGGTACGGTAATGGTAGTAGACATAAAGGCGGATACCACCGCGGTCGGTTCCGAACACGTTTACATTCACGAGACCTCTAGGGCACAATCGAATCAACCCAAAAACAATGGACTCCTGCTCAATTAACTCAATTCGCTGCACGAGTCTTATATGCACCACAACGGTTGCGATTGAGTTCAAACGGACTTACGAGGGTGTCAATACCTAAACAGACAGTCTCTCTGATAAGACACGAACAAATCCACGTTCGTCCCTACGCGAGTTGGAAGACAGAGCAAGGACTCTTCGTCACTGTATTGATACTAACTAATCCAACGAATCAACCCGTTGAATTACATCCTTTGATGTTACGGGGTAGGTGGGTCGCCGCAACGTTTCATCATTATCGATTGCTGCCAGCTACCACCGTTGCTAATGTCACCGCACTGTACTTGATTTCAGAGCAACCGTTTGCTCAAGCACTGGACTTCTGATATGCCTTGGAAATTCAACAACAAACTCATTCCCGTTATCAGTGTCCTCGCAGTGTTAGGAGTGATGTTTATCGTCGTCAAATCATGTAATAATGAGGTCCCACAAGATCCAGTCATGAATTTCGTGCCGGAATCTCCCGCACCCGATGCAGATTCTCCAGCAGATACGATCAAAACTCTGACCGCGAATGTCGGAGAATTGATCAGTGAAGTGGACGCTTTAAGACAAGATCATGCTTCTCTAAGAGAGGAAAGAGATGACATTGAGGCCAACATTGCACGTCAATTCGCAACGGAGTTTCAAAACATTCGACAGGAACGAAACCTACATGCTTCTAAACCAGACGATTGGCAAAGAATTCAAGATCGCATCGAAGAAATTAGTGCTACACTGGAAACGCTTGCTCAAGACTCTGTATCAGAACCCTATCAGGTCGGCGGCAACAACGTAGCCGATATGGGAGGCACCGGTACTGTAATGTATCCTTCGTATGTTTGGTTAAATCCACTGGATTCCAACATCAGCGGTTCGTCGTTTGGTGGGATGCACTCAGAAGTGAACTTTGATCCGGTGATCACCATCCCGACCAATGCGACCCTTATTGACTCGACCGTTTTAACGGCATTAATAGGACGCGTTCCCGCAAATGGCCGGGTACAAGATCCAATGCCGTTCAAAGTATTGACCGGAGACGTGAATCTAGCCGCAAATGGCGCGACCATCGAGGGTATCGAAGGGATGATGTGGAGCGGTTGGGCTGTCGGTGATTGGACTCTTTCATGTGTGTCCGGATATGTTGACTCGGTAACTTTCGTGTTCGCTGACGGTACGATCCACTCGATCGAATCTACACAGAATTCGGGAGACAGTAGTCAGGCTCTGGGCTGGATTTCGGATCCATACGGTAATTCCTGTATTCCCGGAGAGCGCAAGAGTAATGCATCATCGTATTTACTCCAGCAATCGTTACTGAACACGTCCATGGCTGCTAGTGATACCGCCGCGGCGTTGGAGACGACACAATCGCTTAGTCCCGCTGGTACGATCCAATCTTTAGTTACCGGTGATGCTTCACGCTACCTATTAGGGAACACTCTTGTCGGTGGCCTGCAATCGACCTCCGACTGGCTGACAAGACGTGCTGACCAAGAATTTGATGCTGTGTTGCTACCAGCTGGACACAAAGTCGCAATTCACGTTGAACAGGAACTACAAATCAACTATGACCGAGAGGGACGAAAACTCAATCATGATCAAGATAACTAAATTCTTCTGTTGTACACTAGCTTTAGCTTTGCTTTCTGGGTGCATGTCATCGAAACCCATCGCTCAATCCGAAAAAGCTATGACGATGCAGGAAATTTACGACGCACATTTCGAGAATCTGGAATATGACTCAAATAAGTTTGTATTCACGCGTAGTTCAGAAGATACCTCTGCGGCTGCTCAATTAATCAAAACCCAAGTTAAACAAACTTTTCCCACTCTAAAGAACCTGTTTCTTGTGATGTACTTCTTCCCGCGTTTGAACACCGAAGACGGTACCCCCATACCCGGTTATTGGACAACCTTTTCCCTTTACGATAAAGTCGAATTCGCGCTACCGGGAGAAGAGGTTTTTAGTGGTGATACTGATTGAATGTCTTTCAGTCCCTGCTCAGTGCATTCAACCCTAATAAAGAACACAATAAAACCTCTTCAGTACGTAGCAAGGACGATCACGCGGTTTCCCAGCAAGAAGTCGCTTCTTTGTATCAACGACCACGTTCGTTTACGGATTTTCTACCATGGATGGAATACATTGACGACTCGCAGTGTTTTGTATTAGAAGACGGTTCTAGCCTCGGTGCGTTCCTAGAACTGACCCCAATAGGTACCGAAGCTCGGGAAGAGAGTTTTCTTACCAATCTTCGAGATTGCATTCAAGCGACCTTAACTGATTCGA
>JAAXGW010000032.1 GCA_012267385.1 OMG group bacterium
GCCATTGATAAATTCTCCTATAAATTTTCTTAATGACTGTCCCCCAAACCGTACGCGAACCCGTTCAGTAAAATTGAATTTTCTTCAAATGCACTTGATTAGGGAGTCGAGTTAATGTCTTGTAAATTCAAAGAATTTTTTCTGGTAATCTGTTCCCTACAACTTGCAGTTCTTGGTTTTGCGGATGAATCCCCAGCAGTAGACTCTGAGGTTGATGGAGGTATTGCTCAAACAGTGCCCGACAATCTGAACGTTCTCGGAATTTTTGATCAAATTGAGTCAATGTCTTTCGATATTGGAGACACTAAAGAGGGGAAGAGTAAGGTACAGCCTACCATTAGAATCGCAAGTTTTGATGAACCTAATCCACGGAAGGAATTGTGGAGAGAGATAGAGACTGAAGAACGGCACGTAAGTGTGCTCCCATTTAAGCCCTTCATACTTAACCCTCGAGTCCCCAGTAGTCCCCAATGGAAGTTTTTATGACAGAGCTCACTCCAGGCGGACATACTTGCCATCCTAACACTCACGCGTTTCCTCACATCGATGGTAAGCACGTTGCCACCCACTTTGCCACTACCTGTAGCAAACCTGACGGTCTCAGTTATCTATGGCGACTAGAGATAGCGTTGTTTGCACCTGGTGGGAGCGACAATCAAAGAGACATGACTTTAGTGGGAAACCCTGTCACATTTGATCAAGCGACAACTGAGGTTAAGCTCTTATGTGAAACAGGAAAATGGGAGTCTCAGGTTCGGCTTCGATATCGACTAGACGCCTGGTTGTCGAAATGGAAACCGATTTATCATAACTCCCACTACATACAGATCAATTGTCCCAGTCCATAGCTTAGATCTTGCAGACACATGCTCGAGGAGTGATCGACAGTGTAGTTCTACGGAACGAAAGTAGGATGTGAACTTCTCTCGCGGGGTGTGTTGGTTTAGTTTCTTGTAGAGTACCTATCTAAATACAGAACAAATTTTGTTAAACATTTTTCGTTTCGACCGGAACGATGTGGAGCCCACCATGTTATGGTGGGCACTTGCACGTAACGAAATAAGGACTTGTGTCCGATTAAACCGAACAAGATTCGCGCTGGGAATAATCTTCACGATTTGCGCGTTTTATTTTGTTCTTGTCACACTTTGGCACATGCAGATGTCTGGTGTAGCACCAATATACGGGGTAGTGAGTCCTCGCTACTTGGTGAATCTGTTAGGCAATAGTCTTTTAACATTATTTTGTGTTGGAATTCTCTTGCTCGTCTTTGATTTAAGGTATCGAGATGAAAACACTTGCATTAGAGAGGTGATCGATTCCAAACCTATTCGCAGTCTAGAATTCTTCATGGGGAGGCTTCTAGGAATTTTCCTGCTGATGGGGATATGGCTTCTTACAATAGTCATTCTTGCGGTAGGTTGGGGGATGTTGTCGGAGCTTTTCTCGATCCCCTTCGGCGAACCTATCGAACCATGGAGTGTTGCTTCGTTATTGATCATGGACGTGTTTCCCAATTTCTTTTTTTGGGGCAGTTTTATCCTCTTCCTAGGTTCAGCAATTCGATCACGTGTACTCGTACTACTTCTAACGTTGGTTTGCTTGTGCGGTTCACTATGGGTTTCGAGTAGGCTTTCGCTGGAACTTTTCTCTATAACCCAACCGGTCACTGGTAGTGTGATTTTTCCTTCCGACCTCATTCCTCAATTTATAACTTTCGAGATTCTACTACAACGAATTGTTCCGGTCATGTTGGGTTTTGGTTTCCTTTACTGGTTATCTGTCTTGTACCCACGCAATATTAAATCAACGAACGTACAGTATAAAAAGAGTGCCTTTAGCTTTACCGTGGGGATAGTTTTATTTTTGGGGATGTTTGGCGGGCAAGTCTTTGAGCACCTTCAAGTTGCTCATTGGAGAAGCGTGCATAACACGCAACTAGATCCAAACACATTTCCAAATGTCGATCACATCGAAGGTAGTGTGGATGTCTATCCGTCGCGAACTGTCAAACTAAATTTAGATATCACTGTTTCGATGCCAAATGACTCTACGGGTGAATTCGCGTTGTTTTCGTTCAACCCTGGTTATAGAGTCCAGCAATTAGCGATCGCTGGAGAGGTAATTAAGGACTTTCACTTTGAAAATGGTTTGTTAGCAATTCCACGTGGTTACTTTTCAGCAGAACCAGTCCGACTTCATCTGGATGCGATTGGACGGCCAATTGCGAAATTTGCTTATTTAGATGCGGTAAGGCGATGGTCGAGAATTTTCGGAACCGAGGTTCGACAACTTCGCTATCTAGGATCCGAAAACTACATTTTCCGTCCAAGTTTTGTCGCATTGATGCCAGGTGTAAAGTGGTATCCTGTAGCTGGAACGGCGATCACCAAAGGCTATTTAGGTCTTCGACCTAAGGATTTCTTCACCGTAGACCTAAAAGTGTCAGTACCCAACGGTTGGCTAGTAGCCGGTCCTGCTCGCCGTGAGTTGTTACGTGACGAGAAGCGAACTACATACCGATTTCACACATTGAGTCCCATTTCTAGTCTAGCATTAGTTGCTTCGCGTTTTGAGCATGCGTCCGCGACTGTTGACGGAATCAAATTTGAAATCTTATATAGTGGAAAACACCGGCGAAACTTTGAGACGCTTGGCCCAGCTGGTGGCGTCGCCACTGTTGAAACAGCACGAAAATTGTTAGACAAAATCAGATCAATAGGAATTGAATACCCATATTCAGTGTTTTCGTTGGTTGAAGTTCCAGCTTCGTTACGTGTATTTGGAGGTGGGAGTGACTTTAATAGCGTATTAGGGGTTCCGGGTTTCTTAATGATGCCAGAGACTACGCTTCCGACTCTACACCTTGAAAGTTTGCATGATCTGATGGACTTAAGAAGAAGAAAAGTCCACAAGTGGTCGAATCAAGAGTGGATGCAAAAAAAAATACCAAAACTACAACAATATTTTGGGCTCGAGTTGTACGTCGGAAATCACTTAGCTCACTTTTCACGCACATTGTTGTTAGATCAAACTAGTGTAACCGGTCCGAACGCGGAGATACTCAACCTAATTCTCGAACAGATAGTTCATTTAATTGTTGCAGAATACGATGTTTCGTTTGATTTCGAGTTGGCCTTGGACAGGGATGTAGTTGACTTAACTCATTTAGAACCCCTGCATATCTTTAAAGTGTTTAATCGAGTTTTTGACATCGAACGAGTAGATCTGCTGCTTGATTTGAGGGACGCGAGAATGCGCGCTTTGACATCCGACGATGTGCTAGATGTTGTTGAATCTCTATCCATGACCGAATCCGCATTGCAAATTACCAACACGAGTGTAGCGAATCGAGCCCTTAGATTTCGTTCTCTCGCAATTAGCAGATTACTCCTTGATCTCTATGGATCGGAGAAAATCGGGTCGACTGTCTCAGAGTTGCTACGTAAATACCGGGGACAAAACTTCTCCTTTGAGGATTTCATCGTCGTGGCACACTCTCAGGGCATAGATTTTGAGAAACAATTTCTCGATATGATCCATTCGACGAATCTACCAGGGTTTACCGTAACTGATGTTTCGCAACGTCTAGTTATGACTGATGACGAAGCAGAACCAGTGTTTGAAGTAACGTTTGCGTTAAAAAACGGCGAGCCGGTATCGGGATTTTGTAATGTTAAGCCAATTGCTGACTCTTTTTACTTACAACATCCACGCTTAGCCCCGGCGAACCCGATTTTCGTCAAGGGTAATCAAAGTATAGAAGTCGTGATTGAAAGTGGAATGCCCATTATTGACATTGTCGTAGATCCCTATCTTTCACTCAATCGAACAGCATTAACCCTAGAGGTACCTCAAATACAAGACTTGTCCATAGAAAGACGACAAAGTTGGGAGTATCCACGAGTTGTATCGATTAGAGAGGTATCCACCGTGGAGTCTGAAGACAACCTATCGATAGTCATAGATGATCTAGATAATGGTTTTTCGGTGGTGAACTCCTCAAATCGTTGGAACTTCGATTCAACAGCATCGTACTTAGTGCGGCGTTTTTGGGGAGTTTCTGCGGACGAAATGACACGTGGGCTACCGACGTTTCAATTCAACGACTATGTCGTTCCAGAAGACACTTGGGAACGAAAAACAGATTCGACTGCGTATGGGAAGTATTGGAAAACACTTGTTTTGAATCGTGGAGGGAGCGGAAAAACATTCGCAAAATTTGAGTCTGTACTTCCCACCGAAGGTTCGTGGCGGCTTGAGTACTTCGTGCCTGCAGGTAACTTTGAGCGAATTCGATCTTATTTCAAACAAACTAGCATAAATTACCTTGGATTGACGAAGGGTGTCGCAGACATTGATATACATATCGGCTCGGACGTGTTCGCAAAGACATTTGACGCTTCAATGGTACAACCAGGTTGGCACACAATCGCACAGTTTGCTGTGGAGAACTTGAAAGTAGAAGTATGGCTCTCGAACTCGAGTAAGCATAGAGTAGTGTTTGCTGACGCGATTCGCTGGACTCCGATGGAACAGTCTAAGTAAACTTCCTAAATTACCCCATTTTGAATTTGGGAATGTTACGATTTGTTTACACAGAGTAATCGGAATATTTAAGTCCGTCGAGAGTGCGGTTAACTGGGAAGTTTACCCGTAGCAGATGTAGCTTCTTTTAACGCTTCCAACCGAGTGTCAATACGACGATACACCGCACCTGTCTTAAAAAAGTCCCATCAGGAACCTTGACGTTCTCTTTTACAAGTTCGTACCCCAGTTGTTTCATAACGTGTCCACACATATAGCCTATTAGCTTTCGGACATCGGCACTCCATTTGGGATCTTTTGCGTCTATGAAGGCCATCAAATGCGCTATATCGGATACCTGATCGAATTGGTATTCAACTGGATACCCGAAATGTGCCGAACCTCGCATTAAGAAACAGGCTTTAGGTGAAGAGACTGCAGTCCACAATTCAGGATAACGTTCATACGTTGAACGGTATAGTTGGTGAGGCTCGAAAGTTAGCATAGTAGGTATTCCTTGTATTCGGGGAGTTAAATGCAAAAATTTCGCTGGGAATAGCGATATTTTAACCTGTTAGCGCAGAAGGGAACTATTAGTTTGCTTCAGATGAATTAACCTGTAATCGCAGGAGAACAGAAAGATAGCAATTGTTTCTTACACTAAGGAGAGGTGTATTTTTTACCCGGAATCAGAAAGCATATCTTGAGTTCTAGTGTCCCTCATCGAAGCATTAAGTGGAATAGGGTCCACTGTTTCGCGGCCAATCAAATTTATAGACCTCGAAATGTAGCGAAGGTATGCAAATATAGTAAATAGTAAACGGTCGTGTACCGGAAGTTCCGGTAACGACGAGTGAACTTAGAGTTTCGTTGTTTAACTTCATAGATACAGCTTCCCTGATACGAAATTCAAGTGCCGTTGTAGATTCCGCGCCACATAATAGTTCAATAGTATAGTCAAACAAATCATTTGGCTTATTGATAGAACTTCCTGTTGTTTCATGGAGATCGCGTACAATGTCGCGCATTTCGGACGAAACTACTTCACGAATTCTGTCGTCCTCAGCAATCGGGTTCGCGTACGGTTTGGGGGACAGTCATTAAGAGAATTTATAGGAGAATTTATCAATGGCTGATTCTAAGAAAACACGACCTTGGAGAAGTTTTAGCGACGAATTCAAACGCGAAGCGGTGGCGCTGTACCGAAGTTCTGATGTTTCCGCAGAACAGGTGGGTGCTGAACTAGGCGTATCGACATCGCTCCTTTATCGCTGGTCTCGTGAGTTCTCGGACTCGGAGGCTACTGAGGGCAGCCATCGTACCAGGAGCTCGA
>JAAXGW010000022.1 GCA_012267385.1 OMG group bacterium
TCTCGATACTCCAAAGAGTAGTGTTTTCTTGCTATAATAGGGACTCCTCAACATTTTCTCATGGTAGGTGTCCATCGAACTGAGGCAGCTTCATTCTGACGAACCAACCCTCATGAATCGAGTGCTCATAAATAAAATAAGAAGAACCCTGCAGTTTTTTTCGTCCTGTTTTCAAGCCACGAAGTTCGAGAATTGAAAACGTATATACCAATTCAGCCGATGATGAAGTGTCGTGCGCGGAACAACAACATCTCAAAGTTTACCGAACCTCAGGACAGAATCTGGGTTTTAAAATTTAGGTGAACTGAGCGACACCCAAAACCAAAAGGAACATACACAATGAAACTGATGTTGTTAGGTACGATAGCGTTGTTTGCTGTTCCTTCGTTCGCTGAAGAACTGTCGGGAACATATGAATTTCCACCACCGGACGGGTTGGAAGGAGACTCTGCCATAGTCCAACTCAACAAAATTGAGGACGGTAATTACAAGGTACAAGTATCAGTCGCTGAGCAAACTATTGAAGGGACAAATATCGTCGTTGGTGAAAATCAGTTTTCCTTCGATATAGTAGTCGACACTCAAGAAGGAGACATGTTGCAAGTCTATACCGTTAAACTTGACGAGGGCGAATTTTCGTTGTCCATATTGTCCGAACTTGGTGGTCGAAGTGAATCTATCACTTTAAAAGGTAAACTCGTCAAAGAAATCGAAGGCACTTATACATTTCCGCCACCAGAAGGTACCCAAGGCGACACTACCGAAGTCCAACTAGCGAAATCAAATGATGGCAATTTCTCTGTTACAGTTACTGTCGGTGATGAGACGATTGAAGCTACGAACGTCAGAGTCGGAGAAGATCAGTTTTCGTTCGACACAGAGACGAAGACACAAATTGGAGACATGTCCCAAGCTTGGAAAGTTGAAGTCGCGGACGACAAAGCGACTCTGTCCGTACTGGCAGATGTTGGTGGTCAAAGCCAATCGATGACATTGAAAGGCTCACGAGTCGAAGAAGAAACTGAAATAGAGAATTAGCCTGAAAAGCACGAGAGAGTGTAACTGCGTCTTGAAGGACAAGTCAATGGAACAGTCAGGGTTTAATTGAACGAGAAGTTCGTTGTTGAAGTCCAAATTATTGTTCCGCGCCCGCCGCTGTCAGTTTCAGCTTGTCCATTAAAAACTTGAACTGAAGTGTCAACACCGCAGTCTAAGTAGGGAGGTGCGGATAGGAAATCAGATGATCTATGGAGAATCTGTTTGAAGATTTGCACCTAATGATTCTTTTAATAATTCTGGGTGTAAATCCTTTTTAAGAATACATCCATTCTCGTCGACGAGAAAACTCTTGGGAATGAATTGCACTCCATAATTCACGGCGGTTGGTCCTTTCATACCTCTAATCTCACCTAGATTTATCCACGGGAATTTTTGTTCTTCTGAACTCTCTCGCCAGTCTAAAACTACACTGTCGAGGGATACTGAAACAATTTCAAAACCCTTTTCGTTATAGTCGGCGTAAATGGATTTAAGATGGGGAAACATCGTGATGCACGGGGTACACCAAGATGCCCAAAAATCGATGAGCACTAGTTCATTTTCTTTTAGTATGTCGCTGTAAAGAGACATGTCTGTGCCTTCCATATTGGTTAGTTTGAAGTCAGGAACTTTCTGCCCTTGAACTAACGACTCTTCATTTGCCTCAATAGCAATATTACGAGCAAAGTGTTCTCGTCTAGGCTCTACTCGTCGAACTACCAGATCAGAATCTAACTCTTTACCTAGTTTGTCGAATATGAGAAACGCTTCATCTCGGTTTGTGTCGTTGACGCCATAAGCACCTAATTCCATCGCGAGTAATGCATCTAAAGGATCGTCAGCGTTTTTTGCTAAGTTTTGTAATGCGTCTTTTTTTATTTGGTATTGTTCCTGACGCAGTCTCCCAGCTGTAGAACGCATGGAGTTTGCCCGTATTAAATCTCTTATCGAAATTTGAACATCGTCTATGGATACATGCTCGCAACCCACTGCTGGTCGCGATGTGCTTATGTTTGGTGTATTTGCGGTTTGTTGAGTAGACTCCTCATTTCGCAATGTGTGGGAATCAGCAGATTTGGCATCAACATCGTTTGTTTCCGGAGGCTTTGAAGCAGAGTCTCCACCTTTCATTTTTCCCATGACCAAATCTGCAACGGTTCCGCTTTGAGGTTTCAACGTCATATCAGCTTTAGCGGCGATGACCTCACCAGCCTTGTCTAAGTACTCTTCACTCTGTTGCCAACTCTCCACAAGAATTTTGTGTCTGCTTGAATCCGAATGAGCAATTAATAAGTTTTTTGACTGATCCAATCTCACAGTTATCTCTGATCCTGGTTCGATCACTGCAGGTGTGGACAAATACTCGTTTCCTGTATCCAAATAGATGGTTACGGCATGAGGTTCGTCGATATCTCCATCAATCGAACACCTCATCCCATCAACCATCACAGCCCCTAGGTTGAGAGTATTCATTGTGCCATCCACAAACTGAGTTCCTCGTACATCTAGAATCGCCGATCGTAAATCAACCAACGCATCACCAAACATGCCAAAAACGAGAAATCTCTTATTGGAGTCCAAAGATTGGGTCGACCGTGCTCTTAATATCAGGTAATCGGATAAATGTGGGTCTTCGTGATCCACTAGAGAAAAGTAAGTTGCGTTTCCTCGGGGATCGAGTACCGCAGTTGTGGACAAGTTTTCCTCCGACGCACCTTTTACGGCGATACGAGCTTTCGTCCTAGTGTCCACAGTACCTCTCAACTCGACCCTTCTGTCGACGAATGAGCCTGAGGTCAGAACGACAGTTTCTAACTCTCCTAATTCGTTGGTGATATCGTAGGTAATTTCGATCGTAGTGGATGACAAATCAGTCTTATTTGCACCTTTTGTTGTAGAACTTTCATCTTCTTCGGTTTGAGATTCAACATGTTCGTACCACCCATATATCACAAACTCGTTACTAGGTTCGTAATCGTTGGCGAACATTGCCGATGACAGAAAAAACAAGAAAACAAAAAAAACAGTCATCCTCATAACCAAACTTTCCTTTCTTACTCAGTCTAATTAGAAATTTCACAACCGCGCCACGACACGAACGGCCGTTTGACTCATAGATTCGATCACAACGTATTCAGTTACATTCATCACCGCTCGACATCCAAGTCTCGAGTGATAAGACTGTTTGAATAGAAACTATTCTAACACAAACTCTGTGTCTATTTGAAGTTGCCTCAGTTTGACGGACAGTTCATTTTAGGATTTGCTGT
>JAAXGW010000042.1 GCA_012267385.1 OMG group bacterium
GTGGAGCATGGTTCTACAGCAAATCCTAAAATGAACTGTCCGTCAAACTGAGGCAACTTCAAATTCCTTGGGTGTGAAAGTAAGAAAATAGTTGTTCTATAATTTTAAGCGCATGCAATCGCCTATGCGTTTCGAACGACTTTTTAATACATTCAGGATCACCATTTACCTAAAGAACGACGGTAGTTGGTGAAAACTGTCAAGTGACCGCAAAGCCCTCTACATTTCTCTTATCTGCTGATAACATCGGCGTTCGATTATCCGAAAGATGGATTTTCAGATACGTTAACGTCCGTGTAGCGAATGGACAGTTGGTTTGCATCATTGGTGGGAACGGGGCTGGTAAGTCGACCTGTGTCAAAACACTTCTCGGACTGATTCCACTAACAGAAGGGAAGATTGAAAAGCAGAAGGCTCTGACGATCGGTTATGTACCACAAAAACTGGCGATTACACCGATATTACCGATGACTGTGTACCGGCTGTTGACGTTGGGAAACCATCGTTGTGCCGACCAGAAATTGAACGCGTCCTGTTCGTCGTAGGATTGGAAAAGCTTGGAAATCCATTAGTGACGACACTTTCTGGAGGTGAATTCCAACGACTGATGCTAGCTCGAGCGATCTTACGAAAACCACAACTCTTAGTGTTAGACGAACCCCTACAAGGTGTCGATATTGCTAACACGGACATCCTCAATGACTTAATACTTAAGATTCGTGATGAGCTTCAATGTGGTGTATTAGTTGTATCGCATGACATAGAAAGAGTTTTTCAAGACGCAGACGACGTGTTAGTATTAGTCCCACACGAACATGACGAAGTCAAAACCGACAATCCTGTCTGGAACCGTACGGCTTAGTCGTTTGTTAATAGTTGGTAAAGAGTTGTGATTGAGATGCTCGACGACTTCTTTGTGCGTGCAATGATCGCCGGAATTGGTATCGCCTGTTTTGCTGGACCGGTCGGATGCTTCATCGTTTGGCGGCGCTTAGCTTATTTTGGGGAAACAATCGCTCATTCATCTCTTTTGGGCGTTGCGATGGCGATCATATTTGAATTCAACCTAGTGCTTGGTATCTTTGCTTCCGCGTCGGTCGTCGTAACAATATTATTTTTCTTGGATCGACGTGGAGGACTACCAACAGATACTATTCTTGGCCTACTCGCTCACGGCGGCTTAGCGCTCGGATTGGTTGTTCTAGCGTTTATACCTGGCATGCGGCTGAACTTACAAACGATTTTGTTTGGAGACATCCTAGCAGTAACAAAATTTGATCTGCTTCAGGTCTGGCTAGGTGGGTTGGTGGCACTAGTAGTCCTTCTGTGGTTGTGGAGACCATTACTGGTGTCCACCGTTAGTGAAGACTTAGCGTCTGTTGAATCACTACGACCGAATAGAGCAAAGTTTCTCTTTGGAATCCTCGTTGCCGCAATAATCGCGGTGGCGATCAAAATCGTAGGAGTTCTCCTCATCGTAGCATTGCTAGTGATTCCAGCTGCGACCGCAAGACGATTTGCTAGGACTCCAGAAATAATGGCTATAGGAGCTACCGTTGTCGGTGTTGCTTCTGTTATTACTGGCTTGTACTCGTCGCTCATATATGACACGCCGTCGGGTCCTTCTATTGTGGTTGCGGCGATCTTGTTATTTATAGCAACCCGCTTAATTGCTGTAGTCTTTCTTCTCTTCAAGAAATTCGAATGACTCGACTTTAGAGTTGCTTTCTACTCTATGCGGACACTGCTATGCCGATGAACTTGTGCAACGACATACAATGTCCTTTTTAGGGGTAAATAGAACCGAAGTGCAACCCTCGGACGACAGACTTGGAGGTTAGGTTTGATTAAACGATTGGTGCCGCTGATTTGTTTTTTATCGATTTCGTCTTTCGGACACCATCAATTTTTTTTGGAATCAAAATCGCATCAACAGATCGGAGATGCGGTGGTAAGTGTCACTTTTGATCGGTTACATGACACCTATCACTGGCTCTTGCATTGCTATGACAAGTCTTCGACAGATTTCCCACCGATGGGAGTTTTAGTCGCCTGCCAAGAAGTCGCTCAGTTTGGTGTGTCTTTCATGTTGTCGGAGGAGCCAGAAACAGATACAACTGAACTCCAACTGCAGTATCGTTTTGACGATGGAGAGCTTACTTCAGTCGAAACTACAATTGCCCACATGAACCCTCGACACGCCATAGTAGAATTTGACAAAGAAAAATTCTCTAAATTCCTTGATGGCTTGGCGGTAGCCGAAAAGATAGTGTTTTCGGTTGGCGAGGTCGAAGATACGTTACATCTCAAGAAATGAATGAGGCGGTCGAAGAATATCGCAAAGTTCTAGCGGACTCCTATATTATTGAGCTTGAATCCCAGACGAACAACGATATCGACGTTGAACCTGATATCGAAACGCCTGAGCCCAAAGAAGAGTCTTCAACCGATACCGAAGACAGATAAGCACTGTACTACATCCACCTAAGAGCAAATTCGTTCAAGTCGTTAGCTAATATTGGAAAGCTACGGGCTGAAGACACAAGATCATCCTGAGGATTAATCCCGTAGAAAACGAGGTTAATTAATCGTTTTTATTTTTTTGGGGTTGTTAGAATCCGTCTCGCAACATTTCCTGCTCAGTTAGTTACTTCAACAACTAACGGAGCGACTCAGCTGGCGCATGATCGCAAGCCGATTTTCGGTATTACTATGTCTGTTTTTTTAAAGAGAAACGGTAGCTTTTACTAGAAACTGTATCGAAAATTCAGGCTAAGCCTGTTTGTACCAAAATCTCCGAACATTCGCGAAAAGGAAAAATCAACCGCAGTTCTTTCACTCAGAGTGAATATCAGACTCCCTGATACAGCCAGTTCAACACCGTCTTCCTGCAAAAGAAAGTGCTCCATTTCGTCTTCTCCCTCGTCGTCGTGATGCTCATGTTCTTCTGCCATAAAATCCACGTCAATCGTATAGCGAGAAAATCCTGCCTTTCCAGCGACAGTTATACGATCGTTGACGGGATATGCGTACGTCCCTAAAACCGACAAATACGTATTTGCTTTTGCATTGTCTTCAATTTGAGCTTCACCAACGTCTATAAGAGATGAAATCGGAGAAATTGCTACCGCTTGGTCGTAAATAACTTCAACGCCAATATCGTCCCGGACACTAGTACCGAGTCCAACGCGCCAACCAATCCCGTCTCCAGTGAGCGCTTCTGCGTCCTCTCCGTAAAACGATGCACCTCCGAACACGTAAAAATTCGTCTGTGCAGCAATTGGCAGGGTTAGAACAAAAATAAATGCATAGAAAACTGTTTTCAAAATTCTTCCTTTTTTAGTCAACCGGAGGTTTCCATAGTTTGTTTTGAATTCTATCGAAAATTGAAACTTCCATTTGAAGTTTCCTCAAGAGTAACGAAAAATAACAGAGAATATTGCGTTACTTTTGTTCGATTTGTAGGTAATTACCTAGCGAATTCAACTCGCAACTTCCCCAAATATTCTTAGAAATGGCGTCCCCTAGGGGAGTCGAACCCCTGTTGCTGGGATGAAAACCCAGTGTCCTGGGCCACTAGACGAAGGGGACGCAGACGACGGAATTTTACGACTAGTAATGCGACGGTCAAGACGCTCTGCTGTCGAACCGAGTTAAAACGACACTCCAATTCCAACACTGTAAGTCAAATCGGTGTTCTTCGAGTTCTCTGCTGGTTCTGTCTCGTACTTCACATTGCTTCGTAAATCCAAGTTAAACGCATTAGAAAGCAAAAATCGCAGACCTAATAAGCCATCTATCACACCGCCGTTCGTCTCCGTAATCCACAATAAACGGTTCTGCTGTAATAGTTCAACACGTCCTCCAAACATCTTTTTTCGATAAGTAGCGGCAACGCGTAAAGCGGGTGAAATTTCTTCAAAATCATCAAATGATTGGTACACCGCACTTACAGCCACGTCCATCGAGATATCTGTAAGAGAATGGTCTATGAACTTCTTGCCGCTACCTATGCCGAGGACAGATCTCCACGATATTTCATTTAGCGGATCATAGGAGTAATCCACACTAACCGTGTTATACCACTTACTTGCCCGGAGCCATCGGAAGTTGTACTTTACGTCAAGTAGATCGGTAGTGGTCTGAGTATCAGTTGACTCTCGAGTCTGCGATACGTTTAACAACTGTTCACTTTTAGATCGTAATAAAGAAGACTCACCAAACATCGAAAAGTTCTGAGATTCGTTATTACCAGATGTTCCTGCGAGCGAGATCGTAAGCTGGCTCTTCCAAGCGGTATTAATTACTAAAACGGAAGTTGTACCTCTCCGGATGATGTCAACCTGTTCAACGTCGAGATTGGAAGTTAATGCTCTCGTTTCCTTCGATCCATCTAGATAAATGATGGTATAGTCGGCTTCTGTGACCAAACTCTCGATTTTTTTTGGTTGATGTAAAGAGTCCCAGCATAGTCCGTCTTGAAGGTGACTACTTTCCCAGATAAACCGATAAGTTCGCCGGAAAGAACGTCGCCATTATTAACTTTCAATGTATCTCCAATTACAGTATTTCCAATTAAATATATAAAAATACTAATGATTTGTATGAGTAAAAACTTTAACCTAATCAAGAGTACTACTCCGTCTGTTCCAACAGTTTGTTACCAATCCAGTGTTGAGCAAAGTGTGCGGCTGTTCGACCGCTCCGAACGCCTCGATTTAACGCCCATTGCAACGCTTGTTTTCTAGTGTCCTCTGTGGTGTCTAGCGTCAGCTGATATTGAATTGCTAATTTCTGAATCCAATGGTTGACTACTCTTAGATATTGGTCTTGGTCGAATGGATGAAATGCCAACCAGAGTCCAAATCTATCGGAGAGAGAGATTTTCTCTTCTATTGCCTCAGCTTCATGCAAGTCTTCAGTACCAGAAATTTCATTGTCTCGCTGGCGTTCGGTGATCAGGTGTCGTCGATTCGAAGTGACGTATAAGAGCAAGTTCGTTGTTGCAGTTAAGACCGAGCCTTCTAAAGCACTCTTTAGGTCCTTGTAGCTGAAGTCAAACGCATCAAATGACAAGTCATCGCAGAAAATGACGAACTTGTACGGCAAGGTGCCCAAGATTTCAGCAAGAACTCCAATCTCGGTTAAATAGTTTTTCTCTACTTCTATTAACCTTAATCCACGATCCCCGAATTTTTGAAGGATTGCATGAATTAGTGAAGACTTTCCTGTTCCTCGTGCTCCCCAAAGAAGTGCATTGTTTGCTGGGAGTCCGCGACAAAATAATTCTGTGTTATTGATCAAGCTCGTTTTATGACGATCAATCTCCAAAAGATCTTCAAGATCGTACGTTTCAAGATTTTTAATCGGGTGAAACGTGCTGTAGGTTTCATGGTAGCGCCACTTGGCGGCAAAAGTGTGTTCCCAATCGATCGACACTGTTTTCGGTAGAAACACCCTGAGATCATCCGCGAGACTCTCTAGTTTGTTGAGTAATTGCCGAAGTTCCTGGTCCATAACTGGTAAATTTTACGAAGTGCTAACACGCTTGATTCACACGGCTTTGTCTTGCATTAATGTTTGCACACTTGGATTGCTATCTCTGCATTGGAATACTTAATAAAATTTTTTTGACCCGTTAGGAGTTTTTCTTATGCATGGTTTGATCACCGCGTTCATTGCCTATTTAGTCGTGCTATTTCTAGTGGCTCTGTATGCCAACTATCGTACGAAATCAATGTCAGATTTCGCCATCGGCAGTCGTTCAATCTCAAGTCCTGTAGCAGCTCTGTCAGCTGGAGCTAGTGACATGTCTGGTTGGTTACTACTAGGACTACTTGGTGCAATCTACCTAAGTGGCCTAGTGGAACTTTGGATTGTTATCGGTTTGGTTGTTGGCGCATTGCTAAACTGGTCCCTCGTTGCAAAACGTCTACGTGTTGCGAGTGTAGTTTGGGGAGATGCGACGTCTATACCACATATATTGAGACTCCGAGTTGCAGCCAAGGGTCCTGTGTTGGAGATCGTTGCGGCAGTCGCCATTGTGGCATTTTTTACGATCTATATCTCGGCTGGGTTTATTGCTGGCGCTAAGTTGTTTGAGAGTGTGTTTGACTTAGATTACACTTGGGCGTTGCTTCTCGGCGCTTTTATCGTGTTGTGTTACACGGCGCTTGGAGGATTCCTCGCGGTGAGCTGGACGGATACGTTTCAAGCTCTGTTGATGATGCTGGTATTGGTTATAGTGCCAATTCTTGCTTTCAGCGTAGGTAGTACCAACGAGAATTTGAATACTACGACTCCACCAGTTTGGAACGCCAGTGCATATGGAGTACTCAGTGTAATTGGACTCCTGGCTTGGGGTCTAGGCTACTTTGGTCAACCGCACATTCTAAAGAGATTCATGGCATTGAAAAGTCCCAATGATGCCCGAGCAGCTCGCACTATAGGTATGTCATGGATGGTCATCTCATGTCTGGGTTCAGTCGCTGTAGCCTACGCAGGGCTACATCTTCTGCCCAGAATCGAAGACGAAGAGACCATACTCATCAATCTTAGCGAAATTTTGTTAAATCCTTGGATCGCCGGCGTTGTTATCGCTGCAATCATGGCAGCTGCTATGAGTACCGTCGATTCTCAATTGATGGTAATTACGACATCAATCGTCAATTCTCGATGGCTCAGCGACAGAGCAGCATTATTCATCAATCGAATTGGGGTAATTGTTATCGGTACTATTGCATTGCTTCTTGCTCTCGATCCCAATAGTAAGATTTTTGGCACTGTCAGCTTAGCATGGGCTGGGATTGGAGCAAGTATTGGTCCGTGCGTGTTATTTTCGTTGTTCTACCGTAAAACGACTGGTGCAGCGATGATGGCTGGGATACTTGTAGCGATTGTGATCGTACCGATATGGAATGAACTTTTGTCCGGAGGAATTTTTGACGTCTATGCCCTGTTCCCGGCATTCATGCTGTCCAGCATAGTGATTTGGATTGTTTCTCGCCAGTGGCCAGATGAGCGAGCTCTGGCGCGCTTTGATGAGTTTGAGCAGAAGGTCGAGTCAGGTACGACGTAACGGGACGATGTTATCAGTCTGTTTACTGAATGTCTGATGATCGAGGTCTGCTCCGTCGAGCCCAATCTTACCCTTGTCGAAAAATCTAATCTCGTAACTGACTTCGTCCTCGTTACTGTCAGAAAGTATCAAAGAAGACTGGCTAATTCGCCATTTTCCTTGTGTGACGGTGTCCTGTTGTCGGAGTTCGTACGTACCCTTCGAAAGTTCTCCGTTAAACAAAAAGAACACCGGGGCTTGCCCTTCTGGTGGCGCATCCTGTGCCCAGGAACCAGGAAGTTCTAGACTAGCTAGCCACTTTTGTCGCGCAGCATTGGTCCTGCTAAACCAAGTGACTACTATTAACGCGATCGCCATCAGTCCCAGTAGTATTCCGATCCGTCCCATATTTCGAAACTATCTCATTCAGAACAAATGGAAAGTGTAATACACACGAAATCTAACATTAACTTCTGAGATAAGCACAACAGTCCCAAGCTGATGCTGAGCTTTCAGGAGGAAACATCCGGGAGCAAATAGCCACGATGAATTAGCACTTGATTATTCAACTAATAGTATTTAAAATGAAATATATGTCAGTCCAAAACTGACGTTAAACTTACTAACCAAAACCCATTTCTTCAATGTCTACAGGAACTAATGGATATTGAATCCCTGCCCATTTTTGTACGACTCTTACGACTTGACAACAATATCCAAACTCATTATCATACCAAGCATAAATCTGAACATGTTTACCGTCATCTGCAACGATTGTCGCTTGACCATCGACAATACATGCGTGTCGATTTCCTATAAAGTCTGACGAAACGACTTCTGATTCATGGGTATAGTCAATCTGCCTTTGCAAGGTCGAGAATAACGAAACATCGCGTAAATATCTCGTTACTTCGTCTTTATTCGTCTCAGACTCAAGCGTCAAATTGAGTATCGCTAACGATACGTTTGGTAGAGGCACTCTAATTGCATTGCCTGTAAGACGTCCTTTTAGATGTGGTAAAAAACTCGCTACAGCTTTCGATGCACCGGTTTCAGTGATCACCAGGTTTAACGGCGCTCCCCGACCACGACGATCTTTCTTGTGATAGTTGTCTGTTAAATTTTGATCTGGAGTATAGGCATGTACGGTTTCCATATGACCGTATTCGATGCGGTACTTATTGTCCATTACTTTTAAAATGGGAACGATCGCATTCGTAGTACATGAACCTGCAGAGACAATTTTTTGATCTGCTGACAATATATGCGAATTTATGCCCGATACTATATTCGGTACAGAACCTTTGGAGGGAGCTGTAACTATGACTCGATCAACGCCTTTTGCTTCTAAATGCTGACCTAATCCAACTTCATTCCTCCATACGCCCGTATTGTCAATTACTAAGGCGTTCTCAATACCGTATTGCTCGTAATCAATTTCGGCGGGATTAGTCGCATAAATGAAACGCACAACGTTTCCGTTAATGATGAGGCAGTTGTTTTCCCTGTCGACGCGAATCGTACCAGAAAAGTCCCCATGAACGGAATCGTGGCGTAACAGTAAAGCACGTTTTTCGAGGTCGTTTTGCGTTGCAGGGCGTAGTACCACGGCTCTTAATCGCAATTGATCGCCACTACCAGTCTTCTCAATCAACAAACGAGCAAGTAAACGACCGATTCGACCAAAACCATAGAGTACGACATCCTGAGGCTTGGCTAATGGCTTCACATGTCTTCCAACCACATGTCCGCACTGTTCTCTTGCGTAATCCTCCACTGTTGGAGGGTTTTCGCCATACTCGCATAAATTCATATGCTTGACAGTGAGTTGGCCCAAATCAAAATGCGCCGGACCGCAATCTAATTCGGAAACCGCTTTGAGCATTGGGTATGTCTCAAATTCTGACAGTTCATTCTGTGCGGTTTGTCGGACAAACCGATGTGTGCTCATGATGTCGGTGACGCTCTTGTTGTATAACGCACGCCCGAATAGATAGGTAACTATGTTTTTACGATAAAGTTGCCCAATCATTGGAATCATTGCTTCCGCAAGTGCTTCGCGTTCTTTCCAATCTGGGAAATAATCGTCTAAATGGTCTAATGCCAATGTACTTTCCTATGTAAATTAGTCACCTGTCCTATCCAAACAGCAAAAAAATAATATGCGCCCAACTGACTAACCCCCCAGCTCCAGTCATTCGAATAAAGATCAACGGTGAGAGTCGCGTAGCAATTTGTCTGTAAACCTTTCTAGTGATGTCTATTCAGCAAATTTCAACGCAGACTATCGTTGATTTGCTCTAGTTTCTCTACACCAGGACACAGGCTCTCCTGTTCTAAACCGTTAAAGGGTGTGTCAGACGTTCCTAAGATGTCGTGGCAATTTACCGCGTCTTCTTCGAGAAAGAGCAACCCAGTAGCTATCTCACCCTCCTCTTGAGCCTGTTGAACGTAGGTCAACGCAGAGACTCGGTCGTTGGGTTCGTAAGAGTCAGAGAGCTTGCGTAACTGTAGTTCAGATCCATCGTGCATCGGTACAGAAATGGTAGTACCCTCCTCGTACTCGACGGTTATTTCATCTCGTGGCATTATCAAACTAGCATCGATCACTGGCTCAGTGTGATTGCGAACGTGGGTATAGCTCTTTGTGGAACCCTCGTGATTGTTGAACATTACACAAGGTGAGATCACATCAATGAAAGCAAAGCCCTTGTGAAGTACCGCAGCTTTAATTAAAGGTATTAGCTGCTGTTTGTCGCCGGAAAAGCTACGCGCAACGAAGCTTGCACCAAGCTGAATTGCTAGGCTAACTAAGTCAATCGGTGCATAGAGATTTGGAACTCCGCGTTTGCTGGTAGAGCCCCGGTCGTTCGTTGCAGAGAACTGCCCCTTGGTGAGTCCATAAGTCCCATTGTTATCAACGATATAGCACATATCGACTTTACGTCGAATAATGTGCGCGAACTGACCGAGTCCTATCGAAGCACTATCGCCGTCGCCCGAGATACCAATGTATTTGAGCTCTTTGTTGGCTAAATATGCACCAGTAGCTATCGATGGCATTCTCCCATGTACGGAGTTAAAGCCGTGTGCGTTCCCAAGAAAATAGCTCGGAGTCTTTGACGAACAGCCAATCCCCGACACTTTGGCAAATTGATGTGGTGGAATCGACAACTCGTGGCAGGCTTGAATCACCGCCGCGCTCACGGAATCATGGCCACACCCTGCACAAAGCGTTGACACGATTGCTTCATAGTCCCGCCGCGTCAGCCCTATTTCGTTTGTTTTCAATAGCGGATGTCGAGCTTTTGGTTTAGGTACGAAAGTCATGATTCCACCTCTCTCAATCGAGGTAACTTGTTGACGACATAGTGCTCAGTCACTTCATCGACTATGTAATCCGCAGAAATCGAAAATCCACCGTAATACAGAATCGAAACAAACTTCTTGGGATCAATTCCTAAGTCGAACGACAGGAGTGATTTCATTTGTGCGTCGCGATTCTGTTCCACCAAAAAGATTTTCTCGTGCGCGTCAATAAATTCAGCCACCTCCGGTCCAAAAGGATAACTCCGAATACGAAGCGAGTTCAAAGTAATCCCGTTTTCGTCCAACAACCCTAACGACTCGTTCATGGGTGTAGTGGTCGTACCAAAGTAAATAATTCCCGCACGACCGTTTCGATGTTCGACTTCTGACGAAGGCATGAGACTGCGGATCGTTTCCCATTTTTTGTTGAGACGGTCCATGTTGTTTATATAACTCTGGGCATCTTCGGTGTATACCGCCCACTCGTTCCTAGATGATCCACGTGTAAAGAACGATCCTTTTGAGGGATGCGTTCCTGGTAGGGTTCGGTAACCTATTCCGTCTCCATCAACATCCACGTATCGACCGTATCGTTCAATTTGTTCTAGATCCTCGAAATCGAGAACTTTACCTCGATCATATTGCCGCGAGTCGTCCCATTGAAACGGATCGGAAAGTGTTTGATTCATACCTAGTTCAAGGTCGGTCATGACAATCACAGGCGATTGAATACGTTCAGCTAAATCAAATGCGTCCGCCGCGAAATCAAAACACTCCTTAGGAGTTGCGGGAAGAAGTATCGGATGCTTTGTATCACCATGTGACGCAAATGCTACGCTCAAAAGGTCTGATTGTTGGGTTCGCGTCGGCATGCCAGTTGACGGGCCTGCGCGCTGCACGTCAAACACCACAGCGGGTACTTCAGCAAAGTAAGCTAACCCTAGAAACTCGTTCATCAAAGAAATTCCGGGACCACTGGTAGCGGTGAAAGCACGCGCGCCGTTCCACCCAGCTCCTATTACCATTCCGATCGCCGACAGCTCGTCCTCAGCTTGAATGATGGCAAAATTTTTCTTTTTAGTTTTGGGATCAACACGTAGCCTCGAAGCATGCTTTTCAAAAGTGTCCGCTACAGATGTTGAAGGTGTGATAGGATACCAAGCACATAACGTTGCGCCACCATAAATCGCGCCAAGCGCAGCCGCTTCATTTCCGTCAACGAGTATTCGATCTCCAACTAGGTCAGCCCTCTTAACTTGTATCTCCATTGGGCATGGCAGATATTTCAGAACATAGTTTCGGCCCAGTTCCAATGCTCGAATATTGGGCTGAATGAGTTTATCTTTGCCACGATATTGGGAAGCAACCATACTTGTAAGGACATCAAACTCCATATCGAGCAATGCAGAGAGAGACCCGACATACACGATATTTTTGAATAACTGACGTTGTTTCGGATCCGAAAATTCTGAAAGGATTAACTTGGTAATTGGAATTCCGATCTCGTGCACGTCATCACGATAGAGTTCCCGTGGGCGACCACGAGTACTGTCGTATATTAGATAGCCACCGCTTTCGAGTCTGTTGACGTCTTCCTTATATGTTTCCGCATTCATCGCGACCATGATGTCCACTTTGTCTCGGCGACCAAAATATTCACGTGAAGACGCTCGTACTTCGAACCAGGTAGGAAGCCCTTGAATGTTTGAAGGAAATATGTTCCTTGTTGTTACGGGAATCCCCATCCGAAACAACGCTTTGGCGAACATTCCATTCGCACTAGCCGAACCTGAGCCATTGACATTCGCAAAACGAATGACAAACTCGTTGAATGAAGTCATTCAGCGTAGCTACTGAGTTGTGGTATGTGAATGATTGATTTTTGCATGTCCCACGCATTCGTCGGACACCGTTCCGCGCAAAGACCACAGTGCAAGCACAGATCTTCGTCTTTCACCATGACTCGATTAGTAGGTAGCGTTTCCGACACGTATAGGTCTTGATCTAAGGTTTCCGCTGGAGCGGTCAAAGCTGTACGTAATTCTGCTTCAGGTGCATTGGGCGTAAATGTAATGCAGTCCATGGGACAAATATCGACACACGCGTCGCACTCAATACAGAGTTTCTCCGTAAACACAGTCTGGACATCGCAGTTCAAGCACCGCTGTGCTTCTTTGAAACCGAGGTCTTCATCAAAACCCAGCTCAACTTCGACTTTGATATTGTCCAAAGAGCGCTTCAGATCAGCGTGTGGTACGATATGTCGTTGGGATGGATCGTGTTCTGCATCATAACTCCACTCATGAATACCCATCTTTTGACTGATAAGGTTTACCGCCTCCGGTGGCCGGTCGTGTTTTGGGTCTTTGCCTTGACAGAATAGATGTATGGAGATCGCTGCCTTGTGTGCGTGCGCAGAAGCCCAAATGATATTTTCTGGTCCGAAAGCCGAATCTCCACCAAAAAAAATCTTCTCGTGGGTAGACTGGAGTGAGTCCTCATCAATAACGGGACAATCCCACTTGTCAAACTCGATTCCAAGATCTCGTTCGATCCAGGGGCAATGATTTTCTTGTCCTATAGCCATCAAAATGTGATTGGCTTCGATGAACACGTCAGGTTCCCCTGTGGGGACATATTTGAGTCGACCGTCAGCTTCGATAGGTTTCACGCGTCCGAAAACTACACCCTTCAATTTCCCGTTTTCGTGAACAAATTCCTTTGGCGGTCGATTATTTAGGATTGGGATACCTTCGGCCATCGCGTCCTCTTTTTCCCAGTCGCTGGCTTTCATTACATCGAATGCCGAACGAACCACGACTGTTACACACTCCGCACCCAGTCGGTTGGAAGTGCGACAACAATCCATTGCTGTGTTTCCTCCTCCCATGACAATGACTTTACCAGAGATCGAAGTTGTGTGCCCAAAAGCTACACTAGAAAGCCAATCTATCCCAATAGATATATGCTTACTCACCTCTTTTCGACCCGGTAAATCTAAGTCTCGCCCGCGTGGAGCTCCTGTTCCGACAAAGTATGCATCATAATCCATATCGAGCATCTCTTTCATGCTCGAAATTTCGTAGTTGTAGCGGGCATTTACACCCATATTTACTATAAGATCGACCTCTTCTTCGAGAACATCCTTCGGCAACCGAAACGCAGGAATTTGACTTCGCATCATTCCTCCCCCGCCTGGATCTCGATCAAACATATCAATCGTGTACCCAAGAGGTAACAAATCCCGTGCGACCGCTAAAGAAGCTGGACCTGCACCAAGTAACGCAATTCGCTTCCCATTTTTCTTTTTGGGTACCTTTGGAAGATAAGGAGTTATGTCTCCCTTATGATCTGCTGCGACCCGCTTCAATCGACAGATGGCAACGGGTTTTTCTTCAGTTCTAACGCGGCGACAAGCTGGTTCACAGGGACGATCGCAAGTTCTGCCCAATATCCCGGGAAACACGTTGGATTCCCAATTGATCATGTAAGCTTCGGTGTATCTCTCCTGTGCGATGAGCCTTATGTATTCAGGTACTGGTGTATGAGCGGGGCACGCCCATTGGCAGTCTACTACTTTATGAAAGTAGTTTGGGTCGCGAATATCAGTCGGTTGCATTTGCTCGATCACCTAAACATGATCAATAACGGAGGATTGTGTGAGGGTACTGCGGAAGAAGCGTTCGGTAGTGAGAAAACTAACAGTTAGTTAATACGAGTTAAATGTGTGCGAAAAGTGTTTTCTATAGTAGACCTAGATTTTACCAATTTGTTCAACTTTAAAGCTAGCCACGAATTGCGATTTTTCGACAGAAAACAATGATTTACAGAAAATATTGCGGATTCCTCGGTACTCTGACCGAATACATTTGAACCCGTTTGATAGTTTGCATTGAGAGTTTTTCTCGATGTACATGCATCGTAGAAAATTAACAGACCTCCTTTGAATATCGATTTGTCAATCGACATTTGGCTCAGGTATTCCCCTCTCATCTCTGATCCGATATTGGTATCGCTCAATGAGCGGACCGATTCAGTAGCACACCAAAATGTGACTAACATAAAACATTATGTATTTATATTATCTTACTTGTAGTAGTTAATATCGTAAGAGTTTGAATTGCAAGCTTTCAAATAATGACTCATCGTTTTCATAGGCTCATTCACCTTGTTCACACAATTTGCTTGTGTTAAGTGTTCTTGCTCCATGGCCAACGCGTTATGGGGTCGAGTGGGACAAACTACTGTTTGCGTGATACATAAAATTTGACCTCATAGCTTTATCCTTGATCTTGTCTATTTTGGTCAAGATTTGCAAGTCGTTTACTACGGTATTTCACCCAAATTTCCCAAGTTTTAAGTCCGCCCAAAAGTCTGGATCGCAATTCTTTTTTGCGAATTCCACCGAAAGAACAATCTACCATTTGGACTCATTGCTTCGGTAGCACCGGGGCAGAAGCGTTGGCATCTCTCATTGCCGCCAATCCTCGTCCATATGTATTCGTATCACTCAGTGTCGAACAAGCGTATGAGGTACAAGCACAACTCTCTTTTTTTACATCGGATGTATCGGTACGACAGTTTCCAGCACACGAAACTCTACCTTATGACATTTTTTCTCCCTCGGGAGACATTATTTCGCAACGACTAACCACGCTTTACGATCTACCTTCAATCACAAATGGAATCATCGTCGTACCTATTCAGACACTGCTTCAACGTATTCCACCTCGCGACTACATTCTTCCTCGTATGTTTCTATTGTCAGAAGGTGAAGAACTAGCTTTCGAGTCGTTGTTGGAACAACTTGTTCAAACTGGATACAGGAAAGTAGAAACCGTTTATGAACACGGCGAATTTGCAGTACGAGGTTCGCTACTTGATTTCTTTCCGATGGGAACTTTCCATCCCATTCGAATTGACTTTTTCGATGAGGTCGTTGAAAGCGTTCGTTCCTTCGATCCAGATACGCAACGGAGCGTCGACCAACTGAAGGATGTTCAAGTCATGCCCGCACACGAGTACCCTCTCGATGAAGCAGCGATAGGACGTTTTCGGCAATCCTGGAATGCTACATTTCCAGCAGTTGAACGTCAATCACCAGTATATCAAGACATCAGTGATGGTAAGGCAGTTGAAGGTATTGAGTGCTACCTACCGCTGTTTTTTGACACCATGCACACCTTATTCGATTATTTGCCTACAAGCTCTGTCCTGGTTGTCGCTGATCAGGTGATAGAACAAGCCGAAGAGTTTCTTAGCGATGTACAACGCCGGTTTGAAACCCACCGCATGGAAATCTTACGACCTTTGCTACCACCTAACAAACTGTTTTTGTCTACCGAGCAACTGTGCAGTTTTTGGAACAAGTACCCTCGAATACAACTACAAAAAGACAAAACCAAAAGAAAACACTCTGTTTCCGTAGGTGGTTTCGAGCTTCCGGACATCTCACTTGACGCTCGACGAAGTGAACCGGCCAGAAAAGCTCGAGATTTCATTGCAAATTTATCTGTTCCTGTGCTGGTGACGGCTGATACTAAGGGAAGGCTTCAACACGTTCAAGACGTTCTTGGACGCATGCAAATTCCAACTTCCTACGTTTCGTCATACGACGAATTTTTAGAACAGCACGCTGGTACTTTCGTAACCATTGGGCAGTTTCAAGAAGGGCTTTGGAATTCCGAACATGTGATCCTTACGGAGACTCAACTTTTCGGCGAGCGCGCCGAGACTACGAGACAACGCTCACGCCAGAAGGCGTTCGATCCTGACACGATTATCCGCAATCTCACGGAACTGAAGCCGGGAGATCCAGTTGTACACATCGATCATGGGGTCGGCCGGTACGTAGGTATGGAAACACTCTCGTTCCGTGCTGAAATAACAGACTTCGTGACGATTGAATATGCTGATAAAGACCGGTTGTATATACCAATCTCATCCCTTGACTTGATCTCAAGGTATACCGGTGTCGAAGCTGATCATGCACCCTTACACAAACTAGGATCTGATGCTTGGGCCAAATTAAAGCATCGCGCAGCCAAGAAGATCTACGACGTTGCCGTCGAATTGTTAAGTATCTATGCACGACGCAAAGCCACCCAGTCTGTTTCGTTTCCGAATACCGATACTGATTTCGAAAAGTTTTGCGATGAGTGCGAGTTTGAACTGACTGTCGATCAAGCTGAAACAACCGATAAGATTCTTGAAGATCTACAGAGTCCTCGCGCCACTGATCGACTGGTTTGTGGAGATGTCGGATTTGGAAAAACCGAAGTCGCGATGCGCGCCGCGTTCCACGTTGTACAGGCCGGTTTTCAAGTCATCGTCTTAGTCCCAACTACCATACTCGCACAACAACACTATGAGACGTTCACGAATCGATTCGCGAATTGGCCGCACGTTATCGAATTGATGTCTCGTTTTCGGACTGACCACGAAATTAAATTGATAAGTGAACGAATTTCAGCTGGATCTGTGGACATTGTCATTGGCACGCACAAGCTTCTTCGTACCAAGGTTGACTTTAAAAGTTTAGGCTTACTCATTATCGACGAAGAACATCGGTTCGGGGTCCGTGATAAAGAGCGAATTAAGAACTTTAAAGCCGAAGTCGACACCATCACTCTTACCGCGACTCCCATTCCACGTACTTTAAATCTGTCTATGGGTGGTTTGCGAGATCTCTCTCTCATTACCACACCACCGGCAAATCGACTTGCTGTAAAGACGTTCGTCGTTCCTTACAACCCTGTGGTTGTTTCCGATGCGATCAGTCGAGAGCTAGCACGTGGCGGTCAGGTCTTTTACCTACACAACAAAGTTCAAACCATTCATAACGCGTATGAGGGAATCAAACATTTAGTACCTCACGCTCGTGTCGACATTGGCCACGGACAGATGAAAAAACGCGAACTTGAAAGGGTAATGTCCGACTTTTATCACCGTAAGAGCAATGTGTTGGTTTGTACTACGATCATCGAAAGCGGTATTGATATCCCAAACGCAAACACGATCATCATCGATCGTGCGGATAAATTCGGGTTAGCACAATTGCACCAGTTGCGGGGCCGTGTGGGTCGTTCCACGCGCCAAGCCTATGCATACCTTTTAACACCAGACGACGATGTAATATTCACGGTGGACGCGAAGCAGAGACTAGACGCGATCGTTAAGTCCGATGACCTTGGCAGTGGTTTCTCGCTCTCCATGCACGACCTAGAGATCCGTGGAGCTGGTGAAATCCTAGGACAACAACAACATGGCCAGTTAGAATCCATCGGGTTCACGTTGTACATGCAAATGCTGAATCACACGGTCGACACGATCAAGAGCGGTGGAATGCCCAATTTCGAAGATCCACTTCCCATGACCCACGAGGTCAACCTAGAGACGACCGCCCTCTTTCCAGAAGATTACATACCGAACACACACACTCGCTTAGTGCTATACAAACGGCTTGCTTCGCTAACCACTCAGTTTGAACTTGATGAATTCAAAGCTGAAATGATCGACCGATTTGGTACACTACCCGAATCTGCAGAGGTGTTGTTTCTCACCACCCATTTAAAGATGTTAGCACAACGAAAAGGTGTGAAACGAGTCATTGCCGGCGAACGGGGAGGTAGTATTGAGTTCTTCCCAGATGCCGATCTAAATCCACAATCGATTACTTCTATGGTGTTAGCAAATCCACGAAGTCTGAGAGTTTTGCAAGGACACAAGATTTCGCTATCTGAATTGCCCGAGGATGTTACCGAGCGTGGATACTTCGTCGAACAATGCCTCAACCGCATAAGCCTTTCGAATTAACAGATATGGATACCAAGCTTCTAATAGGATTTTTAATGCTGCTTGGTACGGTCTCGCAATTTAGTGCTGAGACACCTGAAAGTCTTATGAAACAGCGTTGGTACACAATTGAAATGGTTGTGTTTGAAAAAGTTCCTGCGCCTCCTACACCAGAATTAGTGACAAAAGTAATCGAAAAACGTGTGTTACCCGCGGGCACGATTGCAATGCAGTTTAGCGATGAAGAACTAATGCGCATTGGCGAATACTCCAGGATTGTGAATTTTGACGCAGTAGTCGATGAGTGGTTTTTCGACAATCCTTGGCATGTGTCACCAACGACCCATGAACAATCTCTGACCGATCAAGACAACGAAATCGAAACTGACGAGAAATACCTAAATGGCTGTTGGATGCATATAGTGAATCTCGAGGAAGAAGCATCGACCGGTTTCGAGTCTCATGACGATTGGTCAGAACGGCTTACTAATGTCTTCCAAGGAAATCGAACTCGTGATCCAAGATTACCAGACTGGTTGCCCGACGTTTGGCAGACGTTCGACCGAAACGTGATTGATGCAGTGAAAGCTATCGGGCTCTGCGATGAAGACATAGCTCCTTTATTCGACGAAGAGTATTTAGACTTCATGAGGCTTGTAACATCCGAAGATTCAGATTCCAACACAAATGAGAAGGAAGACGAAACACTGACACTCAAAAAGGTTCAAGAAGCTTTTGATGAATATGAACAAGAACTAAATCGTACAGCATTGACTCCGCAATCCAGTAGACTCAATCTTCAACAAACCGCAAATCGACTGAAAAACAACAACTATCGGATCATTGACCACTTTTCCTGGATACAAGAAGGTCGAACGCGGGGGAGCGAATCTAACGTATTAGTTCAATTTGGAGAACACTCTGAAAACGGTTTTCGCGAAGTGGAAGGCACAATTGCATTCAGCGTTGCTCGGTTCTTACACTTGAAAGTGAATTTATGGAGATTTGTTTCCGTACCACAAAACTATGATCCGAAAGAAGCAGATTTCGAATCGCCAATATTCTTTTACGAAATTCAGGAGAGTAGACGCTTAGCCTTGGGTGAGGTCCATTATTTCGACCATCCTAAGTTTGGAGTCTTGGTTCAGATTAGGCGATTACCAATACCTGACGAACTTACAGAACTAGTTGAGCAATTGGACAGCTCGTCCTAACAGACCGCGCAACTTCTCAATTGAAGATGAAGCAACCGTGTGGGCATACTTCAAATCGATTTCACTTGGAGTCAGGCCAGCAGCCGCATTCACAACTAGACAAACCGCAGCATACTCCATTTCGAGTTCTCGCGCTAATGACGCTTCTGGCATTAGAGTCATACCCACCAATTCACAACCATCCTGCTTCAACCGAGTAACCTCCGCACCAGTCTCTAAGCGCGGCCCTTGTGTACAGCCATACGTGCCACGATTGAGTACTTCGCTAGTCTCTCGATCTTGTCTCGATTGAATCAAAATCTCTCTAAGTCGCTCAGTAAACGGGTAAGTAAAGTCGTAATGTTTGATCGGCAAATCTCCGTAGTAGGTGTGATCGCGACCGAAAGTGTAATCAATGATTTGATCAGGGATCACGATGTCCCCTACATTCAGTTGTAAGCTAATTCCACCTACGGTAGCAGTCGCGAGGACCTCATTCACTCCACAGTCTTTTAACGCCCACATATTCGCTCGATAGTTCACCTTGTGTGCGTATGTGCCACCATCTTTCCCGTGTCGTGCTAATAGAAGAACTCTTGGTCCAAAGATATCCGTTTCTACTAGACTCGAAGAAGTAGTGCCAAGAGGAGTGTCAATAGATTCTCCGAATTGACCGTCTGCAATGATCGAACGTAGTGAAGTACCAAGAATAATCGCCTGCATAGTTGTTTAATGTAATTTAGCCGAATATGGTTGATTTAATGTCGTTTTGGTCATCCAAGAAACACGCGAACACAAGTACTTGTAGTTAGTCTACTTCAGCAAAATTTGGGATCTAGTTCTCCATCTATTGCCAGAAATTTGAGCAGCATGTCGCACAGAATCCAACTATATTTTGTGGTTCACTTATGACGCACAAAATGGTTTGTCGCTCACTTTTCGCCAAAAGTGAGCAATAAAAAGCATCTCTTTCAATTTCACGATTAAACATCTACGATGTCAAGAAGATCTGGAAATACAAACACTTCTGGTCGGCGACCGCGACTGCTTCGAAGCTGTTTTATGATTTTCTGCTCACGGAAAACACCAATCAGCCTTCGCGACGTCGCGGAAGAAACTCCCGACCCGTTCAAGAAATCCGAACTGAGAAAAATTGGATACTCAAAAATCCAATCAAGAGCACGCAAAGCGTAGAAAGATCTCGTTAGATTGGGTAGATGTTGTTTCAAGGTATCGTAAAGCTCAAGAATGCTCTCCGCTTGTTTGAAATTTGCCTCCGCTTGGCTCGCAACCGCATTTAAAAAAAATGTGATCCATTGCATCCAGTCGCCGTCTCGAGATACTGACGATAAACTCTCGTAGTATTGTTCTCGGTTTGCTTCAAGAAAAGAACTGATGTAAAAACGCGGTTGAAAAATTATTTCCCCTCGCCATAAAAGCAACGGAATTATCATTCGACCGATTCGCCCATTCCCGTCTATAAATGGATGGATGGCTTCGAATTCGGCATGTAAAACCGCAAGTTGAACTAATCGATCAGGGACATCATCGCGGTGCATGTACTTTTCCCATTCAGACATTGCATTAGGAATAGAAGCTGCAGATGGTGGTATATATCTCGCCTCTTCAATGGTACACCCAGGTCGGCCGATCCAGTTGGATATTCGTCGATACGAACCCGGATCTTTATCTTGACCTCGAGTTCCTTGTAGTAGAGTGCAATGTGCTTCAAGGATAACTCTTTGCGATAAAGGAACGGTCTCTAAACTCTTCTCTGCGTCGTACAACGCTCGACGATAATTTAGAATTTCTTGTACATCTTCTCGACGTGTTGAGGGAGGCGTGTCGTGCCCTGCGTCAAACTCAAGCACTTCGCCCATTGAGGCCATAATACCTTCTATACGGGACGATAGAACCGCTTCCTGCGTCGCTAATGGAGTGATCAGAATGTTCGAATTTGGGATTGCTCGAAGCATACTGTCGTATCGAGCAACGGCTGCGGCTGTTGGACCTAAGAGAGGAATAAGCTTAGTCCAATCGATGTTGTTTGGTGGAAACTGTCCCGAATGATATGTGACTGGGGGCATTACAACTCACTACCCAATTGAACCACTAATTGATAGTGGCAATGAATCCTATGTCTGGAACTATCTGAACACACGCAGAGATTCGAAACACCCCTAGATTCCTGATTGAAAGACTGATACTTTCTAACGTTCTTAACATACGAACGATACAGAAAAATTTAAGTTTGCTTTATTCGAGTCTATGAAATTACACTTGTTGCTAAGTATGAGATACTACACAATCAAGAATAGGTTCCACACGCTCACAATCCCGTATATCAGGTAGACCTACATTGTTAGTTAGTGGTCGAAATTCAAACTTCTAAAAGGTCGGTAGACAGAAAGTCATGGTCGAGTCAACCAACTAGTATAAAAGCCAGTGCGAGATCGAACGATGCTGTTCAAATACAAACAGAAACACTCAAAAGTTTCAGTCCAGCAAGTCTTCTAACTTCGCTTCTAGATCACCTCCGCTGAGATTTTTTGCCACGATGGTACCTGTGTCCACTTCGTAGAGCAACGAATAGGGAATGCCAATTACCTTATAAGTCATAACCGCCTCCGCTTCGGAACCCATACCAAGATTGATCCACTGAATCTCTTCCTCCTCTGAAGCCAACTTCCAATCCTCTTGGTCGTCATCCAAAGTAAAGGATACGATCTCAAATCCTTTGTCCTTGAACTTTCCGTACGCTTCTTTAAGGTAGGGAAGCTCTTGTCGGCACGGACCACACCAAGAAGCCCAAAAGTCCAATAACACCACTTCCGAGTCCTTGTGAGCACTGCTCAGTGACATCGATGCTCCGTCAAGATCAACTGCTTCGAAATCCAAGATAGGCGTGCCGACGGCAATCAAATCGCGCTCGTCTATACGAGCCTGACGTTCCTGATCTCTCTCAATTATTTTGGCGATCCAGGTGTCGTCGGGCGCGTTTTCTTTGAGATACGCCATCGCTTCGGTATACCAAGTGCCAGTCGTTATATTAGTAGTCTGTAGAGTGAGTCGCCGAACCAGTAGGTCAGGATCATTCAAAGCAATTTCTTTTCGTCCCTCAGATTCGAGACTTACTAGCTGTGTAAATTGAGCACGGGTGGCCGCCATGGTTTCGAATCGCTCTTGTGCGGAGGAGCTGGGAGAGGAATCGCCTAAAGCTTCTTGGTAAAGTTTTAACGCGTTCAAATATTCTTCGCTTTGTTTCCATGAGTTGATGACAGCATCGTTGTAAGTTCCACCAGCAACAACAAATTCTTCATATTTATCCATGGTAAGAGTGAGTTGCCCTGGTTCCATAACAAACTGTCGCGTTCTCAATGGCATCCTAATGGAATTGTTAACCAGTTCGCTATCGGTCACAGAAAAATTTATGGGTTTAATCTCATCAACTTTCGTAGTTAGTGAGAACCTTCCTTCTTCGATCGTCGCTTCTGCTAGCACAATGGCACCGTCTGGTATGGAATCCTGTAAAGATATCGTACCTGCTGACATGGACATCGAGGATGATGAACCCGTTGCAGCACTACTGCTACTCATACTTGCGGGAGACGCTAGGGTACTACCACTACCTCTTGTTGCCGAGGACATGCTCGTACTACTACTCGATGCAACCGCACTTTGCGAATCGGAGTTTGAATCAGCCATCACGATAGACATAGCTCCTCCGAGGGGTTCGACTTCAGGTACCCACAAAACGAGAGTACCACTCGAATATGCTGCAGACACATCCCCTTGCAACTCCAATACTCCCGTTTGGGACTCTTCGTCGTCTTCGCCACCACTACACGCGATAAATGCGACAAAAGTTATCAGTAGCAAACCTATCGTTGCTAGAATTCTCAATAAACTCGTTCCAATTGATCGTTGTCTGTTCATGATATATACCTCTGTGATCTGGTCTCCAGTCACTTTTTGTGCCTCAGGCTAAAGTTTGAATTCAAAATTTTAGCGGTCTCACGCACATCAAAGGCAAAACTACTTTGCTTGTAGTGGAGAGGTTCAAAAAACTGAAACTTAAACACGATAGGACTAACATTTCATCCCTCGAGAAGATCCATTTCGATTCGACGTAAGGTATTCAGATCACTTCGACCGTTCTACCCTTGATCGTTTCAGTTTGAAGTCTAAGTCGCGTAAGTCGAAGGAATGGTGTAAATCGCAGGCAAGTCGCGATATTTCCCCTCTAGATCCATTCCTCTTCCGATCAGAAACTTGTCAGGCGCATAGAGTCCTACATAGTCAGCTTCGATTTTGGGTGGTTGGGACAATTGTTTCTGTACCAAAACTGCAGTATAGACCGTTTCGGTTAAAGTACTGATTTCGTCTCTTAGGAACTTCAACGTAATCCCGTAATCGAGTACGTCGTCCATCAACAATACCGAGCGACCTTCAATGTTTTCCGGTAATGGTCCGATCACTTTCGGTTCATCTCCAACTAAAGCTCGATATCGTTGTACTTGCACAAATTCCAGCGTTAAGTTCACTCGGAGTCGCCGAACAAGATCCCAAGCAAAAGGACTACCACCGCGTAAAACGCAAAGCCCTACGACTTCGGCTCCTGCTAAATCGAGATCTATCTGGATCGCTAACCGATCTAGCGTTCGTTCAATGGCCGATTCTGAGAACAACAGTACCGCACCATTCGGTGGGACACTCATTAACTCTCTGGGTTGATTTCGTTTTCTACGTGTAGCGTTTGCGTCGGGAACGCGAAGTCGGCCCCGTGTTTATGGACGATGTCTGCGATCAAGAGTAGTATCTCCTCCTTAATCTCATGAAATTCGGTCCACACCGTGGTCTTCGTGAACGTGTACACGAAGAAATTCACAGAAAAGTCACCATACGATACCAAATTTACCATGAGCGTCCGAGACGTGTCAATGGCAGGATGGCTCTTTAGCATCTCGCGTACATCATCGATTACTTTTTTAGCAGTCGAAATATCTTCATAACGAATACCAAAAGTCTCGTAGATGCGACGATTACGCATTCTTTGCGGATTTTCAACTGACAGATTCGCGAATACGGCGTTGGGTATGTAAAGTGGTCTCTGATCAAAGGTTCGTATTCGAGTGATCCTCCAACCTATTTCTTCTACAGTACCTTCGATCTCTCGATCAGGTGAACGGATCCAATCACCTACGGCGAAGGGTTTGTCAATGAACAGCATAAGCGCACCAAAAAAGTTTGCCAACAGATCCTTTGCAGCAAAACCTACTGCTATACCCCCGATCCCACCAAATGCCAAGACGCCCTGAATAGGCAATCCAAACGCTTGCATAATCATCAGCGCCGCTGATATGGCTATAGACGCGCGCAATACTTTACTTACGGCACCAGCAGTTGCAGGATCCCAGCGCGACGCTGTTCCGTCCTGCTTTGGTTCCACCACGATCTGTTGAAACTCTTTGATAAATCGACTAGCGAACCAAGCCACAAAAGCGACGATGGCCGCTGCACGTACGGTGCCGACGTGCTCAAAAATCGAATGTGCTGTTACTTGCGTAAACGTGTCGCTGTAAATTCTGTTTCCTGCGAAACTTAATCCGACAACCCAAATAGCCCACCCGAGAGGCTTGTTCGCTGCCCGAAACAGTGCATCGTCCCACAGCGTTTGAGTCTCGCCTACTTTGTGAGCAACGCGATTTAGAAGTCTCTTTGCAATTTCACGCGTGATAGCTGTACCAAGAACGATCAGAAATACGTGGAACCCCAGCCAGACCCATCTCATCCAGCTAGTGTCGTTGAGGTTGTTGAAGAACTCTTCCAATTAGGTCGCCTCGTGAAGTAGAAAATGTGTAAGCATCAACTCGAAAATTTTAGAACAACTGATGATTGTTAGCTGAACATTTGACCGCTCGAAGCACGTAAAACGGTCGAAAAAAACCAATAACAACCAAAATTCGTACAGTCTTGTCAAAAAACTGAACATAAAACCTTGCAAATATGTACCATTCTGTATATATTTATACTTTTCTGTATCTGAAGAGACTTCCATATGCCTAGAACGAAAAGTTCAAAATTGACTAAACGACAGCGTGAAGTACTGATGATGATTCGTGACTGGACAACAGAGGCTGGTTTTCCTCCAACCAGACGAGATATTGCGGAACACTTTGATTTTAAGTCTCCCAATGCATCGGAAGAACACCTAAAAGCACTTGAGAGAAAGGGTGTGATCACGGTTCTGCGAAATACTTCAAGGGGTATAGTGCTATCACCAGAATATCGGGAAACAGGTGGCCCGGCTGACATTCCTGTGGTTGGACGAGTGGCAGCTGGTAGTCCTGTACTCGCGCAAGAACACATTGAAAGACATGTGAAAATACCTGAAACTCTCTTTCACCCAAAAGCTGACTATTTTCTAAAAGTTCAAGGCGACAGCATGATTAATGCTGGAATCTTGGATGGAGACCTGCTCGCTGTACATAAGACTACTGAAGTTCGAAACGGACAAATTGTAGTTGCTCGCCTTGACAACGAGGTTACCGTTAAGCGTTTCGAACGGCTATCAGAAGGTGATATCGCGCTAATCCCAGAAAATAAGAACTATTCACCAATCAGAGTAGAGAACGATGCTAGCTTTGCTATTGAAGGAATCAGCGTCGGTCTCGTAAGAGAGCACTAAAGTCTCACTTTCGTTTGGATCTGAGTCCCTTCGCCTCGGGTGGGGACTCAGCGGTCCAAACGCCATCTTTGTAGAACGCGCTCCACCTCTTTGCGCCCTCTTCCGACCGAACGTATTGCTGTTCTAGGTTCCGGGAATATCGCACCAAAGTAGGATTACCAGCGGGATCTTCGGTCGGTGCTTCTAAAAGGTATTTGAACTTCGGATCCAATTCATTCGCATGAGGAAGGAGTTCCCGTACCAATGGGGCACGGGTTTGTCGATGCTTTGGGAACTTACTGGCGGCCAAAAATAATCCAGACGCCCCATCGCGCAGCACGAAATGATCGTCTATCCCACCACAACGCAATTCTGGCATGTCAATTGGGTCAGCTTTAGGTGGCGCGACTTTACCGCCACGCATCAACTTTCTGGTGTTTGCGCACTTTTGATTTGTACAAGCAAAGTATTTACCAAAGCGACCTTCTTTGAGCTGCATGTTCGATCCACACTTGTCGCATTCTACAATCGGTCCATCGTATCCAGCAAGCTCAAAGGTCCCTACTTCGAGTTCAAACCCTTGGCAATCCGGATTCGCACATATGAATAACTTTCGACTCTCGTCAATGAGATATTCGTTCATCGGCGTCGCACAAGACTCGCAACGAGTTTTCTGTTTTAATTCTCTTCCTTCCGTTTCTTCATCCTCTTGAATTCGCTTCTGTACGATTGGAGTTAAACTCAAAGTTTGCTCGCACCTCTGAGCTTTGGGCAGTGAATACCCACTACAACCCAAGAATACACCAGAACTAGCCGTACGAATCATTAGCTCTCGCTGACACTCTGGACATGGTATGTTCGATTCAATTGGAACGTTTTTTCGCATCCCTGTTTCAAAGTCAGCGGCGCGCACAAATCGTTGTGCAAAGTCATCGTAGTACCCATTGAGCACATCTCTCCACTGTTTTTCACCCAAAGAAATTCGGTCAAGTTCTTTCTCCATATCTGCAGTAAACTCGTACTCCATCAAATTTTGAAAGTTTTCAATCAGCCGATCGGTGACTATCTCACCAATTCGTTCCGCGAAGAACCTCTTATTGCGTAAACTCACATAACCGCGTTCTTGAATTGTCGTAATAATGGGGACATAAGTACTCGGTCGACCAATACCACGCTTTTCTAGTTCTCGTACTAGACTAGCTTCACTGTAGCGGGCTGGTGGTTTCGTAAACCTCTGTTTTTTCTCTAAAGAGTGTCGTACTAATTCTTCACCTACTCGAAATTCCGGTAGTACTTGGGTTTCATCACTTTTGGACGTCGATGCATAAACGCGGGTAAATCCGTCGAAAATTACCACTCTGCCTCGAACGACTAACTCAAACTCATCTGCTCGTACTCGAGCAGTGACGCTCAAGTACTCCGCTGGTTTCATTTGACAGGCAACAAAACGTCGCCAAATCAGTTCATATAACCGTCGTTGATCGTTATCCTTGGCTTGAAGTTCTTGTGGTGTGAGTCGTACGTCCGTTGGTCGAATTGCTTCGTGTGCTTCCTGCGCTGCGCGCGCTCTAGTTTGATATTTGTTTGGTGTACCAGGTACGTACTTTTCTCCAAGATTAGATTGCACATATGAGCGCGCGTTGTTCACGGCTTCTTCTGACAAGTTGGTCGAATCGGTTCGCATGTAAGAAATAAAACCAGCTTCATACAAATTTTGTGCTAGTCTCATCGTCTTTCTCACATTGAAGCCTAGTCCCGTCGACGCGGCTTGCTGAAGCGTTGAAGTAGTAAAAGGAGGACTTGGATTCGCTTTGGTTGGTTTTTTCTCGAAACTGTCCACGAGAAAGTTAGCTTTACTAAGTTCGGAAACCAGTGCCTCAGCTTCTTCCTTCGTTGCCATCGAGCACTCTTCTCCGCGGTATTTGTCGACCTGAAACTTATACTTTGCGGGTTCCGCATCATCGTCTTCTTGTTTCACCTTGTCCGACTGGGTTAAATACGCGAATAGTTCCCAGTATTCTCTGACATCAAAGGATCGGATTTCCCGTTCGCGATCGACGACGAGTCGCACCGCGACCGATTGCACTCGTCCGCCAGATAATCGATTTGCTACTTTTGCGATCAACAACGGAGTGAGCTCAAAGCCAACGACTCGATCTAAGAATCGTCGAGCCTGTTGTGCTTTCACTCGATCCATATTGACGTGACTAGGTGATGCAAACGCAGTGGTGATTGCGTTTTTTGTGATTTCATTAAACACTACGCGACGAAAGCGGTCGGGATCACCGCCAAGCACCTCTTGGAGATGCCAAGCGATTGCTTCCCCTTCGCGATCCATGTCGGTTGCGAGATAGACGAGGTCGGAGTCCGATGCAGCCTTTTGCAAGTCATTCACGACTTGACGTTTTCCATCAACGATTTCATATTGCGCGTGCCAGTCGCGATAGGGATCGACACCGATGACTTCCACGAGCTTTTGGGCAGAGTCAGTCCTACCTCCGTCAGCAACAATCTCGCTTAATTGTTTGAGCGAGATGAATTGCCCTTTTTTAAGGTCTCGGATGTGACCTTTGCTCGACTTGACAACAAAGTCTTTGCCAAGATATTTCTTTATCGTAGAAGCCTTATTGGGAGATTCAACGATTACTAATGATTTGCCCATTTCCCTCCTTGGTGGTCAAATTTTGTAACCTAGTTTTTTGCTGAAGGTTTTACTTCAAATACATCAAATCAGATGCAAAGCAGATTGCTTACAGTAGGTACTGTCTTTTTTTCAATCATACTCGGAATCAGTTTCAAGTCGCCTTTTGAATGCGTTTTCTTCCTCGGAGATCGAGGTGTTCAAACACATCAGCGTGTCTAGTCCCTGCACCATCGCTTGAATAAATTCATCATTGGTCGAAGATACATTTTCGTATCCCAACCAACGAACTTCACTTCGCTTACACTCGATCGCTATACATCGATCGGGAAAGAGAGTTTTGATTCGATCAAACTCAAGCCAATATGATTCGGATAAAGCTCTCCTCTCCCCGCTAGTCTGATGAACTTCCCAATTCATACCATCGGTTTTTTTTCGATCTAAGGTATAAGCTATCCATTCGGGCACATCGGGGAAATCGTCTGAGTACTGTTTAGACCAGGCTACGCAACGCTTTTTTGGTTCTAACTGTTTACCACTGGCTGTGACACGATCTGCCAATGAAGCATTCACATCAGTGATGTGAACCAAAGATGTTGTGAGTCCATGTTTTCTGGCAGCCACTCGTAAGTGTCCAAGTTGACGTGCTCGTCGGGTAGGTAAGACACTCGCAATGCCACCGAACACGACAAGAAACACGATAGAAATTAGGATATACGCTATGATTTGCTTGTTCACAGATCCGGACGAAACACTTCGAAGGTGCTTCAAAAAATTACCTCGCGATCAAATATACTACTCACATGGATTGCTATTCGCGGATACTACTTGCGGTCGACTTAACTGATTCCTGCAGAGACGTCGCTCAGCAAGCAGTTCGGTTCGCAAAACAATGTGAAGGACAGCTACACGTTGTACACGTTGTCGAACCCCAGAGTCTCGCTTACGGGGATGAAGTACCGATAGACCTAACATCGCTTCACGAGGCCATTAATGATCAAGCTGCTTCCTATCTACGCGAGTTTTCTAGGGAATTCGATATTCCAGAAGAACGCCAATATCTTGTATTTGGCGTTATCCATCACGAAATCCATCGTATCGCGAAAGAACAAAACATGGATCTGATTGTTGTTGGTAGTCATGGTCGTCATGGGTTAGCGATTCTATTTGGTTCCACTTTAAACGACGTGATCCAAGCCGCTCATTGCGATGTGTTAGCAGTTCGGGTCACCTAACTGCCTTGACGTCCGTCCTTACTCTCGCAACTAAGTCATTTCGCGATTAGTTCTCTGTATCATTTACGCAAAACTCCCCTATCACGAAATCAAATTTGTTATACACGGACGTAAAACATCGTCACGGCCAAACCGCGAAATGCGCCGTTCATGATCAACGGGGGAGCGCCCGGACTTGAACTCCTTCTTTTGTCGCAAACTCCTTTTTGTAAGCTTGTGTTTGTGTTTGATCCAATTTTCCTCAGTCTACGCTGCTGCAAACTTGGACACGCAACGGGAGTTGTATAAACAGGCTAAGAGTGCATTCAAGGCGGGGCGAAACAATGAATTCCAACAACTCAAGAACAATTTAACTGACTATCCGCTCTACCCCTACCTTCTATACAACGAAGCTCTGAAACGATTGTCATCGTTGAGTCCCGATGACGCGATTAAATTAAGATCACAACTAACAGGTTCCGTCCTAGAGGACGAATTTTTTCGCCGTTGGCTGGACACGCAGGCGCGCAGAAAGCGTTGGCAAATCTACGTCGACCATTTTGAATCGACCACCGATGCTGCTAGACAGTGTACGTATTTACGTGCGTTGTTTCGCCTCGGTTATGAAGATAAAGCCTTAGCCGGAGTACCAGAACTCTGGACTGTTGGTGTATCGCAACCTAAAGTGTGTGATCCAATCTTTGACGTCTGGATCAATAGAGGAAACCTGAATTCCGATATCGCGTGGAATCGGTTGCAACTTGCTGTACAAGAACGATCAACAATTCTTGCGCGGTATCTGCTGCGATTTTTTCCACGAGCCGAACAATCGACAGCACGACTCTTATACGATGTTTATAGACGACCGACGATCGTCAGAAGTGTCAATCGATTCCCGGATGATGCACGTGGTCGCTACGCGTTTTCTTTCGGACTTCTCAGATATGCCCGCGACGAAGCAAGTAAAGCACTAGCACTGTGGCAAAAGCACAAAGATGAATTCGATTTCGATGAACAACTTGCCGTCCGAACCGAGAACGAACTAGCATTTTGGGCAGCACGTGACGGTGTAGTGCTTGCTGAAGTTAATCCAAAATACACCTACGAAACGATCGAACGTGTTGCCGACACTGCTATTGCAAAGAAGGAATGGAATATCGCTTACCAGTGGTTAAACAGTGTCGAAGAAACTGAAAGATACCGCTACAAGTGGAGATATTGGTTTGCTAAGAGTTTACAAAAGACAGGTAATGACGGGGCACAGGAATTACTTGAGGAATTAGCAGGCGAACGAACCTATTACGGCTTTCTCGCAGCAAATGAAATTGACGTTCCTCTCAGAATGAATGCAAGAAAGCCTATCGAACTAGAACAAGAAGGTAACAAGTTTCTCAGCGATGTTCGAATCGCGCGCATTTTTGAACTCTACAAATTGGAAGAGGAAGACAACGCGAAAGAGGAATGGTCCTGGTTGCTTCCCAGACTAGAAGACGACGAAGCCAAACACTGGATTCCTTATCAGATCGGTCAAATTGGACACCCGAACCATGCCATTCTAGCAGCATTTCGCGCAGACGCAGTTGATTTAGTAGAAACAAGGTTCCCGGTCTTATACGTCGACGAATTTAATCGACACACCGAGAGAACTGATATTGACCTAACGATCTTGTTAGCACTTGCACGGCAAGAAAGTGCTTTTAACCCAAAAGCTATATCTCCCGTTGGCGCGAGAGGTTTGATGCAACTGATGCCAGCCACTGCTCGCCGAACAGCACGCAATATCCGAGTACCTCAACCGAGTTTGGTCGGATTACTGTACGCACCGTCCAACATTCAAATTGGAACATACCACTTTAGGGAACTACTCGATGAATTTGATGAGCATAAAGTGTTAGCTTACGCCGCCTATAACGCCGGTTCTCACAGAGTCAAGCAATGGATCAAAGATGCGAGCGGTATGGACACGATAGCGTGGATTGAGACGATTCCTTTCTATGAAACTCGAAATTACGTGAAAAACGTGCTGGCGTTTCAGCAAGTCTACTCCTTCTTGCTAGACACTCCAACACCGATTCTCGCGTCACACGAAAAGACTATTCCGTAGTCAAAAATGTCTGAGTTGATCGTTTCAACACTTACTCCTGGGATTGGCATTGATTGACATTGGAGCAAATTTAACCGACAAGACGTTTCGAAACGACCTCGACGATGTGCTCGCTCGTGCAAAACGTGCAAGAGTGAATCATATAGTCGTTACCGGTACTGATCTTGAACATTCGCAACGTGCTGTGGAGCTGTGTGACGACCACGCCGGCTACCTGTCTTCTACCGCCGGAATCCATCCACACAACGCAACCAGCGTTCAGACGCCGACAATTCAACAGTTAACAGAAATAGCGAGAAACAAGTGTGTCGTGGCAATCGGTGAGACTGGTCTCGACTACTTCCGAAACTTTTCACCTAGATTGGATCAAATTTCTGCGTTCGAAACACAGTTACAACTTGCAATGGAACTTAAACTACCTGCGTTCATTCATGACCGGGACTCAAACGGAGAGCTGCTTGCAGTCTTGAAAAATTTTCCCCAATTGACCGCGGTGATCCATTGTTTCACTGGTAGTGCGTCACTTTTACAAGACTATCTCGACTTGGGACTATACATCGGAATAACTGGTTGGATTTGCGATGAAAGACGTGGTTGGGAACTGTATCAATGTGTCAGCTTAATTCCAGATGATCGTCTGCTTATGGAGACTGACTCCCCTTACTTGTTACCGAGGTCCATGAAACCGAGACCTCGTTCCCGACGTAACGAACCCGCTTTTCTAGAACATGTTTGCATTGCACTGGCTACCGCCCGGGAACAAACCGTCGAGCACGTTCAGCAAATCACTCAAGAGAATGCGAAGACGCTTTTTGGACTAAATTTCTGATGTCTTGCTCGGTGAAAGGCCAAAATAGTCGTTGGTCGGCTAGTTCCAATACTGGTATAGACTCGCCAAATCGCTCCAGCAAGGAATCATCGGTAGCAATGTCTACAGTTTCAAGTAGGTGTCCAGTAAGCTCGGGTATTCCAAACATAATGTCCAATGCATGATCACACAGTGTACAAGAATCTGTCACATACATCACAATTTTCATTGTGCCCTATGATACAAGCAGTCCGGCTCCTGCTGTTTTCCGGTATTAAATTTCGTGTTCCGTTTGCATACGTTGGCTACACACAATTTAACCTAGTAGTTCAAAATTACAATGCACCTATGCTCACAAAACCAACTGTAATTCAGGAACATTCGTCGCATGAATCAGATTGTCGGAGTTGGCTCTGAACTTTCATGAAAATCTCGGTGCCTTAAATCCTCATCTTGCACCGATCATTGAAGAAGCGAAAGCGTACGGTGGTCGCATCTACCTCCGAAGTGTTGAACCGCAAGACCGACAAAGGATTGTTCGGTTAGCTCGATCTAGTCGAGCATTACATCATCCCTGGATAGAAACACCTACATCAAGTTCTCTTTTCAATCAATATCTCGATCGAATCCAGGGTAAAAACGCGACAGGTATGGCAGTTTGTTTCAAGCAAAACGATGAAATTGTTGGAGTTTTAAATCTCAATGAAATCGTGCTCGGCGCATTTCGCAGCGCACGCGTGTCGTACTACGTGAGTCATGAACACCAGGGACGAGGATTAATGACAGAGGGTTTGAACCTATTCACTTCCGAAGCATTCACTTCTCAGGGATTGCATCGCATCGAAGCAGCGATTCAACCTCAAAATATTCCATCGAAGAGACTCGTAAAGCGTTGTGGATTCCATTATGAAGGTCTCGCTAAGGGTTACTTATATATCGATGGTAAATGGCGCGACCATGAAAGGTGGGCATTGGTACATGATCGCGATACGGTAGGAGTTTAGGAATAGTGACTAAAGTAGCATCATTCGGCACCTGGAATTCTTCCCTCACTGCACAACTTGCAACCTCAGAGTATGTGAGTTTTAGCGAATTGTTCGTCGAGGGTTCCGATCTCTATTTTCTTGAGTTACGACCACACGAAGGAGGACGTACAACCCTCAATGTTCGAACTCATGAAGGAAGTATTTATGAAGTCACTCCCGCGCCATTCAACGTGCGCACAAAAGTTCACGAATATGGAGGTAGTTCTTACACTGTAGCAAATGACTTAGTGTACTTTGTTAATGCAGAAGATCAAGACATATATTGCATTGTCAACAGGTCTAAAAATTTGTCGCACCAGATAACAAAATCGGGGAACACTGAGCGGTTTGCGAACCTGATTCACGACCAACTTCGCAATCGGCTGATTAGTGTGCGTGAAACACATTCAGCTGAACACGTGCTAAACGACCTAGTTCAAGTAGATTTGACTAACGGGAAGTGTAGGGTCCTACACAAAAGGCACGACTTTTATGGACAACCTAAGTTGAGTCCGTGCGGTAATCGAATCGCATTCTTAGCTTGGGATTTGCCAAATATGCCTTGGGATAGTTCTCTACTTTACGTCGCGGATTTCGACGCCAACGGGAACATCCGTGACACTTCTGTTGTGGCGGGCGGTACTGAAGAATCTGTGTTTCAACCTGAATGGGTTGATTCCCAGCAACTAATTTTTGTCTCAGATCGCAATGGTTTTTGGAATCTATACCAATTTGATGGAAACAAGACCTCAGCGATAGTGGAGGATCAAGCGGAATACGGCTTCCCACTTTGGGTCCTTGATATGCGCAGTTATGTAACTTGGGGTAGTAACCAAGTAATTGCCGTAAGAAAGTCAATCGAAGACACTTCGTTAGTCGCGATCGACTGCAGAACAGGGAAAGTCGATCCAATTGATCGGGACTACTGTAGCTATTCCTCTCTTACACGATATCGAGGTGGTTTAGTGTATATCGGGGGAAGTACTAGCTGTCTTCCTTCTATTGTTTCGATTGCTGAATTGAGTCTCGAGAACAACGAAGCTGAACGTATAGTAGAACCAGGAAAACGACCATTAACTTCGGGTTGTATTTCAGAAGCTGAGCCAATTTCGTATCGCAACGAACACGACCAAGTTGTATATGCCTATTTTTATGCTCCGACCAATCATGAGTACACAGCTCCGGAAGGCGATCGACCACCACTTCTCGTCCTGTCTCATGGGGGACCGACGTCCTTCTCGAACGCAAGTTTCCGTTTTCACGTTCAATATTTCACGTCGCGTGGCTGGGCTGTTTTAGACGTTAATTACGGCGGGTCAACCGGTTTCGGTCGAGAGTACCGCAACCGCTTGTTAAATAACTGGGGGATCGTTGACGTCGAAGACTGTGAGGCCGGTGTTCGACACCTAGCCGAGATGGGACGAATAGATCTTAATCGCGTCGCGATTCGTGGTGGTAGCGCGGGTGGATATACGACTTTGCGTGCGCTTACAACTAGCTCGATGTTCAAAGCCGGATCAAGTCTGTACGGCGTCGCAGACGTGCGCGCACTTGCTCAGGACACGCACAAGTTTGAGTCGAGATACTTGGATTCGCTAATCCCGGAGGATGAAATGGACGCGCGTTCTCCAATCAATCACATCGAAAAATTTTCTGTGCCGGTGATTTTTTACCAGGGAATGGAAGATCGTGTCGTTCCTCCAAATCAAACTGAATCCATGTATGAAGCACTATCACGAAAAGGAATTACAACCGCGATGTTTTTGTTTGAAGGGGAAGGACATGGTTTCCGGGCCGCAGAACATGTCGGCACCGTGCTCGAAACTGAGTTTATCTTCTTTTCAAAGGTTTTCGGGATTGAACGAGAAAATGCCGACCTGAGCTACTTCAATTCGGCGCGTTTGGTGAACGCTTCGTGGGGATGAAGGTTGCTGTTATCGGTGGCGGATGCTCAGCGGAAGCCGAAGTTTCGCGATCTTCCGCAACGCAAATCACAGTAGCGTTAAAACAAAACTTCACCGTTGAGTACTTTGAACTTTCCCAGAGATTAGCGAAAGAACTGTCTGACTTTGCTCCTGATGTCGTGTTCCCCGTATTGCACGGCTTTCCTGGAGAAGATGGCACTGTCCAAGGATTACTATCGGTGCTCGGTTATCCGTTCGTCGGAAGTGACACTAATGCGAGCGTTATCTCAATGAACAAAGCACTTTCGAAGTACTATTTCGTAGCAGCAGAACTACCTGTGCTTCCTCAGGTCATCGTCACACGAGGAACGCTTGAAGCGGATATAGACCGCATAAATGCATCCTTCGGTGATCGAGTTGTATGCAAACCCATGCACGGTGGCTCTGCACTTGGCGTCGTACCGCTACCTTCGGGTGGCGACTTAAAACACGCACTAATCACCTCGCTTGAAGTCGATAACACCATCTTGGTTGAGCCATTCGTCGAAGGGCGAGAAATTACTGTCGGTGTTTTAGAGTTACATAACGAACAAATTGAAGCTTTGCCGGTAACCGAAATCCTGGTGGCAAAGGATGAGTGGTACGACTACACCAACCGATACACGCCCGGACGTAGTGAGCACATAATTCCTGCAGAAATAGATGAAGCAACAACAAACGCGCTTCAGACAACTGCAATTCAAGCTCACCAGTCGGTTGGTTGTCGAGATCTTTCCAGAGTGGATTTCATTCTCGAACCTAGTGGAACTTTCTGGGTATTGGAAGTAAACAATATCCCAGGTATGACCCCAACGAGTCTCTATCCGGACGCCGCACAAGTGCATGGAATCTCGTTCCAAGCACTCGCCGAGAAGCTTGTGAGTAGTGCTTCGCGCCGCGGCCCAGATTTAGACGAACTTAAGTAAATTCGTTAGACTGACCTGATAGATCAAGGAGAATTGATGCTTCACAGGCTCCGATACGAAGAGCCTAAGTAAATGCCCAGATATTACTTTAGAACTTAATCTTCACTGCCGCTGTAAATAAGGCGGTGCTGCTACGTTTCCCGAAAAAATTTGTTAACAAAACCTCAAACGAAAGCATTTTGAAACGGTTTGAAGCGAGTTCAAATCCTATAGCAGCCACAGGTAGTATCTCACTTTCATCCACCTCAAATCTTTGTGTGAAGGCAGATCCAGAACTCCCTACATCAAACTCTAGCGACTGCCGATGTCGTGCAATTCCAGCCTTACCCACCAAAGAAAACGGTTCTCGAAGTGGAAAGGTCCGAACAGCTAATGCAGACAGATGTTGGTACGTATCTGACTGAACATCGATCTGCAATGGAGCGATCGTCTGTGGCAGATTGGCTTTTTGAATTAAATCTCGTGGTTCAATTCCAGAAACATCCCACCACAGTTCAATACCGATTCGTTCATTGATCTGAATACCCCCTCCAACTCCGAGAGCTCCGTTTAAAGAATAATCTTTAGAGATAACCATCGACGCGCTGCCTAAAACGTACCAGTCAAATTCTCTATCCTCTCCCAAAGTTGTTGGAGTGCATATCAAGCTGAGCATAGCTAGCAAAAAGGCAAAGAGCCAGGTTTTCATTGAGTTACTTACGAGAAATGGTTGGATCGTTCACTCTACCTGCGAAATTTCCCTGAGACATCTCGGTCCGTGATAAACCAATCCTGTATAGAGCTGAAGCAAATCTGCACCTGCTTCGCGCATCTTTGTGGCCGAGGCTACATTCCAAATTCCACCACAACCAATTATTAAAAATCCTTCTCCGAGGAGACTCCTTGCTCGACTAACACAGTTCAGTGTTAACGGAAACAACGGACGACCACTGAGCCCACCCTGATGTTGCTCACTGTCCTTACTCGGTCTGGTCGTCGTTGTATTTGTAGCGACAATGCCATCTATACCTTCAGATCTAATTGCCGCGCAGAGATTATCAAGTTCCCATTCAGCTAAATCGGGCGATATCTTCACTAGCAGCAACGTACGCTTTTCTTGATTCTTAGTCGAAGAGTCTCTTAAATGAACTAACCGTGCAAGTAAGTTCTGTACCTGCTGCATTCCTTGCAGTTCGCGTAATCCTGGAGTATTGGGAGACGAAATATTTATCGTCACGAAATCAACCAATGAATTTGCTTGTGTAAAGCAATACTCGTAATCCTCGATCGCTTGTTCCAACGGCGTATCGAAGTTTTTACCAATGTTAATACCGATGGGCACTCTCACTCGCGGTTTTTCATTAACGATTTTTTGAATGAGAGCATCTATGCCTTGGTTATTGAAGCCTAAGCGATTAATTAATGCAAATTCTTTTTTCAAACGAAAGACCCGAGGACGCGAATTACCTGGTTGCCCGCGCGGGGTTACCGCCCCCAGCTCTAAAAATCCAAAATTTAACCTCGACAGCCCACGAATTGCGACACCGTCTTTATCAAAGCCCGCTGCTAAACCAACACGATTGGTGACGTGCAACCCTCCTACGTCAATGGTGCTACTGACTGTGTTCGTTTTCCCCGGTAAGTAACCGTACCAGCGTAAGGCGTTTAGAGTCAGCTGATGAGCCCACTCTGGCGGTAAAGAAAAAAGGATTGGACGGAGAAGTTCGTATATATTCACAATACGATGAAGAATTCTAAATACACACAAGAACACCTCGTTTACGGTGCGGGACTTGGGGTTTCTGCGTTCTCGCTAGAATCGTATTTTTATTTTCTCGCAATTTGTAAGGTTTTTTGACTTTGGAATCACTACTAAAACGAACTATTAGCGTCAATGATTGGTTAAATACGCGCATTGTCGGCCAAGAACTATTGACGCGCCGTTTGATTATGGCACTTCTTCTTGGAGGGCATCTTTTAGTTGAAGGCGCACCGGGCCTAGCAAAAACTAGGGCGGTCAAAGAACTTGCACGTGGAGTTCAAGCTGAGTTTCATCGTATTCAATTCACGCCAGATCTACTCCCAAGTGATGTAACAGGAACGGAGGTCTATAGGCCCGAAGCGGGAACTTTCGAATTCAAACAAGGTCCGATATTTCATAATGTCTTACTTGCGGATGAAGTAAATCGAGCACCAGCAAAAGTTCAGTCCGCGTTACTTGAAGGAATGGCAGAACATCAAGTAACTCAAGGTCGAGAGACGTATCGACTTCCTGACTTGTTTCTAGTGATGGCAACACAAAATCCAATCGAACAAGAGGGTACCTATCCATTGCCCGAAGCGCAACTAGATCGATTTTTGATGCACGTTCGCATCGGCTACCCGCCGCCACTACAAGAGTTGGAAATTTTGCAAATCGCACGCGACGAAGTGTTGCAAAAAGACACACCTCCACCTGTTGTACTACATCAGGATGAGATCTTTGAAGCACGCCGTCAGATTTCAGAACTTCACATGGCTAGTGCTATGGAAAAATACATCGTCGCGCTCGTCGTTCACACACGAACTGAACTGTCGGGTGTTGAGTACGGTGGCAGTCCCCGAGCCACCATCTCTTTGGATCAAGGTGCTCGTGCTAATGCTTGGTTGGACGGACGCGACTATGTGTCTCCCGAGGATGTCCAAAGTGTCCTACATGACGTACTGCGCCATCGAATAATTCTCTCCTACGAATCTGAAGCGCAGGGGCACACACCGGATGAAGCAATCGACGATACATTAAATGCGGTACCGGTACCTTAGACACTATGGCTCAGCTGACAGGCGCGTACGTAACGATCAACGATTTAGTCAGCTTGACCGCGGCATACGGTAAGGTACGAAAGAGGAAACGAAAAGCTCGAAAGTTAACTGGAGATCGATTTTCGCGCCAACGCGGACGCGGAGTTGACTTTGAAGAAGTCCGTCTATACCAACCTGGTGATGATGTTCGAAATATCGATTGGAACGTCACAGCCCGTAAGAACGAACCCCATACTAAAGTCTTTACAGAAGAGCGCGAAAAACCGACTCTTGTGGTAGTCGATCAAACTGCGACGATGTTTTTTGGCTCAAAACTACGACTCAAGAGCGTGGTGGCCGCCGAGATCGCCGCAAGACTAGCCTGGGTTACTTTAGTCCAACACGACCGTGTCGGCGGTGTTGTGTTTGGTGAAGACGGCACTATGACGACTAAACCGTTACGCAATAGTCGATCCGTAGTCAAACTCCTACGCGATGTTGCTACTGCAAACCAAGCATTAAGAGTGAACAACTTACAAAAAGCAAAAGAACGACTCTGGGAAAGCATGATCACACATTTGCAATGTGCTGCACCACATCATCATCGTATCATCGTTATTAGTGATTTCAAAAACATTAGTCAGGATGCCATACAGGAGTTGATGCATCGAGGACGCCACAACGAATTGCAAGTCTATCATGTCTATGATGAACTCGAAATTAATCTACCTCCAGCCAATCAATATACGGTTACTTCTGCATCGAATACAATTGAATTTGACAGTACCGGAAATACCACAAAACGTGAGTACTCACGACGGTACGAAGTACGAATGGACCGTTTGAAAACTTATTGTGTTCAGAATCTTGTCGCGTTTGAATCGTTATCAACTACCGAGAATCTAGATTTTCTCTCATTAGAACGCTAGTATGCCACCCGATCTAATTCAACAACTGCGCGATATACACGAACCAGCTGCACCAGGGTTTTGGCCTTTATCGATCTCGTGGTGGGTTCTTTTTAGCGTAGTTTCCGTGCTCCTAATAGGCGGCGTAGTTTGGATTCTTTGGCGCAATTACCGTCTTGCGCCCTATAAACGTATTCGGAGCATGGCACGAGATTTAACGGAGCAACGAGAATCTGGTGCGATCGATGGGCTGACCTATGCGTCGGGAATCAATCTACTTTTCAAGGAACTGTTGGTGGACGTCGAAAGTCGTACCGAATCCACTACTGCATTCGGTACCACGTGGCAGGATTTGTTAGCTGATAGATTCAACGAACAGGCGTTCATATCTGGTCCAGGTGCGTGCCTTGGTAACGCTCGTTTCGTTGGAAGTTCGTTTTCTGACGAAGGGCTGTCTGGAGTGGTTCATAACACGTTACTACGTGTTAAACCGTCGAAGGAAATCGTCAATGCTTGAGTTTCTATGGCCGTGGGCATTTTTGCTACTTATAGCACTTCCTGTGCTACGTCTCACGCTCCCTCGCAAAAGCAACCCGCAAACAGCCCTGACTGTGCCAAACGCCGACGACTTTCGTTTCAAAGACCAATTACGTAGCATGTTGGCTTCTGGACGTCGATGGTGGCGTTTGATATTGTTGCTGCTTGCGATCACCGCGATAGTGACCGCTCTGGCACGTCCTCAATGGAGCGGCGATCCAGTTCCTCTCCCGACCGAAGGCAGAGACATGTTCCTTGCGATTGACATTTCGCAGAGCATGCAACAGCCGGACATGCGATTGAACGGTAGAGAAGCAACTAGACTGACGGCTTTAAAGCATGTCGTTGAACCATTTATTGAAGAACGTGAGGGCGACCGGCTGGGTCTAATCGTTTTTGGTACTGGCGCATATGTCTACGTACCGCTAACCGCAGACATAAAAACAGTGAACCGACTATTGCAAGAAACACCAGTCGGGATCGCAGGAGGTCAAACTGCAATAGGAGATACTTTAGGTTTAGCGGTTAAGAGATTGCTTGATAGACCCATTGACCATCGAATTCTGATTTTGATGACCGACGGTTCCCACAATTCTGGAGTGTTGACGCCCGAGGAAGCTATTGATCTAGCGGTAGAAGCAAACGTTCGAATTCACACCATTGGTCTAGGATCGGAACGCACGAACGGTCGCTATCCTGGCTTTAATCGTTACTATCGCCGACAATCTTTTATGGACACAGAAAACTTAGAGAACATCGCGAGCAAAACTGGGGGACAGTTCTTCCGCGCGACTGACACCAATTCTCTAGAACGCATCTATGATCAGATAATGTTAATAGAACCTGTAGTACAGGATCCAGAGACACTGCGTCCCGTTAAATCGCTTGTACATTGGCCTTTGCTGATTGCGTCTATTCTCTTTAGCTTTCTATGGTGGAGTCGACGGTGAATTTCGTACGTGATCTGATCGGCGATTTCCATTTCATCCGTCCATGGTGGTTGCTTGGTTGTTTAGTCATACCCATTGTCTACTTGCTATGCAAACATGCACGGCGCAGTAAGAGCGGCTGGGACACCGTAGTAGCTCCTGAACTTCTCAATGTATTGATCCCCGAGCGAGCGCAACAACAACTACGTCGGTGGTTCGACATGCTAGTTGCTTGTGCCCTACTGGTTGCTTGTTTCGCGATGGCAGGACCAACATGGAAACAAATCCCACTACCTGTCGAGCAGCAACGTGATGACTTGGTGTTGGTTTTAGATTGTTCCACTAGCATGTATGCAGAAGACATTGCACCATCGCGGTTAGTTCATGCGAAGCAGAAGATTACAGACATACTGCGAAATCGTGACGAAGGACGAACTGCATTAGTAGTCTACGCTGGAGACGCTCATATAGTAACTCCTCTCACGCACGATGTTGAGACAGTCCAACACTTGCTCACCTCGATTGAACCTCGAATAATGCCGATCCCTGGGAGCAACCCAGATCATGCTTTAGAGCTTTCGTGGGAATTGCTTGAACAAGGTGCTAACGGACACGGACGAATCTTAGTAATTACGGATAGTGTCGATGAAGATCTTGAGTTCGATGTGCCGAAACTGAATAAAGTTGAAGTACATTTTCTAGGTGTCGGAACAGAAACTGGAGCGCCGATACCTGAACCTGACCTCGAGGGTGTTCAACGATTTATGCAGGATAGTAATGAACGTCTGATCATTCCTAAGCTGCATGAGGACCTAGTGAGGGCTAGAATTCGACCAGTTGATGGCATTTACCACTCTTTAAATATTGATAATTCAGATATCCGGCGCTTTTATAGTGGCGAATGGTCGAGTGGAAATCAATTAGAACGTCTTGAAGACCGATCTTACGACACGTGGCACGATGCAGGTTATCTGTTCGTGATTCCTTTGGTGGTGCTAGCTCTATTCTCGATTCGCCGTGGTGTACTCGTAGTGCTGTTACTCGTTGTTGCGACTGACACGCATGCGAACTGGTTTGAAGACTTGTGGAAAAATGAAGATCAACGGGCATACGATGAGCTACAAGAAGACAATCCAGAAGCGGCAGAAACACTATTCAAAGATCCCGATTGGCAGGCAGTGTCCAAGTATCGAGGCGGGAACTACGATGGGGCTGCCGAAATGTTTGTCACAGACGATTCCATTCGCTCGCAATATAACCTTGGAAATTCACTCGCTTTGTCAGGGCAGATTGCCGAAGCGATCGAGACTTACGACCAAGTGTTGGAACAAGAGCCAGACCATGAAGACGCACGCTTCAATCGAGATTTGCTTGACCAATTGATGCAACAAATGATCCAACAAGGGGGTGAAGGGGAATCCGAAGATTCAGATCCCCAAGCTGGCGAGGGCAACGAAGGTGACCCTCAAGACGATTCTGCAACGAACCCCGAAGATCAACCAGAAGAGAGTGATCAACCGGCAGAAGACGAAGGGGAAGAGACCGAATCAGACGAACAACCAACTTTACCAGATGATGCTTTGTCTAATGAAGAACTAGAAGCGAACGATACATTGGAAAGAATGCTACGTCGTGTTCCTGACGAACCAGGTAGTCTGCTACGAAATAAATTTCTCTCAGAAACACGTAGAAGATTTGATTCTGGGGAAATAGACATCAACCAATTACGACAGCGACAAAGATGGTAAAAAAACTTCTCATTACCGCGATGATGGTTGCTACTATCCCAATTGTTGCGGAGGTAACCGTTGAGCTCAGTAAGGATGAAATTTCGGAGATTGGAAGGGTTACTTTGACAATTCGATTGGATGGTATCCCTCCACGGGACGAGCCAGACTTTTCTGCGTTGGACGATTACTTTGATGTGGAAAAAAATAGGATCAGGGATCAAAGAATAATAAACAACCAGTACATCTCCTCAGTGACGTGGATTCTGACTCTAAGACCGAAGCGAGTCGGGGAGTTCAAGATTCCCTCTTTTGAGATTGGCAGTTTTACCACGGAAGAACTCACTCTAACTGTCGTACCTTTATCTGACGAAATAAAAGAAAAATTAGACCAAGAAGTATTCTGGATCACCAAAGTCGACCGTCAAGAACAATACGTCCATGGCGGGATCCACGTCGAGCGGAAACTCTATTACTCAAATAACGTGACCTTGGTTCGTATGGGGCGACGCGGCGGAATACCAGCTCCCGACGACGTTGACGATGCCCACATCGTAAATCTTGGTAATCAAAACGATGATTGGGCTCCGCGAAATGGTCGAACTTATCGTGTATATACGCAAGAGTTTGTTATTTTTGCTGAAAAGAGCGGTACTCTGTCGCTACCACAAACTTCAGTTACTGCGAACATTGATATCGATGATGGAAGTGTCACCGCTGCGGTTCACACCGAATCACACGAATTGACAATTCTACCTCGACCCGAAGAGTATCCCTCTGGCAGTCCCTGGCTTCCCGCTTCCAATGTTGTAATTTCCGATGACCTCGGAGAACTAAATCTATCGAACTTAGTCGTTGGGGAAAGTTTTTCTCGCCAAATAACGATCGAGGCCTTAGATAGTTTCAGCACCGGTATACCGGGTATTGAAATGGAATTACCAGATGGAATGCGTTCTTACCCGACTAACCCGGACTTTCGCAATGAAATACTGGGGAACAAAATTATTGGTTCGAGAACCGATGAACATGCATTCGTCGTCACGCGAGCTGGAGAGTATCGAATTCCAGACACCCAATTAGTTTGGTGGAATACTGATACTAAACAGGTTGAACGGTCGATCATTCCCGGTCGAACTTTCATAGTTGGCGCAGGTTCTGCAGCGAATGCGGCAGGCAACAACGTTGCTGGAAATACGCGTCCTCAGGTACAGGGCGTATCCGCTCTTGATGGAGCCAATGTAATTGTCTACAAAACCCCGCTCTATATGCTTGTTTTAATGATTACCGGTATCGTACTAATGGTTACCAGCATTGGACTCTTAGGCGGATTTGCTTTCATACAAGGGAGACGACGCAATCGCGCAACCACAAAATCTGTCGAAGACATCAACCTTGAGACCTTATTGAAAAGTAAGTCTAGTCGAGACGTCAAGGAAGGAATGTTGCGATGGCTCACCATCAAACTACACATTTCTCGAGTGAATGCCATTCTTCTGCTTCAAAAACATCCTACGACTGCCGTTGCATTGCGTAGAGTCAACGACCAGCAGTACAGTACATCGAGTGAAGTGGCACAGCTTGATCGTAATGAAATTAAACGCGCATTAAAAGAGATCGAACAGGAAGTTCAGCGACAACGTTCACACACTACGACGTTTTGGCAGTTCTATCAGCCGACTTAAGCGTTGCGCATCGCATCTGCGATATTCTCTACATAAGCTCCGTTTCCTATTCGTTTCATTGATCAGGTGACTCACTCATGACGAACAAACAAAACGTAATCAAAAAGGCTGCTTACGAAAAGGAGCTACGACACTTGCAAGATGAGTTGTCGATTATGTTAGAGTGGATTATCAATACCAATCAAAAGTACGTAGTCATTTTTGAGGGACGGGACGCAGCTGGTAAGGGAGGTGTCATCAAAAGGATTACACAATATCTCAATCCGAGAAATGCTCGTATCGCCGCGCTTCCGGTACCAACGGAGCGAGAAAAAACGCAGTGGTATTTTCAACGCTATGTCAGTCATCTACCCGCTAATGGTGAATTGGTGTTATTTGATCGAAGTTGGTACAACCGCGCGTTGGTGGAACGCGTAATGGGCTACTGCACCGACAAGGAGTACGAAGAATTTATGGTCTCATGCCCAGAGTTTGAACACATGCTTATTCGCTCCGGTATCCGCGTCATTAAATATTGGTTTTCAGTCTCTGACGACGTGCAGGAAGAAAGATTCAAACGAAGGCTGGAACAACCGAAACGCAGGTGGAAATTAAGCCCAATGGACTTAGCATCGCGAATGCTATGGGTTGAGTATTCACGAGCAAAAGATGACATGTTAGCTCGGACCCATACAACACAGTCACCTTGGTTTGTTGTCGACGGCGACGTGAAGAGACATGCGCGTTTGAACTGTATTCACCACTTGCTCAGTATCATTCCGTACGAGTGGGTAGATCAGCGAGCAGTTGAGTTGTCGTTGCGACCGCAGAACCCAGAGTACAAACGACCCCCGTTTGAGTCGCAGAATCATATTCCCAAGCGATATCCGTAAAACTGTATAACAACGTTTTACGTAATCGGTTTCAATCTTAGGTTAAAGGTACGATAAGCACTTCTATATGGATCCTATAGCAGCAAACATTGAACAAATACTTCAACAGTTGGAGGATGACTACACTCGCGAAGGATTGACCGACACACCTCGGCGAGCAGCGGACGCGCTTCGTTTTATGACTCAGGGGTACAACGTGAGTGTCGAAGATGTTGTAAGTAACGCTCTGTTTGTATCCGATCTTGAAGAGATTATCCTAGTGAAGGACGTTGAGCTTTACTCACTATGCGAACACCATATCATGCCCTTCATAGGCAAGTGTCATGTCGGCTACTTACCTCAAGGTAAAGTTCTTGGAATATCTAAGATTGCGCGTATCGTCGACATGTACGCTCGTCGCTTACAAATCCAAGAACGATTAACGCAACAGATTGCTAACGCAGTCTACGAAGTAACCTCCGCGAGTGGCGTAGGCGTGATCATTGAAGCACAACATTTATGCATGGCGATGCGCGGCGTTCAAAAGCAGCACTCCTCGATGAAAACTTCGGTCTTACTAGGTTCCTTCAGGGACGCACCGGACACTCGATCGGAGTTTCTTCATCTTGTAGACCAGTAGTCAAGTTAGTATTACAAGTCTACCTTTAAACCTCGATTTACAACATCACTAAGATCTTTCGACTGCATCGTTCCCGAGATCGAGCGGAGTGCTTCTTGCATTAACGCGCGCCGTTTGGGTCCAAACCGGTTCCATCGAGTAAGAACGGTAGCCAATCTCGCCGAGAGTTGAGGATTAGTCGTTTCCAACTCGATGATCTTTTCTGCAAGATATTGGTACCCTTCCCCACTCAAATCATGGAAGTTCTTGTAATTAGAAGTAAACGCTCCGTATACGCTACGCACTCTATTCGGATTAGTCTTGTTGAATGCTTTGTGCTTCTCTAACAATTTCACCCTGTCGATCGCGCCCGGCAAAGTACACATGATTTGGCACGAGAACCAATTATTCACGACGAAGGCTTCGTGCTCGAAACGGTTGTAGAACTCGTCGATCACTTCCTGCTTCGTAACCTGAACTTCGTCCGGCAGTTCAAGCAATTGAACGAAGTTTGCCAAGCGATCGGTCAAGTTGTCAGCACTTGTGAAGTTATCTCGCAGCAAGTTTCCGATTGACTGAGGATGCTTCTTCCCCATGCCCCGGCGCAAATATGCAAGCGCAGCGTGCCTAGTAGTCCGACGATTGACGGCTTCTCTAGTTGTTTCATAGGACGACTCCGCGGGATGTTGGACATAAAGATCTTCCCACAGTTGTAACAATTCATCAGCTAGATACTGGGATAACTCGTCTCTATTGGCAACGCTCTCATCAAAATCGGCACCTGGATTAGCATCTAGTACGTTGAAAACGGAAGGTGGTTGAAGCATCGCGTTCAGTAATGACTTACGCTCACTACCACTTTCACATTCCTGTATCTGCTCAACTAAGCATGCAGTTAATTCTGCTACTCGTGGGAGTTCAACGCTACGATTCAAAATGAAGCGACCATAAATCGATCGCATCGCATTCCATTTTGTAAAGCCGTCGCTATCGTGCGCGGCTAGCATCTCAAGTTGATCGACAGATTGTGGGTAGTCAACGTAAACAGGAGCGGAAAATCCTCGTAAAAAGCTCACTGTTGCTCCTTCTGGTACGCCCTGAAACTCAATCGAATCTTCGTCATTTTTCAGGTGTACAATCAAAGTGCCATCTTCGTTCGGATTCTCTACATGCATATCCGAACGACAGTTGATGTCATACCCGTTCTGCTTGCCAGTTTCTCCAAGAACTTCTTTTCCTCTAGAGTCAATCAATCCGATGGCTAGAGGTATGTGAAACGGTTCTTTGTGGGGTTGATTCGGAGTTGGTTCACATCGTTGAGTGATTTCCAACTTCATCGATCCTTCATCTTGAGTCTCCGAAACTGTGAGTCTAGGAGTACCTGCTTGAACGTACCATCTAAAAAACTGAGACAGGTCCAGTCCCGATGCATCGCTAACTGCTTGTGCGAAGTCTTCGATCGTTACTGCCTGACCGTCGTGCCGATCAAAGTACAGGTCAGTAGACTTTCGCCACCGATCTTTCCCCGTCATCGTATGCATCATCCGTAGTACTTCGGCACCCTTCTGATAAATCGTCGCCGTGTAGAAATTCGTGATTGCGGTATAGTGATCTGGGCGCACCGGGTGTGCTAACGCACTAGCGTCTTCTGGGAATTGCGCAGCTTGCAAACCCGCGACTGTTTGAATTCGTTTTGCCGTTGCACCCACAGTTGATTCACTAAACTGCGTGTCGCGAAATACTGTAAAACCTTCCTTTAGACTCAGCTGAAACCAATCTCGACAAGTCACACGGTTCCCGCTCCAGTTGTGGAAATATTCATGGGCGATGATGCCTTCGATCCTTTCATATGCACCGTCAGTCGTTGTATCAGGATCCGCTAACAACGCACTAGCGTTGAATATGTTCAGACCCTTGTTCTCCATCGCCCCAAAGTTGAAATCATCTACGGCAACAATCATGAAGCGGTCCAAGTCGTACTCACGGCCGTAAGCCTCTTCATCCCACTTCATCGAGCGTTTTAGGCAATCCATAGCCCACACGCATCGATCTTTATATTTATGTTCCGTGTAGATGGTTAACCGAACAGTTCTTCCGGAACAAGTTACAAATTCGTCCTCTAGCGCGGCTAGATTTCCGGCTACGAGTGCAAATAAATAGCTGGGTTTACGAAAGGGATCATGCCAAGTTGCTGTGTGTCGACCGTCTGGTAGCTCTTCCTCGTGGATCAAGTTTCCGTTCGACAAAAGGTTCGGAAACTTCGACTTATCGGCTTCGATCGTTGTAGTAAAAATACTCGACACATCCGGCCGATCAGGATAGTACGTCATGCGCCGAAAGCTTTCCGCCTCACACTGCGTGCAGAATAAGTTCGAAGACTTGTACAGTCCCTCTAACGAGGTGTTCGTTTCTGGATGAATCTTTGTCGTAATAGAAAGGCTAAACGACTCCGGTACATCAAAAATGGTCAGCCCTTCTGCATCGACGGAGTATTCATTGTTTGACAGTTCACGGCCATCGACTGCTATACTTTCTAATTCAAGCTGTTCGCCGTCTAAGCGAATCGAGTTAGAAGTTGCTCCATCGACCTCAAACTTCAGGTCGGAATCAACGAACGAGCCATCGTCAAATAAACGAAACTTGAGCTTGGTTTCATTCATTCGCCAACCGTACGGTTGATATTCCGACAATCTAATTACTTTTTGGTCAGTTCTCAATGAAGTGTCTCCATGTGTTGTATGCAACAAAAAGAGTGTGCGTACCGGCTGTAATTGCTTTGCGCACACTCAGCGAAGATTTTAAGAATTTATGTGTGAGTGTAGTATAGTCTCGTATGAACAGAACCTACAGAGTCAAATACTGGTTGAACAAAATTTGCGACGACTTTTTACCGTAAAAATTCTGACTATTACACGAACACCCAAATTTATAAGAACGATTTACTCAACTGCATACCCATTGGAAAATATTTTCTCGGATCATCGTAATGTCAATCCAGTTGGAACAGTACTCGGTACTTCAATCATTTTGTAATATGCGTCCATGAAAGTCGGAATATGTGGACTTGGAGACAGGTCGGGCTACCTCGCAAAGGTTTTTAAAGATTTGATTCCAAATTTTGATATCGTCTGCTATGCAGATCCCGAGCCGACTGGTTTTCGTCGTATGGACGAGCAACATGTTCGCCAGTTACGCGGATTCAAAGATCTGGAAACGATGTTAGACAAGGAACATCTCGACTTGGTAATGATTGGCTCACCAAACTCATTTCATTGCGACCAGTTGTGCCAAGCACTAGAGTCCGGTGTAAAAATCTTTTGTGAAAAACCTGTCGTCGTATCGGAAGACGAGACGTTTCGACTACTACAAGAACTAAGCAAAGTCGGTGCTGATCAAATCATGGTTGGACTCGTTTTACGCTATGCTCCGTTGTATCAAGATCTTGTAAGACTCACTCAACAGGGAATGTTTGGCGACATCATCAGCATCGAGGCTGCAGAACACATCCCACCGGCGCATGGTGCATTTTTCTTTCGAGATTGGCGACGTAAGACGAAATTTAGTGGCGGCTTTTTATTGGAGAAGTGTTGCCACGATCTCGATCTATACGCAGGATTAGTTAAATCACGTCCACGCCGAGTCGCGAGTTTCGGGGGAAATTCCTTCTTTACACAGCGTCATCAACATCTTGCCGAAGAGCTTACTTACCAGAGGTGGCCCGCACAATGGCAAAGTACACAGAGTTCATTTTCCGGTGATGCGGATATAGTCGACCACCAAGTTGCTTTGATAGAGTACAACAACGACGTTCGACTTTGTTTTCACACGAACGTACATACCGCGGACTCATTTCGGCGTTTCTGCGTGATAGGATCAAATGGTATGGTGGAAGGAGACTTTGTGCGTGGCTATCTCAGGGCACATAGTGCAGTATCCCGAGAATGCATTTTCGATTCGACATATACGCACGATGACAAGTTCATGCACTATGGAGCTGAAGAACAAATGGCTGTTGATATAGCAAAACACTTAGAAGAGGGAACCCCTCTTCCTGTAACTGTACTGGATGCACTGGAGGCTGGACTAACAGCAATCAAGATTGACGAAGCTCGGCACCAAGGGAACATATTGGATCTCAGTGCTCTGTGGTCTAAATTTGACGGAGCAATTGCCTTGTAATTCGGGAGCATACGTCAAGCTTGAGTTTAGTTGTTTCTTTTCAAAGCACTTCACGCGATTAAAGTTGAAATTGGCATTGTGGATCCACCTTCCTGTTTGATTCGACAGCACCAACCCAAGCTTTAGTTGTACAGTACAATGGAGTCAAATAACGTAGAGTCCCTCATTTCTATAGGCATCGAATCGTGCAAGCGGTAGACCAAGAAGTTTTGACACAGGTTTGTCTTTGGTTAAAAGAAGGACATCCATGCTGGCTCGCGACTGTCGTCGCAACGTACGGATCGTCACCACGTCCCATTGGTTCTTTGTTTACTTGTAACAAGAAAGCACTCGTTGTCGGTTCTCTTTCAGGTGGGTGTGTCGAAGAAGATCTTGTCGAAAAGTTAGTTAACGGCGAACTGGCTAGCCATAAGCCCTACTCTATGCGTTACGGTCAAACCGAAGATGAAGCTACAAAATTTGGTCTTCCGTGTGGTGGTCAGTTAGACATAGTTGTTGAACCCTTGAAAGCAGTGAACGACACGCACTTGATATACAGTCAAATAAACTCTGCACTCAACCAACGTCGTTCTGTACGACGTACAGTGAGTCTCGACACCGGAGACACAAAAATAGTGGAGACTAACACCTATTCTCCATTGGTTTACGAAGCGGACAGAAACCTTCTCGAGCAAACGTATGGACCACGACGTCAGCTCTTCATAGTTGGTACAAACATGGTGGCACAGTATGTGGCAGAGTTCGCACAGAAACTAGATTTCCGCGTGATGGTTATCGACACAGATCAAACAAACATTGATTCCTTCCCTGTTCCTGGTGTTGACAGAGTATGCGACTTACCTGATGAAGTAGTCCTCCGGCAGGCTAACGACCAAAATTCTGCTATTGTTGCACTGTCTCACGATCCGCGTTTAGACGATATGGCACTAATGGGTGCATTTGACACTCCCGCGTTTTATATAGGTGCTATGGGGTCCCAGAGAACGTCAACCTTACGGCGCGAAAGATTGCGAGAACTAGGAGTTTCTGAACAAGCACTAACACGATTACATGCACCGATCGGATTCGATATTGGAAGCAAAACCCCACCTGAAATTGCCATTTCCATAATGGCAGAAATCACTCAAACACAATACAATAAAAACTAGTGTTTCGCTCGTGGAGAAGTACATGAAACAGACTCAATTGGCTGGGTTCACTGGATTGCTTGCCATTCTGGTAGTTAGTATGTGTAATTCAATCGCAGTTGCTGGAACGTTCACGGTCCGAGGAACGCTCATCTCGGATGAATCTGAATCGTCGACAAGTTCCGAATCCGCGACACCATCACCTCTTGAGGAAGCAGAGGTCAAAATATTCATTAGTGAGGGTAGCGATACTACTTTACCTTCCTCAAATGCTTTCTTATCCGGTAGTATGCAAAACGGTGAAATATCACTAATCGGAGAAATTGATACAGCGACTCAGGTGACCATATCGGTGGATGTCGGTCTAGAAACCCCACTGGAGCTCGACGCAGTGATAGCACCAGATCGGGAAGTATCGTTCGCGTTGCTGGAGTGGCCCACTGTTTTGGCTTTCCTGGGTGCTGTTGATTCAACAACAGACGCGTCGCAGCCGTTCAAAATCTATGGAAATCTGAGCTCTGTAAATTTCGACTTACAGCACGCGACAGTGCTGGCGCGAGTCCTAAAGAGAGATACGCTAGGGGAAGTCTCCATCACAAACTGGCACGTGTTGTTGAAAAACAATCGGTTCGAAATTATTGGCGAGATCACGGAACCTCGTGTGGTAAATATCTTTATATATAAAGGTGCCAACTACACTCAAACACAAGCCGTCATTGAATCTGGAGCAGAGATTGAACTAACGACGCGCAGCGGATCTTTCAAAGACATTGTCGCCTCAGCTCCGTCAGGTGAGGGAATGCACGCTACTCTAATTGACAGTTGGCAACAAGCCGACGAATATTGGTCAACGAAACGAGCGTACGTCGTTGCTCTCAATAGTTATCAGAAAGAGTTGCTTGAACAAAGAACTTCTGATGTTGAATCGAATCTTCAATCAACTGAAAGGACATCTTCTTCGGACGATGAATCAACGGTTGCACAGGAAATAGACAAGGATGAGAGCGACGAGTGTGCACAGTATGCTCTTCAAAGTAGAAATGTACGACGTCAAGCGACGGCTCCGACCGAAGTACCTGAACATGTCAAAATACTCCGACAACTAAACAGACTTAGACTCGATCCTCTCGAAGACATCGCACAACAAGAAGAAAATCCAATTGATGCATTGCTTGCACTAGATCTGGGTGCGTTTTGGGGAGAACCTGAACGGCAGACTGTCTACGACCGTCTCGAGCAGACTCTGGATTCGGAGACCGTCAGCCGCCGAGTGATACACGATCGTAATGACCATGCCCGGTATCTGAGTCAGCTGGAAAAAATATTTTCTCTTTTTGTCGGTACAAAAGCACCGGATTTCGCACTTGCAAGTCTTAAAGGACCAGAGATCAAGCTCTACGACATAGTTAAAGAGCATCAATACGTACTTCTCGAATTCTGGGCATCTTGGTGCGGTCCTTGTTTAAAAGCACTCCCGGATCTCATAGAGGTGTACTCTAATCGTGATAGTGAACAGTTTGAAATCGTCTCTGTTTCCATCGACAGAAATCGCACGTTGTGGGAAGCAACATCAGAAAAATATGAGCTCCCTTGGATCAACCTAGCGGAAACAGAGCCTTCTAACAAGGAAGTCTCCTCTATTTATGGAATTAGGTACATCCCTAAGAACTATTTACTCGATAGTAATGGATGCATAGTTCAAAAAGATGTTACCAAAACTCAGCTCGAACGAATATTGGCTACTGCTAGCGATCAGGAGTAAACCAACAAAATACCATTACGACCACAACATTGAACACCTCTATTTTTGCAAACTTGAGTGGCAAAAATCGTAGTTCTAATTCATCGTGGTGTAGTCCTCGGACGCTATGCCAGAATACTTACTAGAGTTCACGATTTCCTACCCGAGAATATGTCCAATAACACACAACGGATTACGTTTAGCGAGAGACTTCAGTCATGATAGGGAATCAAAGAATAGATTCGCTTCGTGGGACAGCGATAATTTTGGCTGCTGGAGCATCTGTCCGTTTCGGCTCCGATAAGCGGAACATTCCTATTGCAGACACTACGCTCTTACAACACACTGTGGGACTGTATTCTTCGGTTTTTAGCAAAGTACTTCTAGTTCTGCGGGAACAAGCAAACTATAACGTGGGCTCGTTGCCTGAAAATGTTGAAACTGTTCTTGCCAGCGAAGCACGTTATGGCCTATCACAAAGCTTAAGGGCTGGAGTAGTACAAGCACTAAAAGAGCCTTGGGTCGTCATTGGACTGATGGACATGCCTTTCGTAACGGTGCAGACTCTCGTACGTCTAGCTGAGCGATTGGATAGCACGAGTGCTTCGATAATTCGACCTTGGTACAAAAAACGATACGGAAACCCGGTTGGATTTAAACAAGAGTGTTATTCTCAACTATGTGAGCTGACCGGCGATCAAGGAGCTAGGACACTGTTTGACACAGGTGAGTTCAGCGTAGAGGCACTCGAGGTGGAGGATCGTGGGATCCTAATGGATATCGATACCCCGGAACAATTGAAGGAATCTGTTAATCTAGCTCCCTAGAACTACTATCGACTATTCCCGCCAAGTCGGGAACCCCAATCTAACTTGCTTCGACAGCTCTCATAGAAGTTGTGAGTAGTTGGATACACAATGTTTAGTCCCTTGGGATTCTTACGTATATATACACGATCATATGGTTGAAGGATGAAAGGCTCTTGAGAGTCCGCCGTCACGAGCGGAAAGTCGTCTTCTGAATTCACAAACACGACAATCTCGGAGCCCCCTTTCACAACCAGTGGGCGAGAAGTTAGAGTATGTGGAAACATTGGTACAATCACAATCGCATCTAACTGCGGATGCATGATCGGACCACCTGCTGACAGTGCATATGCAGTGGATCCAGTGGGTGTAGAAATTATCAATCCATCTGAACGTTGGGAATAAACGAACTCCTCGTTCACGTAGAGCGCGAAGTCCATCATTCGGGTAATCGACCCAGAGTTTACTACGACATCGTTAAGTGCTATTCCGCGCCGAATCAACTCATCGTCTCGCACAATTGAATGCTCAAGTAGGAAGTGAACTTCAAGACGATAGCTACCTTGAAGTACGGCGAGCAAACCAGACTCAATGTGATCTGGATAAATGTCTGCAAGAAATCCTAATCGACCTCGATTTATCCCTAATACCGGGACATCTGTGTCTACTAGTTCCTTCGCAATTCCTAGGATGCTCCCATCACCACCCACAACAATCACTAAATCACAATCATGGAGTTCGGCGCGACTGACCACCTTGCCATTGTCTCCGGCGATTAACGATGCAGTTTGTTCCTCAATGACTACATCTCGATCACTTTTTTGAAGAACGCCAACAACTTGATCTAACGAATCAGTGATCGCGGGTTTGTCTAACCGTCCAATAATTCCGACTCGTTGAAAATCAGCGAACATTACGGAAGTAGCTTGTTACCCGATACCGCGAGCTTGGCAGCAACACCAAATTCAAGATTTTTATATGCTCTTTTGTATATAATTTTTTCGATCCTAAAGTAGTACGCTAGCTATGCTACAAACCAATGTATCAACTCCGTTTACGCGCTACTGCAAATACAGAACATCGAAATTGACTAAGGAGTAAAACCCGGTGGACAAGCAGCCCACAAGTCCAAAATGTCCTAGTTGTGGCGTAGTAGGAATCGAACATTTTGTTAGTAAAGAAAGTACCTCGCGAAGTCGCTATCGAGAACCATGGTTTTTTGTGATTTACTGCGACCAATGTGGTCATGTTTATAACGTGATCGCGAAACATGTCTTTGCACAAACCGCGACCCGAGTGGTCTTACCGAATGAGAACGTCGAATAAGCTCATGCTAAGCATACCCGATGTAATGTTCTAAATTCTCCAATTCGTGCATGAGATGTTCCCATGAGTCTGCAACGTAGTATATGGGTTGGATGTGATCGATTTCAAATCCTCGATCACTACTGGCGACTGACAGCTTTTCGTGTTTGGCTTCTTGGTACTTAGCTGCTTCTGATACCGACGAGAGCAAGCCTGCGCCGTAGATTTTGTGCTCGGGTCCAATCAAACCGTACTCCACGGTCCACCAATGAAAACGCGCTACACGTCGCGCCGGTGATGGCGGACTGTTTTCGGCAATCTCCTTCGCTTCTTCCACTGCTTGGGTCGCTTCCTCTAGTACTTGTCGATCAGAAACCTCATCGGCTAATAGCTCGGCGATGTGCTTTTGAGCATGGTATAGTTGCATATCTATTTCGTTTAATTGGGTGTTTGCACCGAGTTCGCCTAGTCGTTGGAGAAACTCCCGATACTCTGCACTATGAAGCATCGGCAGATGGCCGGCTGCCTCGTGAATAATGTCTGGGATCGGCGTATAGCCTAATTGACTTCGGGAACGTATAGGCTTCGAGATTGGGAGAATGGAATTTGCTTGCAACAACATAAAGATGTCTGGTGGTATGAAACCGTCCACAACGATTGCGCTCCACCCCCATCGTCCAAGTGCTTCTTGCACCATTTCTAACGATGGGATTGCAGACTTGGTCATTCCAGTGCTGACAAAAGACTCTTTGTAATTCACCGCGGTGTGTCCAACCAATACTTCTTCGAGTGCTTCTGTCGCTAATCTCCAAGTTTCGTGGTCTTCCAGAGTGTACTCGGAATATTTCTGGTCGACGCCGAATGTGTCAATCGCTTCTTTAACATCACTTTCAAGTGTAATCACAAAAGTCTCCTAAAATCTACAATGAACATGAGCTTTCTGCTGTATACCATCGTTCGGATGCGATGCATTGATTGTTAATCGCTCCTTTCAAGCTCAAATCAAACTCAACCATTTAGTATAAGGCAAAACCGTGAATTCCATCACTGATCGCTCTTCTCGCCGCGCACAAACTACATTCGTGATTTTTGCTTCGTTAATGATTTTATCGTTATTCGCCGGTCTGAGCATATCTCCAAAATGGCTAATTTCGACCACGATTCTCGATGTTCAAGAAGACGAAGAAGGCAAACTCTTTTACGTGATTAAGAATGAGAAGAAATTCTTTCAACCGAAAGCTCTAGATCAATCAGTTTTATTTAGATTACCCGACAACTTCTCCGGGGAACTTGAAATACTCAGGGAATTCGTCGTTGAGGAGCTTGATGATGGTACGCTTGAGTATCGACAACTAGAAGCACAAAAACATTGGGGATTCTGGTCGCTGTTACCGGCTTTTTGTGCCGTGTTTTTATGTTGGCTCACGCGAGAACCAATCACAGCATTACTGGGTGGAGTCGTGTCCGGTGCTCTTTTACTCGGCTCCTATGATCTAATCGGTGAGGTATTTGTACCTACGATAGGGACAACCAGTACTGCCGCCATCTTGATTTTGTACCTCTGGTTGCTCGGCGGTCTACTGGGAGTTTGGTCCAAGTCTGGCGCTGCCCTTGCATTCGCAGAGTGGATGACACACCACGTCGTGAGAGGACCTCGATCAGCTAAGCTGGTGGCATGGTTTTTAGGCATCGTTTTCTTTCAAGGTGGTACCGTTAGTACAGTTCTCGTCGGAACCACAGTAAAACCGATCGCAGATAAAGAGCGGATTAGTCACGAAGAACTTGCGTACATCGTAGACTCTACTGCTTCACCAATCGCATCGCAACTTGCTTTTAATGCCTGGCCTGGGTATGTGCAAGCCTTTATTTTTGTTCCTGGGGTCGCGTTTCTTGCAACCAAGGACGACAGAGTAGCATTTTTCTTTGCAAGCGTACCCTTTTGCTTCTACGCAATCTTTGCAGTTCTTGGGACATTCCTTCTGAGTGTAGAAAAACCTCTGTATTTAGGAAAGCGCATGAGAGCTGCAATGAACCGTTCTAGAAACACCGGGAAACTAGACAGTGATGACGCAGTTCCTCTCGCAGCCCCTGAACTACAAGACACCGTTATACCAAAGGGATATTCCCCTCATCTGTTAGAGTTTATTGTCCCGTTGATAGTACTCATTGCTATAGCAATCGGTACGTTTGTGTATTTCGGTTCACCGAAAGTCGAGTGGGCGTTTGGCATTGCGTTGCTGATTGCCGCCGGTACGTCGTTAGCACGTGGTATGACGATTAAAGAAGTAATCGATGGAGTCAGTACAGGGATGAAGAGCCTCTTGATAGGTTCATTGATTTTGATGCTCGCGATTACCATTGGTGCAGTGAGCGAGCAGGCTGGAGGTGGAACCTACCTAGTAGCTCTTCTCGGCGACGCTTTACCTTGGTTTTTGTTACCAGTCCTACTACAAATCATGACTATGACGATTGCATTTTCAACTGGAACCAGCTGGGGGACTTATGCGGTTGCATTTCCTTTAGCGATGCCACTAGCATGGGCAATCGCGACTGGGCAAGATTTGGCACATCCGTGGTTCTTCATGACACTGTGTTTCGCCTCTGTAATGGACGGTAGCGTCTATGGTGATCAGTGCTCACCCATTTCGGATACTACTGTACTCAGTTCTATGTGTACAGGATGCGATCTAATGGATCACGTTCGAACACAAATCCCACAAGCCACCTTTGCGGCCGTGCTTGCAGCAATCGTTTGGACGGTTCTAGCGTTCTTTGCCGGAGTGGGCTTTGGTGGTTAACTTGCATCCTTCGGGCTAAGAGTTTCGGTTGCAGCCATGTTCGACTATGGTCGTGGCGGACAAGCAATCAATTGCGCGAATCTTCGATCTGTTCTTGTTCAAATCAATATTGATCGTAGCACATTCAGAACCGTAGAAAACAAAACATATAGGTGAATTTCTCCGTCGTCGGTAGATCTGTATGAAAGACATTGTGTTATGGGTGTTTTCCGACGGAAGAAAGGGGCACGAGAAACAAACCGTCGGACTATCACAAGCAATAAAAAGTTCGATACAGAACGATGTCGAAGTGTGTCGAATTGCAGTTGGCACCTCTGTAAAAAATTTGTCGGAGTTGCCATCGCCCTCTCTCGTTCTGGGAGCGGGTAATGCTACGCACCTACCAATGTTGATGACCAAGGTATTCTTCAATGTACCTTGCGTCGTACTGATGAAACCCTCTCTTCCGACAATTTTTTTTGATCTTGTTCTCGTGCCGCATCACGATGTTTGTTCAAACTTCGGCAATGTACATACTACAAGGGGAGTACTTTGCCCTATTCCCGAAGTGAATCCCAATCCCAAGCACGGCGTGATTTTGCTAGGCGGAAGTAGTCGTCACTTCCATTGGGACTCAGATTCCGTTCTAGGTACTGTTAAGAAAATCTGTGAAGCTGGACCACACAAACATTGGACTATCTGCGATTCACCGAGAAGCCCTGACAATATGTTGAACCAGCTTGACGCACTGCCGAATGCAACCATTCGGCAGTGGCGAACTACTAGTGAATCATTTATCACTGAATTGCTTAATTCGAGCTCCGAAACTTGGGTAACTTGCGATTCCGCAACGATGCTCTATGAAGCACTTAATACCGGAACTCCCGTCGGTGTTATCGAATTATCCTCTAAGCGGAAGACCAACAAGCTTGCGCGAGGTATCCAAGATTTAGTGAAAAACAATCAAGTGCAATTGTCGCGCGATGGCTATTCGATACGATCAGAAATGTCTGTTACGACCCCAGGTCAAGAATCATTCAAGTGTGCAGAACTATGCCTAAAACTGCTCAAACTATGACAATGTCATAGAATGGTTACACTATAAGGAAATATTCTTTTAAATCTTCGCACCTTAGAGAGACTCACTATGAATAACAAGACTCGAATTTCTTACACACTATGTGGTGCCGTGGTACCCTTTCTTTTTGCTTCAGTGAGTGCTGAAGAAATTGCTTCTCACAGCATGGAAGTTAGCGACAAGGTCCTCTTGATGGAAACTATAAACGTTACCTCAAATAAGGAAATTGCCGATGAAGACGAAAGTTCAGGCGATCCAGAGGTGGATCAGGTTTTGAATTTGGTCGATAGTTTGGCTTTGTCGTCAGACGAATCGACGGATGAATCAGCTACGGCAGAAACGGACGAATTGTCCGAAAGTGAATCGGATGCAGTAATTGTTCAATCTACTAACTCTAAACAGAACAAAGATGAACTTAATCAAGCAGTCTCGGATCCTTTGGATTCACAAAAAATTGATTCCGATACAGCTTCTAGTCAAAACGCGGATGAGACTGAGTGATTTTAAAACGATCGGATTAGTCTAGTCTGACGGTTCATCGTTCACTTCCTGAACACGAGCACTGAGTACTCGTTCGCACCTGCTTTTTTCTCAGAAACGCACGGCACTATCGTTTGATCCCGCTCGAATTGACACCGCATTATGGGATAACATTGAACGTAGGAGAGAATTAAAGAAAGAACTACTTGCTCAAATTAAGCAAAAACTTAAGAATTGACAGTAACTAATACGTGTGATTGCTTTTGTCAGACCAAGTACAAAGCAAAATGGCGGAGCGGACGGGGCTCGAACCCGCGACCCCTAGCGTGACAGGCTAGTATTCTAAACCAACTGAACTACCGCTCCGAGGATTCTATCTGGTGGGTGTTGTAGGGATCGAACCTACGACCTATGGCTTGTAAGGCCATCGCTCTCCCGAACTGAGCTAAACACCCTTGAAGAAAAACCATAATTTTAAGTTAGTGCTATTGGGTGTCAAGATTCTAGTACCTTTCTCACTAGCGAAATTAATCTGAGTACTCCGGTTCGGCCACCGAATATGCAGGATATCAGAGTCGATTTCGTATAAAGAGGTAAAATCGTTTTCCACTTGTGCATTGAGGATTACTCACATGAAAAAAGCACTCATTTTTTTAATATCTTTCCTGCTACTTACCTCCTTGTCTTTACAAGCTCAACGTGGTTCTTCCGGCAGTTGGACTGGTTATAGTTTAAACCAACTTGAAACGTATTCGAGTAATGTGTTTGAATTGCTTGACTCAGACAAAAATGGTTCGATCACACTAGACGAAATTGATCTCACGATAGAAGAAACTGATCAGGAATTGAGTGAGGAGGAGTTAGTACTGCGACGAAGGCGTATGAACTTGATCAGTAGCTACTTTTGGACCGAAGAAGAAATTAACACTTTCGAAGTTGCTGATACCAATGGCGACGGTTCCTTGGACCGAGACGAATACGATAATCTTGAATCTAGCGTCCGGACTCGCGTTTTGGAACTTGGAATCGAGTCCCTGGATACGGATAAGAACGGCAGTGTTGAAGCGAAGGAATTTAGCGCACATTTAGAGAGTTTCGACGAGTGGGACAACGATGGTAATGGTTCGATTGATCGTGCAGAAATGCGTGAAATTTCCAATCGTAGGTTTCACACGGATATCCGTAGCCGATGGACCTTAGGGGACAGTTTCGCCGGAGAAGAACGGCGTCGTTTAGTCTTGGATCGCGAAATGCGCGCTACTGAACGGCAACTACCCGCGGCTTCAGAACGCAAGAAAGACTGACAAACCGAATGCTATTTGCGGTTAAAAAACTCGTCAGAAACAAATAAAATCGAACAAAAATTATGACTTTCCGAGCAATAGTTATTTTTTTGTTTCGAAATATTGAATCGCAGATACTCGCGGGAATCTCCGTGCCGTATCGTAACAGTTACATAGCAGGCTTACTACCAGGACATCCGAAATGAAACTGAAACCATTTTTATTCATTTTTTCAGTAACAACACTCCTATTAGCGTCTTTGTCACTAGTCGCACAGGAAAGAGAACGACCGGCTGCGGCTCGCTCGCTCTCTGCTGATGCATTTTCTAGTTGGGCTCTCGCCGACATCGACGAAGTACGAGAAGCAGCTACGGAGACGTTTAAGTTACTTGATGCGAACAACAACGGTTCGATTACTTTAGATGAGATTGACATTCTCGAAGAACTCATTGCGGGAGAGGAAAGTCTCCCTGCAGAAGAACTCGCCGAACTTCGCCAACGCTTGAATATCGTTTCTCGAACTTTCATGCATCTCGAAGAAGAGATAGACCATTTCGAAATTGCTGACACAGATCTCGATGGAACTCTGAGTGAAACTGAGTTTGACGAGCAGGAAGCATCGGTTCGTACCCACATCCTTCAGCTGAATCTCGATTCATTTGACGAAGATAAAAATGGCGGCATTGAAGAGGGCGAATTCACTGCCCATTTAGACGATGTTGAAGATCTTGACACCGATGGCGACGGTAGCCTTAGCCGTGCCGAACTCAGAGGAATTGAGAACCGGAGACTACTACAGGAAATTCGAGTCAGTTCTTGGCAACGTCAGGTACGTGCGGAACGTCGCGCGTATGCCGAACGTCAGGCGCAACAGGAAGAGTCCGACGAGAGTAAGAAAAAAGATAGCCTATAGCCACATTTAGACTCAACATTTTTTAGAATTAAACCACGGTTTGGTGAAGCCATTCCTTGGTTTCTTGTTGAGGCCATGGATTGTGTGATGGAACGTAGGCTAATCAAGCAGATTCTATTTCCAAAATAAGACCACACCAAAGCCGTAATATTGGCGTAAATTGATACAGTCCTTGGTCGAAATAAGAGAATAACGAAGACTTCAAATCGTACATCAAATCCACGTCGCATCGAAGGATCACCTACACATTTATATCGGATAGACCGTGAGCAGATACAATGAAAACAGAATTAATCCCCTTGTTAGTCTTTAAGTGAGGTTCAGAGAATGAAACTTGTTCCAGTTTTTGCTTTAAGCACCCTCGTATTCCTATCGACAAACGCGCTACACGCACAGCAGGAATCTGATGAAACCTCGCCCAAATTCACATTGAATCAACTTGAAACTGCGATCAATGATGTATTCGAAATGCTTGACGTTGACGAAAACGGATCAATCACTTTAGATGAAATTGATATCTTGAGAGAATACTCAGAAGAATCTCTCAGCCGTGACGAGCTAGCTACGCTCATTCGCAGATCAGGGCTGATTAATCACTACTTTATGAACGATGAAGAAATTAATAGGTTTGAGGTAGGAGATACTAACGGAGACAGGGCGTTGACCCAAGAAGAATTCGACAATCTTCGCACTAACATCCGAACTCATAGACTGAAACTTGGGATGCAAGAGCTTGATACGAACAAGAACGGAAACGTGGAAGCGGATGAGTTTGCGGCACATCTTGGAGATTTTGACGAATGGGACGCTGATAATGACGGGGCACTTGATCGTAAGGAAATGGCTGAGCTTCCAGAATTCCACAAAATACAGATTGAATTGCATCGCCCTCTCTTCGATCAGCGCTCAGCTGCGGAGCTCGAATACAATCTCTCGCTCCGCGAACGTCGAGCCGCTGCCGCTGCTGGACAAGACCAGACTCCGAGTCGCCATCTTCCACCCATATTTGCTAGTGGCGCCGCCGCAAATATCGATGATTTGCGAGCGGCATCAAAGGACACCTTCGATTTGTTGGACGCAAATAATAACGGTTCGATTACACTCGATGAGATTGACATCACTAAAGAGTTGATTGAAGGAGAGGAAAAACTACCACCAGAGAAACTCGCCGAACTACGGCGTCGAGCCGAGGTTATTTCTTACACGTTCCTAAATGTTGAAGAAGCAATCGATAACTTCGAAGTTGCGGATACAAACCACAACGGGACACTGAGCGAAACTGAGTTTGATCTTATCTCATCCACAGTGCGTACACACATCTTACAACTCAATCTAGATGCTTTCGACACGGATAAGAATGGTCGAATCCAACTAAATGAATTTTCCGCCCATTTAGACAATATTGAAGAATTTGATTCCGATGGAGACGGAACTATCAGCCCTGAGGAAATGCGCGATGTAGCAGATTTCAGGTTGAATATGGATGTTCACGTCTACCAATCAGAAGCATTCGGTCGAGCACGAGAGGAAGAAGCTCAGTCTCAAGTTCAGTGACGTGCCTGATCACGTTCACTCTATTCAATACTAAGCGATACTAAACATACTTCAAGTTAAGTTTCGCGCCTCACGAGAGATCGATGGTGATGTATCCTTCGTGCGAGATAAAGTGAAACTCTGGGAAATGTTAACTCGGTATTGATGGAGTTATTCGTTGTCTACCGATGATGTCTCAGAGTCTGTGTCCTCTGGTTCAGGAAGCGGAAACTCAGCTGGTTTGATTGACGTGATCCATTCACCTCGCCATACCCAAATCCAAGTTCCAATGGCAGTGGGAAGTAGCATAATCAAAGATAAGGAGGCGTATGAATCAATTAGATTGTGCCCTGAAAATACGAAAAAGATTGCGAACGAAGAAACTGTACAAACCAATACGGTCAACAACGGGAGCGCTACTATCCGAAACCCTAAACGGATATGTAGGGTAGTAATTCCGTCAGGCGTACTTGGTAATTCCCCTGTTTTAAGCAACACTCTTATCATGAACACGACCAAAGCCACGAACGCTGCAGTACAGTTCATCAAAGTGCAAGTTTCGATTTGCCAAGTTAGAAGGTCTTCGGTGAAAATACCAAATATCCACAGAATCCCATCTACGTCGTCAATTGCTTCAAATCCAGAAAGAAGAAATGAAACAAACAACTTGACAATGATTAGTACTAAGACCCCCAAAGGGAAAATAACAAAGAAAAGTACTCCTAGATGAACCGAGAGAGTTCGAGCAGTACTTTCTGTACTTAATGCGTTAGTCAAAGTCATCATTCAACTCCTGAAAATAGTCTAAATCTCGAGCAATACACTAGATCTCACCCAAACAAAAAACTCCAGATGGTTTCCCGTTCCCAATACCCTTCAAGTTTGTAGGTTTGATGGGTCATGGACTACAGTGAGCACACGTTAATGCAAAAGCGATGGTTGATCCGCAGAATCACATCGAGCGGCTAGGCACAATCTGAACAACTCCAACCATGGATATGTACATTCACCTAAGGGACATCCTCTGGTCATGTTGATGATGGGGATGGAATTGAGGTGATCCAAACACCGCGCCATACCCAAATCCAAGTACCAATAGCCGTTGGGAATAACACAATCCATGCAATCGTTAGGTACGTGTCAACAAAGCTATCCACACCTGAAAAGATAAAAAATACTGCAAGCGAGGTAAGCGTACAAATCAGTGCAGTTAGTAACGGTAACGCTATCATCCTCAAGCCTAAACGCATATGGAGAGCGATAATACCGTTAGTCGAACTTGGTAATTCGCCCATCTTGAGTAACGCTCGAACCATGAAGACTACCAACGCCACGAAACCCGCTGTGCAAGTCAAGAGCGTACAAGTTTCCACTCTTAACTCCAAGCTCTCTTCTAGCATTTGGGTAACAATCCAAGTTGTGTCGTTCCCAAAGACTGAAAAGAGAGCATGGATGAGAAGTTTAGTAACGAAAAGCACCAGGACTCCAATCGGAAAGATCACAAGAAAGAGAACTGCAAGATGAATCAGTAAGCAGTACATAGCTTCCGCAGTACCGAGTTCTTTGATTTGTGTCATTGCTTCTAACCCCGCAAATTAACCATAAATGTCATATTAAGCAAACTCCGATTAAAAGACGAGCAGAAAGAGATTTTCAGCTACACAGCACGGTTTGGGCATGCCCTCTGCTTCGACCGACACCTCAACCATGATTTCAATCATGCCCTTTTTGAACTCTACACGTTTCAGTGTTGAGTGTGCTCTGATTCGAGATCCAACCAAAACAGGAGCTGGAAATCTAACTCGATCAAATCCGTAGTTCAGCATGTGTTTCATGCCTTCAACACGGTAAATAGATAACGGTTGCTCGCGAGGTAGCTGATTCATAATCGACAGCGTAAGATCACCATGTGCAATGGTCGTACCGAACGGACTCGCTTTCGCTTGCTCCGGATTCACATGAATCCACTGATCGTCCAATGTTGCGTCGGCAAATGTATTTATCCGTTCTTGGGTGATCTCAAACCAATCCGAAGGGGACTCACTGATTCCGATTTTTTGTGTGAGAGCTTCATAAGCGTTTTGCATGTGTTCGTTCATCGTTACCTCAGAAATAGTGTTTTCGCCGTCTCACAAATTGTAGCGAACCACATCTGTTCCAAAGTTGCATGATAGCTAGCTGGGAGCACTATCTCGAGAACGAATTTAACCGTTTTTCGACACTCTGAGAAACTTTGGAGTATTGGTGGCGGTCATATCTGTAACAGGTATTGGGCTTGAACTGACTGTTGATGTTTCTCACTTTAAACAATCGCATACTATATAGTTCATGACACATGCAGACTAAACTACAATTATCACACCATTGAAAAATAAGTAATCATGAGAAAGGGAGATCTCAGGTCACTGGTGAGCCGAAAAGACAATAACGCTGACGAACGAAGCACACTGGATCGAGTGCGAGCGAACGTCAAAAATATGATCGACTCCGTTGCCCGTTGGTTTACGAAGCTCAAACACTCAAATAAAACAGTTCGCGCGCTCATTGCCGATCCCGATGACACCAAAAAAGTGTTCGAGGTCATGGCTACGATGCGTGGTAGGTCCCTAGTTCGGATTTTCAAGAAGTTTAAGGCAACTAAAACCGGCGAGAACATCTTGCGGCAACGCGTCGAACTTTTGGATGCCCTTAACGATCACGCCAATCTTATGAGTTTGGATCCCAATTCTTTTGGTCAAGCATATCTCAGTTTCTTAGACCAAGCGAAGCTTGAATCTGATGGTTTAGTCTATGCCAGTGAAGATTACTATCAAAACGTGCAAGATCCAGAGTTGTTGCTGTTTATGAGAAGAAATCGAGATAGTCATGACCTCTGGCACACACTTACTCAATATGGCCGCGACACTTTAGGAGAAAGCTGTCTACTTGCATTCACATACGCACAAACGAAGAATCCTGGAATTCGTTTGATACTGTTGCTCGGCAGTTTTCGCTTGTATCGCGAGTATGGACATGGTACATTTGCTGCCCTATGGCGCGCCTATGGAGACGGTAAGCGTGCAAGTTGGTTACTGGCGCAACCTTATGAAGAAATGCTACCGTTGAACATTGAACAAGTTCGCGTCATGCTTTCTATACCTGATCCGAACGCATATCGCGTGGTACTCGCTCGGCAAGACACGCCTAAAAAACGTTTAGCAACTTAGTCTCCTCCAAGTTCTTCAGTCTTCCTCTTCGACGGATTGGGATCGTACCATTCTGGATTAGACAATAACTAAAACATCGAATCACAGAAGAACAAACACCACCAATGCTAATAGACTAAATACGAGTAACAAACCATACGCGAGAGTCAAGACAAAAAATTTCATGAGCGAGACAATGTGTCCTGATCCGTAAAACTTCTTAAATGACAAGTAGATGTGCACTATGATGAACAAGAACAGCAGGAGCACTATTAATTCTATTACATATGAAATGTCGGACACAACAGGAATAAGGGAAACAACCAAGGATATCAAAATCTCGAACGTCAAGGTTATAAATGCGAGTGCATGAATATGCATAGCAAAAATTAATTGAAAAACGACCCTAATACCCTTACCAAGACTCAGTAGACTCAAAATCGACACAAAAATTGGTAACAGCACAAACATCATCAAGGGCAAATTCTCGGTCACGTCTTCGACAAATTCACCTGGGTTATCGGCGGCATTAATTAGACCTTTCAACACCCGTTTCAAAAAGCCTGAAACCTCCCTAAATTCATTCATGGCGTATTCATCGTAGAAAAATGTCAGCATGATTTTCGCCATGCTCAGTAGTTCCCCTTGCTCTCTACTGCGCACAATTTCTTCTCCCAATTCTCGTGTGTCTGGATCGTCTTGGAAGAGTTCGTGCAATACTCTCAATCGTTTATGAGCTTCTTCGGCTGATTGAATTTCTTTTATCAATCTCCAATCGCTAACTCCATGTGTTACGAGGTCTTGTAGGTAGTCTGTGATCTCGAAAATTCGTTCACTCCATGGATCGCTCTCAAGAGTCACAATCCGGCCCTTCAGAACATTCTTCGCGCTTTCAAAAGCGCTCTGGTCAGCGCGAACTAGACTTCTGATCGAAGTTAGATATTGGTCAATTTCCTCCTGTGTACGAACTGGAGGCTCCCCGTGTTGTGTTAGCGTGATCTCCGCCGGAGAGCTTGCATTCCCATCTGAAGAATTTTCCTCGCCTATGTTCTGGCTTCGAGACGTGATCGCGATAAGAAAAAAGAAGACCAGACTGCTGAACAAGTAAAGTCGAATCGGAGTTACATAACTCGCTCGCTTGTTATCCCGAAACTGTATAGACAACGTCCCAGGACGAAAGAACAGCGTCGATAACGTCGTGAACACACGAGAATCGACATCAAACATCTCTTTAAAGAAATCGCCGACGACTTTGAACACAGACCGGTTGTAGTGGGTGTCTTTCTGACCACACACCCAGCAAAACGCACCCAGCAGTTCTTCACCACAGTTATCACACTTTGTGTCATTACTTGGTTGCTGTTCTAATGTTGTCATAAACAAAACGAAATCTAGATAGATTGTTCGAATTACAGGAACTTATCAGATGTTCCGGCTACATGTTTTATACCATTTTAGGTTGATAAACAGGTCTCTGTATGGTAGATACACCCCCCGGATGAGTGCTAATAGGTCAACTAGTGCACTCAAACCAAGTTCACTACGCTTGAACTTCACGAATTGTATTGCGACCCAGTTGACGCATCGACGAACTACTGATGAATGACAGTGCTGCAAAAACACAGTACACCACTACTCCCACCCCTACCGCGACTAACAAGGAACTCCGATCCGCCACTAGCCCCAAGAATAAGCCACCAAGAGGCACAAGATTGAAGCCGATTGTGTTTATTCCCATGACTCTACCCCGAAGATGATGCGGTACCGCAAGTTGCATCGTAGTCATGGCGTTGATTAGAAAGAATGTAGCTAGTAGTGCGCCAACGACCGCACAGGTAAAAGCTACGTAAAACAGTTGGTTACTAGCAGCGAACGCGAACGCAAGAGTAGCCACCGCAGAAGTAATCCCACCGCCAAGCATTACATAACCGAGCCTCCGACTCCGGCGCATGCTACCCACGATTATTGTGCCAATCACTGAACCCAATCCACCTGCGGCTAGTAACAACCCAAATTCGCGTTCGCCTTGTCCAAGTAGCGCCGTGAATCTCGACATTTGTTGGACATAGGATTGTACAAAAAACATTCCCAGAAACGTCAGTAAGGTTAACCATCTAAACATCGGATGTGCGAGAATAAATCGCACACCATCGCGTAATTCTCGCCACGCTGAAGTATTGTCTGAAGGCTCACTATCGTGCATAGGTATAGTTAGCATTACAAAGAACATGACCAAGAATCCCAACGTACAAATTAAGAAGACGACACTCGTACCAGCGATCCAAAGAATCAACCCGCCGAGAGCTGGCGCAAGCATACGATTGGACTGCCATACGAATGCATTGAGCGACACGGCACTTAAATAGGACTGTCTCCTTACCAATGATGGATAAATCGATGCTCGTACCGGCCAATCAATACCCGTAATTAAAGAAAAGGCTGCTGCAATAGCGTAGACGTGCCATACCCGCACAATGTCGGTGACATCAAGAATCGTTAGCAGTCCTACCAAAACGGTATTACAAAGACTTGTACAAAGTAGGAGAGTTCGTTTATTCATACGATCTGCGATCACTCCTCCTACGAGATTCATGACAATACCAGGAACAGCCATCATCGCACCGAGTACACCTAGATTAATTTCTGATCCAGTCATCTCTTCAATGAGCCAGAGTTGACCTACATAAAGTAAATTGGATGCAGAAACAGACGCAAATGAACCATACCAATACCTACGAAAGGAAGGATAGAGCAACGCGGGAAATCGTCTAAATAGTTTGGGAGTTGCCATAGGAATTAGCCTAGTGTGACCTCACAAGGAACTCATTCAACAACTAGGTAGCGACAATTGTTTCGATGACTGTGGGTAGGTTGTCGACCGAGAATCGCGTAATGTAAAGCAGGTGTCATTGATGAATTTAGCGTGGATAAAATTGCTCTAAATCGGTGTTTAATGCACCCAATGGAATTGAAAGCAAATTTATGAAGAAAACCGGTCCGAGCAGGAGGCAACTACAAATCCTATGGCTTGTCGTACCGATTCTTAGCATTCTAAGTATCCATACTCTGGGAGAACAAGAACCAGATTCTGATACTAAAGACTTTCCCTGGTTGCATACTTTAGAGGTGGGTGAGTGGCCCACAACGTTTAAAACCAACGATGAAGTAGTCCGTACCGGCAAACCGTTTCGTCAGATACCTTTCGGGCTCCATTCCCTTGAAGAAGGTCAAGAAGCAAACCCTACAGTACTAATTGGTATTCATGGATTTAAAGCTCGTGGGTTTGAGTGGGTTTACCCACTCTTAGTCATGGACAATGATTCAATACACACTCACTACTTTCGCTGGGACTTTTTAGAGAAAAACTCTAGAGCGAGGAGGATATTACTCGAGGATTTATCCGAAATGATTGAGCAACGAACTGAGCCTCTCGAACGAGTCGTGATTGTGGCCCACAGTTGTGGTGGAGTGATGGTAACTGCGGCTATCAACGACTTGCCAAAGGATTTAAATTTTGACATTCATACCGTAGCGTCCCCATTGAACGGCTTAGGTTTGTTCACCGTGTGCAGACCTAATTTACCTGAAACTTTACCCGACAACGTGACTCTGACGCAGTGGCGTACATCAAAAGACAAAGATAGTGTGTTTTGGTGGTTTCCAACAGACCCTCAAAAAATAACTGGGGATTACGGTCTGACGGTGCAATTACCAAAAAAATATCATGGTATTCGCTTGGGACATGTGCGTTCCTTGAGCTGGGTGGCCGAACGCATCTTTTCTGAAGATCCGCTCAACGAAAGTTTCTCGCCTGAACAATTTTTTGAGAATGAGATTTTCGAGTTGCTATCGTCGCCAACTTCTGACTAAAGTCTGCGACTTGACCGGCCACAACATGAATAACTTCGCCTTCTCGCTCAACGATCCCTTTGATGCGGACTAATTGTCTTTGCAATATTTCCGCACGATAGCTGTCCAGTACTGCTTTCCAAACTACGATATTACTGTTCCCAGTCTCGTCTTCTAACAAGAGAAAAACGACCCCAACGCTCGAACTTGGCCGTTGTCTACACGTGATCAGACCTGCGAGTGCACTAGGCGGCCAGGCCTCACGGAAGGTAAGTCTGCTGCGGTAATGCACCGCTGGAATTCTTGATCACCCCGTAACAATTTCATTGGATGATCGCCTAAAGTAAGTCCGAGATAATTGAAATCCACATCATACTTTCCCCGAGGGACGGTTCCGGCATTTCTACCTCAGTGTGATATGGTTCTGTCGCTTTTACAGCCTGCCATAAGACAGGTAATTGTGCAATTCCAGCCGCATCCCAATGTGCTTGAAATCGATTCCCCGAAATACTCTTAAGTGCTCCAGCACGCGCTAGCGTAGTAAGCATCGCAGTAGTAAGTTCTGCCCTACGAGCCAGATCATCGATATCTTGATAGGGCTGGTTTGCTTCAATGCGTAAACCAATATCTTCTCCTAACCCCTTAATTTGTCGCAGTCCTACACGCATAGCTCCTTGTGGTCGATCATAAGCGGGCAACGCTTTATCGCACGGCTCTAAACGATAATGAAGTTGCCTCAGTTTGATAGACAGTTCATTTTGGGATTTGCT
>JAAXGW010000018.1 GCA_012267385.1 OMG group bacterium
GTCGGGGTTGCCGATCGATTAACTCGGTCTCCAAGGTCGCAAACAAACTTTCAGCCATCGCGTTGTCATAGCAATCGCCGACGGATCCCATGGACAATTTCACGTTCGCCGCGGCACAAGCTTGTCGAAACTTGAGCGACATGTACTGTGAACCATGGTCCGAGTGATGAATGACGTGCGCGGGGCGTCGAGTTTGGACCGCCATCTGCAAGGCACGCACCATCAACTCGGCATCCTGCCTAGCAGACATGGACCACCCCACGACCCGACGTGAAAAAACATCTTGAATCGCCGCTAAATACAGCGTTCCTTCCGACGTCGGTATGTCGGTCGCATCGGCCACCCACAGTTGATTCGGTCGCTCGGCTTGAAAGCTCCGACGGACTTGATCCGGTGCTAGAACTACCGTTCCAGCTCGCTTCGGCTTACCCTTACGACGACGGCGACAGATGCCTTGGATACCCTGCTGTAACATCAATCGGGCCACTCGACGACGACTGGTCCGAACCCCTTGGGCGCGTAACGTCGCAGGAATCCGCGGGGTGCCGTACACCCCGCGGGAAGCGGTATAAATCGCCTTGATCTGTGTCATTAATGCTTGATCCGCGGCCGACCGTTGACTCGGTAACCGCTCCCGCCAAGCATAGTAACTACTTCGGGAGACTCGCAGTAGGCGACACCTCGCCACGATCGAAAATTCGGCCTGGTGCACGTCTAGGAACTCGAAGACCCGCGTGGGGTCCTGGTCGTCTCCTTCGCGCACCAGGCCGTGGCCTTTGCGAAGAGGTCGCGCTCTTCTTTGGTCCGAGCTAATTCACGGCGTAACGCACGTTCCCGTTCCCGCCAACCCAGCAGACCCTCCTGAGCTTCTTTCAGCCAATTCCGAACCGTTTGATCAGCGAGACCAAATTCCTTCGCCACCGATGCGATCGAGCGACCGGACTGAACCCATGCTACGATCTGTTCTCGATACTCCAAAGAGTAGTGTTTTCTTGCCATAATAGGGACTCCTCAACATTTTCTAATTGTAGGTGTCCATCAAACTGAGGCAACTTCAGATCGCCTGAAACGATAATATGCGGTCGCTTACAAGTGTTCAGGACTTATCTTAATATTTCCCTGATATTTCTTGCTATTTTCGATGAAGGAATTTAAGATTAAGGCCGTTGTCGACTCGATTAATTGCTAAATGTTGTAAATACTAATTCGTAATTTAGAGTAAAAATCAACGACCTACTGGTTCGTTTTAACTACGGAGGTTAAACATGTTCAACAAGATTAAACGCAAGCCCAAACCGTTGCCGCTCGAAGTACGACAAGCGATGGCAGATCCCGATTTCCAGAAAAAGGTTCGGGATTTAATGGTGGCATTGCAACAGACGAACTGGATAGAGGACGAGGAAAGCTCCTCAGAAAACAGAAAGATAAATCTAATTATGAAGAATCGAAGTGAAGATAACATTTAAAAAGCGAGAAGAAGGGATTTCAGATTGGATGGTATATGACATTTACATCGACAGTCATGAATCCCCCTATTTCATAATTCGAACTATCAGGAAGAACGATGGAATGGTGTTGTCTAAAGGTGATATTGTTGACTCGACTTGGATACTGGACTCAGAGGAGTTTGATAACAATTTTGACGTGTGCCTAGAAACCACAAAACTAACAGAAGCCCAGGCCAAAGCGACCCAATGGATCATCGAAAACAACTAAATTGATTACTGAAGGACAGTAAAGTAATTCATTGCTCTGGATATTCAGCGGTACAGGCTGTAAACAAGTATATTAGTCCCTTTCAATTGGCTCGTGCAGTTGTCTAGATGCTAATCGTTCAAACATTCGCTCTTTGTGTCCGAGTTGGGACGCGATTTCCCGTAGTTCAATTTCTGATAGATCAAAGCGTGCGTTAAATATACCGTCGAGAACCGCTAGCCGGTCAATGTCCTCAAGTTGCAAAGCGTGCTTGACAGCTTGGTCTAGATCTGCAACAGACCATTCCTCAAATACAAACGTCAGAAGAACCTTTCGTCGTTCCGAACCAACTTTCTCGACGAGAGATATAGCTTGTTCAGGATCGACTACCGCAATCCTTTGAATTGCGGCATCTTGAAGTTCCTCAAGGAGTGAAGCATCGGTGCCTTCGATGCTCTTATCGAAGACTTCAATGAGTTGTGCAACGTTAGCATTAGCCAAAGCACGGTGCAACGATGTCATGCGTATGTAGGAACTTTTACCCCTGATCATTTTTTCGAGATCAGGGGCGACGATAGCTCAGAGCCATCTGTCCCGACATCTATGTGGAACTTGTGATCTTCTCGTTCCTGCTCTGAGAGCAACAACGATTTTGCTGTGCCGTCTCGAAAGAAGGCTGGTTCTACTAACACAAAGTAACCTCCAGCAAACAATCCAGATGTTATCACCCCAAATAACAATCCAATTAATAACTGCTTCTTGTTTTGTACCGTGTTCTTATCCATTTCCACTGTTAGGTTTCAGTAATTGTCTTGGAAAAAATGTCTGACGCTTCAGTGCGAAAACTCGACAGACTTTGGCATGAATATGTATGCCATCTCATTCAGCTTCATCATCCTCGTTGACAAGACTCTCAAACTTTTTTACCTGTTCATCATTCAAAAAAGGTAGGTCACTAAAGGAGTTGTAAAACAATAGGACGTCGCTACAGTGTCGCTTGAAATCGTCGTTTGGAAGTGAATCAAATTTGTCGATTAAGTACTGAGGGCTCTTACTCGCGATTTGCCGCGCGAAGTATTCGAAGTACTTGAACTGTGCTTCAATTGTTTCGTCCTCAACTAGACTAAACATTCCGTCAAAGTCGTTCAGGTATAGTAAAGTAGAAGCTATACCCTTGAGCACACTTAGACGAGTCTCGGGATTCCGCGCGTGATCTATTAGTTCAAGCGCGCCATCCCTTCCTTGAACTCCTATTACCGTTGCTTCAGGGCCGATTCCTCTATCATTCAATGGAAGTGTAAGTGCGAGGGCCAAAGCCTCCTCTGTATTGTTGCGGGCCATCGCAGCCAGCGCTGACCTCGAATAACCGCGCTGTAAACCACTAGTTTTCTCATATTCCGAAGCCCAACGAAAAGCAGCGCTTGGATCGTGTTTAATCCAACTATCCATTAAGTTGCCGAGTAACCAATTCCGGGATTCCTGATCTTCGATCTGTTCAGCAAACGCAGGGACAGACTCGGGTGAAGTCCAGCGCATCTCCAACAACGCCGTGTTTCGACTAAATTCCTGAAGATGTTCTGGAAGTTGCTCTAGGTTGGCCATCAAAGTATGGGGATTGGAACTCGCCCAGCCTTCGATCGCGGCGCGTTGCATGCGCATCGGATCCTCGGCTCCCAAATCCATCCAAATTGCGGCTTTAAAGGCATCCAAACCATTCTCGTCTGCCCAAAATTGCACGACACTCAACAAGGCTGCGCGATCTTCTTTGCGCAACTTCTCAACGATTTTCCGCGCCAGTACTGGTTCCTCGGAGATCAAAGTGCTCAATAGCTGTTGGGTTAACCAAGAACGACTTTCGCGATGTGGAAACGACGAATTGATCGATTCAACCGCGAGCAATCCATCTCGAATTATCCAAGACCGCGCTATGTGCAGCAGAGCCGTTCGTTGTGAGTCGGAAAGTGATTCGAGATCAGCTCCGTATTCCTGAATGAATTGGATCCAGGTGCCAGCAGGATCGTCGATGTGCTTATCAATGAGTTCAAGCGCTGCTAATTCGTGAAACGATTGTTCATTGTCAAGTTCTTTTGCAAGATTTAATCGGTCTTCAGCTTCTATATCCGTTCTTGCTGTCAGAATACCCTCAACTGCGGCTCGCTTGAGTTTGTCCTCCAGTCGTTCGGCTTCAGCAATCGCGCGATCTAAATCGACCCAAGAAAATTCCTGAAACAACGCTTTTACCAAAGAGAACTGACGTTCGTCCGGCAGTGCTGTAATGTGTTTCAAGGCACGGCGGAGGTGAAAGCTGGACAGTTTTCGGACGGCTGCATCTTGTAGTTCGTCTCTCAGTACACTTGAGTCAAAGTCTTCACCTAAAGCTACGACTTTTCGAAGACCATTCTCATTGAAATTGTCGAAAACGTCGGCTATGGCTAGCTTTCGCTCAAGGGGACCCATCGACGAGAAATGACGCTCGAGACTCTTTCCTGACTTGAGCAAGCTCTCAAGTTCGGATCCCAACTGATACCCGATTCCCTGGTCCGATTCGTCGAACTGTGCATCGTCCGCTTCCTGTTTGTCAGATTGAGAATCCTCTTGATCACGAACAAATAGGAAGGTTAATACGGCCGCACAAACCACAAACGTTCCAATCGCAAACCCGATTAGGAATTTAGTAGTTAATCGGGATTGATCCATACATGATTACCAGTAAGGAAGTTGAAATCTAAAGTGGTCACATTTTGGAAACAATGACAACGTTACATCAGTAATGTAAGAGCAATATCGTTTTATTGATGCTGTACAACTCGAAAATGCTATTGCGTCGGTGTGTTCTATCTTCTGTTCAAGGCGGTTGTTAGGTTCACGATCTTAGTAGAGACGGTAGCTCGACCAAATACGCGCCGGAGGGCAACTTGAGGATAGGAATCGCGAACTTCGACTAACTTAGCAACGGATTTCTTTGTATCCGCAAACCCACCAGCTGTTGAAAGAATGTTCCCTTCGATCTGAGTAGCAGGATTGGTATGAGGTGCGGCATTAGGGTCAAGCAATCCGAATGATCTTACGTGTGCATTTAGCGAACCCAGTGAGTATACCGTCGGAAGAGTTCCAACCACTGATTGGTGTAAACTGTCAAAACGCAATGAACCTGTTTCATCTTCTTTCTCTTTTGAAGGATAGCAGTTGGTACATCCATGTCTGAACCAAATATGTGGGTTGAGAGAATCGGAATCTTCTGGATCGAGACTATAGCTTACACACACTTTTCGGTATGATTGAATAGAACCATTTCTGCAATTCTGTACACATACGGAATCGTTAGGAGCGATGGTGTAATTGCTCGATTCGGTTCCCTCAACTGTAGTTGCGTTTCCGTCGTCGCTAGAAGTGTTCCCGTCATCGATAGATTCGTTCTCCTCGGTCGTAGGTGGTACAGAGTCACAGTCACGTGTGTCGTACATCCAACACTCCCAAATGCAGGGAAGATTCGACTCCGACTCTGACTCGGACAACAGAATGACCGAAGAAGTCTTCTCGTCGACAAGAAGAAATTCTAAGTTGGATTCTTCGTTCGGATAAACGGGTAAGAATTGAACTGGAAGTTCTACCTTGTCGTCTACGATAAGAAGTGGAAGTGGAACCAAGGGAATCGGAGAGCCAGCTAAGAATTGGACCTGCAACTTGGTCTCCGGATCTACTGTATCCGCAAAGGCAGTATGCACCGGGACGAAGAATATCACTATCAAGCCAAGAGTAGCCGAGAATTTCGACTTAGCATTCTCATTCATCGATAACCTCCCACTATAAATCGGTTTTAAAGTGCTGGTTGTGCCCAACTAAGACCCTTTACGATTATATACGACCTTATTGAAAATCGAGGTCATACCCAATGACTCTACACTGCTCAATAGGACCCAGTTTTCAATAGAAAATCTTCTCCTTTATAAAGGTTCAATACTGTAATTTTTAGTTACTGAAGACTTGTCGTTTCTGAGTGTTCGATTCTTTGGTAGAGTCGAGTATCCTTAATCTTGGAACCTTGTTTTTACATGGAATGAAGACATCTTCAGGAAACAAGTAGACCAAAACCTATTCGTAAGATTCGAAGAAATTCGATGGTAGATCGTTAGGTCAATTAAACTAGAATCTGTAGTCACCACTTCTCGAGTTTGCCATCCCGTTGGAACAATGTTCGATTTACCGTGTATTTCGCCAATTTCCATGCTAACAAATTGTCAACCTAAATTGATCGCACATTAGAATCAGAGTCTGTAGTCGGTTCGAGAGTGTTGTTTGAACTGGATGAAGTGCAGACACTAAAAGCAGGGATTGGTTATTTGTGGAGTTAGGTCAATCGAAAACAGGAAGGTAAACAAGTGACAGCGACATCTTTTGGCTCGTGCCTACGCGAAATGATGGATCTACAGCACACGCACAATCAACAAGTACATCCCCAATGGCACAAACAAGGCTATCCGTTTCACCGCGCTATTTGGACCGAATGTGCAGAACTTCTAGATCACTATGGTTGGAAGTGGTGGAAACTCCAAGAACCAGATCTCGTTCAGGTCAAACTAGAAATCGTTGACATTTGGCACTTCGGTCTTTCGATGATCATCGTTGCCGAACAAAGTGTCGAAGAACTCGCGCGCGAGATGCTCGAGCGCGAGCAGGACTGTAGCGTGGTTGGACCCAGCTTTATTCCCTCCGTGGAAGCACTAGCCCAACAGGCTCTAGATCGACGATTCGACACGATAGCCTTCATGGACATGATGAACGCGCTACCGTTTCCTTTGCAAGATCTATATGGCATTTACAAAGGGAAGAATGTGCTAAATCGATTCCGACAAGCAAATGGCTATCAGGATGGTAGCTATCAGAAATTTTGGAAGGGAAAAGAAGACAACGTGCATCTCGCGGAACTAGTCCTAACTGTAGATCCATACGACGCAAAGTTTCTTTCCGAATTGTATAGCCAACTAGAGAATAGGTATTGTGAATTAACGGCTGAAGGGCAACGCCTCTAGGCATGATGCACAGTTGTCACTTATTTCCCGAAGACTGGAAACCTCCTGTTATTGCAACACTTATTTACGTCATACGGGACGAAAAAGTTCTTCTCATCGAAAAGAAACGCGGGCACGGTGCTGGAAAAGTGAACGCGCCCGGAGGAAAAGTTACATCATCTGAGTCGTTGATGGCTTGTGCTGTTCGCGAGTGCGAAGAGGAAGTCGGAATCATTGCGCACAATCCTCAACACCGAGGACTATTGCGTTTTCAGGATTTGGTGAACGGCTTTGCGTTGCAGGGTGCGGTTTTCGTCGCTACGGAGTTCTCCGGAACTCTTAAGGAAACTAAAGAAGCGACTCCGTTTTGGTGTTTAAAGAGTGCTATTCCGTACGAATTAATGTGGGAAGACGATCAGTACTGGTTGCCCCATGTCTTGGGAGGAAAGCAAATAGCTGGTGATTTCTATTTTCGAAACGATCAATTGGTGTCTTGGGGTCTAGAAATCAAGTCAAAATTCAACTCGGAGCGAGGAGAACTTTCACCTTCTAGCAGACTTCCAGCATGACATCGTCGACAGCATCCGACAGTACATTCACGATTTGGTCGATGTGGGACTCGTTCACCGTTAGAGGTGGTCCAATCAGAACGACGTCTCGCACGATACCAGTGCCAGCTCCATAGAAATGAACACCCTTTTCAAAACACTTGTTGATCAGTTTGCCCGTTACGTTATCGGAGATTTCAAAACGTTCCAAAGTACTTCGGTTCTTTACAACTTCAATCGCTTGGAGAAGTCCTTTCCCGCGAGATTCAGCCACGTGAGGGTGATTAGAAAACGCGGATTGCAGTTTTTGTTCTAAGACACGTCCCAAGCTATCAGCCTTCGACACTAAATCTTCGCGTTCCATGATTTCGAGCACTTTGTCTGCGATCGCGCAGCCAGAGGGATGCGAACCGTAAGTATGAAACATTACTGCTAGTCCGGGTACTTGTTCAATCGTTTCGGCGATCGTATTTTTAGAAAAAACTGCGTTGATAGGCGCATAGCCAGCTGCTAATCCTTTGCCACTGATGATGAAGTCTGGGAGCACCGGCCAATGTTCGAATCCCCATTTAGTTCCGGTCCGACCAAAACCTGTCATAATTTCATCGCAAATCCACAGCACGTCGTAATGATCACACAGTTCTCGAATACCTTCCCAATAGCCGTCTGGTGGTACCATCGCACCGCCACTAGCCCCAATTATTGGTTCCCCCAGAATAGCCGCGACCGTTTCAGGACCTTCAAGTTCAAGAATCTGCTGGAAAGCTTCAACATAGAATTCGGCTGGTTTCTCACTGTCACATCTAAGCGTGTAAGGTGTTGGGATAGTTGGATACGCAGGCAGAGTGTGTTCGATTCCTTGTTTACGCGCCTGATGTCCTCCTATTGCCATAGTTGTATGCGTGGTTCCATGGTAGGAGATATCGCGCCCAATGATTTTGTACTTTTGGCGTTGGTTCTTTGCGGCGAAATACATCTGCGCGATGCGCATGGCTGACTCAATTGCTTCCGAACCGCCGCTAGTGAAGTGAAATCGATTGAATTCAGAGGGTAACCAAGACTTCTGTAAACGTTCAACCAATGCTTCGCGTTCGTCGCAATTCCAGGGAGGAATAATGTAGTCCAGTTTGAGTACCGAGTCCCTTGCGACATCGGCAACTTCGGTACGTCCATGACCAATGTTGGACACAATTGCTCCGCCCGCCCCATCCAGTATTTCTCGACCGTTGTCGGTGTAAAGGAAAACTCCGTCAGCACTCGTGATATGGATAGGTTTGCCGTTTTGCAAGAAAGGCCAGTTAGCCATTACTTTCAATCCTCGGTAATTTACAAATTAAATAAAAATTATGCATGTTGAAGGCTACTACATCCCTGCCTCTGAGTCGGCTTCAATCAAATCCGTCTCTCGAATAACTTCATCGAGAATTAAACGTGTGGAATTTCCAATTTGAACTTGCGCGCGATTACTCTCTACGTCGTTGTTGGCGGGTGTGGTATTGCCCGTTCTTGAGAGACGGGCATACACCTCGAGACCTTCCTCGGGTAGTTCGTCGAGAGGTAGCATGGCGTCTTCAACTGTGAGCACAACGTCCAATGGTAAGTCGCGTTTCATCACACGTTTAACGATCAGTGGTGGTTCTCCGTCCTGGCTTGCGACAGCGCGCCCGATGATAAAAACAGTTGCGTCGTCTTCTGCCGTAATTCCATTGCCCAGACTCACTGATATAGAGACTCCATCCTCGGTTGCTGTGTTTGCAAGGCGTAGAGATACTTTTGGCATAGTTGATGGATCGAGCCAACCACTAGATACTTCCTGAATTGCATCAGTACTCAAGATTGACTGCGATGGAGTCAATCTGGCAATCACCTTGACACGACTCGCGGCGGACAATAATGACTCTGGGAGCATTGCTACTGCGTCGTCTAAGACGATGTTATACATAGCTTTGCGAACAAACGGTCGTTGCACTACCGCAAGTGGTGGTTCGTTTTCATCAGTTTGTGCAAACACGGTCAACCAAAGATTTGATTCACTTTCTATTTGAACATCAACACTCAGACGTATGCCGACATGGGCTTCGTCCAGTTGTTCGTTGGTCACTGTTAAAAATACCTCAAGTTGCCGAGCAATATCCGGATCTTGGGTATTACGAATGCCGCGTTCAAAAAAATTTCTAGCAGTGACGTATTCTTGGTCGCGAAAGGCAATTATTCCAAACATTTGCATGATGCTGGGATGATCGGGTACGGTATCTAATACACTCTCTGCCACTCGCAGAGCATCGGCAGTGACTTCACCATAGACCAACTCTTCTGCTTGAATTCGAAAAATATTGGAGTCGACTGAGGTCATGTTATCAGCCTCTGCTTGTTTGTGTGTTCGAATCACACCCTCCAAATCATTGATCTCGGCATAGGCACGAATGAGATAGTAGGACGAAGCAACACTTCGGTGTCGAGATTTGTTCCGTCGTTCCAGTTGAGTTATGAGTCTCTTTACTTTGCGCTCTTTTTGATCGGACTCTAAATTTCGTATTTCGCCGAGTTGTTGAGCGACGCGCTCAAATGTAGGTGCTTGTAAATCTCCCCAAAACATGTACCCCAAAAAACCCAATGCACAAACCAACATGCACCCGGTAAATTGCAATATGAAGGTACGGGGTTCAGTGGCCGTTTCAGGTTCTTCATCGATCACTTCATTTAACAAAAGGTGGTCAGCTTCCACTATATCTTGTTCCGTGTCGCCTTTTTCGGCCTGAGCAACGCGTTCCTCATGAATTACAACGTTTGCGTCGCGGCGAGACCAACGTTGTGTGCTGTGATGATATCGAGTATCGAGGTATATCCATCCTCCGACAGCAACGCTGAGCAGAATGATCGCAGCCAGAGTCAGAATCACTAATGTATACCTGAAATCTCTTTAACACGCTGCATATCGTTCAAATCGAGTGTGATTGCGTTGCGTTTTTCTCGAATTCCCATCAAGAACCACGTCGCTAGCAGTAACAGGACAATGGGGGTACCCCACAACGCCCAAGTGCCTGGTGTAAATCGTGGTTTAAACAGGATGAAGTCTCCGTATCGTTCTCTTAAATAGTCTCGAATTTCTTGGTCTGATTTACCGTCTTGTATCAGCGAAAACACCGTCTTTCGCAAGTCCTGCGCTATCGGCGCGTCTGATCCCGCTAGGTTGGTGTTAACGCATTGTGGGCACCGAAACTCTTCGATTAAACGCCCGAATCGCTTTCGCTCGGACTCATGCTCAAACACAAAGCCGTCGATCGATTGTGTCATCGAGAACGTAAAGCTCACTATGAAAATAAGTAGCATTCAGTACTGCTCTACTTGAGCCTCTAGCCACGGTTGAAATTCTTCCATCCATGCGGTACGTGTCAGAACTCCTACTTGTTTGGCGCGAATAATTCCCTCTGGGTCGACTAAGAAAGACTCAGGTGCGCCATAGACTCCAAGGTCGACGCAGATCTCACCTTTTGCATCCACGACTACTGTCTCGTAGGGGTTTCCTCGTTCGTACAGCCACGTCTTGGCTTCTTCGGCTTGGTCTCGGTAATTTATTCCAATGATCGAAATTGTTCCTGATCTAGCCAATTCCAAGAGTAGATCGTGTTCTTCAATGCAGGCGGTGCACCACGATGCCCAAACATTAACTAGACGAAATGTTCCGATAAGATCTTCACGTGTAATCGGTTCGTCATCCAGAAGCGACATACTTGAGAACTCTGGAAATGGGTCGTTTAGCATTGCCGAGGGATGTACGTTGTGTTCCCCTAGTCTAAATCCAATCCCTAGAAAAAATACCAGAATTCCAAAACCAATTAACGGTGTAACTAATAACAATCGCGTTTTTAGACGTCTCTCCATTACGCTGAGTATTTGATCTCTAAGTCTCGTTGCGACAACCTGCGATATCGTTTGTCGAGCATCGCGATAAGAGCCGCTAAACCTGCGACCACTGCTCCAAACCATATCCATCGTTGAAATGGTTTGTCTTGGATTTCTACCCCCCAGGTGTCGTTTTCCATGGGTCCTGCGAAAGTTATGTATCGATCCTTGAAAATTCCGGGTGCTATCGCTGCCTCGTGCGTGATGTGTTCTCGAATTGAGTAATACCTCCGTTCGGGGAACAGCGACCCCCGAACGCCGAAATCGAATCGGGCTCGTTCGCCAATGTAGTTTTGAGATTCGGTCGACTGGACGTCTACAAGTTCGTATTGGGTACCACTAACTTCGATGGACTCTCCGACTTTCAGACGTGCGTCCTTAGACTCGGTATAGACGCTAGTCACTGCTACTCCGATCACTGCGATTGCAAAACCAATATGCGCGACTGACATTCCAATGAATCCCAGAGTTAGTGCTTTTCGTTGTCGATAGCAGGCGATCGCGTGGGTCACAATGATCCAGATAGCTAATGCTACCGCGCAAGATACTCCTAGGTGTACCCCGTCTGCTAGTATCCAAGGTAGGAGAAGCGCAACCACGGCCGAACCACCCAAGAGTAGGAGCGCATTTACAACCAAACGCATCGGAGTATGTTTCCAACGCGAGATTGGAGCAATAGCCAAGGCGAATGAAAGTAACAACATGATTGGTACGAACATCGCGTTGAAGTACGGCTCGCCAACAGACAGTTTCTCGTCTCCACCAACGAACCATTCATGTCCGAGGGGATACAACGTACCTAACAGAATCGTGAAGAGGGCAACCACTAATAACGCATTATTGATCAGTAACAAGAGCTCGCGGGACACTCCCCAATACTGTACTTGGGTGTTGAGCGTGTGTGCGCGAAACGCATAGAGCACTAAGGAACCACCAGCAACAAGGACAAAAATCGTCAGCAGAACGAGTCCCCTTTGCGGATCTACCGCAAACGCGTGGACACTAGAAAGTACTCCGCTACGGACCAGAAATGCCCCCATCAGTACCAAGGTGAACGTTAAGAGCGTGAGCAGAATGGTCCAGTTCTTAAATGCACCCCGTTTCTCGGTGGCCGACAAAGAATGGATCAATGCAGTTCCTGCTAGCCAAGGCATGAATGATGCGTTTTCGACCGGGTCCCAGAACCACCATCCCCCCCAACCAAGTTCGTAGTAAGCCCACCAGCTACCTAAAACAATACCGATGGTCAAAAATAACCATGCTATGTTGACCCAAGGTCGTACCCAACGAGCCCAAGCAGAATCTATCTTTCCGGTAGCGAGAGCTGCGATTCCAAAAGCAAAAGTGACGCCAAACCCTACGTAACCAATGTATAGCATCGGAGGATGAATGATCTGTCCAATGTCCTGAAGTACCGGATTTAGATCCGCTCCTTGTATCGGGACATTCGGAACCAAGCGTTCGAATGGATTACTCGAGAAGAGCAAGAACGCAAGAAACATTACGCTCAGCACCCCCAAAGTTCCAAGTACGTACCCATGTAATTTCAGCGGAATATGCCGGGCGCGGGTCGCCACAAGTACGGTCCATACCGCGGTTACCAGAGTCCATAGTAAAAAAGAACCCTCGTGTGCGCCCCAGACGCCGGCGATTTTGTAATACCAAGGCAATGCTGTGTTGGAATTATTTGCGACGTAAAGTACGGAGAAGTCATCCTCTAGAAACGCGAGAATTAAAAATAAAAAAGACAGAGCTAGAACGGCTACTTGCACTTTGGTGAGACGTATGGACATGTCCACCCAAGCGGTTCGATTCTGGTTCGCTCCAAAGAACCCAAAGAGCGCGATTCCAACCGCGCTCATCAACCCCAAAAATGCGCTAAAGTGACCTAGTTCAGGGATCAACGTGCTCAACCATCCCTTTCAATTCTGGAGGTTCGTAATTTTCGTCGTGTTTCGCAAGTACCCGAGTAGCGTTGAACACGCCATCATCATTCAACCGACCGACTACAACTGTGCCTTCACCCTCCCGAAACAATGACGGTAGGATACCCTCAAATCGAACACTGAAGGTGGAGTTGACGCGGTCGGTGAGGTCGAAAGTAACGCCTAGGCCCGTGGAATCGTGTGCGACACTCCCTTTTTTCACCATCCCGCCCGCTCGGATCGTGCGTTCTGTAGGTACGTCACCGCTTACGATTTGGTCAGGTAAGTAGTAGTGATTGATGTAGTTCTTTAATGCAAAGATTGTTATCAGTACAGTGGTTAGACCACCGATAAATAAGAACAGAACGATTGATAGCCGGCGACGTCGGTGAGGTTTCACTACAACTCTATGTCTTCTTGATTCCTTTGTTTAAACCGCCTGAGTTGAATGAATGGGAACGTTCCCAATCCTATCAATACGATGGTCGTGAGGATATACGTACTCCACACATAAATGCCATGTCCATCCATTGTAAGTAGTTCCATCATCGATCTCTTCCTTGGATCCAGGATCGAACCCAAGTCTTCGAAGCATTACGTACGATTGTTTCAAATCTCATGTTTGCAAGAATAATGCCTGCGGTCAGAATAAAGACACTCGCAATGTTCGTGAATAGTGGAAATCGATAAATGGCATCGATGCTGATTTCACCAAACAATTCAATGCTTGCTGGTTGGTGCAAAGTTTCAAACCAGACAACCGAATATTTGATGATTGGAATATTTATTGCACCCACTATTGCAAGAATACTCAGTGCGAACGTTGCACGAGCAGGATTTGGGATCACCTGTCTTAACACGATGAGCCCAAGGTACAAGATCAAAAGGATAAAAGTTGTTACTATTCTAGCGTCCCACTCCCAGGGGGTACCCCAAGTAGGCATACCCCAAATCATACCTGATCCGAGTGCTAGCGCAGTCAACCAAAATCCAACTGGCGCGGCTGCAGCCATGTACACATCCGCCATTTTGAGTTTCCACACCAGGTGGACGACCCCAGCGACTGCTATCGAAATGTAAACGATCTGAGCAAAGATAGCAACGGGTACATGCACGAACATAATGCGAAAACTGTCTCCTTGAAGACGTTCTGCCGGAACGAACGCTAGCCCCCAAATCGAACCTACTAGGAGCCCAACGACACCCAACACGTACAACCACACTATCCACACTTTGACGTCCAGAAAAAAGTATTGAGGTGAAGCTAGACGTTGCATCCACGACGGTAAGAATTTCATTTCAAGAATCTTGGCTCAGTTTTAATACAGGTCCTAACGCCAGTGGAATCACGGTGATTGAGCCGCTGAGCAAAGCAAGGCACCAAAGTAATTCTGAAGTATAGGGAGCACTGTCAATGTTCAAGTGGCACACTCCCATACCAAACAGCAATATGGGTATATACATCGGTAAGATCAATACCGTGAGCAGTTCACCACCGCGTCCAAGTCCTACAAGTAGAGCGGTAACGAGCGCCCCAAGCATAGTAATAGTCGGGGTACCTATAAGAAGAGTTAGACCGAGTATAGCCGCATGTTCGAGTTGCATTCCAGACATCAAACCAATTAAGGGACCAAGTATGGTTAAGGGAATCCCAGTTAACGTCCAGTGCGCGAAAAGTTTTGCTACCACAATCGCGACCAAAGCATCAGTGTGAAGAACTGCTACTGCAAGGGTTCCGTCTGCATGATCTCGCTTAAATAGATTGTCCAACGATAAGATGCTGGTGAAGAGTGTGGTAATCCATATCACTGAAACAAGGACTTTACTGTCATCGGAAATCAGGTCATTCAACGCGAATGTGAATATTCCAACAACAATAATGAAGAAGACTATTGGGATAATCGATTCCACACCAGATCGAACTTCGATCAGCAGTTCCCGCCGATACAGTGCCCCAAACCGCATTAACTGATACCGAACTCGACTTGGGCTGCATGAGCTAGCGGTGAAGCTGAGTGTGAAGCGATTACAGCACTTCCACCCGTTTTACAGTGTTCTTGAATCAGTACTCGAACGAGCTCTTCACCTTGACTATCTAAGGACGAGAATGGTTCATCCAATAACCACAATTTGTACTCGCCAATTAACAAACATACCAAGCTGCATCGTCTCTTTTGTCCTGCAGAGAGTTCTTGAATCAATTTGTTCGTTGCGGTACGAAGTTCAAATGTTTCTAGCAAATCTTGAGCTCGAGCAGTATCAAATTTCGTCCCGTTTAGCATACTCGCCCACCGAAGGTTTTCCTGTACTGTAAGAATACTTGTGAGGCCGAATTTGTGCCCTAGATACCCTATTGGTTCTACATAACGAATCACGTCACCTGAATCTGGTTGTTGTAAGCCCGCCATGATTCGGAGGAGAGTCGTCTTTCCGCAACCGTTAGGCCCACGCAATTCAATTGTTTCACCGACCGCGACAGATATGCTCAGACCATCGAAGAGTTCTTGAGAACCCGGCCGGCAACACAAATTTGTTACGGTCAAATGCGTACTAGTCACGACGATTTGAGATAGAGTTCAATCGTGGCTGAGATTGAATTTTTGTAGTTGTTCAATGGGCCGAATATCGGCCGTGTTACTCTTAGTATCAAAGGTAATAACTGCTCGTTCAGTGTGCAGTGCTTTCAGGATTTGCTCTCGTTTTTCATCTAGAGTGCCATCCCAAACACAACTGTCGCGGGTGATAAACTCTTCAATCAGTTCGTTGCGAGTGGAAACCGATAACCGAGAGAAAGGAACTATTACAAAATCAGCCATGCTGAGCTAGTACCACCTCTGCGACATCGAGAAGCCTACCGTCTGGATTCGCGGTGTCTTGACCGAAAGTGAACAGTTGCCGATCTCCAAGATGAGAGAGTTTTACGTTTCGGATTGCGCGGGCAATGTTTTCCACTCGTCCCGGATGAGTCTGATCCCACTCTTTGAGTAACGACTTAATCTGCTGGCGCTGGAGTTGCTCCTGCGAACCGCAAAGATCACATGGAATTATGGGGTGATTCAGCATCTTCGAATAGCGCGCGATCAGTTTTTCTCGCACATAGTACAGTGGGCGAATTACGTGGTGAACTCCATCATCTGATACCAGATATGGCGGCATAGATTTCATTGTGCCACCAAAGAACAAGTTTAGAAAGAGAGTTTCAACGACGTCGTCAAGATGGTGTCCGAGTGCAATCTTTGTCGCATTGATTCTCTTGGCTGTCGTATAAAGGATTCCACGACGGAGTCGTGAACATATAGGACAATATATTTTTCCTTCTGGTGTTACTTTAGTGACTACCGAGTAGGTGTCTTCCTGAACGACAACATACTCAATCTTGTGAGCTATGCAAAAATTGGGGATGACTTCCTCAGGAAAATTTGGTTGCATTTGATCGACATTGACCGCGACTAAACTGAAATCCACAGGTGCGTTGTGTTGCAAAGAAATCAGTGTTTCAAGTAGTGTATATGAATCTTTGCCTCCCGATAGGCAGACCATGACGTGGTCTCCGGCTTCAATCATGTCATAATCAGCAATAGCTTGCCCAACTAGACGACGGAGTTTTTTCTGCGTCTTGTTCAGTTCATATCTGGCGCGCTCAGCGTCGTTAGGCAGAGACGTTCCAACTTTCGTTCTTGTGGTTCGCATTACTCCTGCTTTCACAATCCGCTCTTAAACGGGCAAGCCTTCCAATGAACCGTTGCATTCCGTTGCACTCTTATCTTCGCGCCTGCGAGCGAGATGCAGTTGTCGCAGGCGTTCTGTCCGGCGTGCACGCGTCACGGGTGTGAGTTCATCGTGGCAAGCGGAACAACTAATACCTTGCTCATAGTGAGGATGGAGCTTGTCGTTCGGACAGAGGGGACCACCACAAGCTAAACAGAGTTCCGCAGATCCTTCCAACAGGCTGTCGTTCAGAGCAACGCGCTGGTCAAAAACGAAACACTCTCCCTCCCAGAATGATTCATCTGTGGTTTCCTCAAGGTACCCTAGGATTCCACGGTCAAGTTGGATAACAGATTTAAAACCCAGTTTGACCATAGACTGTGCGGCTTTTTCACAACGAATGCCACCCGTGCAATAAATAGCGACTGACTGATCATAGTCGATCTCTGTCTGCTGTTGAAGAAAGTCTTTGAATTCTCGAAAGTTCTGGGTCTCTGGTTGAATAGAGTTTCGAAATCGACCAAGATCATGTTCGTATTGATTGCGTACGTCGAGCACTATCGTGTCGGTCGCTCGAAGTAAATCATTCCATTGGATTGAGTTCGCCTTCTGAAGAGCGGGTAGCTTAAAGTCAAAGGGTGTATTGAAGGACACAATTTCGGGGCGAATTTGTACCAAGAGTTTGTCAAAAGGGAGGGTGTCTCGATGAGCGCGTGAAAGCGTAGGCCTTAACTTCTGCAAGGCGAGACAAGTTTGGATTTGCTCAACGATCGTTTCCAATACTCCAGCGTTTGGATGCGCGAGTGCGGCATTAATTCCTTCGGTCGCGAGAACACAGGTACCGAGAACTTCCGACTGGGTGCACACGGCTTCGACGAAGTCACGCGCACGTACGAGTTCCTCGATCTTCGCGAAGAGATAGAACGATGCAACGTACATGGGATATTGCTGGGGAATTCGGTTTAGGTGGTCTTTTCGCCACCGCGACAGGGCGGAGAATCCGGAATGGACCCGAACCGTTGCTCCCAGTCTTGGCTGGTGTAGAGATGGAGCGAAAGCGCATGTATCGGTCCAGCTAGTTCTTCTTGCAAGATCTCATTAATCATACGATGTCGTTGAATCAATCGTAGTCCTTCAAATTTGTCACTGATCATGACAACTTTGAAGTGAGTTTCGGAACCCTTTGGTACGTTGTGTTTACCACTTTCATTAACGACTTCTAAATGGGTCGGATCACAAGCAGCCAACTTCGTTTCCAATACTTCCTGTACAGATGTGGTCATATTTTTGCAACCACCGTGGTTATGTTGTCAGTGCTTCCGTGTTTATCGGCCGTTTCCACGAGCATGGATGCAAGGAACCGGAGGTTGTGCGAATGAGCATCCATGACTTCTTGAATTTCGGGATGCGGGACGAAATCTGAAATTCCATCACTACAGAGCATCAAACAGTCCCCCGGTTGAAGCTCCGCATTCGTGATCTCGGGTTCTACGGTCTGTTGCGGACCAACGGAACGGGTAACCAGATTGCGCATAGGAGCGACTTGGGCTTCTTCTGCTGTCATCTCCCCGCGATCTACTTTTTCCTGTACTAGTGAATGATCTTTCGTGACTTGCTTGAGTTCTTTTTTACGAAATAGGTAACCACGAGAATCGCCAACATGGCAAAAAGTCGCTAGCAATTCGTCTACGATACAGTATACAATCGTGGTACCCATACCTACAAAATCGGAATAGGTCTGCCCTCGATCGAAGACCATAGAGTTGGCATGAATTACGGCTTCAATTAAGTCTTCGGGTTGTAAACTCCGGCTGTCGTTAATGTCAGCTAGTGTGCTCGAGACTTCGTCAATTGCGATACGCGCGGCAACATGACCAGCACTAGTCCCACCCATTCCGTCAGCTACTGCGAGAAATCCAAATTCCGGTCGGATGCTGAACACATCCTCGTTTCGGCTTCGGACTCGTCCTACCCATGTCTTACCTCTAGATTCCACGAATTTCCATATCCATGTATATTGCTAGTGTTTAATGATGTCGTGCGAAAAATTCGTGCTATTGACTGAGAATTTGTCCGAGTTACTCTGCAGCTGAGGTCGCTACACAAAGGATGAGGAAACTGCGATTTCTGGGTCCAATGTGTACACTGTATGGTAGTAAACCAAATTTATGGGTGCAATTTTATGTTGACGGTGTTATCGCCTTCCAAAAATCTAGATTTCAAGACAAAACTGACCACTCGCAAACGCTCCGAACCAACATTTAACGATCGAACTACGGAGCTTATTTCTCAATTACAACAGTTGAGCGCTGGTAATCTAGCAGAGTTGATGAATATCAGTGACGATTTAGCAGATTTGAACTACAAACGTTATCAGAGTTGGACCGCACCAAACGGAAAACGCCGGCCCGCGATTCTTTCTTTTCGAGGAGATGTATATTTGGGACTGGGTGCCGAAACCTTCGGAGAAAGAGATCTAACCGCCGCGCAACGTCGCCTTCGAATACTTTCAGGTCTGTATGGCGTATTACGACCACTAGACGCCATTCAACCATATCGACTGGAAATGGGAACCGATCTACCAAATAGCCATGGAACTGATTTGTATGCGTATTGGAACGACGAAATCGCTGAATCTTTAAACTCCGAATTAGCAAAGCATCGGTCGCCCGTGCTAGTAAACGCTGCTTCCAACGAATACTTAAGTGATGACCTAGTTCGAAAAGTCAATTATCGAGTTGTGCACTGTAAATTCCTGGAACGACATCGCGAAGACTATCGATTCATGAGTTATTTCGGTAAACGCGCTCGAGGTCTGTTAGCTAGATTTGTCGTGCTAAATCGAGTGGATAGTCCAAGTCGCTTGCGCGAGTTTAACGCTGAGGGTTATTACTATTCACGCGAGCGTTCGACTCGGGATACCTTTGTCTTTCTTCGCGATGATCGACCTCAGCCAAACATTGGATAACAACTTATGGATCAACGAAGTACTTCTCGAGACCACATCGAAGCAGCAGTTTTTCGCAGGCTTGTCGCACACTTGAGAACGCGGTCAGATGTTCAGAACATTGACTTAATGAATCTAGCTGGATTTTGTCGCAATTGTCTATCGAAGTGGTACGTTTCCGCCAGTTCCGACGCAGGCGAAGCGATCGAATATGAGGATGCCCGAGAACTGATATATGGAATGGGCTACGACGATTGGAAGACACTGTATCAGACTGAGCCAACAGCCGAACAACTCGCAAAGTTTCGAGCTAAGGACTCTTCGAACTAAGTAGCTTCCACAGTATCAAACAGGTAAGCCTTAAAATTCTGGCTTTGCGATATCCCTAGGTGAGTCAAGCCAAAATCTGACCATGTCCGACCCTCAAATACACAAAAAAGATGCCCCACAACAGCGTCCTGATCTCATAACCAGGGTACAGAACATTAAGTGGGGAAGGGCTCTATTTAACTTTTGGCGAGAGTGGCGTGGTTTCTTCGTATTTATAGTGCTCATGTTGCTCTTTCGTTCGGCAATTGCTGATTGGAACCATGTGCCTTCAGGCAGCATGAACCCGGGTATCATCGCGGGGGATCGAGTCGTGGTCGACAAGATCGCATACGATATCCGATGGCCATTTACATTGAATCGCATCAGCCGATGGTCCCATCCTGAACGAGGAGACATTGTGACCTTCCCGAGTCCAGAGGACGATAGGACACTTTTGATAAAACGTGTTATCGGCGTTGGAGGAGACAAGATTGAACTTCACGATAATCGACTTTTTATAAACAACGTACCGGCCGACTACACCGTATTGGGCGATGAAGAAATTAAGAGGTTGCACTTAATCACGGACGACAGAGTTGTGTACGCGCGCGAAGAAATATTGGGTCACAGTAGAGTTATTCAATGGCATCGCAATCGGCGATCTAGAATCGCAGATTTTGGTCCTGTTACACTTTCTGAAGGCGAGTATTTTATGATGGGCGACAATCGTGATGACAGCAAAGATTCAAGGGCGATCGGTGCGATCGAGCGAGATAGAGTCATTGGACGCGCGCATACAATATCCTTTTCGTTCAACTTAGATCGTTATTGGTTACCTCGCTTACGACGATTTTTCATATATCTCGAGTAACGAATGTGTAACTTGACTCATCTTTGTTACTGTATGCTTGAGTACCATCAAACATAAACACATAATGGTTGAAATCGCATAAAATCAATCAGTACCTGTCCGCATTTATTTAAGGAATCGATATGAATAAAAAAATTCTTGCAACACTGAGTTTGGTTTCGTTGATCATCTTCGGAGTTACGGGAACTCTGAGTTCATCATCAACGGACGAGGCAACAATCGGGACAATTGATATTGACACCCGACCTGCACCATTAGAGCCAAGAACGGAACACAAGCCGCTTACAAAGCAGATCGTAGATCAAGTGAAGTTGAATCACTTTTCTAGGCAGAAACCACTAAATGATGAGGTGTCTGAAATCTTGTTCGAACGTTTCTTGGAGCGACTTGATCCGCGAAAGAGTTTTTTCCTGAAGTCTGACATTAAAGAATTCGAACCCCACAAAAAATTGTTTGATGATTATTTAAAGAGCGGAAAACTAGACGTTGCGTTTAAGATTTATAACCGTATTCAGAAGCGTCAATTTGATCGATTCACTTGGGTCCTAAAGAGATTAAATAGAGGGATCGGCTCCTTCGATCTGGAGACTGAAGACGTCTTGCGTTTAGATAGAGACGAACAGGGAACATGGCTGGCGAACAAGTCAGAAGCGAACAAGCTGTGGGAGAAGTACCTAGTCGATGAAATTATTCGATCGAAGCTAAGTGAGCCCGAAGAGGATCCAATCGAATTTTTAACTAGAAGTTACACTCAAGCTCTCAGTAGAGAAGTACAGACTATGTCTGAAGACGCGTACTCAGCGTATATGAATTCTTTTGCGACTTATTACGATCCTCACACAGAGTATTTAAATCCGAGAGATTCGGACAATTTTGATATTCAAATGTCGTTATCTCTGTTTGGAATTGGAGCGATTCTGCAGCAGGGACAGAATGACGGATACATTCACATAACAGAGTTGATCGACGGGTGTCCTGCAGATCGAACCGAGGGCGTCGAAAAGGGAGACCGTATCGTCGGCGTGGGACAACGCAAAGATGCTCCAATCATCGATATCAGAGGAAAACGCCTCGATCAAGTTGTTACCTTGATCCGTGGTCCAAAGGGTACCACCGTATATTTGGAACTGCTGAGTTCTAAGGACACCGGAAGCGAACGAAAGTTTGTGCAGATAGAACGGGATGAGTGTAAGATAGAGTCGAGTGCTGCCAAAAAGAAAATCGTCGAACTCGATCCCGATCCAATCACCGGTGAGATTCGAAAAGTCGGAGTCATCGACTTGCCTTCAATGTATCAGGACTTTGCCGCAAAGAGCCGCGGAGACGAAAATTATCGAAGCGCGACCAAAGATGTTGAGCGGTTAATCAGAGAGTTGAAAAGAGAAGGTATCGTTGGTCTGATCATTGATTTACGCCGAAACGGTGGCGGTTCACTGGATGAAGCTAACACGCTAACAGGATTGTTTATTAAATTTGGTCCGACGGTGCAAGTAAAAAATGCTCGCGGCCAAGTGCTCAAATTACGGGATACCGATACTAAAGTTGCATGGAGCGGACCATTAGCAGTTCTTGTCGATCGGAGATCGGCTTCGGCTTCAGAGATTTTCGCTGGGGCTATTCAAGACTATGGACGCGGGATCGTTCTCGGAAATCGTACTTTTGGTAAGGGTACGGTACAGACTTTGCAAGAACTATCTCATGGGACGTTGAAGATCACACAGTCCAAATTCTATCGAGTGTCGGGCCAGAGCACGCAAAACAAAGGTGTAGTACCAGACATAGAGTTTCCAGAACTTATCGATCCGCGGAACGTTGGTGAGAGTAATTACGATGAAGCCTTGAAGTTCGATATTATTGATCGCATTAACAAATCGCACGACCCTTTAATAGGGACGTTGTTGCCGCGACTAACCGAATTGCATAGGGAACGAATCGCTAATGATGCGGAGTTTAAATTTTACGATGCTATGGAAGAACGTATCAAGCGGGATCGGGATCGAGACACGCGATCACTCAATTTCGACGAGCGAGAACAGGAGCGCGATGATTACAACGATTGGCGATTGAGCACGCAAAACGCACGCTTTGTTGCCAGAGGACTGGAACCAGTTAAAACTCTAGATGAATTGAAAGTCACTTTAGACGAAATCGTTGACGAAGAAGAAGAGAATAACGTACCTGATGCGTTGCTGGTTGAGTCGGCGAAGATCATCATGGACCTTCTCGAATTAGAAGAAGAAGTTGCCGCTTCCAACGAAACGGAAACCACAGGCATCTAACTCTTTTGCATCCAGTTGATAACCGTGGTGGTAGTTGGCAATCGCGAGATGTCGGGAACGCGAGCGTCTGGTTTAGGATAACCTACAACCAAAAGGAGGAAAGGCTTTTCTCGTGAAGGTCGGTCCAAAATCTCATTGAGAAAACCCATGGGGCTCGGTGTGTGCGTAAGCGTTGCTAGCCCGGCATGATGCAAAGCCGCGATGAGGAATCCACATGCGAGTCCTACGGACTCTGGCATATAGTAGTTTTTGACCTTCTTACCTTGGTCATCCATTCCGAATCGTTCTAAAAACACAACAATTAACACCGGCGCTTCAGTCAGAAATGGTTTGTTTTCGTCGGTTCCCAATGGAGCCAGAGCCGCTAGCCATTCCGCGGTTGCCCGGTGTTCGTAAAACTCGCGTTCCTCGGCTTCCGCCCCCTCGCGAATTTTTTGTTTGGTTTCTGGGTCGCGAACCACCAAGAATCTCCATGGTTGGCGATTCGCACCGCTTGGCGCGCTAACTGCTGTTTTCAGTGCGTTTTCGATGACCTCGTCTGGTACGTGACGACTTTCAAAATCCCTGACTGTGCGACGACTCGAGAGCTCATGCAATAGTTCACGTGAACGTTGGATCATCTCACGCTCTTCATATTCTTGGAAGTTTAACTTCTTAGTCTTGAATATGCCGTAGTCCCGCATACAAAAGAGTCGTCGAATACCGCGCAGTCGAGGCTATCAGTGCCGATAGTTTAGCGACAGTTTTATGCGTCGTCCCTTCGGATTGTGGTCATCCCGTCGTACGCGAATTCGACATTCGCAAAGGGTGGCGGTTCATCGGTCAAATTCAAGATTGAAAAAGCGACATTTAATCCAAAACGTTCAAGAAACCATTGCGCTGTGACATCTAGAGTAGTAAATCCTTCGACTTCGAATTCGCTCACTGGTACCCCGCCATATCCATCGTGTGCCGCATCATCGGTATACGATGAAATGTGATTGACATATGTAGTCACACTCTTTGAGTTCCACGAGTAAGTGAGGAACATTTGCGACTTCCATTGAGGAATTGGTACGAGTAATGGATTGCCGCCAAAGTTCAATTTACCTGCAGCATCAACACTAGGACGAATGATCTGTTCTGCGAATTGAAGAGGTTTCAAGTCGTAGCTTAACGTATATGTACCGCTAAAGCCTGCACTAAGTTGGCCGTCAAGATAAGGAACCGCCGAAGTGACGTACCAGTCAAAACCGGAAGTTTCGACACCAGGCCAGTTCACAAGTGGAACCTCAACTCTAGTGATGGATCTAGCATCGCATGGGTCACTCAGTGTGTCGGAGCGTCCGCTAGCGCAATAGATGAACTCTTGGACTTGGCTTCGAGTACTTGGGTCTGCATAGAGTTCGTCCACGTCGTCGTGGGGAATGCTACCGATTACATCTTGAAAGTCATACGACCAGTAGTCAAGTGTTACGTTGATTCCATTCGCTAACGAAGCGATCAAACCTACGTTGAAAGTGTTCGCGCGTTCAGGATCGAGTGTTTCATCTCCATAGAGATCAACAGGAATCCATGCGCCTACTTGGCTGATATATTGCGTAACCGTGAGCGGGATCCCTTCCAGTAAATCGTCAACAGATGGAGTCCGGAACGTCGTTTGAAGTGTAGTGCGCAGTGTTAAAGTGTCACTCATTTCCCAGCGAATCGCAATCTTAGGGTCAAGGCTACTGGCTTCCTCGTACTGTTCAAAGTTTAAAGCAAATTGCGCATTGATCTGATCGCTCAATACGTATGCAAATTCGCCAAATACGCGCTGAACCTGCTGCTCACTGTCGTATGGGTTGTACGCGTTAATGAAAGTAAACGCTCCAAAATTCCCCGTCAGGCATGATTGGTCACCTAGTACAGGACAAGGATTTAAATGTAAGTTCCCGTGTTCGTTCGGTTCACCTTCTGCCGTGAAAGATCTGAACTGATATCCTGAAGCATAACTAAGCTTCTCGGAAATTAAGTCGCCGCTGATAGTCGCGTCAAGCACCAGAAGTGAAGTGCTGTTATCGATGTCTGAGACACTATTCATCCAGTCAATCAATTCCGGTGCATTAGCTTGCGAGGCGTCGTAAGCGGGATTCTGCCGATCGTAAAAATCTGCCCCAGGTAGTGCAGAATGCACCATTGCGCTACTAAAAGGATTAAGATAAAGACACCCGTCTGTACCTGGCGTCTTTTGGGTTTCAGCCACCCGCATGCCGGGACCCAAAGATGTATCCGCGACAACTCCTACTCCACAGTTTGGTCCACCATAGCCACGAAAAGCTAAGAACAAACGCTCTGTCAGGATAGCTGGTATAGGTACGTTGCCTTGAGATCCCGAGAGCGAGAATGCCAATTCATAAAACGTTGTTTTACCCTCTGGGATTTCGAGTCTACCTTCGATGGCTCCTGCAAATCGCCAAGTGGTCGACACTCGCTCTGCAGTTCTCGCGAAGTATCCATTACCAAACGGTCGTCCTCGGAAGTACCAATTATCGCCACTCTGACACTCTTGACGAAAGTCTGCGCTATACTCTTCGTCAGCACAAAATGCCAATCGATTCGGGTGGTCAGGTCCAATCTCTAGCACACCACGATGGAGCAGCGGAAATGGCGGGTGCGACGGTTGAGTTTGCCACTTGGGCATCACCGAGTGTGCCCAGAGTGCTTCTAGGTGGTAGTTCGACGATTCTCCCAATTTCCCATTCATTTCTGCGAAAATTTTGGAGAATTGCAACTCCTCGATAATGTTGTCGAACGGCTGGTAGTTGAAAATGCAATAGTAAGGATCAACAGCGGGATGTTCTGGATACCCATTTAGTTCATTGCAATAGGGATCGACTTTACCGCTCCATTGCACATCTCGCAATGCTGCAATTACTTCCGCTCGTGGTGTTGTCGCGGTATCGATCCCACTTGGAAACCAGAAATAGCCCGGACTGCCTACACTTGACCAAGCAGCGCGCCATGGGTCGACCAATGGTCGTAGTGCCCAATCTCGATCTTCTGCCTCTAACTCGGCACGTCGTTCATGTTCAAACGATATTGCGAAATCTCCCAAGTCACCGAGCGAACCGCCATAAATCGCATTAAAAATCATATCTTGGGCGCTGTCGAAACTGTCGACTGCGACTGACGTTTCAAATCCTCTGAAGGATCGACGAGTGACAAAGTTCGCAATCCCACCAATTGCATCCGAACCGTATATCGCGCTGGCTCCCTCTTTGAGAATTTCAACGCGTTCGATTGCTACACTCGGGAGTACGCTCAGATCGACGAACCGCCCACCGACCAATCGGGCCGGAAGATATGTTTGACGTTTACCGTTGAACAAAACCAACGTCCGAGAAGCTCCTAGGCCACGAAGGTTTACATTCGACACTGATTCCGGCACTGCTGCCGGTAAGCTGGAGTTATACCAACCTGATCTCTCCCCAGCGACACCGTTGCTTCCACCGAGATTTTTTATAAGGTCTACGACAAATGGAGCTCCCTGACTTTCGTACGTGCTGCGATCGATAATAGTGACGGCGTGGGAAGCATCAATGGGTGTGCCTCGTATCACCGAGCCCACCACGACTACTTCTTCTAATTCGTCATCTTCCGTAGCTTGGGCTTCGGCTTGTGCTCCAAGAAAAACACAGCCGAATATAACCGTTAGATGGACCGAGTACTTGATTCTTCGACCCACATCAAAGGTGCAGTTCAACATACTTTGGACCTCAATTGTGGTGGAACCTCTATTTTATTAACACGCTCAGAAGCAGTGTGCAAGGGTTAGAAGGCAGCTACAGCAACTACTGAAGCACTGAGACTCGACCGAAAAGAGAGTCATTGCTAGTAATAACGACGAACGATCGAGTTAGAGACGTTCCATCGGATTAATTTTTGACGACGCGACACTCGTGCGCCGGTTGGCAGTACTTAAAATCAGATTCTTTGAAATTCGCTAGGAACGACTAGTGCGAAAATTAGGATGGCAAATGGCTCGCGCTGCAGGTGTGCTTGCCATAATTCGCACGGTCATAACACTGATTTTGAATTTCAATGATCTTTCGGATTGGATAACCATCTATAAATTCTTCGGAGTTGCGACCGCGTCCTTAGCGATCATTTTGCTCGCAACTATCGCCTCAAAATCAAAAAGCTGGGTTTACGCTACTCTCATAATCTTATGCTCCGTCATAGGAATTCATTTTGGAGACTGGCTAATCCGCTTGTTTCTAACGGGAAGTTTACTAGGTGGAACTGTGTTGGCATACGAGCAATACAAGCAAACGTTCAGTGAAACTAAGGAAACTACCGACCGGTAAGAACCAAGTCGAAACGAGACTTTGGAACGGTGCTCGGAGCGAATTGCTCGTACAGGACTGAGTAAACAGGATCTGAAACCTGGCCCCGACAATACTGAATGACCTGTGCTGAAGGCAGACTTGAATTAAAGAAAACCCGTGTTAATGCTCAACCTCGCGAAATTCTGCAGCATACTGATCAATCGTTTATTGAATTGAATCTTGGAACTGTTCGAAAGGTAACGTCAGTTGCTCTCGTATTCCGTATCGTCGAAGTGTTACTGTCTGATCTTGCTCTTCTTGACTTCCGACGATGAGAAGATTAGGAATCTTATTGACGGTAGCCGCTCTAATTTTTTTCGATACTGTATCGGATTCATCTGCAAGTTCAGCTCGAATGAATCGAGTACATAAAGCTGATACGATTTTGCGATCGTAGTCGTCAGAATGTCAAAATGCGAGCCATACAGAGACTTTTTTATATCGGTTCCCTTAGGGCGTGTTCGTCTGGTCTCGTACGATTAAAGAGGGGCAGCTTTTACAAAATCGTCCCGATCGCTTATTCGAAAACGTCCAGTTCCAAAGCAACTTGTTCGAACTTGTCGAGCGCAGCGATGACGGTTGGGGAATTGATCCCTAGTTGGCGAACTTCCTGGACGACTTGCTTGCAACTTTGTAACTTCACTGGTTTGATGCCCATTTGTTCGAAGTCAGACGGTCGTATGTAGATAGGAACACACACATATTCCACTACCGCGTGCCAATTGAACTGAAGCGCATTGTTTTGTTCGGTACTAGGTTTACCATCTCTCGCGAGCAGTTCGATAGCTTGTATGAAATTTTCGATACTGAACTGTCTATTCGAATGTCCAGTATCAAAACCACGCCAGGTAGTACCGGTTGTAATCAAAGACTGCCATTCTTCACTAGCAAACAGTTCTGCAAATCGCCCAAATTGATACCCGCCACTGGGAAGATCACCGCCTATTCGTCGCCAGGTTGGCCCGACCCACGTCAGTCCGGCCGCCTCATCGCCCAAACGAGCTGCAAGCTTAATCAACTGTTCTTGGGGGTGATTAGGCCAATTTGCTTCACTCAACGACATGACTAATGCATGTATTTGAGCTAGCGTTGAATCTAATCCCTCGCACTTCTTTTCCATCCAATCAGTCTCAAGAACTTGCTTCCACATAAAACGATCTTGTTTTGGAGAGGGGTTATCTTCAAGACTGTACCACTCTGTGTGACGGCGTTTCCTAACACCTCCGTCAAAGCAAAAATGATTAATGAGTGCAAAGTTAAAAAACGAATCCGCGTGACAAATTTCTTTCAATTTCCAATTTTTTTCGTTTCCCTTTAGCAAACACTCTGGGCGGGACAGTGCGCTTTCGACGCGAAGGGAATCGCCTACGGGATCTGCAAAAACACGCTCGAATGTTAAAGGTGTGTCCACTTTTATAAAAGCGGCTGCACGGTTTCGATAGTCATCAGCAGCAGCCCAAACATACGGGTGGATAGTTTTGACATGGTTTTCCAAAGCGGTCTGACACGTAACGGATTCCAGAGCTCTATTTCGAACTTCGCTCATTGTTCCTGTCTCCTCTGCTATCCAATAGGGTGGAAACTCATTCACACCACATGCTTCTTCAATCGAACCCAGTGGGAATTTCAGCGGTGGAAACTGAATAGATGTATCGACCGTAGCGGTAGGTGCTGTAGTGGGTAACGAGGAGTAGCCCCCTGGGCGAGATTCACTTACTGGTGGGATGGGTTCCTCGGGTGTGGGACGACCCGGCCAGTAAAGCACTAGACAAACAACAACTACCGCGCTTAACCCTAGTCCAACAACACTGATCCATAACCAGATCGGTCCAGGGGAAAGCTGGTCTGTTCTATCTTCGTTTTGATGCATCCTCATTCTAAATTCTAGAGGGTCCGAACAATCTCAGCGGAAACATCGAAAGCTCTAACTCAGGATGGTTCAAACCGCTTTTACAAATTTTGTGTTCTGATAAATACAGGTGTTAGAAGGAAGTATTTTGAAGTTTACTAGCACTAAAATTCCGCACTTCACTACAGAGTACAATAAATTTGAACTACTTATTTGAGCAATGCGGAGAATTTTGGAAGTCGGTCCACAATGATACGTTGCTGCACCCTCGTCATATTGTCACTATTCAATTCAAGACTTCCAACTGGAACCAAGTATCGAAAACTCGCTGGGATATCTATGAGGTCGTTGACATCACTGGCACTAAGCACCGATTCGAATCGAAAGAGGTAGCACCGGGTTCTGATATCAAAAAGCTACTGAAGAGGAATTTCGAGCAACTCACCGGCACGACCGAAGACGTGGAATAAACGCCGCTTCAGACTCTGTCGTCAGAATGTCAAAATGCGAGCCATACAGCGACTTTTTATGTCTGTCCCCTTAGGGGGTGTTCGTCCGGTCTCGTACGACTGTGCGGTGTAGCTTACACAAAATCGTTCCGATCGCTTATTCGAAAATCTCCAGCTCCAGAGCAACCTGTTCGAACTTGTCCAACGCGCTTAACAACGCCTGGGAGGTAGTCCCCTGCAGGCGGATATCGTGGACGATTTCCTTACAACTTAAACGCTCGTCATTTTCCACGAGTAGGGAGCGTCCAGTGAAGGGTTGAATTTTGTAGTATGGAGGCGAGCACAAATGTCGCACCACATACTGCCAATCTATTTGAATCTCGACACGAGGGTCGACGCTGTCGCTCTCCACTCGTGCAAGCATGTTAAAGATTTCAACGTAGTTTTCCGCACTGGGTTCTCTCTTTGAAGCGAACAACCACCATCCACGGCCTGTCAACACATCAGAAAACCGACCGTATTTGAATCCCTCCTCATTGTAGGAGCGACTGAATTCTCTATAAAACCGCCGGGTTAACCCAGCCGCATCATCTCCCAAACGTGCCCCTAGTTCAATTAAAAGATCACGCACATTCTTTGAGCGTTTCTTTGTAGGGTCTGCAGTAGATTCTAACAATGCCACCAGTGTTGGATAATGGTCTGGATTAAACTCCAGTTTTGGGTCTAATCCTTCACACTTCATACGAAACCAATCGTCTTCTAAATCTTGTTTCCACATGAACCGATCTTGCTCCGGGGTAGGGTTGTCTTCTTCCCAATAGTAAGTCCGATTTCTTAAGACAACCCCATCCCTTGGCAGAGCAAGTACCTGAGTGTCATCAGGCCAGTAAGGTTCGTAGCAAAAGCGATTGACGAGAGCATAGTTCAAAATTGCTTCAGCGTGGCAGGTATCTTTTAACTCCCAGTTTGTTTCATCCCCCCGCAACAAACATTCAGAACGAGACAACGCGTCCGCACGCGGCGAAAATCCCCAGTAGGATCCGCAAAGATACGCCCGAACGTTACCGGCTCATCCAACACTACAAGCGCAAATAGGTGGTTTTCGTTGTTCGCACCCCACAGATAGGGGTTGATGGCATTGATGTGTTTTTCCAAAGCGGCGACGCATTCCTCAGACTCAAAGGGTATCCAATCTCGCTTAGGATACGAGGGAGGATTCGCTGAACGTCTATCGTCTTTTGACTTGATGGGTATCAACCATTTCCACTCGCGGTTGAACGGAGTATTAACAGGGCGATTCCCATCTTCTTCTCGGTAATGGTAAGGTGGAAAATCGTTTAGTCCACAGGCCTCTTCCACGGAACCTGGAGGGAATTCCAACGGTGGTAGCGTAGGACCAGTTTCCACAGCAACTTGAAAGGTGTCAGGCGACACTAAGATATCAGGAACGTTTAGTTCCGGAGTCTGTAGAGTTAAATCAGTTTTCAAACCGGGGGGTGCGTTACTATTGTTGTCGCGCAGGAGTAGCAAAAAAACGCTGCCTAAAAGCACGATTCCTATGCCACCGATCCAAACCTACCACGACACAGATTTCTTCTCGTTTATTTTTTGACGCATTTCAAAACTCACGTCTTGTAGTTCTTGTCAGTGTTCCATTGGGGAAGACAGTGCTAAACTTACGATGAAGACGAGAGTCAATCACTATTTTCTCATTTCCCTCGCAGTGACACATTTTCTTTCTCGCACTCCTTCAACAAGTTCAAAATTGAAACTTCGTTGTGGTTCCCGCGGGCATTTCGATCGGGCATAAGTGAAGTCTCAATTATCTTAAATAACTTGTAAGAAATCGAAGTTTTCCCACGGTAGGAAAGTACGCTGACATCATTTGCCCTTTGAATGGCATGGGCATGGTTGGGGCGCGTCGCCTTGTCTCGAAAAATTTCTTTAATCAGAATCGAGATTGTCAGACTGACAAATGGCTATAGTATCACGGGACAAGTAAGAGATTTTCAACGACTACCACCTCATTCACCCAATTCTACATCGATGACGCAATTGTTTTGGACTTGACCGAGAAAAAGCCAAGTATCCATGTAGTGCTTTTGAGTACAGAAGGTAAAGGAATATCGGAAAGCGTGTGATTATTGAAACACCAATGACATGAGACTGCAAGTCTCCACTCAAGAGCAAAGCTGACAAACTCTAGCTCAGAAACGCTGTGTTATTTCTCAATCACGCGGAATTCAGAAGCGCGTTGGTCAATTGTTTGTTGAATTGAATCTTGGAACTGTTCAAAAGGTAAAGTCAATTGCTCTCGTATTCCGTACCGACGAAGTGTTACTGTCTGATCTTGCTCTTCTTGACTTCCGACGATGAGAAGGTTTGGGATCTTATTCACAGTGGCAGCTCTAACTTTTTTCGATACCGTGTCGGATTCCTCTGCGAGTTCGGCTCGAACGAATTGCGCACGTAAAGCTGATACGATTTTGCGACCGTAGTCGTGGAATTGGTCGGAAACGGTGATTACTTTCACCTGAACTGGTGATAGCCAAGTGGGAAAAGCACCGCCGTAGTGTTCAATGAGATAGGCAACTATCCGTTCATGAGTAGACAGTGGTGCTCGATGTATGCAATAAGGGACGTGGTCGAGCCCATCGCTACCAACGTAAGACAAACCCAAACGAGCAGGAACCGCGAAATCTAGCTGAACGGTACTAACAGACTCATCTCGTCCAGTAACAGTCGGAAATTGAACGTCAATTTTTGGACCATAAAACGCGGCTTCACCTACACCTATAACAAAGTCCACTTCCATTTCGTTCAATAATTCTTCTATGATCGCTTCAGATTTGATCCAAGCGTTCGGATTGTCGACATACTTTTGTTTTCGTTTGGGGTCCTCTGGATCCGACTTAGACAGCCGCAGGTAATAGGACTCTAACCCAAGAATTCGATATGCTTCCGCGTAAAGTTCCATGACGTTTCGAAACTCGCTCTTGATTTGTTCTTCGGTGCAATAAATGTGGGCATCATTCATGCACATACCGCGTACTCGGACTAGTCCTCCGACGGCTCCAGACTCTTCAAATCTATAAACATGACTGTATTCTGCGAGACGGAGTGGTAGCTCTCGGTAACTACGCGGTTCGGCATCAAATATTTTGTGATGATGAGGACAGTTCATCGGTTTCAGCACATAGGCTTCCTTCACTTTCTCCCCATGTTCAGTCTGTTCAACAAGTTCCATCGGGGGATACATGTCCTCGGCGTAGTAAGGTAAGTGCCCGGTTTGGAAGAACAAATCCTGTTTTGCGATGTGTGGAGTCGAAACTCGTTGATATCCAGCTTGAAATTCGAGTTCGAAGGCTAGTTTTTCTAATTCATCACGAATGATCGTCCCGTTGGGGAGCCACAGGGGCAGCCCACGTCCAATGTCGTTGTCGATTGTGTATATGCCAAGTTGTTTGCCGAGTTTTTTATGATCTCGTTCTTGGGCTAATTCATAAGCTTGAACATAGCTGGCTAGCTCTTCTTTGCTGAGAAATGCCCACGCATAAATTCGAGTGAGCATTTGGTTGTCTGAATCCCCACGCCAATACGCACCGGCAACACTTCTCAGTTTAAACGAATCTCGAGGGATTTCTTTGGTGGTATCAACATGAGGACCTTCGCACATGTCGACAAACGAACCATTTCGATAAAAGGAAAGCGAGTCTAAGTCGTGTTTGTCGCAGAGTTCTTCGGCATATTCCTGTTTATAAGGTTCACCCATCTCTGCCAGTCGTGCAAATGCATCGCTCTTAGGGAGGTTTTCCTGATAAAAACGTTGCCCACTCTTAAGGATTTTCTTCATGAGCCTTTCAATTTCTGGAAAGTCAGCATCGGTTATCGGCTCACTTAGCGCGAAGTCGTAGTAAAACCCATCTTTGATCGGCGGTCCGAATCCGAGCGTGGAACCCGGTCGTAGCTGAAGCACAGCTTGCGCGAGCACGTGGGCTAGGCTATGACGAACGCGATACAGTTGTTCGTCGTCAGATTGAAACTCACCTTGATGTTCGAAGGACATGCTATGAAACTCTAAGGTTTACGGACCTACTTAACTGTTGTCGAGCAGATTATCTAGGACGTATTGCAGAATGCCACCGGCACGGAAGTACTCGATTTCATTCGGAGTGTCAATGCGAGCGCGAACTTCAACCGTCTGGCTACTACCATCTGCGTATGCAATGGTCAAACACAATTCTTGCTTAGGTTTCAGCGAGTCCGTACCATCGGGAAACCTTAGACTCAACTGCTCCCTGCCCGTGAGATTTAGTGTTTTTCTGGAAACTTCGGCAGGGAATTCCAGCGGAAGGACACCCATGCCTACCAGGTTGGAGCGATGGATGCGCTCGAACGACTCCGCTATGACAGCAATAACACCAACTAGTTTCGTACCTTTTGCGGCCCAATCTCGGCTCGACCCGGTACCGTACTCTTTCCCAGCGACCACTACAAGCGGTGTTTTAGTCTTCGCGTATCTTTGAGACGCTTCATAGATTGAAACTTGCTCTGATGAAGGTATGTGGAGCGTATAACCACCTTCAGTCCCTGGGACCATTTCATTGCGGATACGTATGTTTGCAAACGTTCCACGCATCATGACCTCGTGGTTTCCTCTTCGTGAACCATACGAATTGAAATCCTTGACCGCAACTTCATGCTGTTGCAGATATTCTCCTGCAGGACTCGCTGCTTGGATCGCGCCAGCCGGTGAGATGTGATCGGTAGTCACCGAATCACCTAGCAACGCCAGAATGTTTGCACTGTCGAATTCGACCGCGTCCTTCGAACTCTGATTTGATGAAAAGAACGGTGGCTGCTTAACGTATGTCGAATCAGCCCAATCGTAGGTTGCCGTGTGGGCAGCATCCATAGATCGCCACTCGGGCGGGCCGGTAAATACGTCTGCGTATTGCCGCGCGAACATCTCAGCAGACACTTCCTGCAGCTGACTCTGCAACTCTAAGGACGTTGGCCATAAATCTCTTAGGTAGACATCGTTGCCATTACTGTCCTGCGCGATTGGCATCGTACTGAAATTTATTTTTGTTGTACCCGCGAGAGCAAACGCTACAACTAACGGCGGTGACGCGAGCCAGTTTGTCTTGACTTCTTGATGTATTCGTCCCTCGAAGTTTCGGTTCCCCGAGAGGACCGCGGCGACCACAAGATTTCCTCCAGAAATCGCAGTGGAAATCGGTTCTGGAAGAGGACCGGAATTCCCGATGCATGTTGTGCAACCGTAGCCCACTAAGTTGAAACCGATCTGATTGAGAGCATCTTGTAGGTTGGTGTGTTCTAAATATTCCGAAACTACTTTTGATCCTGGGGCTAGCGATGTTTTCACCCAAGGTTTCACAGTCATTTCGAGTTCAAGAGCTTTCTTCGCGATCAACCCCGCTGCAAGCATAACTGCTGGATTCGAGGTGTTTGTACAAGATGTAATAGCTGCAATTACGACATCGCCGTGGGTGAGTGAGTAGTTTTCACCTGTGATCGCTGTACTCTGAGATGTGTCTTGTTCGCCCACGCCGTACTGGGATGCAGCCAGTTCAAAAGCGGAACGTATGCGATCAAGTGGTACTCGATCTTGTGGTCGTTTTGGTCCTGCGACCGATGGTTCTATCGTAGCGATATCTAGTTCGATTACTTCTGAGAAAAGCGGCGGAACTTCATCGTCGCGCCACAATCCTTGCTGTTTCGCATACGCTTCCACGAGCGCAATGACACTCTCCGGTCGAGAACTCAAGCGTAAATACGTTAGCGTCTCCGAGTCGATTGGAAAGAACCCGCATGTCGCTCCATATTCGGGTGCCATGTTGGCAATGGTCGCGCGGTCAGCTAAAGACAATGTTTCTAAGCCTGCGCCGTAGAACTCGACAAAGCAACCAACCACACCGTGTTGCCTTAGTCGTTCTACGATTACTAGCACTAGGTCGGTCGCAGTGACTCCATCGCGAAGAGTACCGGTAAGGTGTACGCCAACGACTTTTGGAATTAGCATGGATATCGGCTGGCCTAACATCGCGGCTTCAGCTTCGATTCCACCAACGCCCCAACCTAGAACTCCTAGCGCATTAATCATCGTGGTATGGCTGTCGGTGCCTACGAGCGTATCGGGATAAGCGATCGTCCCGTTCGAAGATGCATTGGTCCAAACGACTCGAGCTAGGTACTCAAGATTTACTTGATGACAGATTCCGGTTCCAGGAGGAACAACACTAAAGTTGGAAAACGCGTTTTGTCCCCATTTCAAGAATCGATACCGTTCCGAGTTCCTCTCTATCTCTAATGCGACGTTCGTTTCAAACGCATCATTCGATCCAAAGTGATCTACCATCACTGAGTGATCGATCACAAGGTCGACGGGCGTGAGTGGATTGATGATTTGCGGGTCTTTACCGGCGCGAACGACCGCATCTCGCATCGCAGCCAAGTCTGCTACCGCTGGGACTCCTGTGAAATCTTGCATGAGAACACGGGCAGGGCGGTAAGCTATTTCTTGATCTTTTGGATGTCTTTGATTCCAATTGGCTAAGTACTGGATATCTTCAGCGGTGACAGTCGTACTATCCTCATGGCGGAGAAGATTTTCTAACAGCACCTTCAGTGAAACTGGAAGTCGTGAAATATCACCAGCACCATTCTCGCTAGCGCGATTAAGATCGTAATAAATGTACTCTTTGCCTTTGACTCGAAGAGTATGCTGGCTATTGAAACTGTTTGTATCCACAGTAAATTCAATCCAAAAAAATTATGGAGGGGAACGAGGATCTGACCGAAGTGCGATCGGATATTTTAAGAATGGAGGTTCTGTTACCTTAGACACCACTCTACTAAGGATTTGAAGATGTAGTGGGTGGTTCTGTTTGGCGTTGTAAATGCACTCGGACATTCTAGATAACTATCGCGGGACACGATCCGTGTGTCATGAGATTGAACCCGCGAGAGACAAATGCTTGACAGATGAATTAGTGTCCCTCGCATTAGCGAGTATGCTGGAAGGTTTTGAAGAAGTTGGATCGACTGATTGCTGAACAGTAATTTCTAAGGCACCATGTCGTGCAAGACTGAGAGTTTAAACTGATTCGGTCGTCGTGAAGAGGTTGGATAATCTGCTGATGAATCGGAAAACCGATGCGTTGCAATTAATTGCTATTGTAAAAATGTTGGAAAATGCATAGTCAGGTTTCAGTAGTCACAAACAGAAAGTCGAGTATTACGGAGTATTGCACGACTGAAAATTTGTGGGCAGTCTATGAAGTTGCTTTCGTTGGTTTATTCAAGACAGTATGTGCGATCGATCTCGCTGTTCGCTTACGACGCTCTCTGTTATCAAAACGTGCTGTGAATGAAGCGAGCGGTGTGCTGCGTATAACAGATCACAGACAGGGCTTTTTCCGCTTACTCAATGCATTTACCTCGTGGGTCCACAAACTTGTGATTTTTTCAGACAACTACATTTGGGTGTCATTACACCTGATCTTTTCCGATGTAATCGTTCCAAGGAGATTCACCTACTTTTATCTGTAAATCGTCAGTTTCGCTCACACTGTGGATTTCTCCTATTTCGGCGAAGTCGAAACTTAGTCCCCATGCAACCCCCATTCGCCCATAGTCTAAATCTAAGCCTGCATTGTCCAACGTCTTTGGAGGTTCGGGTTGAGCAAGGCGAATGCCGTCATTTCGTACATATTTTTTCATCCATGAGTCGAGACTTTCGACAATCGACCGATGGAGACGGTGGTTCGCTCCTCCCCCAACGAGGAAAATAGGAAATCTTTCACCTAGTTTCCATCGGTCAGAATACGGGTCTCTAGACTTTCTAGTGGTATTTATAACCCATGTCAAAGTGTGCCTACACTGTTGGCTGAAATCGTCTTTCGACTTACCCTGATCTTGAAACCAGTAATACGACTCTACTCCGAGTGGTTGAATGTTAGCAGCCATGAAGGAATAGATCGGATCTTTTCCTTGTTGTGGATTTGAATGTAGCGTGAAGGTCGTGACATCCAGTGTCATCGCACCTACATCGATCATCATGTAGAGTCCTTCGGCTCTACGTTCTGATTTGGCGAATGAAGTCATTTCTGCAGCTGCTTCAGGTATCACGCCTACACCTTGTTCTTCGGCGACGTCAATAAACTTTCCTGCTTGAATGATTTCTGGTTCACTCAGTACCAATTCAGTACTGTCAGCGGCTATCGGTAGTCCAAGATCGGCTAATAGAACAGCCGCAGCTGCGACACGACGATACAATTCAGCTATTATTGGCTTGTCAAAATTGTCGGTCGGCATCCCAATGTTGTATCGCCACACAGGAGTGCGATTTCTAAACGCTTGTGCTTGATTTATTCTAAGCCATCCCCTGACGTAACGGATGACATAGGCCAAATACGCTGTAACCGTTTGTTCGTGGTTTACTTTCTCAACTACAGACTCGCGAAATCGGTTGGAATTGAATCTGCCTACTATCAAGTCTTGCTTAAGTGTGTCGAAAACGGTAGCGTCAGCTATCGGCCACATGAATATTGATCCATCATCTTTCAACCAAAGAATCGTGCGTCAGAGATGCGGGTTGTCTAGAATTCGACAGGGTGTAGGAGCGGGAATGGCGATTGTTGGCTGGCTGGGCTCGTAAGGAAAGCGGGCGACCACTTTTGTCGAACTTGTTCCCAAATCTATGCCTAGATTTATGTTAAGTTCGTCAGTACTGTAACCGCCTTTTGACTCTTCGCCGAGCTTGAGTAACGTTTCAAGCTCAGAGCAATCGAAATCGTCGCTAGGAAGAGGCACTGGGTCCCGACAGTGCATATCAGTTGGGAACTTCCAATTTTCGAATTCAGTAACAGGAGGAAGTTCGGTCTTCGCCTGTATCGGTTTCTTAACCTCTCGCCGAACCATTGTAGCTGAAATCTTGGTTCGTTGACGCTGCAAAGCCGCTTCAATATTAGACTGGTTTTCTTTCTTTAATTTTTGAAATTTCTTTCGTTCAGCCCGTGTTAATTGCGAACCAATTGTTGTGGGTTTATGTCGCTGAAGTTGCCTCAGTTTGATAGACAGTTTATTTTGGGATTTGCTGTAGAACCATGCTCCACCACATATCTCCGTTCATAAGCCACTGGAGACTGATAATCCAGTGCTGAATGTATTCGGCAACGATTGTAGAACCCTTCCAAGTAGCTAAAAACTTCTCGGCTTGCTTCCGCACGGGTGCGAAA
>JAAXGW010000035.1 GCA_012267385.1 OMG group bacterium
CAAGTGTTTTCGAATCTACACATTACAACATTGGTGCAACCCGTTATTTCAAGCCCGTTGAGATCCAAGACGCACCTTACGAACTCGCGCCGTTCGCTCGCCACAGTAGCTATCTGGTTGTTGCCTTTACCTCAGGTGAAAGAAAGGAGAGCTTAGCTTCGCTGATCGATTTTGACTTCGCATCACTACCGGAATTCGACCTGCAGTTGCCCTTTGACATCGATATTGACCTTGAGATCGATGTTGCCGAACTTACAAGGGATTACTACGCGAACACCATGGACTTCTCGATCGGAGGAAGATATGTTTTGGCAGATTCCGGTTGGTACGTAGGGGGTCGGATTTCACAAGGCGCTGTCGATCGTCCAAGGCGGTTTCTGGAAGTGCACACGGAGAGTTCGGCAATGCTGTTGAACGTGGGTAAGTACCTCGGTGAGTTGACCACTCTCGAAATGCGGTACGGTGCTTCTGTCGAAGATACTTCTGCTTATCTCCATCTGCGATTTGCTCCTGCGAATTTCCGATTGAATTTTGGTTCAGAAACGGCAACTGAGAACTGGGGTATTTCGTTGCGTCGCGCCGGTTTGCTCGGAGACATTTTTTACTGGTTATCGATTAACGCGGGCACCCGAAGCGTGAGTATTCAGAGTGAAATACCTGATCTCGGCGCGGTGCTACCTCAAATTGATCTTGAGCGCTCAACGAGCGCAACTCATCATGGACTCACCGCCGGAATCTATCCCAGAGATGAGATCGGCGTGCGTTTTATTTACTCTGAGGGCGCCGACAGCAATGTGGTCGGAATATCGGGATCTTGGTTCTTTACTCCCAGTGCCGCGGTTGAGTTGAACCTAGCACGCCTGGAAGTGAATCGCGATATTTATGCCGGCAAGTTGGATTCGATTTCGATACGTTTACTTTGGCGAGGCGGCTGAAGCAGAAGAAGTTGAACTATGAGATTATCATGCTTGACTCAAATCGAGCAAGTTCTCGCAAGCTTTGTCACTAACCAGATCTATAGTCTTCAGCTGCAGTCACTTCAAGCTACAGCCTTCCGTTCGTTATCGACGACACGTTCCCGCTTCAAGTTGCGAAGGAGGTAGCTGAATAGTGGTTTCAGCTGGATCACAAAGGGGTTGTACCCGACCTTGCCCGTGGTGACTCCGTACTCGACCTTCTCAACCTCGGGTTCATAAGACTGGAACAGGCGATCCCAGATAATCAAAGCCCCACCGTAATTCTTGTCAATGTATTGCGTATTCGAGCCGTGATGGACGCGGTGCGCCGACGGGGTATTCAGTAGCTTGCCTTCGAACCAACCTAATCGGGGAATCGCTTCCGTGTGCAAGAACAATTGGTAGAACAGCCCTAGCGCGAGTGAAAACGCCACAAAATCCCCGGGAAATCCGATCAATATTAGGGGCAGGAAGAAGAAGGGGGCCACAAAATTCGCCACCCAGTTCAATCGGACCGCAGTGGTGAGATTCATGTGCGGACTGGAGTGATGAGTGTGATGCATCGTCCACAGAAAGGTAACCTCGTGGCTCAATCGGTGGTACCAGTAATACGCAAAGTCGGCCACGATGAAGGTAATCAAGAACATCCAACCCGAACGCTCAAACGTCCACGGCAGATCGTTGTTGCTGTCGGTAAAAAAGAACAAGCCAAAAAAGCCAAAGACCCAAAGCTTCCAGACGGTCGAGATCGGTCTCAACAGTTGGGTTCCTACCGCGATGCCAATGTTGGCGAAGGTCTCTTTGACGTGGTAGGCTTTTTTCTTGCCGAAGTACGACCACAACATTTCTGCCCCAAGCAGTACTCCGAGTAACATCAACAAGAACAGACCACCGCGCCGACCGAACTTGGCCCTTTCTCCATCGGATGTTGAGGCCGGAAACACAATGGGTGGGCCCAATTGCTTGGGAACTCCCGCGATGTAGTCCCTTACAGGCTGCCGACGGCTGGCGAAGGTGAATATTTCCGTGAGTGTAGCTTCCAACTTGGTGGCGCTTTGGAGTTGCTCCTCAGTGAGCAAGGCTACGATTTCATCCACTTGTTGCTCAACGATGGGTCCCGCCGCTTCTCGCGCCTTTTGCGCGTTGCGACGCAAGCGCCGAAGTTCGCGTATCGATCTTCGCTCTTGTGAGTCGGACTGAACCAACTGTCCCAACGCCAAACCATGCTCTCGATAGACCGCAGTTTGATCGCTGATCCCACGTCGAACAATCTCCCTGATTTGTCGCTCTTGATCCTCAGACAGTCCTAGAGACGTCCAGATTTCATCCAGCTGGGCTTGTTTCTCTTGCCAGGGTGGTCGCGGTTCACTCGTGGGCGTGTCCTCTTCTTGAGCCGAGGCTAGGAGCGTCCAACACAAAAACAATACGCCCCCTAACAACATTAGAAGCTGACGTGTTCGATAAATCTCCATGGTTGTTTTCTCTTTTCGATTTTGGACTGCGAACGTTTTCGGACAATTTCTCAGTCCCTTTTGATCAACGAACTATTTAGTTCCTTATAGCATTGAATATGTTGACCGATTTTGGTTTGTGGGGCAATAATGAAGTGCATCTACGATTGCCTATTTCACTCCTTTCAACTAAAAGTACAGTATGTGAGATTTTAGTCAATTTTAACATACTATCAGAAACTCAGTCGAAAGCGATTTACCAATCTAGCGCGAAAACTACATTTGTTTTTTTACCACTAACTATTACATACGATACAAATGCATATTGTGAAGCCGGTTTCGAAATTCACTTGACCAATCGCACTGAGAGAGCTCAGTCATAGTTTGTTTCCTGAGCTTCTTAACCAATCAAATGGTACGTACTTAGCGTACGATAATAATCCGTAGTAACTGCATTCAGCATCGCATTGCAAATTTGCGGCCGCGATGGTGCATGTACGGTGGTAGCTCAAGGTGCGGTTTCATGTACAAAGACTAGCAGACCGCCGCACAGAGCATCTGTATTCCGATACCTGATTAACAGTGGAAAAAGTACCTTCAACCAAACTATACACTTCAAGAAATCATACAACACATCGAGTAATCTGTATCTAAATTGCAGGGTTATTTCTGCCACTTCTCTCTGCGATACGTGTCGTTCAGAGTAGGCTCAATCCACACAGCCTCTTCGTCGCCAGTTTCCTTTTTCCAAAAAAACGCTTCGGTTTTAAGGAAATCCATAATAAACTCGCAGGCAGCAAAAGCGTCCGCACGATGTGCTGAGGCTACTATTACCAATACGATCTGATCTTCAGGCTGTAATTCTCCAACTCGATGAATTACTATTACATCAAACAACGACCATCGTTGTTGCGCTTTCGCGACGATTTGTTCAATACTTGTTTCGGTCATTCCGGGATAATGCTCTAGATACAAACGCGATACATTACCCGTATTGGACCGTTCGCGTACCAGCCCAACGAATGAAACGACTGCACCTGCCTTCCCCCCTAGTCGTTCGTGACAAGCTTTCCACTCAGCGTGAATTGAAAAATCCTCTTCTTGAACACGGACGGAATGCATGATTTATCCTCCCGTAATTGGTGGAAAGATAGCAATTTCATCGTCTTGTTCTATCATTTGATCAAACTCAACCAGTTGCTGGTTTACAGCGACGTGTACATGGCGGATATCTATTAATGGATTATCTCTTCCGTAAGTGTCTTGAATTTCTTTCAACAGCATTTCTACCGTACTTTCGACCGGAACGGTTAGATTGATCTGGGACATCCCCAATGACTCTCTCAAAGACGCGAAAAACTTTACTTGGATGGTGATTGATTGAGTTGTCATCTCTGCCAATCGCCGGACTTTCCACCCTGCTTAGAAATCAACGCGATGTTCTCAATGATCACGCCCTTCTCGACCGCTTTTACCATGTCATAGATTGTTAAACTAGCTACACTCACTGCCGTTAATGCTTCCATCTCAACGCCCGTCTGCGCTCGTACCTGACAACTTGCTCGAACTTGAAGACAGTTGGAGTGACGTCTCGTAAAGGATATTTCGACGTTTGTTAGTGGAAGTGGATGACAGAGTGGAATGAGTTCGCTTGTACGTTTACAAGCTTGAATTCCGGCAATCCGAGCAGTTGAAAAAACATCACCTTTAGGTAGGTCACCAGACATCACCAAATCCAGTGTATCGGGTTGCATAATGATTCGAGCTTCAGCTTCGGCAGTCCGATGCGTCGCTTCTTTTTCGGTTATATCTACCATTTTTGCCTCACCCGAAGCAGTTAAATGGGTTAACTTTGACACTGCATCCATACCTGGCTATTCAACGTAAACAATAATACACGTCACCAAATTACTTCTTTCGCAAACACACATGGATCGCAACCGCGGTCAACTAATCGAGATTACTTTGTCTTCAACATCGCAGATCAACAATTGAACGGAGTGTCTATTAGTCTAACGAACGAGAATCTATACTTTTAATCTTGCCCAAGAGCTCTGATCGCATCAATGCTCTCGTAGAGATACGATTGCCTAACTGCTTCTTCCGCACATTCAACATAAGACAATTTCGTCAGCACAGCCAACTTTGGTCGAAACAACAACCAAATTCGCCCTTTCATAGTCTGGTTCATACTCACTAATACGTTTCTATCACTGATCGCGTCATCTTCAAACTTGTAAGTAATTTTCAGTTCTCGGAGGCTTATTCCCGTGTATACACTGACCGGCATTGGTAAATAAAGGGTCAGTGAAGTTACTCGTTTCATTTTGAGATTTACAATGAAATCAACTTTCAAGTCCTTGCGTTCAACGATATTGTCTTCCGCAACGCTGGCAATCAACAACGCCGAGGGAAGACTAGTGTATCTAGCCGTCGAATCGGAGCGATCTTGGAGTTGAATCGAACTCAGGTCGATAGGTACAACTTTAGGTAGGACTTCAGACTCGCTGAATGGATATGGATAATCAGCAGCATCAGTAATGAGCTTCTGCCACTCGTTCCGTTCCCCTTCATCACCTTTCACATCCAGAAGGTTCTTAAACCCGTGAGTTGGGTGATACCTTACATTCCGGTCATGAGCCCATCTACCAAAAAACGCTCGAAAATTCGCACGTGCATTCTGGTCGATTACACACGCATGATGAACCTCAACACCACTATAACGCAATGCTTCGTTTAAGAGGTCTTGGTCTTCTTGAGCCAAGTGATCCAAGCTAAATTCATTTTCGGCTATGGCTCGAAGTGTCGCCTTATGTTGTTCGCTCGCTCGATGAAAGGTAGACGGCTCATTGAACGAAAACGTTTTGTGAACCGGTTGAGTGTATTGAGATTCTACCATCGGTTGGGCGCAGGAAACGACTGTCAGACTAAGTGCTGAAATACTCAGCAAGACTAAAAGACCAAAACGTCCAATTACAAATTCATCGTTGTTGAGCCAACGAACACTTGTTTGCTGAGTGACCGGCTCCGAATTAGAGTGCTGTTGCAGAAAAATAATTTAAGCTACCATTGTTGCGACGCTACAAATTTGATCATATTCTAGCAGACTTCTTCACTCCATTTGTCCTTCAGCATTGACTGAGCTAAACGATCTACTTCTCCTTTGAGTGTATATTTATTATTTGAGAGGAAATTTCATGGTTCGGTGATTAAGTCTTGGGGTGTGATTTTCATGTACCGTTTTGGAAAACCAAAAAATTTAGAGATTGGTTCGCAGGATGTGCTGACTTGATACGTATATTTAGATTTTCCTGTGTTCTAGCACAGCCTAGACGTACAAAATACTTAAAACACCGATACTCTGTTAAATTTAGTGTACATCTAATGAAAGGGTCAAACGTCATACTTGGATTGTCTGGAGGCGTAGACTCTGCGGTCGCTGGTGCCCTTCTTGTGGAACGAGGGTACAATGTGACTGCGGTGTTTATGAAGAATTGGGACGAAGACGATGGGACCGAGTATTGCACGGCAGAAGCGGATTACGCAGACGCATGCGCAATCGCAGACAGTTTGAAAATCCCTCTTGAACCAATCAACTTCGCTCACGAATACTGGGAACGAGTATTTGCTCAGTTTCTCAAACAGTACAACCATGGATGGACACCTAATCCCGATGTGTTATGTAATAGGGAGATAAAATTTGGCTTGTTTCTCGAATACGCGAACGCTCAAGGAGTCGAACTCATAGCAACTGGGCACTACGCTAGGACAGAGACTCACGACGGTGAGTTTTCGTTGCACCGAGGCGTGGATTTGCAGAAGGATCAGACGTATTTCTTGAGCGGAGTGCCTCGCTCGAAACTAGCTCGCTGTCTGTTTCCTCTTGCAGAGTTGACGAAAACAGAGGTTAGAAAAATCGCACGAGAGATCGGACTTTCTGTACACGATAAAAAAGATAGCACAGGTATTTGCTTCATCGGAAAGCGTCGATTCAAGGACTTTTTGGCGCGGTACGTCAAACAAGACAAAGGTGAGATAGTCGATACAAGCGATCGCGTGGTGGGAGAGCATATCGGGCTTCCCTACTATACTCTCGGACAACGTACCGGTCTGGGTATCGGTGGACGACGCAAAGGTGTCGAAGCACCTTGGTACGTGATGCAAAAGAATCAACGGACGAATCAGCTCGTCGTCACACAAAATGACTGTGATTTGCTCAATGATGAGCTGGAAGCTGACAGCATGAATTGGTTAGTAAACGATCCGCATGAATATGCAGAATGCGAAGCCATGGTACGTCATCGTCAACCGCCTCAAACGTGTGCCATTACATTCAAAGACAAACATATTCAAATACATTTCAAGGCTCCTCAACGTGCGATTACTCCGGGTCAGTACGCAGCGTTTTACCAAGGGACACGATGTCTTGGGTCCGCACTAATCAACAAAGTATTTCCCGTTAATGACAGATAGTTCTTTTGAGCCATTAACTGCTATCAGTCCATTAGACGGACGTTATCGCGCAATAGGTGAACTATTGTCACCGTTCGCAAGTGAATGGGCACTGATGCGCTATAGGGTAAGAATCGAAGTATCGTGGTTTCTATATTTGAACCGCCATGGCAATCTACCTTCTTTCCCTCCCCTCAGTGAACCAACAGTTATGCAGTGTCAGAAGATTTGGAAAGATTTTTCGATCACTGATGGGCGCACCATTCGAGAAATTGAGAATCAAACGAATCACGACGTAAAAGCAGTAGAACTATTTCTTAGAGAGAAATTTGCAGAGCTTGAATTCGGCGATCAACTGGAATGGATTCATTTCGCTTGTACCTCCGAAGATATTAACAACCTCGCACACGCACTCATACTACGAGATTTCTTAGATCAAGTCTTGATTCCTCGCATCGACGGACTTGTGGACAATCTCTTGGCGAGAGCGGAACCCATGATCGCCCTGCCCATGCTTGCTCGGACACACGGACAACCCGCATCGCCGACAACCTTAGGAAAAGAGATCGTAGTGTTTACCTCAAGAATGCACGACGTCAGACAACGATTAGAAAGGACGGTAGTTCGAGGCAAAATGAACGGCGCTGTGGGCAACTACAACGCGCACACCATAGCACTCCCTAATCTAGACTGGCCAGAGCTTGGGGAGTCTTTCGTGAGATCGCTCGGCTTAACACCCAATCCAATCACAACTCAAATCGAGAGTCATGATTACTTAGCCCATTTCTTAAATGATCTCCAAGTTTTTAACGGTGTCTTGTTGGACTTTGTCCGAGACATATGGAATTACATTGCGATCGGGTATTTTCGGCAAAAGCAAGTTTCAGGAGAAGTGGGTAGTTCAACGATGCCGCACAAGGTAAATCCAATTGACTTTGAAAATGCAGAAGGTAATCTTGGTATCGCGAACAGTCTACAGACACACTTAGCTCACAAGTTGTTGGTCTCTCGATGGCAGCGAGACCTTTCTGATTCGACGGTCTTGAGAAACCTTGGTGTTGCTGTCGGCCATACGGTGTTGAGCATAAATAGCACTTGTAAAGGAATCTCAAAATTAGAACCGGATCAAGACAAGATCAAAACTGACTTAGATTCCTCTTGGGAAGTCCTTACCGAGGCCGTGCAAACAGTTATGCGGACACAAGGAATTTCCGATTCGTATGGAATCGTAAAACAGATTACTCGTGGAAAACAGATGGACGATGAGCTCTACCAACAGCTATTATCTGATACGGGACTGTCTGCTGAAAACCGTGCGTCGTTAGCGTCATTGCGACCCGATACCTATCTCGGTCTAGCTAAGGAACTCGCCTTACGCGAAATCGACCGTATCCGAAACGAGCGACTCGATTGAATGAAACCAACGTACTAATACGCGAAGCTTCATGGACTCACGACCGTGATTTGCTTTGCCAAGTTCGGTTGAAAGTCTTTGTCCAAGAACAGCACGTACCACAAGACTTGGAATTAGATGGACTTGATGCTACGGCGGTGCACTTTCTCGCCTTAATAGATGATAAACCTGTAGGTACGGCTCGGTTACTTCCAAGTGGTCAAATTGGCCGAATGGCCGTGCTCATCCCGTATCGAAATCAAGGAATCGGAGAAAAATTATTGCACGCGACGGTCAAGCGGGCACGGGAGTTAGGCTACTCCCCGGTATTTTTACACGCGCAGTTGAGTGCAGCGGACTTTTATCTTCGCCACGGCTTTCAACCCTATGGAGATACCTTTGAAGAAGCCGATATCATGCACCAAGCAATGCGATACCAAGACGTCGAATAATTACTTAGCTAGATTTTGTGAGTGCTGTTAATTGGCTAGTCAAACGGACATAGAGTTTTACGAAGAGTGGCGACTGACCTCGCCGATGGCGATTCTCTCTATCGCAATTCGACGATTTCGTCGCGTTGCACGCAGCGTGATAGAAATTTTGTCCCTAGGTGGTTTGACTGTAGTGTTGTTGCAGTTCCTAGATGTCGGACTCGTAACCGCTATTTTGTACTACGCCATTGCGGTGTTGGTGTTTGTGGTGATTAGTGCCGTGCTTTCCTTTTTAGTACTTCGAGTAAAGATTTCTGAAGCTGGTATTGCAATGAAATCTGGGGTATTTCGTCGTACTCACAAAGTAGTTCTTTGGGAAAGAATTCGGTCGGTAAATTTGGAATCAGGTCCGATCGAAAGACTATTTAGGCTAGTCAGAGTTTCAGTAGATACCGCAAGTTCAATGGGACCCGAAATCGAGATTCCAGCATTGCCGATTTTTGTAGGTCAGTATCTCAGATCTCACGTAAAAGAACCCCAACTCACCGATAGCCAACGACAAACTGATGAAATTTCGGTCTTTGAGACATCTAAAGGATCAGACGATAAATCTCTCTATGCGTTGCGCGGCAAGAGTATGTTGATCGCGGCGATCTGTTCCAAAGGGATGATCTTTGCGACCGTTTTAGGTATTGGATTTGTGCTAGTCATTACATCTAATGCATACGTCATCTATTATCAGTTAAATCTCGCTGACGATATTGTGCCAACAGATACGACTCTGCAGGAAGAAGTCCAAGATAAACTGAAAGACGACTTGGAAACCAATTTAAACTTTTTCAATGCACTTCAACAAGCATGGAAGTGGTCTGCACAAGAGCGCGAAGAGAACAGAAATAAATCAACCACACAATTACTGCTTCCATTGATGCTTTTTTTACTTGCTGCGGTAGTGATTCTGATTCCAAGTTTGATCATAGGTTTCCTCATCAAAGCGGCGACCTTTTATGTTTCACACAATGACTACAGACTTCGTCAAGAAGATTCCAGACTGATCAGTGAACGAGGATTGGTAACACGTAAAACCACTACTGTGGAGATTCGCAAAGTTCAGATTTTGAGAATATATTTGACAGTGAGATCTAGATTGTTTCAGCGTTATGACGTAAAAGTACAACAGTCTGATGAAGACGACACAGTGGGGACCGCTGTTGGAAACGCTACACATCAAATCGATATTCCTTGCGCGGATGCTGAAATCTGTCGAGAAATTGCAGGACAAATCTTTCCAAAAGCAAATCAACATCTGCCGCTCGATCCAAGATCAAAGGAAATTCAACGCTTTTCCCCTGCATATTTCTTTATTGGTCTTTTAGGCACAGGACCGCTAATAGTTGCATTGATGTGGGGAGAGTTGTGGTTTATCATGGGCACTCGCGCAGCAAATATTTGGCTGCTCATACTCGGTCCTTTGGGAGTACTAATTTGGTGGCAATATTGGCGTCGCACCGGGTATGCGTTCTACGAGAATTTCATTTTGCTACGCAAAGGATTTTTGGGACATGATCTCCGCGTAATTCCGATATCCAAGCTCCAAGAGGTGCGCATTTCCCAGTCAATCATTCAAAGACTTCGTAATCGGAGCACACTACAAATGTTCGCGCACTCGACTACTTATTCAAACACACTAAAAATACCGTTTATGAATCGACATTCCGCGGAACGAGTGCGAGACTACTTACTCTATCGAATCGAGTCGGGTAAGGTCAGATGGTGTTAATTCATCCTTTATTCTGCGATCGAAATGAATCTACGATTGATCTCTAAAGATTATTGACAAAATCTTTTCTAACCAACCGTAGGCATCATAGTTCCCCGTGATATCTGTGATAAATTCTTGCCCTCTGGGAACTACTTGTAGAGTATAGTCGTCGCCCCATCGATCGCGCCTTCCATGGTATGTGAGCCCCGTGTTTTTCAACCAATGTGGGATTTTCCACTTGCTTACCTGATTGCCCGGAACTGAGAGACTTAATTCTGAATGACTCTTTTTTGCGGTCTTCCCTGGTCCTAAGTAAATAGTGTTATTAGGACTCCACACTCCGATAGTATGAGGATGCTGAATTTCGAAACCAGGTGGTTGGTCTTCCAATTTCGGATTTGCTCCCAAGTGCAAAACTCTTTCAACCTGTAAGAAACCAAAAATTCGATGGTGTCGGTGTTTCCCGTCTATCCCCGAAAAGAGCCCGAAGAATAGAAACACATCGCCAACTCCAACATTGTTGTTTGTAAGGTGACTTTGAGCGGCGCTAGTTTGCCCAAAGGCACACTTGTGTCCTTGAAACATTGGGTCGCAATGACATAGGCTATTCTCGGTGAAACAGTTCCTCGTGATTTCTCTAACGACCGCGCCTAGCCCTAAATGACCGTACGTTGTTTGGGAGCGATGTGTTGCTGGAATGGGAATACTCACGGGTCGACCTTTGATTATGGGAGAAGGCGCACCTCCAGAGGCACTATCAAAGCCTTTACGACTGAAAACTATTTTCATCGTATTAGTGGAGAAACCGTTTGATGGGTTCGCGTACGGTTTGGGGGACCGTCATTAAGATAATTTATAGGAGAATTTATCCATGACTGATTCTAAGAAAAGACGCACTCGGAGAAGTTTTAGCGACGAATTCAAACGCGAAGCGGTAGTGCTTACCGAAGTTCTGAGGTTTCCGCGGAACAGGTGGGTGCTGAACTAGGCGTATCGGCATCGTTCTGGTATCGCTGGTCTCGTGAGTGAATGGATCTATCCACGGTGTGGTTACTTCAAACGACAACCTCGTAGAAGATGCAGAAATAACAATCCGAAATTTAGACACAAACGCCGTAAAAACCATCGAAACTTCAAAAACGGGAACCTTCAATTTTTCTCAAGTAGTCCCAGGACAGTATGAAGTTACAACCAGTGCAACAGGCTACAAGACTCTCTCCGCACCACCACAGTTTATTCGGGTAAGGGGTGTTCAATCCACTTTACATTGGAATTTGGGGATATGGAAGATGTTTCGGTGACTGCAAGCACAAAACTGTCCTTCGATGTCAAGTCCGTCGAAAAGTCAACGGTGTTAACGGCTACAGAGGTTGAACAACTCCCAGTATCTCGTAACATCGAATCGGTCGCGTTGTTAATTCCCGGAACGATGTTTGGCGACGTTGCATTTGGTTATCTGGTCTCTTTTAGCGGTTCTTCAGTGGCTGAGAATGTGTACTACATTAACGGTATGAATGTCACAGATTTTCGAAGAGGATTAGGTGGCAGTGCTATCCCCTCCGAGTTTTTTGATCAGTTTTAATTCAAATCCGGCGGATTTAGCGCGGAGTACGGACGTTCAACGGGTGGAGTTTTGAGTGGTACGACAAGAAGAGGCAAGAGTTCTTGGTCTGCTCGAATGGGTTATACCACGACTCCTGAAGTATTGCGAAGTTACAACCCAGATATCCCAGATCCGACCCAAGATGGGGAATTTGTTTCATTCGAGAGTGCCGACAAGACCTTTTCAACTCAGTACTTCCTATCTGCAGGCGGTCCGGTCGTACCAAATCGTATTTACGTCCACGCGATCTATCAAGGTCGCGACTATCAAACTGATGACTTTACAGAGAGTGATCGATTTAATCGTTCAACAAGCGCAGATCCTTTCTGGGGTGGCAAACTTGATTGGATCATCAATTATTTCCATCGTTTAGAACTTACTGTCTTTTCAGATGAAAGAACCAGTGTGACCTCGTCATACAACTGGGATCGTTTAAATGGTGAAATTGGAATGCATCGAGGCGACAATTTCTCCAACCGGGGCGGAAAAAACTTTATTGGAAACTACATAGGTACTATTGGAAGAAATTTCATCCTGTCGTTACTGTCGGGACGAAATCAATATGACCGAACCAACTATTCGGCTCTCGACGATCTGTGTCCAGCGGCATACGATTCACGAGATGAACAGCCGAGACCAATTGGATGCTGGACAAATCTCTCGACTGGTTCCAGCCTAGATACACGTGAACTGTATCGCGTAGATATTGAATTCAATCTTGGTTATAGACATCGAGTTCGATTTGGACTCGACCACACGAGACCAATACTTCTGAAGACTCAAGACGATACTTAGATCCCAATGGTGGCGAGTACTATCGGTATTACTCCGTAACTCCCAGTTCAACTCTTGACAACGGGGGAATAGTGCCCGATGGAGTAACTACAGTAGTGCGTCATCGACTATACCGCAGGGGCGGCAGCTTTAAGACAACCGCTAGTGCGGGGTATATTGAGGATTTGTGGGATGTTTTCAGCAACGTTTCCGCACGTCTAGGAATCAGAAATGAGGGTTTTAACAACAGGAATGCCCTCGGTGAAACATTCATCAAAATGACAAACCAATGGGCACTTCGGTTTGGTATCGTATGGGATGTGAGAGCAAATGGAAAATCAAGACTATTTCTGAACACAGGCCGCTACCATTTACCAATAGCGAATAACACTAATGTTCGACTAGCGGGATCCGAATTATTCACGCAAGATTGGTTTACATTGGGTAGTGCCATCTCACATGACGGAAGCGTCGTGCTTGGCAACAAGATTGGACCGACTAGTGTATTTGGTGACGGTTTGGTACAACCCGCGGACGAAGTTTTAAATACAACGGTTAAACCCATGTACCAAGATGAGTTCATCGTCGGATTTGAAGCAGAGTTTTGGTCAAACTTTAGAGGTGGACTGTCTTATATACATCGTAATCTTGGACGCGCAATAGAAGATATTACGATCGATGAAGCAATCGGTTTACCAGGTGAGTTCCATTACATTCTCACAAACCCTGGTACGAACGTGAGAACTCGATATGACGTGGACGGCGATGGTATCTCCGAGATTATCGAATTGAGCGCTGCAGAATTAGGCTATCCAACACCAGTCCGCAAGTATCACAGTTTGACAGTAGCTGTAAAGAAATCTTGGAGCCGGGGTTCATATTTAGATGCGACATACACTTGGTCGCATAGTTACAGCAACTACGAGGGCTTAGTTAGATTCGATAACGGTCAATCTGACGCCGGGATTACGACGTTGTTCGATTTTGCCGGTTTGATGGAGGGTGCCTATGGGAATTTGCCTAACGATCGCCGCCACTCGCTGAAAGTATTCGGTGTGTACAAGTTTCTACCGCGATGGCAGTGTAGTTTTTCAGCTTCGTATCTACATGGAAGACCGAGAAATGCATTCGGGATCCATCCCACTGATCCGAATGCTGCCCGCTACGGATCTGCATCTTTTCATCGTCAAGGTAGACTTACACCACGAGGTTCTCTCGGAAGAACAGAAGGTATATTCAATATTGATTTTGGATTACAACTTGATCAAACAATCTGGTCGAATGCTCTTCAAATTAAACTAGATGTCTTCAATGTCTTCGACACGAATGGGATTCTGGAGGTCAGAAAAGTAGCAGATCAACAAACCGGAGCACCCTCCCCCACGTTCGGGCTACCCGCGGCGTTTCAGCGACCACGTACTGTTCGAATATCTTTTAAATATGACATCCAACCTTCAATTCCAACAGCTTCTCTACACATCGCTGAGCCATCGGCAACCGGCAGTGGCTCGAAGGTGAGGCCTGCAATCAATGCAAGAAAGAACTTTAGATAACCGTAAGATCCACGAATTCCAACACTGTCAAATCACAAAATCGATCGAGTTCACTTGTAGCATCTTCAATTTTTGTAGCTTGTTCGTCCGAAAACCGTGTCCTCAGATTTCGATGGTACTTCTCTTCTAATAACGGTATTCCCTCTTCGCGACGGAAGCGATGTCCAATGGGATATTCAACTTCTACCCAACCCGTTTCTGATCCGTCGCTGAACTTCACATTGACTCGATTGGCAATTGAGCGTTTATCGGGATCGTGATATTCAGCACTGTATCTTTTGTCCTCGCGAACTGTCATTCGATTCCTTAATTGATCAATTCGAGGATCACTAGCAACATCGTCTTCATAGTCCTCAGCAACAAGGTTTCCTTTTAGTAGCCCAACGGCAACCATGTATTGCAGACAGTGATCGCGATCCGCTGGATTATTGAGTGGTCCAGATTTGCTGATGATGCGAATTGCTGATTCGTGCGTAACGAGTTCAACTTCTTCAATCTCATCAAAACGATCAACACACTGAGGATGGAGTTGTACGGCTGCTTCTACTGCTGTTTGCGAATGAAACTCGGCTGGAAAAGATATTTTGAAAAGGACGTTGTCCATAACGTACGTACCGTACGTCCGTTGAAATTCAAAAGTCTTCCCCCCGAAAGAAACATCATAAAAGCCCCATTTCGGAGTCGTAAGCACGCTTGGATATCCGATCTCGCCTTTCAAGACGAGCATTGCGAGATGTACTGCTCGACTGGTAGCGTCACCTGCTGCCCACGACTTTCGAGGACCTGCATTTGGTGCGTGGCGATATGTTCGGAGACTTGATCCATCGACAAAAGCGTGGGAAAGCGCACTCACTACATCGTCGTGTTCCCCTCCTAACAATCTTGTTACAACGGCTGTTGTTGCTACCCGAACCAAGAGAACATGGTCTAGCCCTACTCTGTTGAAACTATTTTCCAATGCCAAGCAACCTTGGATCTCGTGTGCCTGGACCATAGCGACAAGGACATCGCGCATGGTGAGTGGAACTCGATCTGCTTCTTGTACGTTTCGACTGATATAATCCGCAACCGCGAGTATCCCTCCTAGATTATCTGAGGGGTGTCCCCACTCGGCAGCTAACCAAGTATCGTTGTAATCCAACCAGCGAATCATACAGCCGATGCTCCAAGCCGCTTTCACTGGGTCGAGAACATAGGCTGTACCGGGTACCCGAGCACCGTTTGGTACAACCGTTCCCGGAACTACTGGTCCTAGAAGTTTTGAGCAGGCTGGAAATCGTAGTGCGAGAAACCCACATCCCAATGTATCAATGAAACAGTGCCGAGCCGTTTCTAAAGTTTGTTGGGACATCTCCATCTCGCTGCAGACATAGTCGGCAATGTCCACCAGTACTGTATCTGGTTCGGGACGGATGTTTAAGTCTGCCGCACTAGACATCTGAGTCTCCAACACTGTTGTGATGAAAATTATCGATCACTAATAGGTGTGAAACGTCTCGGTTCGGGACCAATGTATTTCGCACTAGGTCGAATAATCCGATTATTACTTCGTTGCTCCATTACATGCGCAACCCAGCCTACCATTCTTGAAATAACGAATATAGGTGTGAAGATTTTCGTCGGAATACCCATCAAATGGTAGGCGGACGCGTGAAAGAAGTCCGCGTTGGCAAAGAGTTTCTTTTGTTCCCACATCACTTTTTCAATCGCGCAAGAGATAGGAAACAACTTTGTATCACCTACGAGACTGGATAGCTCTTCTGCTAAGGCTTTGATGATGACATTGCGTGGATCTGCTTCACGGTAAACCGCGTGCCCAAATCCCATGATTAATTCTCGGCGGCTCAACTTTTCGAGTATGCCCTGTACTGCATCTTCCGGTCCTTCAAAAGTCTGAATGAGCTCCATCGCAGCTTCGTTCGCTCCACCATGTAGTGGACCTCGAAGTGAGCCAATCGCAGCGGTGACACAAGAGTACATATCACTGAGCGTTGATGCACACACTCGAGCAGTAAACGTTGAAGCGTTGAATTCATGCTCGGCGTATAGAATCAAGGAAACGTCCATAACTCGAACAAATAAATCGTGTCGCACCTCTCCTCGCAGTGTCCGTAAGAAATGCTCAGCAGTCGACTTGGCGCGAGTATCAACGTCGATTCGGTTACCTTCATGCGAATATTGATACCAATAGTTAACAATCGAAGGACTTGCTGCAATGAGTCGTTCGGCTACTTTATACTGGCGATCATGATCTCCCTCAGGTTCAAAATTCCCGAGCATTGAGATACCCGTTCGAAGGACATCCATCGGGTGTGCCGTTGCAGGAATAAATTCAAGCGTTGCACAAAGTTCTTGAGGTAAATCCCTCATTGTACTTAATCTAGAACAAAATTTTTCGAGCTCCTCTACGGACGGTAACTCACCGTAAAGAATGAGATATGCGACTTCCTCATACGTGGAATCGCGAGCTAGCTCCGAAATGTCGTAACCCAAATAGGTTAAGCCCGTTCCAGATTGACCTACCGTACACAGTGCTGTTTCGCCGGCTTCTTGCCCGCGTAATCCAGCACCACTTAGCTTCTTATCTACCATACCATAAACTCATGAGCTCAATTCATTAATTTTCTTTTCAAATTCGTGATATCCAAGGATGCGATACAACTCGTCGCGAGTTTGCATTTTGCAAACTGCTGAATTCTGAGTGCCTTCTGTACGAATAGTACGATAAACTTCACCTGCCGCTTCGGACATTGCGCGAAACGCTGACAACGGATATAACGCCATTCGGACTCCCACGCTTGCCATCTGGTCTAATGTGTACAAAGGAGTCCTACCAAATTCGGTTAAATTGGCTAGTACAGGTACTGACACCGCTTCGGTCACTTTGCGGTACAACTCTAACTCTGTCATTGCTTCCGCAAAAATCGCGTTCGCGCCAGCTTTTACGTATTTTTGAACCCGCTCGATAACCGCTTCAATACCCTCGGTAGCAAGTGCATCGGTTCGTGCCATAACTACAAAGTTTGAATCGTCGCGAGCATCAACTGCGGCTCTGATGCGACTACACATCTCCGTGGTCGAAACAATCTCCTTGTTCGGACGATGCCCACATCGTTTGGTTGCAACTTGGTCTTCGATATGAACCGCGGCAACTTCAGCACGTTCTAACTCGCGTATTGTTCGAGCGATATTGAATTCATTACCCCAACCCGTATCAACATCTACTAACAATGGCAGGGTCGAAGCTGAGGTTATTCGGCGAGCATCTTCCAAGACATTATCTAAAGACGTGATTCCGAGATCGGGAATTCCGAAAGATGCAGCCGCTACCCCACTACCTGATAAATATATACAGCGAAACCCCTGTTGTTCCGCAAGTAGAGCGCTGTATGCGTTAATCGTACCAACGATCTGGAGAGGATTTTCCTGCTCAAGAGCTTGCCAGAATTTTCGTGGTTGCGACATCGAGCTCGACATTAAGCTTTTGCGACTCTTTGCAAGTTAGACTGTAATTCGTCGAAATTTTGAACCACTGGAATGTCGGGATAGTCTTTTACTACATGAAGAGGGGGATTAAAGAAGAACCCACTATTCGCCGTCTGAAGCATACCAACATCGTTGTAGGAGTCGCCCGACGCATACACGGTCAACTCTAACGAGCGAAATGCCTTCACAACCTTAGTCTTCGGATCTGTTTGACGACGTCGATACCCAACGATTCGATCTTGTTCAATAATCAGGTGATGGCACAGTAAAAAAGGGTAGCTTAGCTTTTGCATCAGCGGCATCGCGAATTCATAGAAAGTATCGGATAAGATCGCAACTTGAAACTGTGATCTAGACCAATTCAAAAACTCTTCGGCACCATCAAAAGGTACTACATCAGCGAGCGCGTCTTTAATTTGTTGATAGCCGATCCCATGTCGATTCATAGCTCCTCGGCGCAACTTCATCAGTTCATCGTAATCCGTTATGTCCCGTGTCGTTAAACCAATCTCCTCGACGCCGGTTGCTTTAGAAATTTCCATCCAAAGCTCGGGTACCAAGACTCCCTCAAGGTCTAAGCAAAGAATTTGCATATCTGGTTGTGTAAGCAACCCCTTATCGACGACTAGTGGAGCACAAGAAGCCTATCTGCTCATGTGAATAATGACTCTTATCGTGAAGTTCTTAATATGTCTTCGTTTGGGATGCCAAAATACCGGTTCGACATGATGCCCTACTCAAAATTCGAAATATCACGCGGACTTAGAGACAAAGCCAATAGCGGTATATGGCGTTCCATTCAAAGAGCTCATCGAAAGAACATCCGTGTCAAATTGTAACCATGTCTTAATTTCGCGGTTTCACACTAGTTAAGGACCAAGCGACCCAATCGACAGCACTGATACGCTGTCTGGTCGCGTATGTGGAAAGACGGGATAGGCAGTGATCACCAGTTTCGCTGCAGGATCGCCTTTTTTCTCGACGTCCACTTTACGTTCTAATCGGATAAGAGCTTTAGCAGCCGCTTCGATATAGCTTGATCCACCAAGTTTTATTTCAATTGGAATCCAAACGCCAGCGGAAGTCTCGAGAATTGCATCAATCTCAAGTCCAGTATTGTCTCGGTAGAAACTAACACTCGCGTCGTTCGCTTGTGCATATACCAGTAGATCTCTTACTACAAGAGATTCAAATAACAATCCGAAGTATTGCATATCAGCCTGCAGTTTGTCCGGTGTAGCGCGTAATGCTGCCACAGCCAAAGAAGGATCACAAAAGAATCGTTTTGGGGTCAGTCGGAGCTGCGAACGAGCCCTGAGGTGAGTTGCCCATGGCATCAACTGTTCCACGATGTGGATTTGTTGTAGTTGATCTAGGTACTTAGTAATCGTTCGTGTTTGAATCGAAGTATTCACATCAGCCCTCAGAGTCTTGATTGCAACATCTGTCGAAATATTGCGTGCTATTGAAATTAGCATTTGTCTCATGCGGCCTGGATCAAATGCTATCTCCCCCAATAATTCCACATGTGTAATCTCTTCTAAGTAGGAACGGACGTGCTTTAGACTGTCAACCAAACTTGCAGAAAGCATCGCTGGCCAGCCACCTTTACAACTTGCATCTATTAAATCGGAAAGTGTTGTATTCGGCTTTGAACCAGAAACTTCTTCACCACGTAGTAGGCTACTCAGCGATATCGAGTGATCTGATATCCCCTGCTCAACCAAGGTCATGGGATGTAACTTCAATCGTGCCACTCTTCCTGCACCTGAATGTCGTGTTATCGTATCCGACGGGCGTGCAGAACCGGTCAAAATGAATTGACCTAGCTGTTGTCGATCGTCGCACTTCCGACGAACATGATTCCAGAGTTCTGGGACGAACTGCCACTCGTCGATTAAAAGCGGGGGGGTACCACTCAAAACTCCGTCTGGATTCACGAGTGCTGACATTCGGGCATCTTCATCGATGTCCAAAAGCAACTCACTGTTCGCCAATTGACGAGCGGTCTCTGTTTTACCGACATATCTTGCTCCTTCAAGCAACACTGCCGCGCGGAATGAAAGTGCGTCGCGCAACATTTGATCTGCAATTCGCGGATGATAGATTGTCAACTACATGCTCTCCTTCAAACGTTTCAACAGACCAGTTTAAGGTCGCCAAACGCACTTATTATAAATTAATGTACGCGTTTATTGTAGAAGATAAAACATCTATATTATTAAGTAATAAACGCGTATTTTCTAATATTCTTGTAGTGGAATACATTAGCGGATGTAGGATAACACACAAAAATCGAGAAGAATACGGGCCAAGCGACAGAAAATTCGCTGGAAAACGACTGATAAACGCAGTTTTTATAAATTACAAAACGCGTATATTGTAAAGTAAATAACGCGTGTTTTATTAATTGTGGAATTGATTAATTCGAAAAGAACGATCTCAGTCGCTCTCTACTGTCTGTGACTCGAAACAAGAACCACGCGATCTAGTTGAGCGTCATAAGCCGATAGCACACGATGTGCGTGTAGGATAGGTTCAACCTGGAAACCTGAATCGTATTAGCAGGACTTGTAATGGTATGGAATGTTGCCGTTACAAGTACAGCAATAATGACTATTGATCGCTTGTAGGTTAAGCGATCGAATCGCAGTAAATTGAGAAAAGTATTAGGATGGCATCAAACGCAGATCACTTACTAACTTGAGCACCGTGCACGTTTTCTAACCAAGTTAGCTGATCCCGAAGTCTTAACTTCTTTTTCTTCAATCGTTGAATTCTAGATTCATCTTCATACCCGGTCCTTATCAACACATCAATGACTTCGTCCAAATCTCGGTGTTCCACACGAAGTCGCTCGATGGTCTGCTGCGTCTCGTTTTCGTCTGCCAATCAGGTCTCCTTGAGTGTTACAGTTCTGAGTGAAAAAAATTCTGTATAAAAGAATGACGTAAACATAATGATAACTAAAGATGTTCCTTAACAATTCCTTTAACTGTCAATTCTCGCTAGAGATTTCCCCCCTGATTTCAATTCGTAACCGTATCTAGAGGGCAACGCAATCTAGTCCGATGAAAAAACTTCCGACAGGCAAGAGTTCTGTAGGTGAATTTCTCGAAGCTGCTAAGCGCTTTCCAGTACCGAGAGACTCGCAAACTCGCTTAATTTTTGCAATGGATGCCACCCAAAGCCGGGAACCTACGTGGGATTTAGCCACAAGCCTGCATGCTGAACTCTTTACTACGGCTCGACAAGAGGATTTAGCGGTTCAATTGGTGTATTACCGAGGACATTTCGATTTTTATGCGACACATTGGAATGATTCTGCTAGCGGTCTGTTGCAAACTATGCAACGAGTTCAATGTCATGCTGGAATAACTCAGATTTCACGCGTGTTGTCCCACACAATTAAAGAAACGCAGCAGTCGACCCTTAAAGCACTAGCTTTTGTTGGTGACGCCTGCGAAGAAGAATCAAAGACGCTCTACGACTTAGCAGGACAACTCGCGTTGTACCGGCTTCCTGTGTTCATGTTCCAAGAAGGACACAATCCCTATGTCGCTCAGGTCTTCGCGGGGATTGCTCAACTCACAAACGGAGCACACATCCCGTTTCAACCAGGATCAGCACAACAATTTGCCGAACTTCTGCGCGCAGTAGCTGCCTATGCAACGGGTGGTATCGATGCGGTTAAAACGCTCCGCGGCAAGTTTACTCAACAATTGATTGAACAACTGCAATCATGATGTACTTCGCGCTAGCCGTTATCGGATTCGGTGCATTTCTACTCCTGTGCAAACTATTGTGGAGTAGTCAACGTCCTAGCAAAAATACTCGTATCATCTTGATTGCGTCCTTGATACTCGTAGGTGTTCTCGGAACATTTGTCCTATTGTCTCGAATTCCATGGTTCGTAGCTGCTGGCACCATGCTAGCCCCCTTCGCACGAGTTCTTGTAAATTTGATAAGAGCTGCGATTTCGTTCTTGTTCTTTAACCAACTTCTAGGCATCGTTCGAGGCGTGCGTGGAGCCTTCTCTACTGCAAATTCAGTTCCTCCTGAGAATACTGACAGTGAAACTCAAACTACTGAACTCGCAATGAAGCTCGATCACCAAACCGGCACGATGACTGGTACCGTTCTTGCTGGAGAATTTGAAGGGAGTGATCTTAACTCGTTGTCTGATGAAGATCTACGTGAAGTCTATCGAACGCTTCGAGAAGAAGAATCGAAACGACTGTTGGAAGCTTACGTCGCGCGACATCGACCGCATCTCAACGAGACTGCAAACGAGGCAAATGAGCAAACTGACGGCGACGAAATGTCATTGAAACGCGCCGCAGACATTCTAGGAGTTGAAGTCAATGCAAATAAGGATGAGATAGTTGGAGCACACCGTCGGTTGATGGATAAAGTCCACCCCGATAAAGGTGGTTCAAGCTACTTAGCTGCAGAACTCAATGCGGCGAAAAAGGTGATGTTGGACGCGGCGCGCTAGCGCAACTTTACCCTCAGAATGGTAAGAATTCTAGAATCGATTGAACATGAGGAGCAAGAAGAGCTCCAAGCATGATAATCACACAGAGCCAAGCCCAAATAACAAACAATTTCATAAAAATTGGTTGCTCTAAAAAATCTCTCCACAGTGCGCGCCACATCTTCTTTTGCTCTTGTATAAAGAAGTGGGTATTTTAAGAAATCTTCAAATAAATACGACTAATTGGATACCTACTGTTGGGCACAAGACTTCGTTGTAGACCTTTGCTTCCACCCTCCTCTAAATATGTACATAAGTATAATTTGGGAATTATTAAACCTCACACACAGACGATGAGACCGCCACTAATCCCACTATCCGAAGCACTAAAGCGTGCAATAGAAAAGGGGGTTGTCGTCACACATTCCGCTCGTCAAGCTTACGAGTTGAAGTACTCTTGGACCCACAGTAATGTGCAGTCTGGAATACACGCATTTCAAAGTCCCGAGATTTATTCGTTTGACGAATGGTTGCAACGAACTTACGAAGAATTAGTAAGTAAAGCATCGCCCAACACCCAACGATTTCTGATCACACACGCGACACTTCAGCTTGCGTTTCAATTGTGTACACCAGAGTCCGAATATGAGAAATATGCGTTCGCGGCAACGCGCGCCTGGAAAACTTATGTGGAGTGGAATCTGCGTCGTGTTGGACCAGATCTTGAAACAACCGAAAATGGACGGTTATTCTGTGACTGGGTAAACCAATTTCAGAAATTCCAAAAGAAACAAGAAGTAGTGACTCTCCCCGATCTGCCGGTACTCATCAGTCGCGCGGTAACTGACAAACAGTGGTGCCCTAAAGCAATTACGTTCTTGGGATTAGAAGACGTGTCTCCCGCACGCCAAGAACTCATTAACCAACTAAGAGTGTTTGGTTGTGATGTAAATGAACTCCAGCCGATATTGCTCGACGCAAAGCGTCACCACACCGTGAAGTTTGAATCTGCTAGTCGAGAGAGAAGTACGTTGGTCACATGGGTGCGTGCCCAGCTGAGCAAACTAGGAGAACATTGTCGCATTGGTGTGATAGTACCGGATCTTGGCTCAGGAGGTCCCAGACTTCGTAGCCAGTTTGAAGCCTCTTTTTACGACTGCTACAGTGTCGATCGGGTCGTCAATATCGGTTTAGGTTTTCCCTTACGAGACACCCGACTGTGCAAAGATGTGATTCAGTTCTTAGATTGGACAACTCGAGATTTGGGGTATGAGGAAATCCTCCAACTTGGCCGTTCGCCGTATCTGAGCAGCCTAGCTATACCGGAGACTTTTTCGGACGCTTTTCCAGAGCGACTGTACTATCGAGAGTACGTCATCCGAATCAAAGATGAAGATACTTCTCCGGTATTAAAGTCTATCTTGACAAATTGTTCTGGTAAAAAGCGAACTCTCAATGATTGGATTGATCGCGCTATCACAATATTAGATTTAGCCGGGTGGAGATTGTGCGAGGATGAGGAAACAAAACGTGCTCAAGCAGCGTTCATGTTATTGTTCAATGAACTCACAAAACTGTCCCCGCTACTTGGAACTATTGCCTGGAACCGAGCGGTTACGCTAATTCGAAGTTCATTGAGAGCTCAGACCCTTACGGTAGACATTCGCAACACACCGGTTCAAGTTCTATCTCGAGAAGAAGCTTCTGGTTTGGTGTTTGATGCCCTCTGGATTACAGGTACATCTGAAGAAGCATGGCCACCAAAAGTAGATTTAAACCCCATGATTCCAATTGCAGTTCAACGCAAAGCCTACGTACCGAGAGTAACTCAAGGGCAAGTTTTAAATTGGGCGAAACGAGTATCCGAAAATTGGGCACGGATGGCTCCTACCGTAGTTTTTAGTTACGTGGATGAAGAGCAAGACAATACTGACTTTTATTTGGAATCAAGTCGCCTTCTCGTGCAACACCGAAACATTGAAGTCGCGACCCTATTAGATCACCCGGAACTGACGAGTCGAGATCATCCGTGGGGTACTCAACCGAAAGAGTACCTATTGCGACAATACTCACCAGAGCATGGTACTAAATTACCTCCTGAAACGATTTGGATTCGTTCTTCCACGATCCGCGATCAATCACGTTGTCCATTCCGTGCTTGGGCAATTCATCGGCTGAATCTACCCGATCGAATTTCGCCACACAGGCTACCCAACGTTGTGGATCGAGGTACGGATGTGCATGAACTAACCGAGAAGCTCCTTACAACCGCTAAAAACCGTACTGAAATTAGCCAATTGGGACCTAAGGAAATCGCTGCTGCGGTGGACGGCGTATTGAAGAGACGTCGGCGACGTTTGCCTGCTCGTTTTATTGAACGAGAACGAGAACGGTTAACCAAACTCGCTCATCGTTGGATTGAGTTTGAAGCAAATCGCGAAGAATTTTCGGTTATGGCCCTCGAGAAAAAGTTTACCACCACAATAGCTGGATTAGATCTTTCGCTTCGAGTTGACCGTATAGATTCAACTGAAGAGTTGTCATGTTTGATTATTGATTACAAAACGGGAACCGCTACACCCAATTCCTGGTTACCACCAAGGCTCAACGAACCACAGATGCCCATTTATTCCGTAGCGGTACCGGACGTTGACGGCTTAGCCTATCAGAAAATTCCGGCCAACGGCAGGATAACGATGACAGGTTTCGCAAGTGCATTAGACAGAACCAAGAAATTGAAATCTGTACCCGATGTGTTGGGTACAGATTTTTCTAGTGCCAAAGCGACATGGAAATCCTTGCTTGAAGAGACCGTTGAGGAATATAAGAATGGAGAGGCGCGAGTTGATCCAATTGACGTCAAATCGGTTTGTAAAAATTGCCACTTAATGGGACTGTGTAGGCAATTCACCGATATTACGTTTGAACTTGAAACACCCGTACCAGACAATGTCGAATAACGATACCACTCTTGTCGCAAGCGTCAACCTAGCCACGGACAGTCCCATTCGTGATGAAGCGGTTTCGCCTAACGAGTCTTTCATTGTCCAAGCACCGGCAGGTTCTGGAAAAACTGCTCTGCTCGTTCGACGCTACTTAAATCTGCTGACCGTTGTGAAGCAACCGGAAGAAATTTTGGCGATAACTTTCACCGAGAAGGCGGCCCGAGAGATGAAGTCTCGAGTGTTGAAGGAATTGACATTGAAAGATGGTATCGCAGCACAAGTCCACGAACGTAGCAAGCAGTTACATTGGGATCTCGAACTAAATCCACAACGAATGAAGATTCAGACGATCGATAGCTTCGCATACGGGATCGTACAACGTATGCCGATTGAGTGCCAGTTGAGTCTCGATTACCAAAGTATGGAAAAGTCTGACGACATCTACTATGAAGCGGCGGTGGAGTTTTTTGAACAAGTGCTTCGACAAGGGATAAATACTGAATACGCGACGGACATACTTGCCCTATTTGAGAACAACATTGATCAAGCTATTGAGACTTTCGCGAGCATGCTAAGTCATAGACAAAACTGGATCAAATCCGTGCAACGCGTGTTGTATGCAAAAAGAGATGGAAAATCTGCTGAGGGAATCTTTGCTCAGTTAGAAGCAACGCGTAATAGCTATGTTGGTAATGTGATCGAGACGACAAGAAAATCGTTGCCGGATTTACTAATTAAACGATGTAAGAAGCTCTGTAGAACGGTCTGCAAGAACTTAGATAGGCCTTTCCACGATTTTGAACGGACCGAAGATTGGGCAACACTTGCGAACGTTTTTCTAACGAGCTCCAGCTCTCTTCGAAAGGCTGTAAATATAAACCAAGGATTCCCACCTAAATCTGTTGAAAAACAGCTATGGAGTGAGTTGGCCACCGAAATTAAAGAAGCCAATCTTATTGACAAATTTCAGAGGATTCAAGGAATTCCCGACGGAACGATATTGCCGCGACATAGAGACTCATTTGACTCTTTATGTCTCGGACTTCCTTCTTTGATTCAAAAACTTAATGTAATCTTCCAACGTCGAGAATGTATCGACTTTTCCGAACTATCGTTCGCGGCACAACGGGCACTCGAACGCGATGAAATGCCTACAGAACTAGCACTAGCTTTGGATTACCGTATATCGCACATTCTGATCGACGAGTATCAAGACACATCGGACGCTCAGTTTACGTTTTTTGAACGCGTCATGACCACGTGGAATCCCGATTCTGGGAACAGTTTCTTTGCTGTAGGTGATCCCATGCAGTCGATATACCGATTTCGGAACGCTAATCTAAGCCTTTTTCAACGTACATTCAGTCAAGATATTCTTAATTTAAACGTACGACCTTGCAAACTGAATAGCAACTTTCGGTCCATCCCATCGTTGGTCGAGTTCAACAATAGAGTATTTCAACGTGTTTTTGGAACTGATGAAAATGCTGAATACGGACAGGTAGCTTTCGCTGAATCGGTACCCGCGAACACTCAGCTAGAAGAACACGAAAACGAGGAGTCCGTGAACTTCGTTCTGACTATGGACGATCCGCTCGGAAGGCGCGAAGCACGACAAGTCGCACTCCGTATTGAACAGCTAATTTCGTCATACGGTTCTGAGGACAAAATCGCATTATTAGTACCCACGCGAACTCGGCTAGCTGAATATTTTGATGCTCTGAAAGACAAGGGAATTCAGTGGAAAGGAGTCGAAATCTTGAAACTCGAAGTCGCTCCTGTTGTTCGAGATCTGTATTCTCTGGTCGAGGCATTCAATGAAGATCGTTCCCGGCTCGCGTGGCTCTCTGTATTTCGCTCGCCATTGTGTGGACTAGCTCTACCTGATTTAGAGAAACTAGCAGGGCTTAGGACTGGTTCTGAGATGCTTCAGTGTACTACTTTATCTAATACCGGCCTGAAACTATTGACTCGAGTGCAAAAAGCGGTTCAACAATCACAGCGAGAGTCGCATTTAACTTTGCGATCCCAAGTCGAGCGATTGTGGTTCCGATTAGGTGGTAATCATGCCTATGAAGACGTCGACTCCATGGTCAATGCGGAACGATTTTTTGAGCTGTTGGAATCTACAACAGAGCGGGAAATTCGATTGCACGACCTTTGGTCCCGCGTGCAATCGGAATACGTTTCCGAATCTGGTGAAAACGCGGATCTTGACATCATGACCATTCATAAGGCAAAGGGTCTTGAGTTTGATCACGTGCTCTTAGCGGACATTAGTAACGCAACCCGTAGTACCCCTCGCGAACTCGTGCACTGGGCTGAGTTCGAAAATTCATTGCTTGTAGCAGTACGAGATCAAGAAATCGAAGATCCGTTTTATGACTTCCTTCGGCGCGAAGAGAAAGCTCGCGATGCGAACGAAAGTAAACGCTTGTTGTATGTCGCCATGACGAGAGCAAAAAAGACCCTTTCAATTTTTGGACGCTTTAGCAACACTGAAAAGAAACCTCGTTTTGGCTCATTACTCGCTTTACTAGAACCATTCTTCGAAGAAGCAACAGAAATCGATGCCGAACCAGAACCGAAGGACTTGAACATTGAGCGAGGTAACCTGTTGACTCGAATCGATCCAAGTTTTGAATGGGTCGAACCAACATCCAAGTATCAAATTGATGAGAGCTTGAAATTAGATTTGTCGTCCGATTTCGAAATGCCCGCCCCTCCAAATTTTCGATTAGAGCTTGTTCTAGGAAAGTTAGTACATCGCGAATTAAACTGGTTGTCGCAAACACCCCAAAGAGAAAATGTCTTTAGTGCTGAACGTATCACGCGCTGGCAACAATTTCTGCGTGCTGAAGGTCTTCGTCATGAGGAGATTACCTACCTAGTTGAGAAGACACAAAAACACCTCAATAATGTACTCAATCATGATATGGGGCAATGGATTATTAGTCCCAATCAAAGAGAAGCAAGTTCAGAAACAGCCTACACCGCCATCCTTGAAGGCGAGTTGCTTGAGATTGTCATAGATCGAACCTTCATCGACGACTCGGACGTACGTTGGATCGTCGATTTCAAGACCACAACGATGAATGAAGATTTTTCTCACGAAGCACTGCTTAAGGAAAGCGAGCAACGACATGGTAAACAGTTGAGTCGATATGCTTCGATCTTGCAGATGTGTGACCCTCGAACAATAAAGTGCGGTGTTTATTACACTGATATCCCTCTTTTTGTCGAAGTCGAAGTACCGCAGAACCATCTAAAGTGAACTAGTCTGCTATGGGTGCTTTCGTTAAAATCGTTATACGAAGATTTGAGGTATAAATCACCGAGCATGCTTAGATATCGATACGGGGCATGCGGTACCGCGCTTCGTCAAGGATCACGTATTCACGACCTATCAGTTTTAGAAATACTACTAGTCATCTTTATCACTCTTTGGAGAGCACAATGAGCAACTTTTTTACAAAAATAACAATCGGAGTCGCGCTAGCCGGAATGTGCGGATCGCTTGTGTCTCAGAATGACCAAGCTGAAGATAAAAACGAAGACACCAAAGACCAAGATTCCACGAGAATGATCGAAATTGATGTGGAAGCCACACCGATTGAATCCACTCCTGGGACGACTACTTACTCCGCTGAGACGATCGAAAAGTCTCCCACTGGTGAGGGAAATTTAAGCGATTTGCTACGGCTTAACCCAAACGTGGACTTTTCTCGTGAAAGTGATCTGTCTGCGGGAACTGCGAGTTTGCGTCCGGACGAAATTTCTATTCATGGTCAAGAGTTTTATCAAAATCTCTTTCTCATTGATGGTTCAGACGCTACTAATGATCTCAATCCTGCAAATAGCATGGACGTTTGGAGAACGCCCAGTTTGGTAGCTCCTCATGGAGGGAGTTCTCCTCAAGGATATTACATTGACGTCGACCTGCTTGAGAAAGTCGAAGTATACGACAGCAACATTCCCGTCGAATTTGGTGGATTCACAGGCGGAGTTGTATCTGCAGACCTTAAATCCTACGACGGAGAAGACAAAATTTCGTTTAAATGGGGATTGCAGAAAGATGAGTGGGAGAGCTTTCATGTTAGCGAAGACGATATCACAACCGCTGACCGATATAGCGCTGTCTACACACCGGACTACGAAAAATCCAATTACAAACTTTCTATGCAAAGGAGTTTAGGGGACATTGGAATTACGCTTGGTATTACTAGGAGACATTCCACGTTCGCACAACAATTTGAAGACGATACCGACACGATTCGGATGCTGGACTATGAAGACAGTATTCAAAATATAGTCGGGAAACTAAACTTTGAATTGGGTGGCCAACCGCTGACGTTTTCGTTTCGTTCCACATCGAGAACTCACGATGGACTAACCTCAACAAATTACACAGGGATGTTTGAAAAAGAACACAACGGAATTGGGTTCACGGTTGGTACTTCTTACGCGTTCAGAGATGGAGACATGGAGTTTAAATTCTCTTTCGATCAATTATCTGATATTCTGGACAGCAGTACTAGCTATTTCAGCTATCACGAACATTTAGAGAATAGTGGTATGTCCAGATACGAAGGGGCATTCGGCGATTCGGAGCAACAACAAACTCGCTGGAGTTTTAAACCCAAATGGACCCGACCCGCCTCAGAAGCTGCTAATTTTTTGGCTTCTCATCAATTAACTCTCGGGGGCGAAGTCAAAACTACCACTAGTTTCTACAAACGTCCTGAAGACATTCTTTTCGAAAACTTCTGGTGTGTTCGAGATATGGGGAGAGAAGGTTGTCAAGACCAAGACGGAGATGGTGTGAGTAGTGCCGGGGACGAATACCTACAGTCGAGGTCATTTTGGTTTGCTGGAGAAGTTGATGTTTCCTATGAAGAGATCTCCGCGTACATTGAAGATAAGTTCTCTTTGAATGTCTTTTCAGTAGGTGGCAACGCGACCAATATCACCATTGGCGTGCGTGCAGATTGGGAAAGCTATCTCGAAAATTTCAACATTTCCCCGAGAATCAGTGCAGACCGAGAACTATTTGACGGCACTGTCGTCGGTGGGCTTAGCCGCTACTACGGACGCAGTTTCTTTAGGTATGAATTGAACGACGCTATTTATGGTTGGCGAGAAATATACTTAAATCTCACCCGTCCTAGAGGACGAGCAGACGAAGAAGTACCTTGTTCTGATACCGATTTCGTAAACTGCACTCATCGAACTTTTGACGACCGATCTGGTCGATCGGAATTGGACACTCCATACTCCGATGAATTGATGATCGGCTGGTCAACGACTGCATTCGCTATAGATACCAGTATCCAGTTTGTTTCCCGCGAGTCGAAGAAAGGGGTATCCCGATCACGCGATGATGACGGAAACTACTTCTATACAAACGACGGTAGAAGCTCCACACAGAGTATGTCCGCGTCTTTCATTAATTCGCAACCGTATCTATTTGGAATCTCGGAGACAACTTTTTCACTCAGTGTGAGTTATAAGACTAGTGAGTCGAATCGTCAGGACGATGGTGGCTACGACGATGACTTGGACCAAGAATTGATCTACTACGAAGGTAGTCTCATCTCAGCTGAAGAATTACCTGCTTGGGACTACAACGTGCCTTTCGGTATAGGTTTTTTCACAACAACTCGATTCCCAGTCTGGGATATCACTTGGACGAACTACTTCAACCATCGTCAAGGTGGAACCATAGCCCGCGATACCCGAGACAATTACATGGATCCTAATACGGGTATGTCACATGACATTTATGAAGACTTTGAATTTGATGGTCTACTAACCGTTAACTCAAAGATTTCATGGAACGGACGAATTACGGATAGATTCTCTGGATTCGTCAACTTTGAAGTGAACAATCTCTTCGACGAAGTAGTCGACAGAAGTAGATTCGACACTCGTCGCCGATTTACTCAGGGACGACGTTTCTGGATCGAATTAGGAGTGGACTTCAGATAAGGCTATGCTTTCTTATTCTGTTCGATATTTCTGCTTCATTGTTTTTTGTCATTAGTGAGAACTAAGTCAACGGTTGAGCATCAACACGTTTAACAGTTGAACATGTTTCAATCGTTGATTCGCTTTCTCCAAGTAGGGGGTCCAGTAGTATGGTTACTGCTGGTGATCTCGGTCGTGGCGATCGCCATCGTAATCTACAAGATATGGCAACTCGTACAAGCACGACCAGACGAAAACGTCCACCTCCAACCAGCAATAAAAGCCTGGGTGGAACATGATCATTCAACGGCTATATTAAAGCTAAGTAAGCAAGCATTCGCTCACGACATCGTCAAGTTCACAATGGAGAGCTTGCAAGAAAATCGACATGATGAAGCACTCATCAAGGAAGAAATCGAACGTATTTCAATCACCAAACTGTCTGACCTTCGATCTCTCTTGCCAGCACTTGAAGTGATTGGAACCTTGAGTCCGTTGCTTGGGTTGCTAGGGACTGTACTGGGCATGATCAATGCGTTTCAAGCTATGGAAGTAGCAGGTAACCAAGTAGACCCTTCCGTGCTTGCAGGAGGAATATGGCAGGCACTTCTTACCACAGCGCTTGGCCTTGCTATTGCTATTCCTGTACTCGCAGCTTTTAATTGGATGGATCGCAAAATACAGCGAAGCGCAATGTTAATCAACGATACGGTAACGCAATTATTCACCGCTTACCATCTCCGTAAATCAGCATAAATTCGCGATATGTTCGATTTGTCGCACTACTTGAAATCAAAGAAACGGACGGTGAGTATGGTTCCGCTCATCGACATTGTTTTCATCTTGTTACTCTTTTTTATATTGACCAAAACGGTAGTAGCAGACAAACAGCTCAGTCTTGACACCTCCAAAGCGCAACCATCACAACAACAAGAAATAGTTACTGTTTGGTTAGAAAACGACGAGGGACTTCTCATTATTGATGGACTATTTGTTGAGAGTGCGGATCCAGACGAACTATCGTGGTGGATACAAAACAAGGGTATACACACGAACTATGTCATTGACATCCAAGAGGATGTTTCTACACAAGGACTGATCACATTGTTGGACCGAATGAAGCAAGCGGATGCGTCGAACGTAACTATTGAACTCGACAAATAATGAATCTCATTCAAGAGCACAATACTTCGAGTGTGAGCGATTCACAGATGATTCCTTTGATCAACGTGGTGTTCTTGATGCTTGCCTTTATCTTAATCACTGGAAATATAGAGAAATCGAACGAAAGAAATCCAGAACTTCAAGAGTTGGCAATCCCGTCCTCGACCAGTAATCTAGATCAAGAGCTTCACGATGTAACCGTGACCCTAGACAAGTCTGGGTCAGTGTATATAGACGAAACCGCGACCAATATTGATACTTTCGCAGAAATGTTTCCCCTGTCAGCGAGCGATATTTCTGATGCTCAAGTCCTAATTCGAGCGGACGCGAGTGTTTCTGCGCACGCTATAAGAGAAGTGCTAAAAGAGCTACGAGATCTTGGTTTGAGAAGAATTTCCTTAGCAACCGTGCGTGCCTATGCTTCAGATTGAAAATTTGTTTCTTACTATTTAAAACATCGTGATTTCAGAATCGTTTGCTACAAATGCGAATCTTTAAGCCGTTTACAATCTAGAATGAAAGTAATTAACAGATTCACTATCGCCCATGATTAACTCAAGGACAATCTGGACGTTTGCGATTGGATTGTCTATACTAGCTCACTTCGTTATCTTTGCATTGTTTTATGAAGGTGGCCGAAGTTACGGAGACGACGGATACCTTGAAGTTGAGCTTTCACTTGAAGAGCCGAAGAGAGACCCTCAAACACAAACCAAACAGGCATTGCCCGCTCCACCGAGGCAGGAGGTCATGTCCCCGATACCCGAACCGACTGAATTGATTCCAATGGATATCGATTTAACTCCAACAATAGACATTTCTCCAGAAGACTTCTTAGACTTGCCGGAAATCTCACTCGATGTTCAAAATTTGAACGACTCGTTTGATCCGTTAGGCGATTCCAACAACATCTTCTTTGGTACAGGTCCTACAGATGAATCCGCTAGCAAGAAAGGTACAGAAAGTGTCGAGAGCAACTATTTGAAGCGGGTCAGCGCTCGAATCCATAGATTCAAACAATACCCCAGAGAAGCGCGAATAGCTAAACAGGAAGGAACTGTAGTCATTCAATTGACGATTGACTCGGCAGGCAGAGTACAGGACAAAGATATCACGTCTTCAAGTGGTATCGACTTGTTAGATGAAGCCGCTTTGCAAATAATTACAAAAGCCGATCCATTCCCAAAGTTCCCCTCAGCATTAGTCAAAAGAGTTGGTACTCAGCTCAAGTTCTCGACGGCAATCAACTATAAATTGAGCGACACTGAGTAAACAAAAATTACTCTCTCTCTCTCTGCTAGATCGACTGCTATCAGCAAAGAGAACAGTTTGTTTAGTCGTCTGTCTTTAAACTAGCCGGATTAAAAACTACTGCGGCATGTTGCTGAACTGAATCGCGCAACTTCGGACTGACCTTAAAGTGAGGGACGTAAGTTTCAGGCAAGTTAACGGTAGCACCATTTCGAGGATCGCGAGCAACCCGCGCCGCACGCCTTCTTAAAGAAAACGTTCCGAATCCACGAATTTGGACTTCATTACCCATAACGAGAGACTCGTCCAAGTACGCCACAATAAGACGTGTGCACTGCTTAATGGTCTCATCAGCGTAATCAGGATGCTGTTTAGCTATTCTTCGAACTACTTCTGACAATACCATCACTGGGGTCTCGGTCGCTATGAAATTACTTTTTCTTTAGTTGTGAGCGTATGAGCTCCCCAAACGTCGTAGCTCGCGACTCTTCCTCAGTCTGTTGCTGATACTCCCGATGTGCTTCAGCTTCGTGGTCTTCTTCACTTTGCTTAATTGACAGCCACAGTACTCGATTGCGATTGTCGACGGTCAATATCTTCCCTACAATTCCGTCCCCTACCTTCAACGCGTGGCGTGCATCCTCTACGTGATCCTGAGAAATCTCACTTACGCGGACTACACCTACAACGCCCTCAGCTAACTCTACAGTCGCGTCTTGTTGTGTGACTTCTGAAACGACTCCAGCCACTACCGTACCTCGGGGATTAGCCTTTACATAGTCACCGAAAGTGTCCACATCGAGTTGCTTAATCCCTAGACCGATACGCTCTCGTTCTACATCGATCGCTAGAACAACTGCGTCAACTTGCTCGCCGCGACTAAATCGTCGAATGACTGTTTCACCAGGTTCAGTCCAAGACATATCAGAGAGATGGACTAAACCGTCGACATTCCCAGGTAATCCGATGAAGATGCCAAAATCGGTAATGGATTTGACTTTTCCAGAGACTTTCTGACCGATCTCGTGGGTATCTCCAAATACTTCCCAAGGATTGTCTTTACACTGTTTCATCCCAAGTGAGACGCGGCGACGTTCCTCGTCGATGCCGAGTACCATAACTTCGATCGTGTCTCCGACAGTTACGATCTTCGCAGGATTTACGTTTCGACTCGTCCAATCCATTTCCGACACGTGCACTAAACCTTCGACGCCATCTTCAATCTCAGCAAAGCAACCGTAGTCGGTTATGTTGGTAACCGTTGCATACACTTTGGTTCGAGGAGGATAACGTTCCAATATATCGCTCCAGGGGTCTTCGCCCAGTTGCTTCATGCCGAGGGACACGCGAGACTTATCAGAATCGAATGAGAGTACCCTAACAGTGACTTCCTCACCCACTGTTACAACTTCGCTGGGATGGCGAACCCGTTTCCAGGCCATATCTGTAACATGCAGTAACCCATCGACGCCACCTAAGTCCACAAACGCACCGTAGTCGGTTAAATTTTTGACTATTCCTTGAATGACTTGTCCTTCGGTGAGTGACGCTAATAACGCGTCTCGCTCTTCACTGTTCTCTGATTCTAATACTGCGCGTCGAGAAACTACCACGTTGTTTCGGCGGGAATCCAATTTTATGATCTGAAAATCCATTTCCTCGCCTTCAATGTCCGTGGGTTCTTTCAGTGGTTTAAGATCAACCAACGAGCCAGGAAGAAATGCACGGATATCCTCTATGAGGACCGTGAATCCACCTTTTACCTTGCTACAGAGTTTACCCCGAACTGCTTCCTTTCCTTCAAAAGCTTCTTCAAGCCGTTCCCATGTCTCCGCGCGCTTTGCTTTTTCACGGGACAGTCTAGTTTCGCCGAAGCCGTCATCCACGACTTCCATAGCTACTTTTACTTGATCGCCGACATTCAGATGGAAATTTCCTTCCACGTCGAGAAATTGTTCGCGCGGAATGACACCTTCAGACTTTAAGCCAACGTGCATCGTAACGTATTCATTGTCGATATCGACTACCGTTCCCACGACGATGGAACCCGGTATCATCTCAACGGTTTCAACACTTTCTTCAAGTAGCTCAGCGAATGTTTCGGTCATATTCTCCCAAAGTTTCTGTAAGATAAAAAGTCAGGCATAGAAAACTACATAAGCATAAAACCCGTATGCGTGACAATTCGGAGAAATCACACGGACGAAGACTTGTGGGTTTGTACTCCCACAGAAATTTAGCTGAGTGCGACGGGACGAGTACTACCCGTTCGTTGTCCCTAGCCAGAACTCGAATATTTTAACAAAGTGAGTTTACGACTGTTCTTGTGGTGCAGAGACTGTTGTGTTAATCGGTGTTTCAACAGTACTCCAATTTGATTAATCTACCTGGAAAGTCTAGTGATTTTCTAAACTTCGGGCTCGCCACTGCCAGAAAAGGTAGTTTATCCGAGGTCAAACAAATACTGAACCAACGACCCGAATGGTTACACCGAATCGGTCCGCACGGACGTACGATCTTCTGGGAATCTGCGTATCGAGGCAGAACGGAAACAGTTCAATATTTACTCGAGCTTGGTGCTGATCCTCACCTATGGGGATGCTACTTCACGCCAATGTGCGTCGAAGTTAGTGCGTATGCCGCGGCGGTGTGGAAAAACAGAACAGACACCGCGAAATTTCTCCACGAACGATACCAACCTTTAGATTTCTTTTCTGCTGTATTCTTGGGCGAGTACGAAAGAGTCAAGGAACTCATTGACTTACAACCCGATCTAGTCAATCAAAAGAGACCACAACACGACCGAGATATTGGGTTCTCGGGTTTACACTACGCAATTAGCGGTAGTTACAACAACATCTTAAAGTTACTTCTAAAACGTGGTGCAAAGCCAACCCATCACAAGCGATGGCTAGTGAAATTCGCTATTTGGCGAGGAGATCTTGAGATTCTTCAAGTTCTGTTGGAGGCAGGAATCGTTCCAAATCGATTGAAGTGGGAACCCGTATTCGCAAAGAATCCAGAACTCCAAAACGCGTTACTAAGCTTCGGTGTAAAAATAAATCCAAACGAACCAGAAAATGGTTGGCCTCCGTTAGTGTACGAGTCCCGAGGTGATCGAGGTGGAAACATCAATAGCATTCAGAAACTGTTAGATATTGGTGCTGACGTGAATGTTCGAAACCACAAAGGTGAAACTGCGTTGCATTGTGCCAGTAAGGCTGGTTTCGTTTCCGTAGTTGAACTTCTTTTAGCAAACGAGGCTCACATTGACTCACGAGATAACAGTGGAAGCACACCTTTACAACATGCACTTCGATCAACCATCAAGTCTCGTTCGAAACGTGCATCCGTGATTTCAACTTTATTACGGAAAGGCGCAAACACCGCCAATTTAACCGAGCACGATCGACGAAAGCTCGGCGTATGACTAAGAGCGGATTGGCTCTGCCTTAGCGTTGTGCGGTATTGGTGTTAACTAGATTGCGCTCTTGTGCAAGTCTTAAAACTTCGGTAACCGTTTGCTCGATGGTTTGATTTGAACTATCCAAACACACTGAATCTGCAGCAGGGACCGCAGGAGCTACTTCTCGAAGTGAATCTGTTCGGTCACGTTCTTCCATCATTTCTCGGATCCTTTGAAATTCTGAATCTGGTAACTTCAATTGTTGTACTCGTCGCCGAGCTCTTGTTTCAGCTGTAGCTTCTAAGAATACTTTTAGTTGAGCGTCGGGAAATACAACGGTACCCATGTCTCTTCCGTCCGCGACTAACCCTGGAGCTTCTAAGCGCTCTTGTTGTTTAGGAATGAGCAATTGACGTACTCTCGGTGAAGCCGCAACCCGAGCTGCAAGCCTCGAAATGGGATCTGAGCGTACGGTCTCAGTAATGTCGATTCCATTCCATCGTACATAGCTCTGACGAAGGGAGTCACTCAACACAGCTACCCTATCGTTGCTATCCATCGATTCAGACAACCAGTCTTGTTGTGAGGCATCAATTCCTGCATTAAAGTATGAAATCTTCACTCGATGTGAGAGGAGTGCCTCAATTGACTCTATATCGTCGACATCGATACCAAGTTCCTTTACTAGGAATGCTGTGATTCGGTACAACAATCCGCTGTCTAGTAGATTCCATCCGAGTTTAGTAGCTACTTCGCTCGCTACAGTGCCTTTGCCGGAAGCTGCCAAGCCATCGATCGCGATTACAGGAACTTTCGGATTCTCAGACGCGGAGGTTTGTTTGATCAGAAAATCTCTCCAGTGCAGTCTAATTTCGCAGAATCTGCTCTAGCGTGGCAACGAATGTTTTGTTTTCGTCGGGAAGCCCGATTGTGACTCGTAAATGGTTCGGTAAATTGTAATTCGCGAGAGTTCGAACGATTATCCCTCTCTTCTTCAATTCTGTGCTAATTGGTGCTACCTCACATCCACAATTAAACGTTATGAAGTTCGTTTGTGAATCAAGGTATTCCAGACCCATTCTTTCGAATTCGCGATATAGGTAGGCGCGACCTGTCTCATTCAACTCCAAGCACTTTTGGACATAGGCTCGGTCGTCTAGCGCTACTTCCGCTGCAGTCAAAGCTAAGCTATTGACGTTGAACGGCGGACGAATTCTATTGAGCATCTCGCACATAGTTTCCGACGATATGCCATACCCTACTCGTAGTCCCGCTAACCCATAAACCTTTGAAAATGTCCTAGTGAGGATGACGTTCGGATACTCTTGACAGAGTTGCAGGCTATCCGAAAAGTTAGAGTTTCGCACATATTCGAAATAAGCTTCGTCCAATACGACCCAAATCCTTTGAGGTAACGCGTCAAGAAAAGCAACAAGTTCTACGTGTTCCGTATAAGTACCTAAGGGATTACCAGGATTAGTGATAAAAATCAGTCGAGTACGAGGTGTAAGCGCACCAAGCATCGCCGAGAAGTCTATCTTCCAGTTTTTCGCCGAAACCCTGACTAGCTTACCGTGTGCAGCGTAAACAAGGATAGGATATAGTGTGAAACAATATTCATCAACTATAACCTCGGAATTTGGGGAAAGCGCAACTTTGGTGATAAGATCTAAAATACCACTGGAACCAACACCAAGTGTGAGCTGAAACAACGATACACCCAATCGTTCGGCTAATTGGGTCTTCAAACGTAAGCCATCTGAATCAGGGTAACGGTTGAGTGAGCATTGTGCTTCTTTTAACGCATCAAGCACCTTCAAGCTTGGACCACGAGGATTCTCGTTGCACGCTAACTGAAGAACGTCCTCGAATCCAGAGTCTGTCTGTGTCCCATCATTTAGCGTAGACGGGATGAACGAAGGTAGTTTGGAAATGCTCTCGTTGACGTTCTTCATTATTTGTGAGACGCGACTTAGAAATAAATGCTGGAATAGATAAATAATGCAAGCGTTGAGTCGCCGAGAAACAGAGTACAGAGTCTCTGCGTCAGCACGGATCGCTCAGCTTTTCCGTTGTTCAAAGTCGGCTAAGAACTCTACTAAAGCATCCACGGCCTGCATCGGAACACCATTGTACAAGCTCGCACGAAATCCTCCTACGGCTCGATGCCCCTTTAAGTGATGGATACCAGCGTTTTCTGCCGCGTCAAGCAACCGTCGGTTTAGCACATCGTCCGTAAGTGTAAAAGTAACACTGACAGATGATCTAAAACTTGGTTCAATGACTGAACGATAGAGCGTACTTCCGTCAATTAGATCGTATAGTTTTTGTGACTTCAAATGGCATTGTGTTTGCATCTCTTTCACGCCACCTTGTGCTGAGATCCATTCGAACATTAAACCAGCAATGTACCAAGCAAACGTGTTTGGTGTGTTAAACATTGATGTACTCTTGGCATGAGTCGCGTAGTTCAAGTACTCTGACTCGTGTTCCAGAGGTTCAGGACACAAGTCTTTTCGAGCTATGACAATAGCCAATCCAGATGGACCGAAATTCTTCTGCGCACAGGCATAAATGAGTCCAAATCTGTCGACTTCCATCGGTCGAGTAAGAAAGTCTGAAGACGCATCGACCACGAGCGGTAAAGTATCTACACTTGGAAATTCGTGATATTGGACACCAGAAATCGTTTCATTCGAAGTGATGTAAAGGTATTTCGAGCCTGAGTGACGTCGCCAAGTAGATTCGGATGGAATGTGATCGTGTGCAGACGCAACCGACTTCGCATCGCGTAATCGTTCGGCTTCTCGCAGTGCTTTCTGAGACCAGATACCGGTATCTACGTACTCAACGACTTCACCGGGTGCAGCTAAGTTAAGCGGAATCATGGTGAACTGTAGCCTAGCACCTCCTTGCAGGAATATCACGTGATAGTCTTCGCCAATGTGAAGCAATTGCCGCAATGAGTGTTCGGCCCGGGAAGCAATGTCCATGAACGTATTCGATCGGTGGCTTATTTCCATCACGGACATGCCTGTACCCCGATAGTCGAGAAGATCACGCTGAATCTCGGTCATGACCTCCGTAGGAAGTGCTGCCGGCCCAGCCGAGAAATTGTGTGCTCGAGGCATTAAGAAGTTAGAGGAATGCCGGGACTCTAGCAGTCTTCGCCGGAATCAGATTCGAGCTCTGAGGACTCATCTTCCTCGCTGACGGAAGTATCCGTGGAGTCCTCATCAATCGTCGGAATGTCGTCTTCAAAATGCGCAAGCGCGTCTTCGTGAATAACGGCAACACCCACTAAGCGTACCCCTTCTTTTAGATCAATGAGTTTGACTCCTACGGTCAGACGCCCAGACTTAGCTATTTGACTGACCGCAGTACGCAATAACACCCCACGATCATTGATAAACATAACTTCATCTGAATCAAATACTTGGACCGCGCAGGTCAATCTCCCATTCCGTTCGGAGGGCTTTAATGCGTATACGCCACGTGTTGCACGGTTCGTCCGTCTAAATAACGAAAAGTCGGAACACTTACCATAACCATATTCCGATGCACACAGTAAATAGCAATCTGGTTGTGGTACCACAAACGAGAGCACACGATCCTCCATACTCTGAAGTCGTATTCCCCTAACACCTTGAGAATTACGACCACTAGCGCGAACATCAGACTCTTTGAAGCGCACGGCGTATCCTGCAGACTGAACTAGCATCAGTTCCTGATACCCATCTGTAATGTGCACTCCAATCAGTTCATCCTCTTCCTGCAGCGAAATAGCGATTTTTCCAAGTCTTCTCGGAATCGCAAATTCATCCAATTTCGTACGCTTGATCAATCCTTTTGAGGTTGCCATACATACAAATCTGTTGTCTATCACTTCCGGTACGGGAACAATCGCGGTTATTCGCTCATCGGAGTGAATTTCGATCATATTGACCAACGGTTTTCCGCGAGAGTTTCGACTCTCTTCAGGAATGTTGTAGACTGGAAGCCAGTAAACCCGCCCCTTATTAGAAAAACACAACAAAGTCGAGTGATTGTGTACGACATGGACGTGTTCTACGTAATCTCCGTCTTTCGTTGTGAGCGCGATCTTGCCGTGACCACCACGTCTTTGAGTCCCGTAAACACTTAGTGGTTGTACTTTCGCATACCCTCCATGGGAAACGGTTAGTAGAACATATGTTGGGGTTATTAAGTCAGTGATCGAAAGATCTTCGATAGATGAGCGAATTTCCGTTCTACGTTCGTCTCCGTATTGTGCGCGAATCTCTGTTAGCTCTTCTTTTACAACTTCATTCATATGTTCTTCGGAATCGAGAATCTTTTGTAATTCCTTAATGTTGTCAATAATTGACTCAAAATCTGCAATGAGCTTTTCCCGTTCCAAGCTCACGAGTCGTTGCAATTGCATACTCAAGATCGCATTTGCCTGGTCAATCGACAAACGATACGTCTCATGTTTAATCTTGAACCCTAGATCGGGTTCGATATCAAGACGTCGAGCAAGCTTCACATCGGCTCTACGAAGCAACGCTCGAACGTCCTCTACTCGCGTCTCCCGGTCTCTGTTTAGCGAGCTTTCCCCACCATCTCGAAGCCACTCTCGATTCATCAACGCTTCGCGAGCTACGTCAGATGACTTGGAACTTCTTATGAGTTCCACAATTTCGTCAATATCGGCGAGAGCTACAGCCTGACCTTCCAAAGTATGTGCCCGCTTTCGATCCTCTCGCAACTGATAGACTGTACGCCGAACAATAACCTCTCTTCGATGTCGTATGAATTCAACCAACATTTCCTTGAGTGTGACCACTCGTGGTTGACCATCTACGAGGGCTACAGAGTTCACGCTGAACGATGTCTGTAACTGAGTTTGAGAGTAGAGGTTATTGAGAACAATCTCACCCTTATCGCTCTTCTTCACTTCGACCACGACACGAAGTCCATCCTTGCTAGATTCGTCCCGTAATTCTGAGATCCCAGTAATGCGTTGTTCCCGTACTAGCTGCGCAATAGACTCTACTAACTTCGCTTTGTTTAGTTGGAATGGAATTTCTGTGATTACTATCGATTCTCTCCCTGCTTTGTCGACTTCAACCGACGCACGAGCGCGAACCATAATTTGGCCCCTACCCGTTTCGTATGCTTCATAAATTCCGGCGATTCCATTGATTATCGCAGCAGTGGGAAAATCCGGGCCACGGACGAATTCCATGAGTTGCTTAGTGTTTAAACTTTCGTCATCGACTAACGCAATGCAAGCGTCTACGACTTCACCAATATTGTGTGGTGGGATGTTTGTCGCCATCCCCACAGCTATACCCTGAGCACCGTTAACCAGTAAGTTTGGAATGCGGGTAGGTAACACGACTGGCATTCGCAAGGTTTCGTCGTAATTCGGCATCATGTCGACAGTTTCTTTACGCAAATCTGCGAGCATTTCGCCCGCGATCTTGGACATCCTTACTTCCGTGTAGCGGCTCGCCGCCGCAGGATCACCATCGATTGAACCGAAGTTGCCTTGGCCATCAATCAAAGGATAACGCATCTTGAACTCTTGGGCCATGATGACGATCGTGTTGTAAATCGCCAGTTCACCATGCGGGTGATATTTTCCCATGACCTCGCCCGATACTCTTGCAGACTTCATCGGGGGACGATCATGACGGTTGTTGAGTTCGTGCATCCCAAACAGACACCGCCGGTGCACTGGCTTAAGACCATCTCGGATATCGGGAAGAGCGCGACCAATAATCACACTCATCGCATAGCCGAGATACGATTGGCGCATCTCGTCTTCGAGTTTTACTCGAGTGTATTTTGTGTCGGGGCGAGTAGTTGGAGTATCGTTTTCGTTGTTCTCTTCGTCAGTTCCTTCTTCGGGACCATCGGAAGTGGTTTGATCGGTCATGTAAAGTGTTTTATTTTCTTAAAATAGCGAAGCTTAAACTTAATATTGTAATGAAAACTCCGTGTTCAATGCACTCAATTCTCGACAATACTAACAAATAATTTTCATGCATAGAATTTTTGGTGTGTCGAGTGCTTTTTAGTAAGATTGTCAACTTGCCTGGAAAACTAGATTGAGGGACAAATAAATGGTTATTGATGCCGAAGAAGTCGCGAAATTTGACGACATCGCCCCCAGTTGGTGGAATGCGGATTCTGAAGTCAGTCCTCTGCACGATATTAACCCACTCAGAGTACGGTTTGTAGCCGACCGTGTTTCACTTCGTGGTAAGCAAATTCTTGATGTTGGTTGCGGCGGTGGCATACTATCTGAACGAATCGGATTAATGGGTGGACACGTCACTGGTATTGACCCTGCAAAGAAAACCATTCAAGTAGCGAAATTGCACGCGATTGAGTCTGGCATTGACAATCGCGTCAACTATCTTTGTACCACCGCTGAGGAACTAGTTGCAGAAAAACGCGAGAGCTTCGATGCCGTTATCGCAATGGAGACGCTGGAGCACGTTCTAGATCCATCTGAAACCATTCAAGCGTTAGCAGATCTATGTAAACCACAAGGATCTGTTTTCGTTGCAACTATTAACAAGACGTTGCGTGCGTATCTCCTCGCGATTGTGGCTGCTGAATATGTTCTGAACGCGCTTCCCCGTGGTACTCATGATTACGAAAAGTTTCTACGTCCATCCGACATCGCCAGAGCTATGCGCAAAGCAGGACTAGTTGTGAGAGAGTGTGCAGGGTTTAGCTACAACCCTTTTACCAGACACGCTCAACTGAGCAACGATGTAAATGTAAATTACGTGATTCATGCGGAAAAGCCTGAGACCTCCTAAGAGGTACCAACCGGATCCCAAACTTTTAACAAACCGTACGATTCTTGTCACGGGAGCGGGAGATGGCATTGGTCGCGTAGCTGCTATCACCTACGCAAAGTTTGGCGCGAATCTGATACTCCTGGGGCGAACGCGTCAAAAACTCGACTCAGTACGTGATGAAATAGCAGAAGACACCGGACAAAGCTCTCTGATCATTCCTGTCGACCTCGCAAGGTTCGATGCTAAGTCAGCGGTAGAGTTGAAACGAGGTCTTGAGGGAGAATACTTTTGCCTGGATGGTATCCTTCACAACGCATCGATCTTGGGTCCAAAAACGAAAATCGAACAATACCCGTACGACGATTGGATACAGGTCTTTCAGGTGAATGTTCACTCTGCCTACTTGATCACGCAGGCATTGCTGCCCTTGCTTCGAAAGGCACGTGATGCTACGATTGTGTTCACTTCGTCTGGTGTCGGTCGACGAGGAAGAGCTCAATGGGGAGCGTACTCGCTTTCGAAATTTGCTACCGAAGGATTGACCCAGGTACTCTCTGATGAACTGAAAGAAGACAGTAACATTCGCGTGAACTCGCTCAATCCAGGTGCAACGCGTACGGCAATGCGAGCCGAAGCCTTTCCATCAGAGGATCCTCAGACCCTTCCTACTCCCGAGGAACATATGCTTCTGTACCTGTATCTAATGGGGCCAGATTCACTCGGAGTGACAGGACGTGCGTTTGACGTAAACAATTGATCTTGATATTTGACCAACAAATTCGATCTAACTATTGAGGCTTTAAATCGAGACCGGGATAATCGATAAGGCAACTATCTCTTTTGTCAAATTGTGGTTGTGATAGAGCCTTGGTGTCGATGTCCAACCAACGTAGTAATGCGTTAACGTCTGCTGGAGACACCTCTAGGTATTTACCGACTCTGAGCCGCGTAGGAAGAATCACAGGTCCAAACCGAACGCGTTTCAATCGTGAAATTGTTAAGCCTAGATGTTCAAAGACTCGTCGAATCTCGCGATTTCTGCCTTCCATGAGTACCACGTGATACCAATGGTTCGAACTCGAACCTCCATAGTACTGAATATCACTAATTCGATGATGAACCCCATCAAATTCGAATCCCTCACAACACGCTTGACACTGTTCTTCCGATAACTTACCAAATACTCGAACTGCATACTCTCTATCAATTACAAATGACGGATGCATTAAGCGGTGCGCAAGCAATCCATGATTGGTAAAGAGCAACAACCCACTGGTCGCCACATCAAGACGACCCACAGAGATCCAACGCTGATGAGTTAGATTCGGGAGTGTGTCGAATACCGTTACTCGATGCTGAGAATCGCGTTTTCGAGAAACAATTTCTCCAGGAGCTTTGTTCATGATCAACACGCGCACCTGCATGTTCGCATCAGCTTTGGAGACTCGTCTCCCTTTCACTTCAACGCGATCAATCGCGCTTATGCGCTGACCGCGATGTGCTACTGTGCCATTAACGGTTACGTGCCCTTCGAGTATGTACCGTTCCATTTCCCGTCGTGACCCGAAGCCACGATCGGCGAGAAATTTTTGTAATTTTTGAGTCGGTTGATCACTCACGTCAAAGTCCTCAGTCTGAACTAGGATCGGGAGCGCTCTTTGTATCCGATGTATTATTGGTTGTTTCTGAACTGAGACCTGCTGGATTGTCAATACCTAATTCACTTGCATGCATCGATAATTCGATCGCTTCTTGCAGTTCCGGTAATTCGTCTAACGAACGGAGACCAAAGTAGTCAAGAAACGTGGCAGTCGTTCCGTAAGTCATTGGTCTACCGGGTGATTCCCTCGTACCTAGTTCTCTTACCCAGCCGCGATCCATGAGGTTTCGTAGTGTGTTGGTATTAACACTGACACCTCGAATTTGTTCGATTTCACCTCGTGTGATTGGTTGTCGATACGCGATTAAGACCAATGTCTCCAGAGTTGCTTGGGAATACTTTCGAGGCTTGTGTCGTAACAACTTCGCCACCCAGGAACTCATTTGAGCACGTATTTGTAACCGAAATCCCGATTTCACTTCAGTCAATTCGTAAGGACGAGACTCGCAATCTTGTTCAATTAAATAGAGTGCGCGAGGTACGAGCTCCAACAGTTCTTGTTGCTTTTCCTCGTCTTCTTCGAGTACATTGATGATCTGTTGCTGGGTGAGTGGACCATCCGAGACTAAAAGCAGAGTTTCGACGATCTGTTTGATTTCGTTTATTGCTGACATTACGTTAGTTTTTTAGACTCTTAGTTGAAGAGGTTTGATTAGGTTTAGCAGCTGTATTCGGTCATCGTCGCACACACGCTAGTGCAACTCACTCAGTGGTCGATGCCGCGCCAACGAATATTGGTGCAAACTGTTCGTGCTGGACTAATACAATGTGGCCTTCTTTAACCAGTTCGAGTATGGCAAGAAACGTTACTACCACAAGTTCTCTACTCCCTGCTTCTCCAAGAAAGTCGCTAAATGAAAGATAGTCGGACGACTCCTGAACTCTATTAAGAACAAATTCCATGTGATTTTCAACTGAAATTGGTTCGGCGGTTACTTCATAGTCCTTTACTAACCGCACTCGTTCCAGAACATCGCTAAGCGCAAGTAGAAGCTCCCGCATTTCTACAGGCGTTGGAGCTGCTTTAACTAAACTTTCGTCGTAAGTCGCATGAATTGGAAACACATCTCGCTCCATACGTGGTAACTGATCCAGTTCTCCAGCCGCGTTCTTAAACGCTTCGTATTCAAGCAGTCTACGGACGAATTCAGCACGCGGGTCTTCCTCCTCGTTTGCTACTTCCGGGAGACGTGGTAGTAGCATACTGGACTTGATTTGAGCGAGAGTCGCCGACATGACAAGATAGTCCCCTGCTAACTCTAATCGCATAGTCGTCATCATGTCTATATAGGCTACATATTGCTGGGTAACTTCAGCGATTGGTATGTCCAATATATCTAAATTTTGTCGCCGAATGAGATATAACAACAGGTCAAGTGGTCCTGTGAATGCTTGGAGAATAACGATCAGAGCGTCCGGTGGAATGTACAAGTCCTCCGGCATCAGATTTCGATCGAAGACCTCTTTCTGCTTCTCCACCAAGTCTTGAGCAGGATCAGTATCTGTAGTCATCTGAAATTAATTCCTATTGCAGATTTCACGTCTTCCAAAGTCTCCTTAGCGACTGTTCGCGCGTTTTCAGATCCTTCTTGGACCACATGTCGAACTAGTTGTGCGTCTTCTAAATAGGGTTCCGCGCGGCTGCGAAAGACTTGTTGCTCTAGTTGCAAAGCATCGATTAACGGACCTTTGCAATCTATACAACCTATGCCTGCTGAAGTGCATCCCTGAGTTACCCAATCTAAAGTATCCGGTTTCGAGTAAATCTTATGGAGTGAGTACGTAGGACACTTATCGGGATCACCAGGATCATGTCGGCGTACCCGAGCCGGATCGGTTTGCATCGTACGTATCTTTTGTTCTAAATGTTTAGGTTCTTCACGTAAATATATCGTATTGTTGTAGGATTTGGACATCTTTTCTCCATCCAATCCCGGTAAGGTAGCAGTCTCGGTCAGCAGTACTTCTGGCTCAGGTAGTAATACTCGACCCACTCCTTCTAAATACCCGAGCAACCGCTCCCTTTCATCTTCATTTAAATAGTGCTGCTCATGAAGTTGCGCACGTATCCGTTCGATGCCTTCAGAATTTCCTGCCTCCACGAATTTCCGTTGTACTGACCGATATTGCTGCCTCAGTTTTTTCGGCAAACGTTCGACAGCCTTCTGTGCGACAGACTCCCATTGTTGTCCACGACCAAACGTGAAATTAAATGTCCTTGCAATTTCGCGCGTTAGTTCTACATGGGCAACTTGATCAGCGCCAACAGGTACCCGACCTCCTCGATACATTAGTATGTCTGCTGCTTGCAGTACTGGATAGCCCAAAAAACCGTAAGTGTTGAGATCACGATCTTGAAGACGTTTTATAGTGTCTTTGTACGTCGGTACTCGTTCTAACCAAGAGAGTGGCGTGATCATAGATAGGAGTACGTGAAGCTCAGCATGCTCAGGAACTTTACTCTGAACGAACACAGTCGCCGAAGAAGGCGAGACACCACTAGCGAACCAATCCACCAACATGTCGTACGTGTCTTGTTCGATGAGCTCTGTAGAGTGGTAGTGCGTGGTGAGAGCATGCCAATCTGCCACAAAGAAAAAACACTCATACTTGTGTTGTAAATTAGCCCAGTTCTTAATCGCACCATGATAGTGGCCGAGATGTAGTCGACCCGTGGGGCGCATACCAGATACAACGCGATCTTCGTTCAATGTTTAGGCGACCTCGGTTAAAAAATATGGTTTATAGGTGACATTACACCAAGCAATCAGCTGTTTATTCCGTTGACAACACGCTTTTGTCTTCGCTTTATCCACCAAAATTGCTCGTATTTTCCAAGTCTGTAGAGCACAAGTATCAAGTAAATTACTCAAGAGTCTTCGGAAGACTTGTTTGGTCTGCTATTTTTTCTATTCTTCTTAGTCTTCACTTCGCTGACTTCCTCCGGTTACATTCTCGACACAACACCTGACAATTCTCTTCGTTAGTCTTTCCACCTTCGTTCCAAGGTGTAATGTGATCTGCCTCCATTTCGGATAACTCGAACGTTTCATTACAAGCGCGGCATTTTCGATTCTGAATTTCATAGACCTTTTGTTTCATCCCATCAGAGAATCTCCGGATATTTAGATGTCGTTCCTCTCTCGTCAAAATGTAAGTGTATATGCCGGGGTTGTAGGTAACATCATCGTCGTTTATCAACTTCGCTGTCTCAATTTCAATGGTCTCAGGATCTAAATCAATGTCTTTGTAGTTCTTGTACAGACTACCCCAATCTACACCTTTCATATACTTGCGAGTTGTCTCAAACATGGATTTAACCCATTTGATTACTGAATCAAAGTGATTCCACAAACCTTCCGCGCTATCTAGTTTTTGATGCTTACCCATGTAGTCTTCGATATTGCCATCACTGATCCACTTAATCGCAGTTTCTAAATACTCTTGCCGTATCGGGGATCCTTTCACGTAATCTTTGCCCACATGGTATGCAGGACATCCAGTCCTACTGAAAAACCTTTTAGCGTCTGTTACCCAAGCCCCTGCGTATATAGCATTACGCAACTCTTGATCTGTCAACTTCTCACCTGCGATGTTAATAGTGCGAAACCACTCAAGTTTTTCACTGTCCGTGCCGCTACAGAAATAGACCATCAACTTGTAACTGAGAATTTGCTGCTGTTGGTCCGTTGGGAGGTTGTGAAAATATAGCTCCTTAAACGAAAAATCCCCTTCTATGTACTGAGCAATGGAAATTGTCCGTTGTTGTCCGTCTATGATCTCAAACGTATCGTCTTCTCGTGTAGCCCAATACATCACGTTTAAAGGAAAATTTTTCCGAACAGTGTTAATCACCGCATCTCGTTGTTTGTCCTTGTAGACAAACTCGCGCTGGAATGGTGGTCGAATGTCTAAGCGATGATCATAACCCTGCACACCGCCTTCACCGTTGTCGTGATATCCTTCAACAAGCTCTCTAACGGTAATATCCTTCAGTTCAATTTCCATAGTTACGGATTCCTAAATCGAATGGCAATCCTAGCAAAATTCTCTTTTCCTCTAAGAACAAACCGACTTTGCTTCCCGATTAACTCCTTCAAGATAGGTCTGTCCAATCCAATTATCTCAAACTGCGTTGGGTTGTATCTATCCAAAAACGAAATCGGAACACCCATTACGCCGTAGTAATCCGCGGGAATCTCTTTGGTCTTACCTACTTCGATGGCATCGTAGTTGTCATATTTTGGGTATTCCTCCGGAGAATACTTTTTGTACAGCACTAATTCCTCGTGTCGCTTAGAATGATCCAAATTGGTAAACCAACGCACACCTTTAATCCGAACATATTTGTTGCCTTTCTCGTCGACACGATGTGTGGCAGCTGTGAGAGGGTAATGAGGCGGCACGCCAAATTCTCTATCACCACTATGTATGCTTGGTCCGAACCAAACTAAGTTCTCTTGGATAAGAGGAAACACATCTTTATAAGAAATCGCGTTCATGTTCCCGATGATCAAAAATTTCTTGTTGTATTGCATCAGTTGAGCGACATATTCTCGAAATAACGAAAACGGTGGATTTGTAACGACGATATCCGATTGTTTTAGCAGCTCAATACACTCTGAACTACGGAAGTCCCCGTCTTTCTTTAAGTAACGTACGACTGGCTCTTTCGGTTTGTACGCGCCGTCTTCAACGATGCCACCCTTTAACTCCAACCAGATTGCTTTCTCACTGTCGTGACGACTGAACAAATCTTGCTGTTGATTTTTATAGCAAGTGGTTATTAGCTTCTTTAATTTCAGAGCTTGGAAGTTTAACGAGAAATATTTGTAAAAATTGCTAACACTTGGATCGTCGCAGTTGCAATAAACGACTTTGTCCTCAAAATGCGATTTGTAATATCTTAACTCGGTCTCAATGTCCGATAACTGAGTGTAGAAGTCATCGTTTTTTTCTCTTTGAGCAGTTAGTAAGCTAGTATTTCGGGCCATGTTCCTTCTCACGCGATCAGTTGGTTCTGAGCGCGGTTTAGGGGAGAGTGATTAAGATAATTTTCAGGAGAAATTAATTGATGACTGATTCTAGGAAAAAACGAACTCGGAGAAGCTTTAGCGAAGAGTTTAAACGCGAAGCGGTGGAGCTGTTTCAAGGTTCTGGTGTTTCCGCCGAACAGGTGAGTGCTGAACTGGGCATATCGACGTCGTTATTGTATCGCTGGGTGCGAGACGCTCGCGACGATCCGCCAGAGGCAGATCAACCCAGCTACAAGGAACTGCAGAAGGAGCTGCGGCGTACGCGTCGTGAATTGGATTTTTTAACAAAAGCTTCGAGTTACTGCGCGTCTCAACAGTCGAACGGTATCA
>JAAXGW010000039.1:0-7257 GCA_012267385.1 OMG group bacterium
TGTCCATCAAACTGAGGCAACTTCATGCATCGTGGGATTTGTATTTCGAGGTATGAAATCTAATTTGTGATTAAATGCAAAACTCGTTAAAATTTCTTTACATAAACAATACTAACATTTCGTCTTAGTCTTGACATGGAAACACAATCTCTCCATTCCAATACGTCTGCTCGGTTCAAAGTTTACACTACTTTGCAAGATGGATTTCTACTTTCCACTTCTTCACCACAAGTCTCATATTGCTTAGGGTACTTTGGTGGCGAGGAAGACGATTCACGGACCAAGGCGTCTTCAACGATTGTGAATGCCATCTTGGCATCGGTAGCCCCAATCATCAGTGTCGTGTCATCCATCCTAAATGAGCGACGCACAAACTAGGCCTAGTTTACCGCGCGCGAAACCGTTTTTGAAGTGGGCTGGTGGGAAGTCACAACTTCTTAACGGATTACTAGCAAAGGCACCACGAAAATTCGAACGCTATGTCGAGCCGTTTCTCGGCGGAGGATCAATGTTTTTCGCGATTCGACCGCTTAAAGCTGTGATTTCAGATTCCAACCTCGAACTAATCAACACGTATCGCTGCGTCGCTAATGAGCTTGATGATGTGTTAAAACATCTTGCTCGGTCTGAGAACAACAAAGAATACTTTTACAAAATTCGAGAGTTGCGTTTTGAGGATCTTGAACCCTCTTTCGCAGCTGCGAGGACAATCTATCTGAATCGCACGTGTTACAACGGACTATACCGAGTCAACAAACAAGGTCACTTCAATGTACCCTACGGTAAATACAAGAACCCCGACATATACCCTCTTGAAGTTCTCGAAGCTGCTTCCGTCGCTCTACGACATGTTCAAATATTGCACGCGGACTATAAGGAGATTCTCAATCACACGACAAGATCCGGTGACTTTGTCTACCTTGATCCGCCGTACTTACCGGTATCAAAATACGCAGATTTCAAACGATATACAAAAGAACAATTCTATGAAGAAGATCACCGAGAACTAGCGGAACTAACTAGCCAACTGCAGAGGAAGGGTTGTTACGTACTGCTTACAAATTCGAATCATCCTCTGGTTCACGAGTTGTATGCACCCCACGAGATCGAAGTAGTAAGCACGCGAAGGAATATAAGTTCAAAGTCGGCATCCAGAATTGGAGAAGACGCGATTGTTACGATTAAACCTCTACAAAGACTTTCATTGCGTGCGGTTCCTCAACCGATGAATTCCCAGATGAAGCAATATCCATCAACTCGTTACATGGGCGCGAAAAATAAGGTACTGCCCCACATTCATGAAGTAGCTCAACAATTCTCTTTTGAGTCGGTTGTGGATTTGTTCTCCGGTTCAGGTGTAGTTAGCTATTTGTTTAAAACGATGGGTAAAAAAGTAATCGCAAACGACTATATGGCGATGAATGCGACTATTGCAGGTGCGATGATCGCAAACAATCACATCCAGTTGACCGAACGAGAGACAAATGGTCTCTTTGCGCCAAACTCCAATGCGAGCACTTTTGTGCAAGACACATTTTCAGGTCTTTATTTCGACGATGCAGACAACGCAGTTATTGATTTAGTCAGATCTAACGTTTTGAAAATAAGAAATAGGACAAAGCGAGCAATTGCAATGTCAGCCCTCTTGCGGGCATGCATAAAAAAAAGAGCACGAGGAATCTTTACCTTCACAGGACTACGCTACGACGACGGACGTGCCGACCTCCGGTTGAGTATGGAGGAACATATACGCAATGCAGTTCGGCTTATCAACGACGCTGTGTTTGACAATGGGGAAAATAACATAGCACGTCTTGGCGATGCTATGACTACACGGTATAAAGCTGATCTCGTTTACTTAGATCCACCCTACTATAGTCCTTTGTCTGACAACGAATACGTACGTAGATATCACTTTTTAGAGGGACTTGCGAAAGGGTGGGAAGGAGTCGACATTCAATGGCATACTAAGACGAAGAAGTTTAAGAACTATCCCACACCGTTTAGTTCTAGAACTGGTGCAGAAGATGCGTTCGATAAATTACTCGGACGTTTGCGGGATAGCATCGTATTGGTGTCGTACTCTTCCAATTCCTTACCAACTAAAGAAACGATTATTTCACTCATTGCTAAGTACAAACGTCATGTGGAAGTAGTGCAAATCGATCATAAATATAGTTTTGCAAACCATAAAAGGGCTACACAAAATTCAGTACAAGAGTACTTGTTTGTGGGTTGGTAGATGATCCTTTGGCAGATCGGTAATACGACTGTACGAACTCCCTACAGGCTCCGCGATGCCTTGTGTGTGTTACAACACTCGTCCTTGAATGGGAACTTGGGTGGTAAGGAACAAGAGAACGCATTCGCATCACTCCTTCATGAAAGTGGCGTACTCGTCGCTCCAAGGATTCGCGCCGGAAAAGATGCGTCTGACTTGGGAAGAAAATGGCGTGTTGCACTTAGTCAGCTCGGTTTTATCACACCGAACGTACCAAGTCATTTAATGAAGAGCGCCATCGAGGGGTGCGAACTTTCTGGGCGAGCCTATGAAATTACACCCAGTGGTCGCCGTCTTGCAGCTAGCGAGACAATCGGAGTACAACAAGAATGCTTCTTAAGATCTTTAATGAGCTATCGCATACCTTCCGTTATCGAGAATCGATACAAAGGTAAATCAACAGTATTTTCTCCTTTACGATTTGTGTTAGATTCGTTGGTGGAACTCGGATGCCAAGATCTAGAGCAGAAACTCTCGTTTCAAGAATTTGCACTGTTCGTCCAGACTTCGTCCCCAGATACAGGCATTGAATCTATCGTTTTAGAAATTGGAGAGTTTCGAACGGGTTTATTGAAATCAACTAGAAGGAGACAGTACGCTCAAGAAGTTTACGAAGAGAAATCTCAGTTGCTGGAACTTAAGAAGAGCACATTGGATGATTATGCGGATCTGTCGTTTCGCTATCTAAAAGCGACAGGTCTCTTTCAGGCAGCGGGGCGTGGAATAGTCCTTTCACCTATGCGAGAAAAGCTGGCACAGTTTTTAAGAGAAGTGGATGCAAATGCTCAATCGGACGAATCGTATCTGAATTCGTTGTGGAAGGGTACTGATCTACCTACCGACGACATACATTATTCACACCAACTCATCGCTGATCTGGTATCAAAATTAAAGCAGCATGGAATACAGAGGGACGTACCATCTGTGGCAATTGCTAAACAAGATTTGGACCGGATTCGACATGAGTTAGAAACACTGCTATCGCAAATAAACGAGCGTGAATACGCTAAACAACAAGCCACAGAAGTTGGAAATATAGTTCGATTGATTGATGCTATTGGAGCAAATAAACCATTAGTGACTCTAGGAGACAACTCACGCTTTAGCATAGGTAAGTACGAGTTCCCTGCTCATCTCGAGTGGATCGTGTGGCGAGCATTCTTAGCGATTGGTAATCTAGTCAACGAACCATGGGAAGCACGACGTTTTCAAATCGATCAAGACTATTTACCAGTGCATTGTGCACCAGGAGGTGGCCCAGATATGATCTTTGAATTCTTAAATACAGTTGTCGTCGTGGAAGTTACACTAACACGATCGTCTCGGCAAGAAGCTGTAGAAGGAGAACCTGTAAGACGACATGTTGCGAAATATGTTCAAGAGTACGAGGGAAAGGAGGTGTTTGGTTTATTTCTCGCAGTAGAGGTAGACAGCAACACAGCAAACACATTTCGTAATGGCCATTGGTTCTTGAATGATGATCAGAAGATCAGTTTGTCCATCGTTCCAATGACGTTATCTGACTTCAGCCGATTCATTGAGTCAGGTATTGGTCGATTGACTGAAATGCCTCGGTTGTTAAAAAACATGTTAGTGGAATGTCGGTCGCGTGCTAACGAAGAAGCACCAGATTGGAAGAGAGAGATTAGTCGTATTGCAGCGAAATATGCAGACGATTCAAGAGTTGAATTGGAAACTGTTTGACTACTCGTCGACAAGATACCTCACTTATCGAATTTCCCTGAGCTAACCGTGCTGAGAGTTGTCTGATTCGATCCACCGGTAAGAACAGACATTAACTCCACAATGTGAGCAGTTTTGTGTGATGTTTGAACTGTGGCGTTTTGGTTTCGTTCGACAGTGAACAAGCAACCCTTGGCAATGACAGTCTAGCCGTTGGGTTACGGCACAGCAATGGTGAAACATTCTGTGTGATGTTAGTAGCGCAATACTTGTCAAAATCGTTGTGGTTGTACCCTTGAATAAATTGAGTAAGTCTCCATCTTAGGTAGCCTAACAAGAACTTTTGCCAAATAGGCTTATTGATCGTCGGAAGAATGAAAGTGAAACTGAAACAAATTACGGCAAAGGACTTCAAACGATTCACAGACCTTACGATCGAAGTTCCTGAACGAGCGCAGCTGATAGTGCTTGTGGGACCGAATGGATGTGGGAAGTCATCACTATTTGACGCATTGCTTACTTGGCACAAACAACAGTCTGGATTAGGCAACATATCAGACCAAGAGTATTACATTAAGACCGGTCGCAGCTTCGAGTCAATTAGCCAACATCAAGTTGCCGTGAAGTTTCACGGCGCGCCAATTCTAGATCGGGAGCAATATAGAAAGTCTGTGTATTTTCGGTCTGCTCATTGAAACGATCCAGATGTTAACGTGGAACAGTTGCGACGATTAGGAGACCCTCTCGAGCATGTGAGGTTATATCGTTCAATCGAAAACGATGCCGTGGTTGCACAGAATTATCAAAAATTAGCAGGACGGACGTTCGACATATACGATTTGACTGTTCCGTCTAATACCGACAAGTTCGTCGAATCCATCATCGCACCGATTCGAGATCCGATGATGGAACTGTTTCCCGATTTACAACTAAACGGACTTGCTAATCCGTTGAAAGATGGTACTTTTCGATTCAGTAAGGGTTCCAGCGAGAAATTCCATTTCAAGAATCTATCAGGAGGAGAAAAAGCAGCGTTCGACTTGATTTTGGACTTAGTTATCGCATTAGAGACCTACAACGATACGCTGTTTTGTATTGATGAGCCGGAAGCACACATGAACACTCGGGTACAAGCTAATTTACTATCAGTAATACATGACTTGATTCCCCAAAATTGCCAGCTCATGTTGGCTACTCACTCGATCGGGATGATGAGACGTGCTTGGGATATAGCGACTAAATATCCCGATGACGTTGTCTTTTTAGATTTCAGCGATTGTGATCTTGATCAATCTACAGTAATTCAGCCAACTATCCCAGATAGAACATTTTGGAACAAGGTATACGAGATTGCTTTGGACGATCTTGCTTCTCTGGTTGCTCCAGAGAAAGTTGTAATTTGCGAGGGCGAGCCAAAGAAGGAAATTTCCATGACGAACCACGCCCACGACGCTCGTTGCTACGAGAACATTTTTAAGGGAAAGTATCCTAAGGTTCAATTCGTTCCTGGCGGTAATGCAGCAGATGTCGCAGGGAACAGGCGCGGCGTAGCCTATGTCTTGTCTGTTTTAGCAGAGGAATTGAGGTGATCAAACTCATTGACGGAGATGAAAATTCATCTGTAGAAATCGAAGAGTTTCGAAGTCGGGGCATACGAGTTTTATCTCGCCGCAATCTAGAATCTTACTTGTTCGATGACGAAGTCCTACATGAGCTTGCTCGTTCGGTGAATCAAGAGGATAAGGCGAAATCACTCATCGCCAAAAAGACCGAAATACTCCAGGCACAAACTAAGGGTGCAGTAGATGATTTAAAAATCGCAAGTGGAAAAATCTATGTTGAATGCAAGAATCTACTGCAGTTGAGCAACCCGGGGAATAGCGTCAAGACTTTCATGCGCGATACGTTAGCACCGCTCTTCCGCTCCGAAATGAGCGTTTATAAAGAGCTGAAAACAGACATTTTCGGTGTATGTAGAGGAAAAAACTACATGCCAAGTGACTGAAGAGCTTCACTCATCAACCAGAAAAACAAATGGATCGAGAGGAATATGATTGCTTACACAGTTCCATATGTTGACCGCGCCCGCAGACTGCTTAGAACTGGGAATCACGAGGACCGTAAATACTCAGCATTGGAATTAAGACTTGCGATCGAAGAAATAGCATATAAAAAGCTCGCAATGCGCTTAAAAAAGATTGTTCCCGGAGAAATTAATACCTGGCAACCAGGACGAGCGATCAAGCAACTTACGGAGTTAGTTGATCCTCACATCAAATCGGATTCCCAACTATTCGTAGGACTAGAAGACGAATACGGTCAGCAACCAAGTGAAATGAACGATATTGGTCGAACTAAAGGTCTCGACTACAAGAAATTGGAGAAACATTGGCACAAATTGGGGTCTTATTTACACCGCACTGTACCAAAGTTAGACTCGATGGGTCGAGTTGAAACGACAGACAGTTCAATTTCTGAGCAATATGCAGAGGAAGTGATAAAGTTCATTGAAGAAGCTTCGACGTATTTTGATGTGTTTATGTCCACCTGTGTGAATTTTAACTGTACATACTGCAGTCAACCGATAATAAAGCTTGAATCAACTGTCCAGGATGGTAGTAAAGTTAGATGTCAAAATCCGAATTGTGGGCTGGAGTTCATCCTATCACGCCATCAAGAGCAGTTTAGTGCGAAACCGAATGAGTTTTTCTTCCCATGTGAAGATTGTGGAGAGCCGATTGGAATAAATGCTGTACAACTGCGACAAGTAACAATCAATATTCCAATAAGTACTCGATGTGTAGCTACGTGTAAAGCCTGTCAATCTAAGCATCATCTTTGCTGGATACTTATGCATGCGAGAACCGATGAGATAGCATTGGACACTTTGACATGGACATGCAGCTTTAAACAGGTAGAGAATCCAATTTAGATTGCACGTTTAGCACGGTATTGATACGTTAAACTAGTTTCTTTGTACATTCTTTTAAGTGCAGGATCGGAATTGAGGGGTTGCTCTGAGGTCAATACGGTGCAGGATGGTGTGCTAAAGAAGGCTCGAAACTCGCGACACACAACGCACTGATCGTAAATTCGGCCTGGTGCACGTTTATGATCTTGAAGACCGGTGTGGATCCTAAGTGTTTTCTTTGAGTTAAGTGCTCTCACTGCGAAACGCGCACTCTCGTTCTCGCCAACCCAAGCCACACTGTCGCCCCATTTCACTTCGCTACCGATGCGATTGATCGTCCTGACTGCATCATGGCGACGATCTGTTCTCGATACTCCAAAGA
>JAAXGW010000039.1:7263-138529 GCA_012267385.1 OMG group bacterium
GTAGTGTTTTCTTGCCATAATATGGACTCCTCATTATTTTTTAACTATAGGTGTCCATCAAATTGAGGTAACTTCTTCACTAAACCCCTCTTAGCCCCGTGTACCACATCACACCACTATCATAGTGCTATAGTGGTACATCCCTATTTGTGTAGAAAAGTATATAAGTCCCTTTTAATGCATCCAAGTGGTTCTCAGACGTGAACCCTTGAAGAAGTAACTTTCGCATCATCAGTTCAATTTCTATCGCGTACTTACTACCGATTCGGCAGACTATGGCAACAAATCAAAAACCGAAATAAGACTCGATTTCGAGGTCAACAGAGAAAGATCTTTCCTCCTAACTCAGTATTTGATGCTTGAAGCGTTTGGAACACTCTGGATTCCGCTCACAAAAAAGTGGTGTGTCGATACCTACGAATCGGAGGTAGTGCATTCTAGTTCTTGATTGTAGTGTTCCTAGTAGTGTAAGACATTTGTCAGTCCGTAGATTGCTCATCTCCAGCTAGGTGGCAGTCATCTACCGCTCCGTGTTGAACTAAATAAATTGCACCGACTGATTCTGCACTGAGACACATCATTCGTTGTTCTTCGTCTGAAGCTATTTCGTGCATGGTGATCGGTACGACGTTGAAACCTTTTTGTACCAACTTCTCAGTAAAGTCTGAGCCGTAGATTCGTACAAAGTCTGCCGGGGCTGCCTCGTCTCCACCGGCGTGAAACTCTCGTGTCGATGCACCACGACAGGGGACATTTACTATCGCCCATCCGTTGCTAGACAAAACTCGCGAAATTTCTGCTAAGGCTTTATCGTCGTCCTCCACTGCTTGTAATACATGACTGCAATACACGACCTCGAACGATTGATCAGAAAACGGGAGTGCTTGTATATCAAACTGAATCAACACATCGTTTCTGACTAAGTCTCCGCTTACATACTGTTGTGTTGCGAGTTCTAGTAAATTAGGAACGACGCATGGTTCTGGCGCGATATGCAGTAAGCGGCACTGCTTGCGGCGGAGAACTTCCTTTTTTTCGGCGAAGAACAAGTGCATGACACGATCTCTCTCTCGTCCGGCACACTTCGGGCACACGGAATTAGGTCGTTTGTACTTGGATCTACCAGCAGGTTTAAATTTTCGAAACGTCTGATCACAAATGGGACAATAAACACTCTTTCCGGCATACAAGATGTGCGCATATTTCCTCCTAAGATTTCGAAATTTACGTTCTAGTGCAAGAAGAAAACGAATTTTCAATGTTTTACTCGCAAACTTTCGACTCGATGGTTGAATTTGGAAATCTTACGGTCGATTTTTCTGCGAGCAAAGGAACGAAACCAAGTGGATACTGGAATCCATTCACTATTACCTAAACCATCGACAATCATGAGCCGGCAGTGTTGCAATGAGTCGCGGACCACGATGATGTTGTGCGGTAATAAGTCACGCGTAACAACTAGCTCCTGTCTTAACCACGACTTAAAGTCTGCGATACCTTTCTCAAGACTGTCATCAATCCCCTCGGGTACTTCTTCCTCTAAATTTCTTGGAAACTCACCATCGAAATTTCGAAAAATCCGAGTTACGATTCCTAATCCGAGATCAGTTTCCACACTTCCGAAAAACTCTGGGATATGGTGCCACAATGCTTGCGTGTTTCGCGCGAGCAATTGTCTATATGCCACTAACTCTTTCTGCTGATCGTCCCAATGTTTCAAGGGTCGTAACTTTTTTATTCCTTTTGTTAGTTGACGACGAGTTTGGGGAGTACGGTCTTTTCGTAACACTTTAATGCACTTGTTCGAATCATCTGGGTGGACAAAACACAATCGAGTACCACCAATAGCAAAGGGAGTAAGTTGACCCAAATGCACGGTAGCATGTTGTCTAGGGACGCTTGAGTCGATGAATCCCATGACGGCCAATTACCAATTAGATAGAGTCAACCAAGGGTTTCCTTGGGCGGGACTTACACTTGTTCGGGTGGGCTTGCAAGCCCTAGTCGTCGGTGCATTAGAGGACTGGTAGTGGTATATTGCAAGAATGCTTTTTCTTCGGGAAACAGTCGTTTCTTGATAGCGAACGAAACTAAAGCAGCTTCGTGGAAACCAGACAGAATGAGTTTTTTCTTACCCGGGTAGTTTGCAATGTCACCGACCGCATAAACTCCCGGAATGTTGGTTTCAAACTTTTCCGTATCAGTCTCGATTTGATTCTTGGTAATCTCGAGCCCCCAGTCGGCGATTGGTCCTAACTTTGGTGACAGACCAAAAAAAACTAACAGATGATCGATTGGTAAAGACACAACATCTCGATCCGGTTTGGTAATGTGAACTTCTTTGAGTTTGCCATTGTCGTTTACTACATTTGTTGCGTTACCCACAAAAAAGTCCATAGCTTTGTCGGCAACGAGGTCTCGCATACTCTGTACGGACGCTTCAGCTGCGCGAAATTTTTCGCTTCGGTGAATTAACGTTAGTGAAGATGCGACATCTACTAACTCTAGAGCCCAATCCAGCGCCGAATCCCCTCCACCAAGGATGACGAGTCGCTTACCTGCGAATTGAGACTTATCGGTAATTCGATAATGAAGGAAATCGGAACTGACTTCCTCTGCACCTTTAGCTCTAAGCGGCATGGCTTGAAAAGAGCCCACACCGCCAGCAATCACAATTGACTTCGTTTGGAACACTGTCCCCTTAGACGTCTCAACCTTAAAAGTATGCGGGTCTGTCGATTGAATTTGAACTACTTGTTGGTCAAGATGAAAAGTGGCCTCAAATGGTTGTATTTGCTCACGAAGTCGACTAACTAGTTCTTCAGCATTACATACAGGGATTGCGGGTATGTCATAAATAGGCTTATCTGGGTATAGAGCGGTACACTGCCCACCAATTTCAGGTAATGCATCAACTATGTGAGCTTTTATCCCCTGCAATCCCAATTCGAAGACTTGGAAAAGACCACAGGGTCCAGCACCAACGATTAAAGACTCTGTATCAATCATAGGCGTTTTTTTCCTTAAAGTATTGTACGATTTGGGGCTTGCTCAATTTAGTCGTCATTCTCAGAAGAATTGTGCTTATCTTTCTTTGACACGAGCCTTTCCAAGGCTTGTCGCACCAACTGTGGATTAGCTTTACCGTGTGATAGTTTCATGACCTGTCCTATGAAGTACTCGTAGAGCTTCTCTTCGCCGTTTAATAACTTAGAAATTAGCTCTTTATTTTCTTCGACAACTCTTGTAGCCCAGTGTGAGATCTGATCGCTATCAGAAATCTGAGTTATATCGTGTGTCTTGATGATCTGGTCGAGATCCTGATTAGTTCCCCAGAGTCTTCCGACTAATTCCTTAGCCGCGTTGAAAGACAATGTACCGCCTTTTACTCGTTCAATGAGTTGAGAAAGTTGTCTCGCAGAGATAGGTATGTCGTGTGCTCGATACTGCTTTCTCTTGCGAGTCGCAATCACTTCTCCGAGAATCCAGTTCGCTGTTGCTTGCGGGTCTTTGCATGACTTTACGGTAGCTTCAAATAGTTCCGCAAGAGGTTTTTCGAGCGTGAGTCGATACGCTTTGTCTGGTGTTAAATTAAAGTTTCTTACAAATCTGTCTCTCACGTTTGCGGGTAATTCCGGCATACTAGTTTTAATTTCTGAAATAGTCGTTTCAGAGATCGGTATCGGAGGTAGGTCAGGATCAGGAAAATAGCGATATTCTCTTTGTTGTTCTTTCTTTCGTATCGATTTAGTGGTTCCAGACATTGGGTCGTACGATCTTGTTTCACGTCGCACTGATGCGCCAGAGGACAATACATTGTCTTGTCGTTCAATTTCATACCGCAAAGCGTTTTTCAAGAATTTGAAAGAATTGAGATTCTTCAGTTCACAAGCTGTACCAAAGCTATTGTTTCCTTGGGATCGCAAGGATACGTTTGCGTCGCACCGTATCGCTCCTTCATAGAGGTTTCCAGAACCCAAGCCGAGCCAAATTACGAGAGCGTGAAGCTGCCGTAGAAACATTGCTGCCTCCGATGGAGTACGTAGGTCTGGTTCGGTAACGATTTCTAGTAACGGCGTACCCGCACGATTGAAATCAAGGACTGTTGAGTCAGGTAACCGATCGTGTATCGACTTCCCTGCATCCTCTTCAAGATGGGCTCGACGGATTCTAACCGCTTTGGTGTGACCGTCTTCAAACCACAAGCTGAACACACCGGAACCGACGATCGGTTGGGAGTACTGACTGATTTGATAGCCCTTCGGAAGGTCAGGATAAAAATAGTGCTTACGTTCGAATGAGCAAACTCTCGCAAGCGAACCGTCGATCGCCGCCCCAAATCTAATAGCGTGTGTTAACGCTGCTTGATTTAAGACTGGTAATGTTCCTGGGTACGCTAAGTCAACAAGATTGGCATGCTGATTAGGAGCTGCCGATACGTCTCCATTTCGCGTTCGCGAAAACAATTTAGTTCGAGTATTGAGTTGCACATGGACTTCGAGACCGATTACGGCTTCCCAGTTGGAATCCATGTTGCTCATAACCTAGGTCGTTGGAGATGCCACGATGTTTCATTCTGGAAACGATATGCGACGTCGAGTATTAGTTCATCGCCGTATTGTGGTCCGATAAATTGCATACCGATCGGCAATCCATTCACCAGCCCACAAGGTATGCTGATTGCGGGCAAACCGCACAAATTAACTGGGACAGTAAATCGGTCCTGCCGGTACATGTCTGTTGAGTCAAGTTGTTCATCAAGTCGAAAGGCTGTCGATGGCGCGGAAGGTGCTAGTACGACGTCCACCTTCTGAAAAAGCTCTTGATAGAGTTCGTACACCATGCGACGCAGTTTTTGAGCTTTCTGAACATAGTTCTCCGGAGAATTGTTGGATAGAAAGTAAGTTCCGGCTAGCAAGCGACGTTTCACTTCATCTCCGAAACCTTGACTCCTCGTGTTTTCGTATAACTCTTGAATCGACGATGGTGACTTCGTTCTAGTGCCATAGCGGATACCGTCAAAACGGGCAAGGTTCGAAGACGCTTCCGCACATGAAATGATGTAATAACTAGAAAGCGCTAAATCTTGGTCAAATACTTCGACATCTTCGAACTTATTCCCAAGCCGCTCTAGTGTCTCTCGAGATGCTTCGATACGTGCTATGATGTCGGAATCAAGATCGTTCAATAGGGAAGCTGAATATCCAATAGTCAAAGGGTGCTTTACGGATACTCTCTTATTGCTCCTTGACGATTCACTTGTTGCGTCTCGAGGATCGTGCCCCTGCATTATTTGAAACATGGTGGATGCATCTTGTGCGGTACGGGTGAGCGTACCCGCCTGATCTAGGCTCGAAGCGAACGCGATCATGCCATATCGCGACAAGCGACCATACGTCGGTTTGAAGCCGGTGACACCGCAGAACGAAGCTGGTTGACGAATTGAACCACCAGTATCGGAACCGGTAGCTACCGGAACAAAACCTGCAGCAACGGCAGCTGCTGACCCCCCTGAAGAACCTCCAGGGACTCTGCTTAAATCCCAAGGGTTTCGGACTGGCCCCCAAGCACTCGTTTGATTGCTGGTTCCCATAGCAAACTCGTCCATGTTGGTTTTACCAAAGTAGATGCCACCCTCTACAGAGATATTTTTAACAATTGTTGCATCATAGGGCGCGATGAATGTACTTAGTAATTTTGAACAGCACGAAGTTTGTTGTCCTTGGACGCAGAAATTGTCTTTGTGTGCGACCGGTATGCCGGTTAGTTGTCCGTTGATGCCTTGATCTATAGTCTTGTCCGCTCTCCTAGCTTCGGCTAGCACGTTCTCTGGCTCGATGGAGACGAAACTGTTTGTCTTTTGGTCAAACTGCGCGATTCGATCAAGAAAATATCGGCACAACTCCTCTGCAGTAATCTGTTTGCTCTCTAGCAATTGTCGTAATTGCTTGAGGGATTGGTATGGATCCACTAAGGCTCGATTACTTTTGGTACAACATAGAAGTCGTCAGTTTTCTCAATGGATTCAGATTGTGTCAAGTTTTCATGTCCTGACGTTTCCGGTTCATCCAACATCCTCAAATATCCAATATTGATTGGGTGGACTAGGGGTTCGATTCCGTCCGTGGATACAGAGTGTACCTGGTCCACATACTCCAAGATTAGTTTTAAATCGGCGACCATTCTCTCTTTCTCTGCGTCATTCAATATGAAAGCACAGTGAGAGCAGAGTTCATTTAGTATCTTTGAATTCAATGTAGCCTAAGTTGCTAAACGGACGACGAATTTAAACCAAGTAATCGAATTTCGAGGGAAACTGAACAACGTAATGAGACGCGATGATATTTTTTTCGTAATTGTGCGATGTTTTGGCTCTATCTGTATGGAATTATTGCATTACGCGAACTAACATATTGCAACTGACAGAGTTTCTTTTATGATACTAACCTGACCTAACCGTCCACCAAGTATCTCGCGCAAATACACATCGTCAATTTCTGCCCGGACGAGCTGACTACAGGTTCCCTAGACGTCCCTTTGCGCGTTTACACCATCTCGTAAATTAAAACGACTAGAAGAAAGTAGCAAATTATGTTGAAAACCATCCGCGGTCTATTCTCCCCCGATATGTCTATCGATTTAGGGACGGCGAACACATTGATATTTGTCAAAAATAAAGGGGTGGTTCTCGACGAACCTTCGGTAGTAGCTACTCGCGTAAACGACAACTCAATAGTCGCGTTAGGGAAGAAAGCTAGAACAATGCTGGGTAGGACCCCTGACGCGATTCTGGTCACACGGCCGATGAAAGATGGGCACATCGCGGATTTTCGAGCCACAAGCAAGATGTTGCGGTACTTTATGGAACGTGCGACTGGTAACAAGTTTTTTTCCGGGAGCCCTAGGGTGTTGGTATGCATGCCATGTAAATCTACTGAAGTTGAAAAGAAAGCAATCAAAGACACGGTACTTGGTGCGGGTGCACGCGAGGTATTTCTCATTGAAGAGCCATTAGCTGCGGCAGTCGGTGCCGAACTCAACATTCAAGATGCTACCGGTTCAATGGTTGTTGACATCGGTGGTGGAACGACGGACATTGCGATCATTGCCTTAAACGGCATTGTTGTGTCCGAGAGCATTCGCGTTGGTGGTGATGAGTTCAACAATGCCGTGATCCAATACGTTCGTCGGAAGGAGGGATGCGTTATTGGGGAAACAACGGCCGAACAAATCAAGATTCAAATCGGCACTGCCATATCCGTAGATGAAGTGCAGGAGGTAACTGTGATCGGGCACGACCTAGCTCAGGGCATCCCTCGTACCTTTCGCCTCAACAGCGACGACATGGTTGAAGCGCTCTATTCGTCAGCTACAACGAAAGTTGTAGGTGCTGTGTTGTCCGTATTACAAAAATGCCCGCCAGAACTGGCGGCCGATATCGCGAATAGCGGTATCATGTTAACCGGAGGTGGAGCTCTACTGAATGGCTTAGATGAGTTGTTGAAACGAGAAACAGGCATGCCGGTGTTGGTGGCCGATGAACCCTTGTTCTGTGTCGCGAAAGGTTGTGGTCAGATTCTTGAATTTGACTACTTAGACAGTTTGGTTATTTGATTTTCTAGTCCCATTTTCTGTCATTGAGTTGGGCTGAATAAATACCGAAAGTAAAACAACAAGATTTAAGCGAATTCGACGATGCCAATTGGGTGGTTCCTCACGTAAATGTCCGCCGCGCCTCAAACGTCGAGTGTCCACACGTTGTTGGTACTTTGCCTTATTTGCGTACTCTCTATTTGCTTAGAGTACTTTACCAACGTCGTTAATCATCCACGTCAATTCATTACTTGGGTAACTCTTGGAGTACAACGCGTCGCGAATGGATACGAGGATGTTCTCAGGTTCTCGAGAAGTTATTTAAGCAACCGCAACGAACTCTTAGATCGTATTGCGGAGTTAGAAGTTGAGAATGAGCAAATATCCGCACTCAATTCTCAGCTTCGCGCATTGGAAACATCTAACGTCGAGCTACGCGAAGTACTTGGTTTTCGAATACGTGAACCGACGCTCTCCTATGTGATTGCCGAATTGGCTGCTCCTTTAGTTTCTCCCGCGAGGGATGAAGTGACTTTAAACAGGGGCCTAGCCCACGGAATAGAAGAGGGCTCTGCAGTGCTCGATGCTTCAGGAGTCTTTGGTCAAGTGGTTGAAGTGCTCCCCTATACAAGTAGAGTATTGATGGTCACGGATAAGCGCATCGCAGTGCCGGTACGCGTGGAACGATCTGGACTCCATGCCGTACTCACCGGTGTAGGAGATTCGAGACATCTCACTCTTGAACACGTTGAAGTGACCGCTGACGTAGAAGAAGGTGATTTGTTGATCACTTCTGGTTTAGGAGGTACATTTCCTTACGGTTATCCAGTGGGCGAAGTGACTGTACTCGCGTTTGACGAAGTTGGTGTTGAACGACGCGTGACCATCGAACCGCGCGCGGAACTTAATCGCCGACGTTATATTCTGATTCTCACTGGAGCATCGTATTCTGAAACTCCCGCGGAATAACATCGGTTTTATCATTACCGCGGCATTGAGTATCTTCGTCTCTGCTTTTCACAGTTTTGCGTTTTTACCAGAATTCGTGAGTTACTTCACACCCAACGTCGCGTTGTTGGTATGCTTCTATTGGGCTTCCAATACCAACACTTCAGTTTCTCTACTGATACCATTTGCGACGGGTTTCTTCCTTGACACATTATTTGCGTATCCATTCGGATTGAATTCACTTATTCTTTGTCTAATAACCTATCTAGGTATGAAGATTCCCAAACGTGAAAATAAAGCAGTGCTACGATTTCAATTGGCTGGATTGGGTATTGTGTGCATATTGGCCGAACTCGTGAGATATTTGAGCCTAGTGTTTGTCGCAGACACTCCGCTACCTTCTCCACTTGTTCTCGTATTATCTGTGATAGGAACGCTAGTGACTTGGGTTCTTGTGGTCTTTCTACTTGACCGTTGGTTAGTATCTGAAGAAACAGAGGTCTCATTTTGAAAGTTACTCAGTGGCCCAGGAACGAGTTCAAACTGAAGAACACTTTCATTCGCGTCAATTTTGGTCGTCAAATTTGAAATCGAAAATCTCAATCGACGAATTGCTAGCATTGTGCTGAAGTTACTACTCAAGATACTGTTAAATACGCTCACAATCTTAGTGGTGCTATTCGCTGGCTTGTTTTCCCTCGCGCGCATAGGATCGTTGTTTGCACCAAACTACGTTGACAACCTGAACCAGAGATTTGCCGAACAGGGGTTAGAGTTCTCCGAACTAAAGGTCAGGTGGAGCGGTATCAATCCTGTGATAGAAATTGGTGAAATAACAAGTTCAAGCTTACACATCAAAGATGTCACTGCCGAACTCGACACTCTGGCCTCGTTTTGGCACAACTCCTATGTGTTTCGCACGATTCAAGTGGAACATGTATCGTTGGACTTAGTAGAACAGACTACTTGTAAAGTTGAACTCCCTAGGCCTGGAGAGGGTTCGTTTGGTATTGACAGGATCTTGCGCAACACTGAAAACATTGATGTAACGTTTAGTAGTTCAGTAACTTGCGGATCTGCAAATTTTGAGCACGAAGGATTCTTGCGGACAGTAAAGCAAAACGATGTATATCGCCTTCACGCAACGATTCGTGATTTAGATGAGTGTGATCATTGCTCAATTTCTTTGCTCTACGAATCAAGTTCTCGAGGGTATTGGCGGCGTACACAAGAACGTGTGCTCAATGTTCAAGCACACGATTTTGTCGTGCCAACTAGCTTATTAGGTTGGGACTTTCTAGAGGAGACTGTCGTAAACGCGCAGGTGTTGATGAGTGGGACCTCAGAGTCTGCATCACTGATTGGAAACATTGACCTGCAACCGACCAATCCTTCAGGAATTCCAGCAGGTCTGTTTTTAGATTTGAGCTTTGGATTTGAGGAGCTGGGATTCGCCGGAAAAATAGACGCGTCGTTGGTGGATCGCAACAATGAAGTGGTCGCCAAGTTGGAGCACTTTGTACACCAAAATCTCAACACAAACCGTATCCACGGATGGAGTCATGACATTTCTGCTGCGACCGTCAACTCTTTCATGGACATTTTTGGTGTGTCGGGGCACCCGGTTCGAAACTTGGTCGGTGGGCTCGCACCTGCTGGTATGTTAGCCACAGTGCAGTGGGTACAAGACAGTTTAGGTGTTAGGTATTGGGCGGCGGTAGACCAGCTCCAGATGCAACAGTACCGAGGCATACCCTCGTTGACTTTAGATTCCTTGGTTCTCACTGGGCGTGGGGCTTTAATTCTCGCTGAAGCCACAACACAACAAGTAGACATTGATGAAGCGATTTTTTTATCTGCACCGCTCTCCTTAACTACAGTCGAATTTTCAAGTTTAGCGATGTGGAAGCAAGACTATTTGGGTTCCATACTGCAAGGCCACTGGATTCCCACTTCGGATGCGGTTGCGATTGACTTCAACATTGATTTTCGCAAGTATTTTCCGAGTGGGCGTCAGCAGGTAGAGTTAGCGCTTGATACTCCGAGCTTGTCTGTTACACAGTTGCGACCCTATTTAGGTGCGTTTGTATCTCAAGAAACTTACATTTGGATCGAGAAAGCGGTTAATCATGCTCAGTTTAGTGAGGCTAGACTACAGTTTGTTCAAAGTACGAATGAATTAAATCAGCAAACAAACGCGATCGAGATTTATGCGCTCATCGACGATGCTGAGGTAACTTTCCTTGAGGATTGGCCGGAAGTTGTTCAGGGTACTGGACGCTTCTGGTTGACGCAAGAAGAACTTATGATCGAGGTTACTTCCGCATACACACACGGCAGCCATATTGAGCAGGGAACCATATTTTTACCCTTTGCAGAACCATTGATAGAGCTTGAGTTTACGGCGGATTCAAACTTCTTACTACTGCAAAGCTATTTAGCAGAATCGCCAATAACAGAACTACTTCCCTTTGATCCATTGGAGTATGATGGGTCTGGAGCGATCGACTTGACGGCTTCGATGAAAATTCCGTTGATGCCAGAACAGGAGGATGTGTGGGATGTACATCTTGATGTAGTGTTTGCGGATGTGACTCTCAACATCCTTACCGCAGACATTGAACTAAAGGACACTTTCGGTAGTGTAGGATATCAATTTCCGCACTCCTTTTCGAGTTCGGAACTTTCAGCGAAATTTCACAACAATCCTGTCTCTTTGGATTTGAGCACTCGTCAAGGCGATTCGGATTCTCTCGAAGTAATACTTGCGTTCGATCTAAATACTTCGATTGACGCTATATCCCACACTACAGGTGAATGGCTTCACTCAATTGCCAGTGGGACAACTCATGCTTCCGGCGAAATAGTCTTTCCTATCAATGGTGACACGACTCCTACGATCGATGTACGCACTGATTTGGTCGGTGTTGCTTTGAATCTGCCAAAGCCTTTTCAAAAAGAAGTTGACCACAATCGCCCGTTACATGTACAGATTACATTAGCAGAAACGATGATTGTGGACATTAAGATGGACGAGTTGAGCATTCATACCGTTGCCGCTGAGGGTTCTCCGTTGCGAGGAAGTGTCGGATTGAGTGCGCCTCCTCCGCAATTGACTCAATCCACTAGAAATTGGCTCATCGCCGGCAGTGTAGCTGAGCTTGTATTCCCAATCGACCAAACGTCTGATGCTTCGCTACCCGTTGGCTTAGACATCGAGTTCGACGATCTTCGAATCGACAAACTTGTACGCGGGCGGTTCCAGTTGCACGACTTAGTATTGAACGGTACTTTTGGCGGCGAGAGTTCCGCGATGACGGCAAACGCGGAGGAAGGTAAAGCGTCTTTGTCCCGAGAACAAGGTCTAGATTGGAAACTAGCAGTCGAACAGCTGAGGTTTTGGATTAGCGCTTTCGACACTCCGAACGATGCACCCATGGAACCAGCAATTTTCTTACAGTTGCCTCCAGTTAGTGTGTCAGTGCAAGACTTGTACATGTTCACTGAGGAAGGAGAAGCAGAAGACTTTGGAAGTTGGTCGTTCGAGCTAGAGACAACTGACCATGAGGTTCATTTACAGGATGTCGTTGCGGAGATCCGTGGTGTGACCGTCGACACTCGCGATCATGTTGGAATAGTTTGGGACACTGAGAAGAACGAAACTCGGTTCAATGGTGTCATCTCAGGCGATAATCTATTACAAGTGCTTCCAAAATTTGATGTCGAAGCAGAAATCGAAAGTGAGAACTTCACCGTCAATAGTGACCTAGTGTGGCCTGGTTCGCCGTTTGATGTCGACGCTTTGAAAATGAGCGGAAGAATCCATGGTGATGCTAATAACGGAACGTTGTTAGAGGTTGATGCTGGTCAAGGTATTCTGCGACTTCTCAGCATGTTCAATATCGCTTCAATCATACAAGGTATGAACTTCAATCCCACCAATGTTTTTGCGAAGGGATTTCAATTTGATCGAATTTTGTACGATGTGACTTTGGACCAGTCCATCGTGCAGATTAAGGAACCGATCCATATCAAAGGACAAAGTTCCGAACTGATGTTTAGTGGCAATGCGAATTTAGCCGACGCGAATTTGACTATGGATGTTGTTGTTAGATTGCCCTTTACCACGAATTTGAAGTGGTATGTCGCCTTGATGACCGGCAACCCGACAGCGTTTCTGGGAACACTTATCGGTAGTAGAATTTTTAAATCTCAATTAAACCGAATTTCAAGTGCAAAATACAGAGTGGAAGGGACTTTCGAGACCCCAGAAATAGAACTTATCGGCTTCTTCAATGATGACTTATCGGAGTCACCGAGCGAGGGAGAAGTGATTGATGAAGAGTGACAATTCTCGCAGGAGAGCAAAGAAATGACCGAGACCGTATCAAATAGTGCGAAACAAGACCTACTGACCACAGGGGACATATCTGATGGTCAATTAGAAACCATGATGTCTAGGATGATGTCTCGTGAAATCGATCGAGGTGAACTCTTTTTCCAGTGTAGGCGAAATGAATCGTGGTCTTTGGAACAAGGTATCGTTAAGAGTGCCGGTTTTTCGGTTTCTCGAGGTATTGGAGCACGAGCGATCAGTGGTGAGAAGAGTGGTTTTGCGTACGCGGACGATATTCAACTTGACGTGCTTGAGCAAACGTCAAGTGCGGCAAGATCAATAGCACGAGTGGGGAGCTCAAAGAGCACCAACGTACCTGTGAAACGCCAACTTCCGGAATTCTATCAGGGCATCGACCCAATTGTTTCGGTCTCGAAAGACGACAAGGTCAAACTCTTGTCTCGAATAGATAAATTTGCGCGATCATTGGATCCACGCGTCAAAGAGGTATCGGTGTCGATCAATGCCAACCATGAATCTACCTATATATACTCAAGTGATGGCACGGACCACGGCGATGTTCGTCCACTTGTGCGTTTTGGCGTGTCAGTGGTAGTAGAACAAAACGGTAGGCGCGAAAATGGTAATTCTGGTGGTGGTGGTCGACATGATTTATCTTGGTTGTACGAGAATGAAACAGCAGAGAACTTCGCTCGGGAAGCAGTGCGACAAGCACTTACAAATCTTGAGGCAGTAGATGCTCCAGCGGGACCGATGCCCGTAGTTCTCGGACCTGGATGGCCCGGTGTGCTATTACACGAAGCTGTCGGTCACGGCTTGGAAGGTGATTTCAATCGTAAGGGAACTTCGACATTTTCAAACCGCATTGGAGAACTAGTCGCCTCTCCGTTGTGCACCATTGTTGACGACGCTACGATCCCAAACCGTCGTGGTTCGCTCACCATTGACGATGAAGGAACTCCAGGTCAGAGAACAGTGTTGATCGAAAACGGTGTTTTGCGCGGATACATGCAAGACAAACTAAACGCAAAGCTTATGGGAGTGGCTAGCACGGGGAACGGACGTCGAGAATCCTATGCCCATCAGCCACTACCTCGCATGACGAACACATTCATGCTTGCCGGCAACAGTGATCCGGAAGAAATTGTTAAGAGCGTAGATCGGGGTGTCTATGCGAAAACGTTTGGTGGCGGACAAGTCGACATCACTTCAGGTCAGTTTGTATTTTCGGCGACGGAAGCCTATCTGATCGAAAACGGAAAGATCACAGTACCCGTTAAAGGCGCAACGCTCATCGGAAACGGTCCCGAAATTATGACCAGAGTTTCTATGGTTGGAAACGACTTGGAACTCGATCTAGGGGTCGGAGTTTGCGGTAAAGAAGGACAGGGAGTTCCAGTAGGAGTCGGTCAACCTACGCTAAAGATTGATCAGATTACCGTTGGGGGAACTCAAGCATGACCACTACGTTGGTTGATGTAAAAGAAGACACAGCGCAAACTGTACATACACCTGACGACGAAGCGAAATTATCAGAGTTTGTAAGTCGAATCCTGGAAGTTGCTAAATCGGGCGGCGCAACTGCCGCTGAAGTTACAGCCGGTGACGACGTCGGACTCGACGTTAAGATGCGGGAAGGCGATATTGATACTGTCGAATTCAGTCGCGATCGTGGTTTTGACATTACAGTATATCGCGGAAATCGTCGGGGTAATGCCAGTACCACTGACACGCGAGAAGAATCAATCCAAGAAGCAGTGAATGCCGCGCTTGCGATAGCAGAACACACTGAGGAGGACTCCTTTAGTGGTCTAGCAGATCCCGATATGCTAGCTGTTAATTTTCCCGACTTAGATTTGTATCGCTGTGATCCGATGGATGTGGAACATCTGAAAGATGCTGCACAAACCGCTGAATCTACCGCTCTGGAATTTGATGAGAAAATCTATCGATCCGATGGGGCAAGGGCGAGTGTTTCATCGAATTGTGTCGCCTATGGTAACAGTCTTGGCTTTTTGCACGCGTACCGAAGTTCTAATTCGAGTCTATATGCCGATGTGATCGCGAAGAGTAGCAATGGGATGCAGCGCGCTGCTTGGTTCACCATGGCTCGGCAGCGTAGCGAACTAGACACACCCGAATTCGTTGGTACCAAAGCCGCAGAGCACGCGATTCGAAAGTTAGATCCCCGACCGATTCCCACTGGAGAATATCCCGTGCTCTTTGACCAGACCGTAGCGATGGGACTCATACTGCACATTCTCAACGCTTTGTCTGGTAGACCTCAGTATTTACGTTCAACGTATTTGCTCGACTCGTTAGAGAAACAAGTAACATCGACTGAAGTTTCGCTAAAGGAATATCCGTTTATTCCAGGTGCCATGGGTAGTCGCGCGTACGATTCTGAAGGCGTGGCGACATCAGAAAAATATATCGTTGAAAATGGTATGGCGAAGAACTATTTACTCAGTAGCTATTCGGGTCGAAAGTTGGGAATGCAGTCCACTGGGAATGCCTCTGGTGTGTGTAACTTGACGGTCGAAGCGCAGACACTTCCTCTAACAGACGTTTTAAAGCAGATGGACAGAGGCTTAGTTGTCACTTCGCTTATGGGTCAAGGAGTGAATATCTTGACGGGAGATTATTCCCGAGGTGCGTCTGGTTATTGGGTGGAAAATGGCGAGTATGCTCATGCTGTGGACGAACTTACGGTCGCCGCGAAACTAGACGACATGTATAAAAACATGGTCGCATTTGGAGATGATGTCGAGACCCGTCGCAACATTCGTACTGGATCTATTCTTATATCCAACATGACAGTTGCCGCGTTGTAGCGTATATAGCTTCAGCTAGCTTACAACACGAGCAGGAACGCTCAAATCTAACAGCCCAGTTGGACCGCGAGCTTAGGGCACACAGTGATGTTTGCGGGAGAGTACCAACAGTGGTATGGCTGAATTTCTATGTGAAAGCAGACCGCGACTCCCTACGAACAATCTAACTACGCTCGTAGTTATGGAGCATCGCTCGATCCTCCATATCCACTAGTTTAGTTGTGCTCTAAAGGACCGGCGGACTACTAGGAAGCTTCTGTTCATTCGTGCTGACGCTTCGGCGATCGGCACGGACTTTATCTGTGAGAAAGTCAACAATAAGAAAAATTCGTTTGCGCGACTGAGCAGTTCTCGTATTCACGAGGTACTTACCATCCACAACCACGCTCGGAGTGTTCTTTATTCCCATCGATTGAACCCTCTCGTGAATTTTCAGTATTTCGTCCACAATTGAGTCATCTTCGTAAAAGGTCTCTCGGAACACTTTCGGATCAATCTGCGCTTGTTCTTTAAATAGTTGCTGGATGTTTTTGGGTTCGTGCATCGCTCGTTTATCTTCGTGTATTGCTTCAAACATCGGTATGTGCACGGCGTCAAGTACATCAAGCTCAATGGCAGTATAGTAGGCTTTCGCGAGCAACGCCCAGCTTTCCTGAAAAACAACAGCTTCACGCTTAAATTCGACATCGTCTGCTTTGTTTTCCAGCCAATTCGAGATTTGAACTTCAAACTTTTTGCAAGCAAGGCAACCATAAGAGAAGTACTCGATCACTGTGATTTTTTCGGATGAATCAGAATCGCTTTCGTTAGCTTCGATTTCTTCTTTGTTCTCAAGAACGTGGTAATCGATTCCCGTTTCGTATTCTTCCGTAGTAGTTCCTGCTTGAACTATCCAGAAGACCATACACGCGATGCTTGCTCGCTTAAGGACTAATGACTTCATGGTACCAATTGCGGTTTGAATGTTACGATTATGCAACTTTGTGCTTTTGTATCTTAGCACGGCTCAAAGAATTCGTTTTTGTGATCGTGTCAATGGTTACAGACTGCAGTTTGACCTGAGCAATGAATAAGCCCAAGTCATCCGAATAGAAGGACACAGACTAGGTCTAAGCGACAAGTAGAAAATTAAATTACATTTCCTGTGTTTGATTTGCGCTCACTGTGTTGTTCATTCTGGTTCGCCAAAACGATCAGCAATGAGTTGTTCAATTGTTTCATAGGCAGCGTCAGCTTCTTCACCATCGGTCTTTAAGATGAGTTCGCTACCTTGAGTAGCAGCGAGAGTCATAATTTGCATCATACTCTTACCGTTAACAAGTTCGTTTTCAATGTATCCAAGTTCAATTGAACATGGAAAACTCTTGGCAACCTGGACGAATTTGGCTGATGCACGTGCGTGCATCCCTAGCTTATTGACGATTTTGACTCGGCCAAGCATTTACTTTAGCCGTTACCATAGTCGCGATGTCGGATGAGCACATGCGGGTAAGTCGACTTGAAAGCTTCAGCTAGTCTTTCGGCCATGTACACAGAGCGATGTCGACCACCGGTACATCCAAGAGCGACGGTCAGATATGCAGTGTTTTGTTGCTCAAAAAGAGGTAACCAACTAGTTAACAAATCAACAATTTGTTGATACAGCTGTTCAACTACAGCGTGTTCCTCGAAGAATTTTTGGACGCTGAGGTCTCGTCCGCTCATGGCGCGCAATTCGGAAACCCAATGTGGATTCGGTAGGCACCGTAGATCAAATACGAAGTCAGCATCGACGGGAACGCCCTTGCGATAAGCAAATGATCTAAACAAGAGCGACAACTGTTGATTACTCGATTCTATTAGACGTTCCTTGGTGACATTGACGAGGTCGTGCATGGTGAGTTCAGTTGTGTCAATTTTTAGATCAGCAACTTCGGCCAAATGCGCTAACACCTTACTCTCGCTTTCGATAGCTTGTCTAAGGTCTACACCTACGCGTTCAAGCGGATGGCGGCGTCTTGTTTCGTCAAACCGTTTTACCAGAACAGCACTGGTAGCGTCGAGGAAGACTAAACGTGGTCGAAATTGTTCAGAAGCTAATTCGTTCAAAATACTGGGTAGTTGAGTCAGGTCTGAAGTAGAACTTCTTGCGTCTACGGAAACCGCAATATTGGCGTGCCTGTTCCGCGAAACACTGTCTTCGACAAGTTGCACAATCAACGGAACTGGGAAGTTGTCGATGCACTTGAACCCACCGTCTTCTAAGGCATGTAGTACCGTACTCTTTCCTGAGCCAGATCTTCCGGTGATCACGTAGAGCTTCATCTCAATCAATTTGCCTAGCGTAGTGCAAAAATGTGTCTCGCAAACTGATCGGTGACCTAATTTCCAACAACTGACTTAGCTGACTAGGGTTGGTGCACACTACCGCAATAGTCTTGAGGATTTGAAGGTGCGTTTCGTCGGTCTCTGGCGGAACTACGAGTGCAAACGCTAAGGCAACAGCACCGGCATTCCCGAAAGAAACCTCCGGCACAAAACGAAGTAACGCACCAATAGGCGCTACGCACTCGTCAAATCGGCAATGAGGTAGTGCTACCTTCGTGTCGTCAACAACCGTGCACCCAAGTTCTTCACGTTCGGTTAACTTTTCTAAGAGCTTGCGTGGATCGATGGATTTCCTTTCTTGATGGATTATTTGCGCCGCATGCTGCAAAGCAGATTTTCTAGAGTGACAATTGTGTACGAACTTTACTGTTAACGGGGTAAAGATCGATTCAAAACAAATCACGACGTGTCGGTGTTCGTAGCTCCGAATTTATGTTGAACGATGATTTGTAAGTTTTTCTTTGTGCTTTATGATCTGACGATCCAACTTCGCAACGAGGCTATCTATCGCGGTTTGCATATCAGTGGCCGATGCGTCAGCATAGATTTCATTTCCGAGTGCATGAACAGTAGCTTCTGCGCGGTGTGTTATCTTATCGATCGAAAGCACAACATGCACTGATGTGATCCGGTCATGATGGCGTTCTATTTTGCCAAATTTTCGTTTCAAGAATGATCGTAATTGTGGGTTGACTTCAATGTGATTCCCTGTGATATTTAGTTGCACTTCATTTCTCCTCTAGTATGGATAGAAATTACCAATCAACTTGGATTTGGCTCATAAAAGAAATTACGATGTTTAATAGAAGTTTTCTCAGAACGATTGTAACCACCGGTTAAACACGGATTCGCCGATGCTGTACCGCGGGTATTTGAAGAGACTCACGATACTTAGTTACGGTGCGCCGAGCGATCGATATTTGTCTTTCTTTCAATTTTTCAGCGATGGCGGTATCGGTTAAAGGGTGAGTCGGATCTTCGTTTTCGGTCCAACGTTGAATCATAGCTCTAATGGTCGTACTCGACACGTCGTCGCCGCGGTGGGCACGTAACGCACTGGAAAAGAAGTACTTCAACTCAAATGTTCCTCGAGCACACAATAGATACTTTTCGGTTGTAATTCGCGATATAGTCGATGTGTGGACACCAACCATGGTTGCTAAGTCTGATTGAGCCATCGGGCGCATAAAGAGTTCCCCGCGTTCGAAAAACTCTTTTTGTTCTTCAACTATCATGAGCGCGACTTTGAGTAAGGTCTCTTTCCTTCTATTAATCCCATAGATTAGTGCCTGAGCACGATGGAGATATTCTTTGAAGTAACTGCGATCTTTAGTCGAGAGTGTAGTTCGATTCAGTGTTTTGTACTCTTGATTGATTCGTACCGAAGGGGATATTTTATCGTTTAGAGTGACAGTCCACTCGCCATCTTGTTTACTCACTAGAACATCTGGCACGATATACAAAGGATCAACATTCGCGAAGGCCGCCCCAGGGCGAGGGTTTAACGACTGTATTAGTTCGATAGCAGCATCAATCTCACTTTCGTCCAGAGGAAGTTCCGAGTGTAATTGCTGATGAGTTTGGTTTGCCAAGCATTGGAAGTGGTCTTGTACGATGGTTAAAGCTAGGTCGCGATTCTCTTTGCACTTCGGTAAGTCACTAAGCTGTAGTAGCAGACACTCTTGTATGCTGCGAGCACCGATACCCGTGGGTGCCATGGAATGCAAAATTTTTAGTCCCCTTTCAAGTTGTGCAAGTGAGACATTTAGCTTTTCTTGACTCTCGGAAACTAGTTCTTCCCAATTGAATATGTACCCATCCTCACCGACTGCATCGATGAGGTAACCTACGACTCCTTGGTCTTGTGTGGTTAGACCAAGTTGCTTGAGTTGTTCTTGCAAGTGTTCATGCAGGGACATGGTATAACTCGCAAGAGTTTGACCGTCTACGTTGCTGATCTCGTTCCCGTCAGCAAGATATAGATCAGACCATTCTGTCTCAACATTCAGTTTGAGGGAAGATAGATCGACAGAAGCGTCGTTAGCAAGAGCTGTAGCAAAGTCTTCGCGGTCGTGTGTGGTCGCTTGTGGTTGAACATCGTCATATGGGTCGTCTTCGAATTCTTGCTCTGAGTCGTTCTCGACATCCTCTTCCTGAGGTTCGTCGTTAATGTGTAGTAAATCAGAATCGATGTCATCCGCGATCTCAAGGAATGGGTTTACTGCACACTCGGCGCGAATCTCTTGTTGTAATTGCACGGCAGACAGTTGCATCATGCGAATAGCCTGTCGCAACTCGGGTGTGAGGTTGGTCTGAAGCCGCTGTTGCAGTACGAGAGACGGTTGTTTCACGGACTGCGACTCTTAAATCTTAAACTCAGATCCAAGATAGGATCGACGCACCTCTTCGTTTGCGAGGATGTCTTCGGTCGCCCCCTCCGCGATAACGTGTCCTTCACTCACGATATACGCTCGATCACATAGATCGAGGGTATCACGAACGTTATGGTCTGTAATGAGTACTCCGATCCCCTTTGAGGTTAAGTGTCGTACGTTGTGTTTAATGTCTGCCACAGATATTGGGTCAACCCCTGCAAACGGTTCATCCAAAAGAATGAACTTTGGTTGGGAGGCCAGCGCTCTTGCTATTTCTAATCTACGACGTTCACCCCCTGACAATCTTTCGCCTAAATTATTCCGAACTTTTTCAAGGTTAAACTCTTGGATGAGTTCCTCAACGCGATGTCGCCGTTCAGTGTGACTTGTTCCTGCGTGGAGTTCCACGGTCGTGAGAATGTTCTGATAGGTGGTTAAACGGCGAAATACACTAGCTTCTTGAGGTAGGTAGCCTAGCCCAGCACGCGCGCGTACGTGCATAGGCGCACTAGTAATCTCGTTATCGCCTAAATGAATTGTCCCTGTGTCCATGCGAATAAGACCGACTATACAGTAGAAACTGGTCGTTTTCCCAGCTCCGTTCGGACCAAGCAGGCCGACGACTTCTCCAGTTGTGACAGACACAGAAATATTTTCAACAACTAACGTCTTTCCGTATCGTTTTGAGATACCGTCTGCAACCAATGTGGTCGAAGAAACTACATCGCCATGGTTTTCAACTTCGGAGTTCATATCGACATCGTGCGAACTAAGGTGTCTCCTCGTCGAGGAGAGTGATTTCTACTTGTTCGGTATCTTCGCCTTTAGTGGCAGTAATTTTTTGGGTGTCAAGCTCTATACGAATCTTCTGTGCGCGAATTTTGGCTACGTTTGTTTTCAGTTGGACTTCCCCAGTGAATTCAATCCAGTTCGCTTCGTTATCAAACGTCAGTTCCTGAGCTGAAGCACTAATTGTTTGAGAGCCTTCTTCTTCGTCTTCAATTTCAAGCTCTAGCTCAAGTGGCTCGCCCGAGGCAGTGATTGAGAGGAGTTGGGTACCCTTTACCCTAGCTTGTACTTCATCCGCACTCAAGGTCACCTCGTCAGAGTCGATTTTCACGTTCCCCTTCGCGGTGAATTCACCTTTGGAAAGGTCGAAGTCAGTGTCATCAGCTTTAATATTGGACATTCCGAACGAAAACGTTGGTACGCTCCAAAGAAGCAATAGAGTTAGTACCAAATACTGTAATAAAACGTGTCGGTTACTCTGGTTCAATAGTACTTTCATGTTGAATCTCTACTTGACTGCCTGGTTCAGAACTTAGCGCTAACCGTTTCGTTGTGAGATCAAAGCGAAAGGAATCGGCATCGTATGTGGAACCACTCGCTTTAATATACACTTCTTCATCACTATAAATTGTGTTGGTACTAGGGTCGTATACCACGTTCATCCCATTGAATAAATATTCAGGATCGTTGATGTCTCCTGAGTATACGTTGACGGTACCAAGCAATTCGATCGGTTCTAAGATTTGGCTCGGATTATCGGATTCGGGTTGGACTGACCCAAGACGTGCACTCATGTGCCATTGCTCACCATTTTCTCGCTCCACTAAGATGTTTAGATGTTTGAAGAGCATCTTAGTTTGCACAGTAAACTGCTCAATTTCCTCTGCAGCTAATTCATATGCTAGGTGTCCTGTCTCGTTGAACGCTTGTATCTGCACTTTTTTGAGATAAATATCGGGTACATCCGCGAGATCTGTTGTCGCCCGTTCGTCAAGCTCTTTGGGGAAAAAGAGATATAGGACTACTCCCAGTATCCCAGTTAATATTGCAGCGACTAGGATCTTTTTCGTCATTCTCTTTGAACGCTCAGAAGTAGGTCCGCGAACTCACGTATAGCACCTTCGCCGCCGGACCGAGTCAGGATGAGGTCTGCACACTCTTTGAGTTCGGGTACCGCGTTGGCGACCGCAACCGCCACACCCACGTGTTTAAACAGTACTAGGTCAGGGATATCATCACCAATGTGTGCAATTTCGGCGTAATTAAAGCCGTGTGCTTGAGCAAATTCCGCTAAAGCCGCGGACTTATCTTTGAGACCTTGATACACATCGGCGATGTTCAATTCCTGCGCGCGTCGCTCCACGGCAGCTGATCTACGCCCGGACATAATCGCCACTCGAATCCCTCTCTGCATGAGAGCATGAACACCGTATCCATCGTGAACATGGAACGCTTTGAGTTCGTTACCATGATCGTCCATTGTTATGACCCCTGTGGTCATTACACCGTCAACATCGAGAACTAGAGCCCGCGTTGCCTCAAGTTTCGCTCTAACCAGCGCGGTTACGTTGAAAGAAGTCATTAAGTGTATTTCAAAACGATGTAACCGACCCACGCGGCTAACAACAGCGCTCCTTCTAGTCTCGTGATTACTTTTTTTGCACCAACAGCATATGCAAAGAGAGCGATGACAACGGTAAGCAGAAACATCATGCCGTAATCTGTCACAAATTCCATCAGCGTCAACCGAGCTGGGCGCATTAAAGCTGGGACGGACAGCACTACCAATAGGTTGAGCATATTTGAGCCGACGATATTACCGATCGCGATACCATATCCTCCTTTGATCGCCGCACGAAGAGTAACCACCAATTCAGGTAGACTTGTACCCACCGCGACAATAGTCGCACCGACGTCGAATACCTCCACGTGTAATGCTCCAGCTAAACTTCGTGCCGGCGCTACAATTAAGTAATTAGCAGAGATAACCAATACTACTAATCCGATCACAGCTTGAAGTGAGGATCGCCCCGTACCCATACTCGGTATATCACTAAGAGCGGTTTCGAGTTCGTCTGGAAGTTGCTCCGATTTTTTGGATGACCGAACCATACGATACATGATGAATCCAAACAAAGTCAAAAATATGATTCCGTCAACACGCCCTAGGTACAAATCTACAAGACAAATTCCAGCCAATACCGTCGCAATCAACAACATTGGTAGCTCGCTTCGTAGAATGCGTTTGTCGTAGGGTAATGGGACAACCATCGCTGTGATGCCGAGAACAAGCCCCATGTTCGCGACATTTGAACCTATGGCATTTCCAATGGCGATGTCAGGTTCGAATTTAAATGAATCCGTGATGGCAATGAAAATTTCTGGTGCAGAAGTACCTATAGAGACTGCAGTGAGACCGATGAACAAATCGGACACCCCGATATTTCGGGCAAGTGCTGCTGTCCCCTCAACAAACAGATCAGCACTCCAGACTAGGAGTACAAAGCCTGCGACAAGCAAAATTAACCACAGCCAGATCATGTATAGTTATGGACGTTCATTGTGAGTTGAACGATTTTAACAATGAGCGAGACTCTCGTTCCACTACATTCCTTGCCATTATGCTGGCATTTCAACTCAGGCACGCGACATCGTATATATATTGAATTTTCACCTAACCACATGTAAATATGGAACTCAGCGACGAACTTAAAAGAAGGCTACGGCAACAATTCGCAGATGCGCAAATTTCTGTGCAAGTCCAAGGATCTTCAGCGCTTCTCGGTGTAGTATCCAATGAATTTGAAGGTCGTTCACAGGTACAACGTCAGCAATTGGTTTACGTTTTGATTGGCGACCTAATTCAAACTGGGGAATTGCACGCAGTGACCATTCAAGCCAAGACCCCCTCGGAGATTGACGATCTAGCTTGATGGATAGCTTACGAATTCGTGGTGGGACTCCGCTAGAGGGGGAACTTCGTCCGGGCGGATCAAAAAATGCAACACTTCCAATTCTAGCAGCGACGTTGTTATCGTCTGGGTTGGTGGACATCAGAAACGTACCCGAAGTACGCGACGTCACTCTCATGTTGGAATTACTTGATACACTGGGTGCAGAAATCGAAGCAAATGGAAACGGAAGAGTCTCCATCAACACGTCGGAAGTGGACAAACTAGTAGCACCCTACGAACTCGTTCGCAAGATGCGCGCCTCATTTCTTGTCCTTGGTCCGTTGCTTGCGCGTTTTGGCCGCGTGGAAGTATCTCTACCCGGGGGTTGCGCGATCGGTAGTCGCCCCGTGGATCAGCATCTCAAAGCACTACGCAAACTAGGTGCAACCATCGACTTAGAACAGGGCTATGTAACTGCAACGTGTTCGGATAGGCTTAAGGGAGCTGATATTGAGTTTGATGTAGTGACTGTGGGCGGGACCCAAAACGTGATGATGGCAGCGACCCTCGCTGATGGCACGACTCAGATGCGAAATGCAGCAAAGGAACCAGAAGTCGTGGAACTCGCAGATTGCTTACGTTCCATGGGAGCTCTCATATCGGGCGACGGAACCGATTGTATTACTGTTATTGGTCAACAACAATTACATAGCGGTGGATGCAAGGTGAGTGCCGATCGAATTGAAGTAGGAACATTTCTCGCGGCCGCGGCAGCAACCCACGGTACGATTCGAATTGTTGACTCCGATCCTCTTGTACTTGAAACTGTTCTCAAAACCTTTCGAAAGTTTGGTGCAACGATCAACGTTGATGGTTCAACTATTGAACTTTCAGCAAATCAATGTGAATTGACGGCTACAGATATCGTGACCGACGTATATCCAGGAATTCCAACAGATTTACAAGCTCAGTTCCTTGCTCTAAACTGTGTCTCAAGCGGAAGCAGTAGAGTGGTTGAAACGGTATTCGAAAATAGATTCATGCACGTTCAAGAACTTGTACGCCTTGGCGCGAATGCCTCGTTGGAGAGTCCTACCATAGCAGTCATTCAAGGGGTAAACGGACTCCGGGGTGCGAAGGTGATGGCCACGGATCTCCGGGCTTCTTCTAGTCTTGTGATCGGTGCCCTAGTGGCTGAAGGAATTTCTGAGATAAACCGAATCTATCACCTCGATCGAGGGTATGAACGAATTGAAGAAAAGCTTCAAATGCTAGGGGCCGACGTCGAACGAATCAGTGCGAACTGAAGTCTCAACTTTCTTCGATTGATTACGCAAGGGCACCAACTCTGATTCAAAAGTCTTACCAACGTGGAACTTGATCCTTCCCAACAACCGATAGCGGATGTGCTCGCGCGTTTAGCAACTCAGTTAGAAAATTCCGAAACCACGCCTAAATGGCAACGAACTCTTCGCGGTTTTCTCTCGAACCGAAACGCACGACGTATCAAAGGGTTATATATTTGGGGAGGGGTCGGACGTGGAAAAACCTACTTGATGGATCGTTTTTACTCACAAGTCAGAATTGAACGCAAGACAAGAGTGCACTTTCACCAATTTATGCAAATGATTCACCGGCAGCTCGTTGTTCATTCTGCAGTGGAAAATCCTCTCGAAGTCATCACCACGGAACTCGGTAAGGACACCCGTGTGTTGTGTTTTGATGAGTTCGTGGTTTCTGACATTGGGGATGCCATGATTCTTTCGGAGCTCCTGAAACACATGTTTCAGCTAGGTATTGTTTTGGTAGCGACTTCTAATATCGAACCGCAAGAACTATACAAAAATGGTTTGCAACGTCGACGATTCCTACCCGCGATCGAGTTGCTTGAGGAATTTTGTCAGGTCGTACATTTAAATGGACCGACAGACTATCGCTTACGAGCACTAAAACAGACTAAGTTGTATCGAATTGGTACAGAATTAACTCCCGAACTTCGGGTGCAAGACATACTGCTGTTTGGTGGGAACGCTGACGAATCTGGTCCGAAACTAGAGATAAACGACCGAGAAGTTGAGACTGTATTCTCCGATCTAGGAGTAGTGGGATTCACTTTTAATGCTCTCTGTGTTGCGCCAAGGAGTGCACCAGACTATATTGAAATAGCAAGGCTTTATCATACCCTCTTTATCTATCAAGTCCCCCAGCTAACAGCGACCTTTGAAGATGCTGCAAAGCGCTTTATCAACTTGGTCGATGTACTGTACGATTACAACGTCAACTTTGTTGTACAGGCTGCATCTAGCATAACTGACCTATACAAAGGCACTCGATATAGCGAAGAATTTGAGCGAACGGCAAGTCGAATTGTGGAAATGGCTTCAGAAGAATTTCTATCTCGAGCTCATCGTGTCTAGCTGAATGTTCGCTCGATCCTGACTACACCAAAGTATCGTGCGATCCTTACTCCAGTTTTCGTTACTTTCCGCGTTTGTGGCTGCGTGGATGACGACGATCCACGCCTCGCCGGAGATGTTACCGGATGCTCTGAAACTTGGAGCGAAGGATTGTGGCTATTGTCATGCATCGTCCACGGGTGGGGAAGCTCTTAACGAACGTGGAACTTGGTTGAAGAATGAACTGAGTGAGAGATCTGAAACCACGATTGATGTGGAATGGTTGTTAGAACGAGAGGACGACGAGGCCGAAGAAACGACCACCGCCCGACCGGCACCGGATCTCGTTGTCGAAGTAGAAACAGAAGGTAGTGATGAGATGTTTAATCACATCGAACGCAACTTTGACTACTCCGCCCGTCATGGAGAATGGCCGGCATACGCCGGAGATTTGAAGGCAACCAAGTATTCTCCACTCTCACAAATAAACGAAGACAATATCTCAAAACTACAAATAGCCTGGACATGGACCTCCAAGATTGATACAGGTTTATTTGACCCAAGCAACTCCAAACGCCCACCTGACTTCTCTAAAGCTACTCCCTTAATGATTAATGGAAGATTGTTCGTAAGAACAAGATACTCAACCGTCTCGGCAATTGATGCGGCGACAGGAGACGATATTTGGACCTTCGACCCTGGTACCAAGGACGGTTTGATTCCACCGATGTACGGATTCAGTACTCGAGGAGTAGCTTATCATCGTGATTCAGATGATGCGCGCATATTTTTGGTCACTTCCAATGGTTGGTTGATCGCTTTAGACTCTCGATCTGGGGAAGTGATTAAATCGTTTGGCACCGACGGTAGGGTGAACTTACGAACTGGTTTACGACGACCACTTGATCCGAAATATACTTCTTGGAGCAATGTTCCTACCGTTTGTGGTGAAGTGGTCGTTGTCGGGAGTCAAAATGATGACAACTCGCACGAGGCTCGCACCGGCGACGACCCTACTAAGTGGAATTTGCCCCTCGGAGACATTCGTGGTTTCGACGTGAAAACTGGCAAACAACTGTGGGTATTCCACACCGTACCACAAGGGGAAGAATTTGGAACAGAGACTTGGGAAAACGAGTCGTGGCGATGGATGGGAAATACGAACGTGTGGACTAATGCCAGTTGTGACTCAGAGTTGAACTTGGTGTACTTACCGACTTCCGCGCCTTCGCATCATTTTTATGGCGGCGAACGTCTTGGCGTTAATCTTTTTAGTACTTCGATCTTAGCTCTCAATGCGACAACTGGAGAGCGAGAGTGGCACTTCCAAACAGTACGCCACGATATTTGGGATTACGATAACCCTGCAGCCCCGGTAATCGCGGATGTTACGATCAACAATAAACCACGCAAAATTGTTGCTGTAGTGACTAAAACAGGCTTTCTGTTCGTATTGGACCGTACCAATGGAGAGCCGATTTGGGAAATTGAAGAAGTCGAAGTGCCGCAGAGCTCGGTGGCTTCAGAACAGACAGCGAAGACTCAACCTCGCCCAACCTGGCCTCCTCCCTTCGAAATGCAAGGCATATCTAAGGATGACATACTCGATCTCTCCACTCAGTTGTACGAACTTGCCGAGAATGAATTAAAGAAGTACGATTACGGAGAGTTGTTTACGCCACCGTCAGCACGCGGTACGGTGGTTCTACCAGGAATTGGCGGTGGTGCAAGTTGGTCCGGCGCGTCCTTCGATCCGCGCCTTAATTGGCTCTTTGTCGCATCGCGACGATTTCCTACGGTTATCCGGTTATCGTTGTCTGACTCTCAGAATAACGGTGTTTTAGTTCAGTCCCAAGCAGAATTCCGTGGTTTAGGAGGGATCCCTTTTGTCAAACCGCCTTGGTCGAGCATTACAGCTTACGACATGGAAACGGGAGAGATTCGCTGGCAGGTACCAAATGGTGCCGGACCGAAAGATCATCCGTTACTAAAACCACTTGAAATCGGTGAGGATTTGGGTAGCGCTGATCAATGCCCAAGTCTGCTGGTTACTTCAGAACTAATTTTTTACGGTTTCGCCGACGTGGTGAGTCAGTTGCGGGTGATGAGTAAGGCATCTGGTAAACTAATTTGGTCAGTGAACTTACCAGGCGCAGTGGCGGGTGCTCATCCAATTACCTACGAGCTGCGGGGAAAACAATACATCGTTATTGTCACTGGAGCACCGACCGAGCCCCTACGCGTGACCGCATTCACGCTCACGAATCAGTCCGAAGAATCCTTGGAACGCGATCGTTGAAAGGAGCAAAAATTACTTCTTTAAGCCGTTATCAGACTTTTTTCGTACGTAGAGTACCAGATCGTGATCGATCAGTTCATATCCGTGTTGCTCTGCAATTTCGTGCTGTAACTGCTCAATTTTCTCATCAACAAACTCAATCACTGTTCCGTGATCAACATCAACCATGTGGTCGTGATGTGACTCTGGAGTTAGTTCATATACCGAGTAATCTTCTGCGAAGTTGTGTCGTTCAACGATTCCAACGGCTTCAAACTGTGTGAGTACCCTGTAAACTGTTGCTAGTCCGATAGATTCGTCCATTGCTAATAGTTTCTTGTACACGTCTTCCGCGGAAAGATGGTGCGGGTTCGCTTCTTCCAACACTTGAAGCACTCGCAACCTTGGTACGGTTACTCGAAGCCCAGCTTCTTGAAGTTGAGATTTGGACATGTTTTACCCTCGCAAGAGGTACTTTGTCTTACTAGTTTATAGCGAAATCAACAAAATCAGAAAACTTCAACGACCCAAAAGCCTCCTTTTTGTGGAAAATTGTGGGAATTAAACACTTTAGTGAGACCAAGTGTCTAAAGTTTTAGAGGTTAATGATCTTCGCGTCAGTTTCGGTTCCGAAATGGCTGTCGACGGAGTTTCGTTTTCCATAAATACAGCAGAGACTGTAGCTCTTGTCGGCGAATCTGGATCTGGGAAATCTGTCACAGCACTTTCGGTGTTACAGTTACTACCCTATCCGTTGGCTCATCATCCGTCTGGTAGTGTTCTTGTTGAAGACCAAGAGGTAATCGGAGCTTCTCGAGAAGAATTGTTGAAGATTCGAGGAGCTAAGGTGAGCATGATCTTTCAAGAACCAATGACCTCCTTGAACCCGTTGCACAAAATCTCGAAACAGGTCGGAGAGGCGTTACGAGTTCATAAAGGGATGTCGCGCCAACAAGCTCTAAAACGGACACTGGAATTACTAAAGCTCGTGGGACTTCAAGATGCTGAGAGTCGCCTTCAAGCCTATCCCCACGAACTGTCGGGGGGTCAGCGTCAAAGAGTGATGATCGCGATGGCGTTAGCCAATGAACCCAAGTTGTTGATCGCGGATGAGCCAACGACCGCGCTCGATGTAACCATCCAAGCACAAATCTTGAAATTGTTGGGTGAGTTGCAGGAAGAGATGCGAATGGCAATGCTCCTGATCACGCACGATTTAGGGATTGTTCGTTCGGTCGCTCATAGAGTCTGTGTCATGCATGATGGATTGATTGTTGAACATGGTACAAACGCGGAGATTTTTGGCGATCCGCAACATGAGTACACCAAGCATTTACTGGCGGCTGAACCATCGGGTGAACCAGCCTTTTCGAACGATCAAGCTCCAATTCGAGCTGAAGCCCGTAAGTTTACGGTGAGATATCCTCGTGGGAAGGGTTGGTTTGGAAAAACGCAATATGTGGTAGCTGTCGATGATGTAGAAGTCACCGTTCGGGAAGGACAGACCGTAGGTGTCGTTGGTGAATCCGGGTCTGGCAAGACAACGCTCGGTTTAGCGATGTTACGTTTGCTTACCAGCGAAGGTGACTTGGAGTTCGACGGGAATGATATCCTTCCACTGAAACGCAGAGCACTTACACGACTTCGCAAAGACATGCAGATTGTGTTTCAAGATCCATATGGGAGCCTTTCACCTCGGATGACAGTTCAACACATCATTGAAGAAGGACTTGGGGTACACGTACCCAGTTTATCCAGAGCACAACGACAAGCCCAGGTTGCTGAAGTTATGTCAGAAGTGGGTTTGGACCCAGAAACTATGGTTCGTTACCCACACGAATTCTCGGGAGGGCAACGCCAACGAATTTCTATTGCGCGAGCAATGATATTGCGTCCTCGATTTGTCGTTTTGGACGAACCGACCTCGGCTTTAGACATGTCTGTGCAAGCCCAAATTGTCGATTTGTTGCGAGATTTACAACAAAAACATAAATTAGCTTATCTGTTTGTCAGCCACGATTTGAAAGTGGTCCGCGCATTGGCGAATTGGCTGATAGTGATGCGAGATGGTAAGATTGTTGAACAAGGACCTGCACAGTCAGTGTTTAACTCTCCTCAGACTGATTACGCCCGCGCACTATTTGGCGCTGCACTAGACATGAAAGTCGACGAAGAATTTGTACGACAGTAACCCCAAGTAGGTAATAAGAATGGCACTAGAAATCTATGGAACCGGAGTTTTCGTCGATGACCAAGCGAGAGCTCTCGACTTTTACACCAAGAAGTTAGGATTTAACCTGAAGCACGACATTCCTGTAGGTGAACATCGTTATCTAACGGTAACGTCGAGTGTGGCACCGGACGGAGTGGAGCTGTTGTTGGAACCAAGTGCCCATCCGGCGGTTCCGCCATTCAAGGAGGCTTTAGTACGAGACGGTATCCCCGCAGCTTCCTTTCGGGTGCGAGACCTGCAGTCAATCTACGAACACTTGTGTAATCAGGGGGTAGTCTTTGTTCGAGAACCGTTTACGGCCGGAGAAACAAAAATCGCGATGCTTGATGACACCTGTGGAAACTTGATTCAGTTGGTTGAATTTAATGACTAGGATTCAGTTGAATCGCTATCTTCCTGCGAGCTGGATTCGTCACTGGTAGCTTTCTTGCTACCATGCACTGTCATCGATTGCACCACATCTAGTACGTTCATAGGTACCGGAAACACAATAGTCGACGATTTTTCGCCGGCGATTTCTGTTAATGTTTGAAGGTATCGTAGTTGCATGGACTCTGTTTGGGACGCGAGTTTCGTTGCGGCATCCACTAGCCGTGTTGACGCTTCAAATTCCCCATCTGCATGTATGACTTTCGCGCGCCGTTCGCGTTCTGCCTCTGCTTGTTTCGCGATGGCGCGTACCATCGTCGCATCGATATCTACATGTTTGATTTCGACGTTTGCAACCTTGATACCCCATTGGTCCGTTTGCTGGTCCAAGATAGCTTGAATATCCTCGTTTAATCGATCGCGTTCGGCGAGCAACTCGTCGAGCTCATGTTGTCCCAAAACGGAACGAAGAGTTGTTTGCGCTAGTTGTTCAGTTGCGACCATATAGTTTTCAACGTTGATGATTGCTTCTTTGGGTTTCAGTACGCGGAAATACAGAACTGCGTTTACGTTCACAGAGACATTGTCTCGAGTAATCAAGTCTTGCGACGGTACATCCATAGCCACTGTTCTGAGGTCAACTCGGATGGCTTTTTGCAGGAACGGGATGACCACGATCAATCCCGGTCCCTTAACGCTTTGAAAGCGTCCCAAAAATAAGACTACAGCACGTTCGTATTCGAGCATGATGCGTAAAGAAGCAAACAGTAGGAAAAGGATGATTACTGCGGTGACTAGTATGTAGGTCCAAGGCATAGATTAAGTGATCCTCTCAACTTTTAGGGTAAGTCCGTCAATATCGCGGACGACAACTTTGTCATTTCGTGCAAGGGGTACATCGGCGGTCGCGGTCCATGTTTCACCCTCGGCGAACACTCGACCTTCGTCGGTGAAATCGGCTAACACCCGAGCTTCCTTACCGATTAATCCGTCTAGTCCCGAGACCGGACCTTTTCTTCGTTGTTTTAACGCGGTTCGGATCACAAAAATTAAGAGTAAAGCCGTTACCGTCGAAATCGCGCCGACGACGGCAAACGAAATCTGAAAGGCAGGGATATCGGTATCGTAGAGCAACAATGATCCAGCAACAAACGACACAATTCCTCCGAGACCAAAGATTCCATACGATGGGGTTATAGCTTCAGCGATGAACAAGATAACTCCGACTACCAACAACGCCAGTCCAGCGTAGTTTAGCGGTAGAAGATGCAAAGCATAGGCACCCAAAACTAGACAAATAATCCCAAGGATTCCGGCTCCACCCAAACCTGGGTTGTAGAGTTCGATGATTATGGCGTTAATGCCAACGATTAGTAGTAAGTACGCCACGTTTGGATTAGTAATAATCTTCAAAAACTCGTACACCCAGTCGGTTTCAATTTCCACGACCATAGCATCTGCTGTGTCCATGACCACCGTGTTCCCGTTGACGTTCTCGACGGTGGCCCCATGGATCTGTTCAAGGAGGTCTTGTACATCCTGTGCAATGTAGTCGGTGACGTTGAGTTCCAACGCCTCGGATGCGGTTAAATTTGCCGCTTCTCGAACTGTTTTCTCAGCCCATTCCACGTTTCGTCCGCGCAGTTCTGCTAAGCTTTTTATATAAGCTACTGAATCTTCCAGAATCTTCCGATCCATTGCATTTGTACCGTTTTCTTGCATGTCTTCAGTCTCGTCTGATTCACTTGGTGAATCTGGTGTGCCCGGCATGCCGGGGACGTTGTTAGGTGTCGACCCCATCGAGACTGGAGTGCTTGAACCGATATTTGAAACTGGGCACATAGCGGAGATGTGACTTGCATAAGAAAGATATGTACCAGCACTGGCGGCTCTCGCACCGTTCGGCGCGACGTAAGTACAGACGGGGACAGGAGATGACAAAATGTCTTGCACAATCACGCGCAAGGAGTCGACTAACCCTCCAGGTGTGTCAAGTCGAATTACAACCAATTCGACATTGTCGTCGGCTGCTTTTTCTAATGCTTTAGTGATATGGTGCGAGGTTGCTGGACCGATCGCACCTTCAATTGTCAGGACTCGGACTTCGTTCGCGGCGAGTTGCGATAAGCCGAGCACTAAGAATCCAGCGCCGAAACATAGGCGTACTAGGGAACGAAATCGAAAAGACCTGATCAATGCTTACCCAGTAAACGGTTCATATTTCACCAATAACTCGCATAGTACCATATTGTAGCATTCTGAACTGATACCGTACCTACCATTGCGTGGCGGGACGTTTTTATGGATTCGTAATTGGATTATCGGGCGGAGAAGGTATTGTCCTGCTTGTAATCGCGCCGGCTCGACTTCTTAAAACTGTGCCAAACAGAGACTACCTTCTTGTTCAACGGTTCGACTAGCACTACGACTGCGTGAACTCTCTCAAGAGTCTTCGTTGAATATCCTTGTGTTTGCAGCTGTCTCATTTTTTTCTTACTAATTGCGAAGGACATTTTCCCTTCGCCACGATGATTTCGAACGTCGGCGTTATAGAGTACACATTGAACAGTCTGTAGGGTGATACCGCGTTGTTGGGCAGCTCTCTGCGCGTGCGGTGTCAACGTGTAATTGCCGTGTAATACATCGGTTCGGTTCATTGTGAAATTACTTGTGAGCTTGTGCGCGAGATGTGCTCAAATAGATCGATTCTGCACGCAAATTAGACAACTACAACCCTCGATAGTTCCGACTCAACTCAGCTGTTCTATGACTTGAAATATTGCCATGGATTCCATGATAGTAGAGTTGCTGTCGTAGGTAAGTTTATTAGTCTTATCTAGACTTAGAATGTACCTAGCCTATGAACCAAAGTTACGCATACGTAGTTTCGCTGAAATCGGTTTGCCTTGAATAAGTCTCAGTCGATAAAAGGTCGCGGAGCGACAGAAAACCCTAGTTCACGATATCTCCGATCGGAGGTCGAGCCGGTGGACGACGGTTGGTCGACGCTTCGCGAGCTTAGTTTGGAAGATTTGGCTTGTGCTCCGGATACGGAGTTGCGACCGGACAAAACAGCGAACATCATCACAACAAACCAATCTCCAGACATTCCTTTTTCGCAGTCGATTAATCCTTATAAAGGATGCGAACACGGTTGTATTTACTGTTATGCTCGTCCCACACATGCGTATCTGGACTTGTCGCCGGGACTGGATTTTGAGACGAAGATTTTTTACAAAACTGAGCCGGTGGCGCGGTTGCGCGAAGCATTTCAGAAGAAGTCTTATGTTTGCGAACCGATCGCGTTGGGAACCAATACGGATCCTTACCAACCAGCAGAAAAGAAACTTGGTGTAACACGAAAGCTTCTAGAGACTTGTCTTGAGTTCCGCAATCCAGTATGCATCGTAACTAAGGGTGTTTTAATACTGCGAGATCTCGACATTTTGAGAGATCTTGCCAAATTAGGACTAGTTTCTGTTGCCGTGAGTGTCACGACTCTACAAAACAAACTAAAGACTAAGCTGGAACCGCGAACGGCGTCGCCAACAGCTCGTCTACGAGTAATTCGAGCATTGGCACGAGAGAGAATTCCAGTTGGAGTAATAGTTGCACCGATAATTCCAGTGCTGACAGATCACGAACTCGAAGAAATCTTAGAACAATGTGCCCGTTTCGGTGCACAGTTCGCTACTTATGTGATATTACGTCTTCCGCTCGAAGTAGCGGAGCTCTTTGAAGCTTGGTTAATGGAACACTACCCATTACAAGCAAACCGCGTATTAAGTCAGGTCCGAGAAATTCACGGTGGCAAACTTTGTGGTTCCGAATTTGGTCAACGCATGACAGGTACCGGGGTGTTTGCAGAGTTGATTCGTCAACGATTTAGGTCAGCAAAGAAAAAGTTTGGGTTTGATGCACCGACAGGTGAACGCGCAACAGGTACAACGGACACTTCGACGCTTCGCACTGATTTATTTCGAAGACAACGGGACGTTAAGGACCTTTGGGATTAAATACCGTGGTAGCGGACACGCACCTCTGTTATTAGAAAACAACTTCACGTGGTGATACGACTATGACAAGAGTCTTACTCTTACATCCAGGGGCGATGGGTTCCTCCTTGGGAAGCAATTTAGTGGAGAATGGCCACGAAGTGTATTGGGTGTCTGAGGGCAGATCCGAAGCGACCGAAGCGCGCGCCGCTCAGGCCAGTTTAACGCAAACAGGTTCGTTGACCGCGGCAGTCACCGAAGTCGAAGTTGTACTTTCGGTGTGTCCCCCCGAAAACGCGATCGAAGTCGGCCGCGCAGTAGCGGAGACTGGTTTTTTGGGAACTTACTGTGACGCAAACGCGATTGCGCCGGCTACTTCGCAAAGACTATTAGACATCTACGGCGATCGATATGTTGACGGTGGTATCGTGGGTCCTCCTCCACGTGTCCAGGGACACACTCGGTTATACCTGTCAGGACCGAACGCGAAACAAATTTTGGATTTGTTTCAGTCCACTCGAGTGCAAACTGAGGTCTTGGTTAATGGACCTCTAAGCGCGTCGGCAATGAAGATGTGCTATGCAGCTTACACCAAGGGCACGGCTGCCCTAATCTTGGGTATTCGTGCGTTGGCAGAGCACTATGGTGTTAGTAACGCGTTACAAGCAGAATGGTCCCAGGCACAAAACTCGTTGTGGGATCGCTCTGAACGGATGGGACCAGGTACGAGTCGAAAAGCTTGGCGCTTTGCTCCTGAAATGCGCGAGATTGCTAAGACTTTCGGTGGTGCGGAACTACCTTCTGGCTTTCATGAGGCGGCCGCAGAGATTTATTCTCGCATGGCTTCTCTAAAACACGAGGAAGACGTAGAGACTACAAGGGTATTACAGTACTTACTTGCGGGGAGGAACGATTAGCCACCGCACAGTTTAATCTCAGCTAGTGTCCCAGTCGAAAGTCTCTGCGGTAGGTCGAGTTCCGAGTCGAAGTAAGGCGTGTTTAGTTGAGTCGAACGCGGCTGATAACTGCTCGACTTCTGTTCCACGGAACACAACTGAGGTACCAATATTACCGTCACGTACAAACGGGTAGCTCCCCACTTCGATCGTCGGAAAATCGCGTTGAACCTGATCCAACTGGTGAGCAATGTGACTCTCCCCCAGAGCAACGTCTAAACTACAAGAGTGCAAAGGTGTACCCACAGTGATGTCAATAGTCGGCAACATGGCGCGTAAAACACTTGGAATGCCAGCCATTACATACACATTTTCAAGGTAGAAACCCTGAGGACCACCGGTTAAATGTTCAATCAGTCTTGCACCTTGTGGCACTCGTGCCATTCGCAATCGGTTGGTCAACGTACTTGCCGGTGCGGTACGCTTTCTGATTCGATTAGCGATTGTCTCGTTTTCGACCAGGGGTACGTCAAACGCTAATGCTATGCTCTCAGCAGTAATGTCATCGTGTGTCGGACCGATTCCACCAGTGGTGAAGACGTAATCGTGTTCTTTTCGAACTTCATTGACCGTGTCAGCGATCCTTTGATGGATGTCTGGAATGACGCGTGCTTCAGCAACGCGAACTCCCTTACTGCTTAGATATGTCGCGATGTAATGTAGGTTTGATTCACGTGTTCTACCCGAGAGTAATTCATTCCCGATTAGTAACACACAACAAGTTATTCGTTTCAAGGGTTCGGTGATTTAGTCAATTACAACATTCTCTGTTGAGATTTTTGAAAAATTTTAATACACTTTGATTAGCAGATTCGACGGAAGTAGTGGTTATGGTGCGACAAGTGAATCTGATGTAGAGTCTTAATAAAGCAACAGGTCGACGTTCAGTCTGCGCTATTTTCCTTTTCCTACAATGCTTCCACTGCTCCGGAGGATGCTTTCAATTCTCAACTAATTCATTTATTGATTCGCTACTTTCATGAGTAATAACCAAAGTTGTTCTGAATTCTCGTTAACTAAGGAAGAGTGTATGCGAGGAACAGCACCTCGGGTGGACTTTTGGATTTTGCTCGAATACACCGAAATGTGGGCTCCCGATCCGATCAAATCGAATCAGTTACCAACGGGTGTTCAACTGTGGATGACCCGAATGGTAGCATTACTTAGAGAACGAGGACGATTCCCTCGCGTGCAGATGATCCGCGGTAATCGTGCTGCCAGCTCTGGCTACGGTATGTATATTGCCCAGTCCGGTCAACTCCGACATCATACGTTGGATTCCTACGAAGCGATTCTCGATCTAAACATTTGCGAAGACTTTGGGGAATTGGTTGAGTCGAACACATACTTCGTTTGTACCCACGGTACGCGAGACTTGTGTTGTGCAAAGTATGGTCACCGCACTTGGACTGTCTTGAATGAATTGTCCAATGGACGAGCGTGGCAGTGTAGCCATTTAGGCGGGCATCGATTTGCACCCAACGTTCTGGTACTACCACAAGCCAGACTCTATGGCCGCGTTCATGCTGAGTCCGTTGCAAGTTTCTTTCGTATCGTCGAGGCACACGAGATCGCCACTACACACTTGCGTGGGCGGTCTGAATTGATGCCTGAAGATCAGGTGAAAGAGTTAGGGATAGAACCTGTCCGAGACAGACCAGTTCAGATTCGGGAAAGTTGCACCAGAACAGAGTTAAAAACGGTGTTCCCGTTTACCGAAACGTAGTTCTTCCTTCTTTAAGTTCTGTTGTGACCCAAGAACGTAGTTTCTCGGTCTGTTCGGCTATGTCTCCAGCGACTTGAAAGGGTGCGCCTATATTGAGTTTGTATCGTTGGCCAGTTTTGTGCAGTAGTTCTCGAAAGATCATGATGTCTTTCAGTTCTGAATTGATATACCAACTGAGGTAGTACAAGAATGTATTACGCCCCGTAATGTGCATGGGTAACACGTTGATTTGATACTTCTGGGCTAGATTCAGTGCCGTAATTTGCCAGGGCCGCTCCTGTAGCCCCCTGAGAGTTGGGCGTGCAAGTCGACCAGAAGGGAAAATTACTATGAGACGTTCATTCCTAATCGCGCGAATAAGTGCGCCAATTGTCTCTCGATTACGAGTTGCAGTACGAAGTTCGTCACGCCACTCGACCGGAATGATCGTTTCACTCAATCCCGGTGACACTCTAATAGCATCACGATTTGCTACAAAAATGATGTCATCTCGAATCGATTTCAATGCGTCATAGACTGCAATTCCATCAGCGATTCCAGCAGGATGATTTGGCGTTACGATGGTCGCACCAGTTTTAGGAACTTGATCCAAACCGGACACGGTCAGTTTTAAATTGAGCAAATCCGACATATACTCAAATACTTCGCGACCGCTCATTGGTGCAATCTTATCCGCCATTCGAATTGCTTTGTCGTAACCTAGGATACCGTCGCCCAGTTTGCGAAGCCACCGCCAAGTTGTCGGGCGTTGCATAAGATTGATCGCCCGCTCTTCTATTAATAGATCGACGATATGCAAATCGGATTGTGTTTTGGCGTCCGAGTAGGAGGACGATAGAGACACGGGTTTTACGTTAGACACACTTCTTAAGTGGGTTTGTTGCAGGTGGCCTCGAGCCAATGGAGAGTCATATATGTTGGTCTGGCAGAATTCCTGAACACGAGAACTACAGATTATTTTACGAGTTATCAGTCCAAATTAATAAACATAATCCTTACGGTATGAATTGAGTCGAGCTGCAATCAGAGTGTTGGATGACATTGCTGAAATGACCTCCTTCATTAGATTTGTACAGTTCGACATTTATCCAATCCCGTGATGACTACATGTAGTAAAAAGTTCTGCTTCTCATGTCTGGGTTACGTGCTGATAGTATTGGTTACTTGTGTGTGTAGTATTGTTTTCGTAAGAGCACAGGTAAATAGTGGAGACTTGAGAACGTTGTTGGACGACGTGTTGAATGCAGTTAAAACAGTCGAGGCACAGACATTAAAGAATTGTGCGTACACGCAACAAACTACCATAAAGGATGTTGGAAGTATGGCAGAACGCTATGATCCAAGCGGGGGTTTAGGCTTGGAATGGCAACTGCTGCAGGTGAACGGTAAAACTCCTACAGACCAACAGGCTCACAACTACGAACCAAAACCTCGTCAGCGTCATCCAGCGGTCTTAAATTTTGATTTCATCGACCGCGACTCGTTGCAACTGTTGGATGAGTCTCAATCGAGATTGAAGTTTGAGTATAAAGTCGTTCCATTAGCAGGACAGGGACTAAATCAGCACGTGACGAATCAACTAACGATCGATTCAGATACTGAGCAGTTGCTTGAGATGAAGAGTATCGCCCAAGAGACTTTCCGTATTCAACAGTGGACCCGCGTCAAAGAATACGAAAATATTTCCACTTTTCGTTTTGAGGATCAAACCAACGGCACAGTCTTAGAACAAGTAACCCTTAAGCTTGAAGTGAAGTCGGGGAGAAACACACTGTACCACGAAGTAACCAAACAATTTTCAGATTTTGACTGCACCTATGCATCGACCATCGAAAAAACCAAGAACACCGACGAGAGTCAATTTAATGACGAATTCGATAATCGGGTACCACTCGATGACCCATCGAACTTAGAAGATCCTTCAAATTAGTGAACCATGCCCTGGATGAAGGTCTCCCTAAACGTGGCTCAGAATAAACTGGGATTGGTTGAAGAGACGATGCTCCGCCACGACGCACTATCCCTAACGGTGTCGAGTGTAGGAAATGAGACGGCTTTGGAACATACGTTGCATGAATTACCTATGTGGTCGCACGTTCGTGTGGAAGCTCTATTCGCTCTGCACGATGACATTCAGGCGGTAATTAAAGATGTGCGAACGACAGAAGCTGAAGCGCTAGATATCCGATTCGTAGGGGACGATGAATGGAAACTTACGAGTGAAGTGCAACTTGAACCCAAGGACTTTGGCGGGTTATGGGTCGTTTCTCGAACAGCTCGAACGTCGGATATGAAGAATGTCATTCGATTAGAACCGGGTCTAGCTTTTGGTACGGGAGAACATCCGACCACTAGTATGTGTCTCTCTTGGTTAGCAAAGCATCCACCATACGACAAGAACATACTTGATTTCGGCACTGGTTCTGGAATTTTGAGTATCGCTGCCAAAAAACTGGGTGCTCGAACTGTTGATGCGATTGACATAGATGTTCTAGCAAGAGAGACGGCGCGTAAAAATGCAGATTACAATGATGTTGAAGTATTAGTGGCAGAGACAATTCCCGCTGGAAGAAGGTATGATCTGATTCTTGCCAACGTCCTGTTGAATACGATCTTACAGATCGCCCCTACATTGACCACTTGTCTCAGTCCGGGTGGGACTATCCTTCTCACTGGATTGCTTCCAAATCAAATTGATCGAGTTAAATCCGCATATCCCACGATCGAATTTCACGAGATTGTGCCAGAGGAAGAGTGGCGCATGATGATAGGCAATAGTTGACCAGCCGTTATTTGAGCAAAAATATGGCTTCAAGAGCACCACAAACAGTTTTACTGAGCGTCTACGATAAGTCTGAGCTAGTGGAATTTTCGCGGAAGCTTCATGCGCTAGGGTGTACGCTCTTGGCGAGTGGTGGCACCGCCGCCGCTCTTGATGATGCGGGTGTCAATCTAGTCACCATCGAGCAAATAACTGGCTTTCCTTCGATGATGGATGGTCGTATTAAAACTCTGCATCCGCTAGTGCACGGCGGCATTTTGTCCCGTCGCGAAAAGGATCATGACGACGTTCTAAAGTATCGTATCAAAGAAATCGACATCGTTGTGGTAAATCTATATCCGTTTTCAAGTGTCGTTTCACGAGAAGGATGTTCTCACGATGTAGCGATAGAAAATATAGACATAGGTGGCGTTGCCTTGATTCGAGCTGGAGCCAAAAACCATGAGCATGTTCTTGTTGTAGTGGACCCTAGTGACTACAGTGAGGTCATAACTAGATTTCAAGGAGAATCTTTAGACGAAGATTTTCGGTACCACATGGCAGCAAAGGCATTTGCGCACGTAGCGTCCTATGACGTTGCAATAGCGAAGTACTTTTCACGCTCCCATAAGTTTCCTGAGACTTCGTTTCTTGCTTTGACCAAGACTCGCGACTTGAGATATGGCGAAAATCCTCATCAGGATGCGGCTCTGTATTCCACGGACGATTCCAATAGACGGGGTACTGTGGTTTCAGCAAGTTTACTGCAAGGAAAGCAACTGTCGTATAACAACATTGCCGACGTTGATGCCGCGCTAGAGTGCGTTTATTGCTTTGAAGAGGCGGCGTGTGTGATAGTAAAGCATGGGAATCCCTGCGGAGTCGCGATCTCCACAAATGCCGAACAGGCTTATCTCAAAGCCTTTGCAACCGATGCCACCTCCGCATTTGGCGGTATTCTTGCCTTTAATGTCCCCTTAGATGGGGATACTCTAAAGGTGATTATTGAAAACCAGTTTGTGGAAGTGATTATTGCACCTCGGGTTGATGTCACAGCTCGACAGGTCGCGAAGCAACGCAAGTCGCTCCGGATATTGGAACTTGGCGCACCTTTCTCTTTAACTAACAAGCTTCAGTGTCGACACGTTTCTGGTGGGTATTTATTGCAGGACGCAGATACTCAAACATTGGACTCTGGAAGCACTAAATGTGTCACTGATCGCGCTCCTTCAAAGAAAGAGTTGGCGGATCTTGAGTTTGCATGGGAAGTCGCGAGGTATGTTAAGTCAAATGCGATCGTCATTGCGAAGGAAAAGAGCACCGTTGGTATTGGAGCTGGTCAAATGAGCCGAGTAGTGAGTGCTAAAATTGCAACCATGAAGGCACAGGAAGCTGGCTTGCAAATGGTTGGCGCAGTCTTAGCTTCCGATGCTGCATTTCCGTTTCGAGATGGAATCGACACCGCCGCGGCAGCTGGTATTAGTGCAGTTATACAACCAGGTGGTTTACGTCGGGATCAAGAAGTTATCGACGCAGCCAATGAATCGGGTATGGCGATGTTGTTTACCGGCGTTCGACATTTCAGGCACTAGGAACAATTCGAAGACTAAATGAAGGTACTGGTTATAGGATCTGGGGGTCGCGAGCACGCCCTAGCATGGAGTTTAGCCCAGTCCTCGGAGGTGTCTGAGGTACTAGTTGCTCCTGGAAATCCAGGCACTGCTCATGAACCGAAGGTTCGCAACATTGCGCTGAGCGCATCAGATCATGACGCGATCGAAAAAGCGATGCGCACACACTCGATCGATTTAGCTGTTATCGGTCCTGAACAACCCATCGTAGCGGGATTAAAAGACTTCCTCGACAGTAATGGCCACAAGTGTCTTGCACCCACGATGTTTGCCGCTCAGCTTGAGGGATCAAAATCCTTTGCTAAAGAATTCATGAAAAGACATCGAATCCCAACGGCAAACTCGTTTGTTACTCATGACATCGAAGAAGCTTGTGCACACATTCGTCGAAGCGAATTCCCAATAGTTATTAAAGCAGACGGCTTGGCGGCCGGTAAAGGAGTGGTGGTAGCTCATTCGTTGAATCAGGCTCTCAACGCAGCTCGCAACATGTTATCTGGTCGTGCATTCGGGGACGCAGCCTCCACCATAGTCATCGAAGAGTTTCTAGCCGGCGAAGAAGCAAGTTTCATCGTTTTGACAGATGGAGAGAACATACTCCCGTTTGCAACTTCACAAGACCACAAACCAGCTTTTGACGGAGACAAAGGGCCGAATACCGGTGGAATGGGAGCTTATTCTCCAGCACCTGTGATTGACGACGACGTCCATAAGAAAATAATGGAGAGCATCGTGCACCCGACGATTCAAGGGATGCAAGAGGAAAACAATCCCTATCACGGTTTTTTATATGTTGGTCTAATGATCCACGAAAAAGAACCTTACGTGGTTGAATACAACTGCAGGTTTGGTGATCCTGAAGCACAACCTGTATTGATGCGCCTGCAAACAGATTTTGCGAAGCAATGTCTAGCCGCGACTGAAGCTGGAGGATTGGCAGGTCAACGGCTCAAATTTAAGAAAAACTGTACCGTTGCTGTGGTATTGGCCTCACCAGGATATCCCGGCAAATATAAGACTAACCTACCGATCTCCGGTTTAAATTCGAACGTGCCAGGTACCAAAGTATTCCACGCTGGTACGAAAGAAGAACAGGGCCGAATCGTTACCAGTGGCGGCAGAGTGGTGACTGTGGTCAGTTCAGGTCCAACAGTAGAACTTGCTCAACGTAATGCTTATGCACGCGCGAATAAGATCCAATGGTCGGGGGTACACATGCGCACCGACATTGGTCATAAGGCGATTGCCCGTGAGCGAAACAAAATAGCTTAAATTTGCGATCTACCGAAGTGCCTTCTGAGAATAGTCAATATTCGACTGACACACCACGTCCGATGGACAGGGTCATCGAACTCATTGATGCTAGTCTGAGGACTTTGACCGGGTCGAGTCGAAAGAGTATTTCTGCTCAAGCATTTCCGGCGGGAAAAAAATTAACTGAACATGAAACTCGAATTTCTGCCTCCCTGATGCGAGTTAACCACACAGGCGAAGTGTGCGCACAGGGTTTGTACGAAGGTCAAGCATTTGTGGCTCGAGACACATCTACGAGACGTCATCTTCGTGCTGCTGCCGCTGAGGAAGTAGAGCACCTGAACTGGTGCCGAATGCGATTGCGAGAACTATCCTGTCCTGAGAGCCTGTTAGCCCCAGTTTTTTTTCTCGCCTCTGTGGGAGTAGGTGCAATAACGGGCGCGATGGGTGATGAGATTAGTTTAGGGTTTGTCGAAGCTACTGAGGACGAAGTAAGAAAACATGTCGACAGACATTTAGCGCAACTACCGGAAGAAGATGAACGTTCTCGTGCTATACTCAACAAAATTCGAGAAGACGAGATCCGGCATGGCTCGGAAGCTCTGGACGAAGGCGGCGTTGAATTTCCTCGTTCGGTGAAACGGTTCATGACTGTAATTTCCAAAGTCATGACAATTTCGACACAACGTATCTAGTTCAAGGAAGCTACAGCATCACAACACGATTAGGAATTCGACGCTTTCTTGCTCAGCGGCGGGTGGTAAATGAGCTGGACACTAACTCCGTCCGGGTCATACACATAAAAACTGCGAGCCCCATCTCGATGTGTTTTCGGTTCTTTAGCGATTTGTACACCTTTGTCGCTAAGGTACGAATACCATTGATCCACTTCCTCTTCGGAATTCAGAATGAATCCTATGTGGTCTAAATTCGAGTCCGTTGGATTACCCCTATGAAGCGCAAGATTGTCGTTCCCATTGGTTAAATACACGTTATCGGTATCAGGTTCCCACTCCACTTGCATTTTCATAATTTCAGAATAAAACTTGCGACTTGCTGCATAGTTTGTGGAAGTCAATGCGACGTGGTGAAGACCTTGTGTTTTAAGTGAGGAATTTGAGGGCTTAACTGTGTTGGGTCGGTCCGAGCTGGGGGAGTGCAAGGTAAAGGTATGGGTAATGTCAATTCCAGCACGCCGTAGGATATTGGACACATGGCAGTATTTTTCCGTGCCAAGATTCAGTGCTCGATTTATCGTCGATTCGGTCAGTTGGTGCCCCGTTAGGTCGAAGTGTAAATGAATGGCACTTAAGTCTAGTAAATCTGACTCTTCTGGCATGCTGGTCACTTGCGTACAACATTCTGTAATGTCAACCTTGGACTTGTGGAGTATGTGGATTGCAGAAACTGTGCAACAGCTGCCAAGACACATTAGTAATAGATCTTTCGATGTAATTCCCTTTCGTGGGAAATCAAAAAGACCATGGGCTCGTAGTGAGACTGGGTATCCAGAATGCGAAATACCAGTAAAGTCTTGTTCTGGCTTCATATTGACTGTGATGGTCATGGGTCGTCTTTACACTTGGGATGGTTTGTCGTGAAAAAAGCAGTACTGGTTATGCAGTTTGAAAGGCTGGACATCGAGTTGTCGAAGTACCAAATTATCACGAGACTAGTGCTATCAAGAAAACTAATTCGTAGTCGCGTCGACAATGATGTAGCCGTTAAACTATAAAAATTTTCGAAGCGTAATGAATTTAGAAACACTTTTATGCAACTAGACCTCAAAACGATTCAAGGCGACATTCTCGGTGGAATCACAGCCGCAGTAGTTGCGCTCCCTATTGGAATGGCGTTTGGAATTGCGTCCGGGATGGGTATTTTATCTGGCCTATACGGGGCGGTAGCGTTGTGTCTCATCGGGAGTATTTTCGGTGGTACGAAGACACAAATCTCTGGTCCAACGGCTCCAATGACAGTCGCAATGACTGTGGTGATCGCCACGTACGCTGATGAAAACGTCGCGCATGCTTTGGTTATTGTCGTATTCGCTGGTTTAATCCAAGTGTTGTTGGGCCTCTCTCGCATCGGTCGTTTTGTGGTGTACACACCGTATGTAGTGATATCCGGTTTCATGACAGGGATTGGTTTGATTATCGTTCTCGTACATCTACCACCAATTCTTGGAGCACCCACACCTGACGGAGGTGCCTTGGGCGCAGTAAGTGCGCTTCCGGAAGCCTTCGGTGGGGTAAATCTTCATGCAGTGTTCGTTGCCGCGATGACTATAGCGGTTGGTTTGTTGTGGCCGAAGCGCTTTGGTCGTTTCTTACCCGCGCCGCTTCTCGGATTGGTCTGTGGAAGCATACTAGGGCTTATTTGGTTAACGGATGCTCCGACTCTGTCGAGTCTTCCGGTGGGGCTTCCTGAATTTTCTTTAGAAGTTCCGAGTGCAAGTTTTCTGCTAAGCGCAATCGAACCAGCGTTAATACTCGCGCTGCTCGGTTCGGTCGACAGTCTGTTGACTTCTTTGGTCGCTGATTCCTTGACAGGAACGACCCATGATTCCAATCGAGAATTGATCGGTCAGGGATTAGGAAATATAACTGCTGGGCTGATTGGTGGGCTTCCAGGTGCTGGGACCACGACTTGTACGGTAACCAACATCATGTCCTATGGTAAAACACGGTTGTCTGGGATAATCTGTGGAACTTTATTGCTCACTGTTTTACTGTGGTTCGGGAAGTTTATTCCACCGATTCCATTGTCGGCTTTAGCAGGAGTCATGGTGTTGGTTGGCTTCGAAATAGTAGACTGGAATCTAGTTAAACGACTCCATAGGGTACAGGCTTACTACTTAAGTGTGGTGCTGCTCACCTGCGGACTAACTATTTTTGTTGACTTGGTTACCGCGGTCGCAGTTGGACTAATCGTCGCAGGTCTCACGCACGCGGCGCAATTGGAATCACTCGAGCTCGATAATTTGAAGTCTCTTCCGCTACTGGATTGGAAGTTTCTTCACAGATTCGATCCGGAAGATCCAGCATTCGAAGAGGGAATGGAGAAAACAGGAGTTGATGTTTTTTCGGCTAGAGTTGGGTTGGTTGAATTCAACGGTATTTACACGGTGGCTTCGTCCCGAGAGTTGTCATCAGTCATCGGAGAAGACATAAAAGATCACGAAGTCGTCATCTTTGATTTTTCGAAAACCGTGCACATTGACGACAGTGTCGCAATGGTGATTGTTCGCTTGATCAATATTGTGGTCAAGAGTGATACACACCTGATCATTACGGGTCTAGGAGGAACTGTTGCAGACACTCTGAATTCATTGGATGTATTGCATCAAGTGCCAGAAGCCCATGTGGTCCAAGATATGGACGAGTGTAGAGTTTTAGCAACACAGCTACTTGAACTTGAAGACGAGAGAATTGAGCCTCGCTAAAATCTGGTTTGTTGACAGGAAGAGTAGGAACAACCATGGGATTTGCACTTTCAGAAATCGAACTCACCAGCAATGCATTCAAACCGCAAGGACGAATTCCCCAAGACCACACCGGCGAGGGAGAAGACTACTCTCCACATTTGGCGTGGTCGAACGTACCCGAGAACACCGATTCATTCGCGGTGGTTTGCCATGATCCGGATGCGCCGCTCCTGACACCAAGCGGGTACGGATTTGTGCATTGGGTTCTATATGGCATTCCTAAACCTGTTCGTGAACTACCAGAGGATTGTGAAGAGTATGTTCATGGTAGGAACCACTTTGGCAACATTGGATATGGCGGACCAATGCCTCCACACGGACACGGCACTCACCATTACTACTTTTGGATCCTAGCTCTGGATACGATGTTATCGCTACCCGCTGGTTTGAATATGGAGGAGTTGTTTAGCGAGATAGAGCCAGCTGTCGTAGGCATGAACCGACTTATCGGGACCTATTCCCGAAGCTAATCAACGACCACAGATTTTTGAAACTCGGTGAATGATCAGATATATTTAACAAGGACTTATATACCTAACTTGACGCTAGGAAGCACTTTGGGAAAAAACGCATCACGAACAAAAAAGTCTGTTTGGTTTAGGATAGGTTATGTTTGTGCGGCACTATTTCTTATCGGACTAATATGGCTGACTTCTTCAATGTGGTTTTAATTGACTCTCCTCATCATATTTGGTGTATTTTTGCCATTGTGTTTCTCTTCTCTAAGTTAAACGAAAGTCATGATCGACGGAGAAAGACCAGTTCAGGTTCCTAGGTACTTCGAGTTGCATGGTGTTGGACTGCCCTTCACTCAAATTCAATTGTCACGATTAGTTGTAAGTCCTATCAAAAACTAGCCAGTCGTTCTTAAAGCTGAAATTCGTTTTGGTAGTGAAACGGATACAGATTCGAGCACTTCGTAGAACTGAATGCCGTATCTTTCCGCTTTGAGTTCCTCTCCGCTACTAAACGATCAATACTTTGTTCGTGAAATTAGCTTTTTTCGGACTTGCTCCTCTTAGAAAGAGTGTCTTGGTAAGTCGTGAGTGTCTCTGTTACCATCTTCTTGACGGTCAGTTCTCTAGCTCTAGCCCATACGGACTCAAAATCTTGTTTAGCGCGCTCGAATTCCCTCAGTGTTCTTTCAACCGTGAGTGAGACTTTTTCCGCACTCAGTTGGTTAATTAGATAGTCATTTGGAATTAAGTCTGCCGCGATTCCAGTCGCGGTGGAAATTACCACTAATTTTTCTTGAAGCGCTTCTAAAAACACGTACCCAAAGCCTTCGCGCTCGGAGGTGGCGACAAGCAGTTGATGATCTGTAAATAGATCTTGGACATCGCTCCTTTCACCTAGTAAACACACACGATCCCGTAGTCCGAGATTAGCAACTAGCGTTTCAAGTCTAAGTCGCTCAGGACCGTCACCAACGATTGAGATGTGATTTGGAATGTTTTTCCAGGCTTGAATTAAGACATCAAATCTCTTTACCGGTACTAATCGACCAACTGCTATTGCTTTAAGACCTGAAGTCACGAACATCCATTCAAAATGGTCTGAACACGTGGATGATCGACTTTCCGGGCGACTGCTGGACTAACCGCGATGACAGTATCAAAATTTTTGTATAGATGAGGTTTAATATGGAGGTTGTGTATTGTCAAGATGCACCTGCTAGGGAATCGTTTTCGAGTTAACGAAACAACCTGAGCCGCTTTTCGACCATGAGCGTGAACGATGGAAGGATTGACTTTAAGAACCTGTCTAGTAAATTGTCGCAACAGAAATGGACTGTATCGCCATCGATCGAATCGGACAGTTTGGAACTCTACCAAGTTTACGAACAAACTCCTATAGGAGTCATGTGCAAGAATCGTGACACGGCAATCTGCATTAACGAGACCGTGCGCTAAGTCTCGTACATGCCGTTCGATACCTCCTCCCGTGTTTAGCCCGCTGATTGCGAAACAAACAGAGAGCGTGTCTCCAGTGTTGCTGGTCAAAGTCAAGGTTGCGTCTCAGGCGGTTCGGCATGCTCGATTGCTTCAAGATACTCGGCTTGTATACGCGACGCGACAATCTCTAGTGCTCTGGTGGAGTCAACGGTATTGTCGTCTATCGCTTCCGGTAGTGAAATTACGAGACTCCCGTCGAGTTCTACGACTTGTGGATCGTCACTCATTTCCTTGAACAAGGAGTGTTGTAAAGGATCGATGCGCCACTGAAAAAATCGAATTGTTGGTGGTAATCTCTTTGGCAGTATGTCGCCACATTCTTTCTCATCAAAAACACCGACTGTACCCTTGAGAGGTGCGGCGACAACGTGTCCATCGAGTCGTGTCAACTCTTTCCAATTGCGTGCAAATTGAGAGAGATACAAACCGCCCAAACCGTGTCCTACTATAGTGACTCGAGTGATCGATTCATTGGAATTTAGTATTGAAGAAATGTCTTGTCTCACTTCTGCGTCGGATTTGTTAGGACATTCACTTGGATCCCAACGGATAAAGAAAGTGTCGGTGGATTCGTCGTCCAACGTTTGAAGAGGTTTCGTCCATTCGAAACCGTTGGTATTCACGTCATGTATTGCGATTAGTATTCGATTCACGGCATCGCTTGGAGGTTCGATCCGATGAAGACCTAGAGGCAGTTCCATCAACTCAGAATGGGAGTCTTCTAAGTTCTCTACAGGTACTACCAGATCGTGCAAGTTAACCATAGTGTCAGCAAACAGTTGACTGGTCAAGAATAGAAGGGTAGCGGCGAACAGTGCTTTGACTCGTAACCAGTGTTCTTTCATTCGAATAGCTTGGATGATTGGACCTACGAGACTATTGAATCCTATTGACGAGTCTATTCTTCGACAGTTGGATGGACTTCCTCAAGTGTCTCTGCGTCGTATACCACGCCCCCTTTGATCACGTACACGAGGTCATCTGAACTGCGAATATTTTCGAGTGGATCATTCTCAAGCACGACAAGGTCTGCTAATTTACCGACTTCAATGGTACCGATATCTTCAGCGATACCAAGCATTTCAGCTCCATGTCTTGTCGCGGCTCGCATTGCTTCATAGTTACTAAAACCACCCTTAGCTAAACTCCACAACTCCCAGTGATAACCAAGACCTTGAAGTTGACCGTGCGAACCGACACCGACTTTACCACCTGCTTGAACTATCTCATGACACTGTTTGGCTTGAAGAAGAAACACATGGTCTTCTTCATGTACCCAAAATGATCGCCGGAGTTTGCTATCGAGAATTTGTTGGGGGGTAAAGTTGCGAAGTTTTTCATTAAGAAGGGGCGATTCTGCCGCGATGAAGTAGTTTTCTCCTCTTGGTCCACCGTACACGACCATAAGCGTGGGGGTATAAGCAATCTGCGATTGCGCGAGTAGTTCAACCACATCCTTGTACATTCCGATAACTGGCAAGCTGTGTTCGTTTCCACTGAAGCCATCGATTACATGTGTGAGATCGAGTTTAGTGTCTAGTGCTCCTTCGGCGGTAGGCATGACTTTCAGTTCCGCCGCGGCCTTCAGTAGCCACTGCCGTTGTTTTCTGTTCCCCGAAATATACGCCTTAATGTGTCTAACGCCGTAATTTTCGACGTAGTTTTGGAGAACTCTTTTTGCGTGTTCTTGGCTTTCAAAATCATGGTCGCTAAATACACCCGGTCCGGTGGAGAGGGTTCGCGGCCCCTTCATCCTACCTGCATTAACTAGATCGCCATAGTCGATTACGTCCACCGTACTAGGTTGCACATCGGTTGCCGTAGTAATCCCGTAGGCAAGATTCGCACGGAGAGACCAGAGGTCGGGGTCGAGGACGTTACGATACATTTTGAAATGAGCATGAGTATCTACGTATCCCGGGAAGATGTACGTTCCTGATACATCGATAATGGTTGCCTCATCGGGAATCTCAATATCAACACCGATTTCTTTGATGCGATCGCCTTCAATCAACACAGTCGTGTTTTTGAGTTGATTGTTGGATTCTGAAGTCATGGAAGAAACTGTACCACCTACGAGTGCGATTGATCCCTCTGGTATCTGTCTTGCGTGATAAATCTTTACTGGGATCTGCACCAGCGAGGATGATTCAATTGACTCCGTCTCAGATTCGTCACCTGTATTACTCGATGTATCTTCACAGTCTTCTTCCGAAGCATCCTTTTGCTCCAAACAATCGAAGGTTATTTCTATATCAGCGATGGATCGGTAAAAGATATTGTTCCCGACGCTCCAATACACAACAGACGAATCGTGAGACCATCCAAAGTGGTCAACCCCGGTCTTGACCAAAGTTACGAATGGAAGTTTAGGATCATCGATTGAAGTTTCAAAACTCGCAAGATCGGTTTGTAAAGTACGAAGTAAAAAGAGTCGATTGGTGTGTTGGACTAAAACGTACTGACCGTTGGGTGAAAGTTCTAGATTTCGTACGGGAATCTCACCTTCGTCATAGTAAATTCCCGATCCTTTGACAGTTAAATGAGATCGAAAGTCTGATCCATCTAAACGTATCGAAACAAGACCAGAATTGCCCGATCGAAAAATACCAGGATAGAGGTATGCGTACAGTCGGTTCTCATCTGGTCCCCAATGTTGATTCGTAAAGCCACGAGCGTGCCGAACCACGCGATCTTCAAGATTTCGGTCGGCTACACTAATCTCGATGATGTCCGTTCCTGGAGGTTGACCAAAATCTCCTCCATCAACGACTCGTTCATGTTGAATTCCTCGAAAGACGAAGATTGAGTTCCCGTCTGTAGTCCAGAGCGGTTGTGTATAGAACGCATTGTTGCTAGAGACTCGGGTCGGTCTGCTATTTTCTCGTGCGGGTACGGTCCATAGTGCACCGCCGTCTGCAGACCAACTTACGAAAGCTATTTGCGTACTATCGGGAGACCAGGTCGGATGTGCAGAAAAGCCAGGGACGTCTTCAACATGCCAGAGTTCATTCGTCTCTCGGTCAAACACATAGATGTCCGCCATAGCAGTAAACACAAACTTTTGCTTATCAGGCGACAGTTCCAGATCATGAATCATGCGCGCTTTAACAGGTTCTAATCCAATACGGTGAGGGAAGTACAGTCTCGGTCCCAATTTTTTCTCGATTTGAACGCTAAACGGAATTTCCTGTGCTGTTGAGTTTTCGTCTTCGAACACATCGGTGACACTTTTTCGCCACAGTCTGCCACCCATAGTGAAGACGATCTCGGTATTGTCCGGAGTAAAGGAGTAGTTAGGCAAGACATCGCGTGTGAATCGGGACTCTTGTTCGTCTCGTTGTACTGGGAACGCGAACCAAACGTCGTCGCCTGTCGTCAGGTCTCTGATACGAAGGCCGGTCTTCCCCTCCGCCCGAGTACCGTACGCAAGATAACGTCCATCGTTAGAAATTTGTGGGCGAAATGCACCGCCGGAAGATCCAGTCAACGTGTCCTCATAGTTGTTCCTAAGTTCTCGTCTCACAACTTGCCAAATGGGTAAGCGCAGGTCATATCCGAAGCCACCGTATTTACGGGCGTAATACAGATATTTACCGTCTGGGCTATACACTGCGCCCAAAACGTTGTGCCGCGCACTGCGCGCAGCTGATTTGTTGACATAGGTGATCTGAACCCCCGATCCTCCGTTCAGGTGATAAGCCCAAATTTCGTAGGTGGCAAGTCCCCAAGACGACTTTGATACTATGACGTGGTCTCCTTTTGGAGACCAAGAAGGCGATGCAAAGAGTGCGTCACCATCAGCGTCGGAAAGATTTCGCGGATTTTCCCCGTCAGCATCCATGATCCAAAGGTCTTCCTTCCCACCTCGATCTGAGATGAATGCAATCTTAGAGCCATCTGGTGAATATACGGGTTGGGAGTCAAACGCCATACTCTTAGTGATCGCGGTAGCTTCTCCGCCGGTAAAGGGGAAGGTGTACAAGTCGCCCAAGACTTCAATGATCAAGGTGTTATTCATAGGAGAAACGTCCACGGCGAGCCATGTGACTTCGTCTGTGGTTATGTTGATCTCTCGCACACCATCTAACGGAAGATCTGCCTTCGCGATCATCAAGAACGAAAACGAGAACAGAATTACAAAACTTTTTTTCACGGTAATGGGTGTGCCTTACGTTCTTCGTTGCTTGAATTTTTTTCCAGGTGATCTTGGACTCGCTTTAAAGCTTCTCTAGTTTGCTTCAGCTCACGGATAACTTCTGCAGAATCCAGCTCCTCGCGTAGTGTCGCGAGTTGAGCTTCTTTTGCTTCTTGGACGTTTGTGACCACGATACCGATAAAGAGATTGATGATCACAAAAGTAGCGATCACGACGAAACTCAGAAAATAGATCCAAGCCCACCAATAGTTCTCTAACGCGGTATACATGATGTCGGTCCAATCTTCCAGAGTAACAATTCTGAAAAGAGTCAACAACGAAATTCCTAGTGATTCCCAATGCGTGGGATCGATTTCATGAAACAAGTGATATCCAGCGACACCGTAGACGTAAAAAATTACCGTCATTAACAAAACGACATTAATCATTCCAGGAAGCGAATGCATCAAAGCAGTGACTAGAACTCTGAGTTGTGGCAATACAGAAACGATACGTACGACACGCAAGAGCCGTGCGATTCTCGCTATCATCGCTAACTCCCCAGTCGCAGGAATTAAGCAAAACACAATAATCGCAAAATCAAAGCAGTTCCAGCCATCGCGAAAATAATAGTGCATTCTTGGATAGTTGGCCATCATTTTGGTTAATGCTTCGACTATAAAAATCCACAGTATTACGTCGTAAGCGAAATTTATATGAGTGGAGAAGTGTGCATGAATGTACTCCGATGTGTCTAATCCAACTAAGATGCCATTGAGCACTATGAACGCAATTATCGCACCTGAGAACCAAGAACTCTCGACGATGCGTTGCGCCTTTTGCTATATCGAATTTAACAACATAAAACTCTTTGGTCGAACCTGTTGGGAGCTTTGCGGACTAAGTATTCTTTTGTCGGGTTGAACTAAATGAGTTCCACCAGGGACTCGATGGTACGGTTAGCACCCAACGTACTTACAGAGACTCCTTGATTGTAACCGTAGGGTACCAGAACGATGGGACAACCAGCACTTCTTGCACAGGCTACATCGGTGATTGAATCTCCCACAAATATCGCTCGTTCAGGTGGTGTATCCAACTCTTTACAAGCATGCAATAGTGGGTCTGGTTTAGGTTTTGCTACAGACAGAGTGTCTCCTCCTACAACCACGCTGAAATATCTGAGTAGGTTCAATTCCTTGAGTAGCAACTTGGACAGATCATACCTCTTATTGGTAACCACCCCTAATTTGCACCCTTTGTGTGCTAGATGTTGAATGGTCAAGCTGACTCCCGGAAACGGTTTGCTGAATATTGCGATGTGACGACGGTAGTAGGCTAAGAAACTGGTATAGAGCTTTTCGACTAGAGCATCTGCAGATCGTTCATTGTGTTGCTCTAACGCACTGGAAATCATTTTTTTAGCACCGTGCCCAACCCAATGACGCGTAAGCTCAATGTCAACTGGTCCGAGTTCGACAGAACCCAACGTAGAGTTTAAGGTATGGTGAAGGTCAGGGGCAGTATCGACTAGTGTTCCATCTAGATCGAACAGAAGGGTATCGGACATGTCAGATTGTTACGACAATTCCGATCGCATTTTGTCGATAACGGTTTTGTAGTTATCACTACTGAAGATAGAAGATCCCGCGACGAAGAAATCAGCCCCAGATTGCCAAGCTTCGCGTATGTTTTCAAGACTAACGCCACCATCGACGGCAAGTCGTGCATCTAAGCTATGAGAATCAAGTAAATTGCGAACTTTTTCTAGTTTTTGATACGTCTCTAGTATGAATTTTTGCCCACCAAAACCAGGATTGACGCTCATCACCAGCACCAGATCGAAATTTCCTTGTAATTCATCTAGAACACTTAGTGAGGTGGATGGATTCAAAACTATACCGGCTTTTGCGCCTCCTTTTCTAATCCTATTTAAAGCAGCGTGCACATGATTTGTTGCCTCTGGGTGTATGGAAATGTACGAAGCGCCACTGTCAAGGAATGCATCGATCATGTTTTCGACGGGTTTAACCATCAGGTGCACGTCAAACTCTGTCTCTGGGAAGTTTTTTTTTAGCGAGTTTAGTACGACCGGCCCGAAGCTCAAATTCGGTACGTAGTGGTTATCCATCACGTCGAAATGGATCACATCAGCACCAGCGTCTAAGACAGTTTTGACCTCGTGCCCGAGTCGTGCAAAGTCGGCAGCAAGTATAGAAGGAGCAATTATCGGATTCATGCGCTTTGCTTCTGTCTGTTCATGAAGAGGTTAGGTGGCATATTATGAGGAACTATTCTTAATTCATTCTGCGAAGCACATGTATTAGTCTCACTCGGAAGGAAGCCGTGGCAGTGCAATTCTGCACGGCAATAATCCTTAGTCGATCACGATTCGGTGGAATCCCGCAATTTTGACAAATTGTCGGGCGAGCCTATGTCAAGCCAATCGCCATCAAATACTTCCCCAGTTACCTTCCGCTGGTGAATGAACGCAAACAACAGGTCTCTAGTGAGTGAAAATGGTATCGCTTCTCGTGCTCGAAAAATGCTTGGGTGAAGTACTGCAATGCCGCTATAGGTTAGATCGTGGCAAGCTAAATCATCAAACCGTTGTACTATATCACCGTCTAAAGCAAAATCTCTGTTAGATTCGTTTCTAACGGGAGTGAGCACTAGATGTCCCTGATTCGTTTGATGGCGAACTAGATGTGTAAACGGAAAGTTTGTCCAAACATCACCATTCATTAAGAGAAAAGGACGCTGTCCCAAGTGGGGTAGAGCATTCACAATGCCGCCACCTGTATTTAAAAGTTCACTTTCTCTCATAAAGGTGATTCGAACGCCAAAACGGGAACCGTTCCCTAGATGGTTAATCAACTGGTCTGCCAGATGATGTACGTTGATGACGATTTCTTGTATTCCAGCAGTCCGGAGCCAACCGATTTGATGCACGATGAGGGGAGTTCCACGAACTTCGATTAACGGTTTTGGAGTCGTATCGGTTAAGGGGCGTAAGCGCGTACCGGGTCCGGCCGCGAGAATCATAGCTCTCAATTTTGGCGATGAATTTTGTGTAAGGTTACAGGTATAACATTGCGTTGGAGCCACAGACCGAGTGGTCGTACAACTTCTATTTCTTCGCAAATACCCTGTGCTTTGCGTAAAGTTGGAAGTACAAACTGTAAGTGTGTCGATTGCTCGCGTTGTAGCCAAAGACGTACGAAGATACCTGCCGCTTTCAGTAACCTTTGTAACGCGGTGAGTTTCACGTCAATTGCAAAAGTCTGTTGGGTTGTTGCATTTTGGTGTTGAGTCTTCAAAACACATGTCCAAAATGATCGAATCTGCTTCTCTATAGTGGCGTGGTCATGGTCCCAGTAACAGTCATAGAGAAGTGATGCAAGGTCATAGGTTATCGGCCCAACTAGAGCATCCTGATAGTCAACAACACCTAGAAAGGGTGGATCTAGCCTCGCCAACAAATTTCTACAATGAAAGTCTCGGTGAACAGTGCAAGTTGGGAACGTAGAAATTTCGGCGACCAAGTAGTCAAAGCAACTCTGAACCGCCTCAGTGCTTACGTTGATTAGTCTACGACAAAGATAGTCTTGGAAAATTTCGAGTTCGTAATTGAGCCTAGCTTTTTCGTATTGTGGGATGATTGGATCGGATATCGCTTGAATCTTGCCAAGAGTGTGGAACGCTAGAGTCAAACATTGGTCTACGTTACCCAGTACATACTGAGTATGGAAATCTTCCTCGCCTACATCCTCTAAGAGAAAATATCCTCTGACGCTGTCAAACTCATAGATTGTTGGAACTGGTACACCGTGGTGTTTGAACAAACCTCCGAAATGTATAAATCGGTCGTTGAGTTCGGTCTCCGGCGGTGAAAACATGAGTATAAACGAAGCATTTTCGGTTCGACACCGCCAAAATTTCCGCGTACTCGCTTCTGTTTTGAGAGGTGTTACTTCCTTCCAGCCTGATTCAGCATGGGACGGTGTCCAATGAAAGATCTCATGTGTATTGTGATTAAGCATAATCATCGTCAAATTTTAGGTTCATGATTGATCGATTGGACAAGTTAGGGCAGAAATGGGCACCAGGTACAGCCCTGGTCTGGTGCTGTGTGTTATCTTTGACGGTAGGCGCGGAATCAGACTTTGCTAAAAGTATTTGGCGTACTTCGAGTACGAATTACTGCGACGGACAGTACGACGTGAGTCTGATCCTTGAGCCGCAAACAGAAGAATCCCCTGCTGAAGAAGTTACTGTACAAGCAGATCATGTTGAGCTTCACCTGAAAGGCACGAGTAGACTGACTGGGGATGTTAGCCTACGACTTGGTGATCTCTATCTAGCCACGACAAAGCTAGAGATTGACGCGATAGATCAAATTTTCAGCACCTCGGATGGTATGACAATAGTTAATGAAAATTTTGCGCTGCACGTTGATGCGACGACAATTGAGGCTAAAGCTAGGTCGCTACAGGTGAGAGGTGCTGACTTTGTCCTGCTACAGGATGGCTATCGAGGAAGAGCTGAGCGGCTATCGGCTAACGACGCTGGTGCAGAATTTGAAAAAGTATCTATTACGTATTGTCCACCGGAAATAAATTCCTGGCTTCTATCTGCTGGTCGTATTCGGTTGGACCGAGCACAAAACATCGCGGTCGCAAGGGATGTTCAGCTGAGGGTCGGGAGACTACCTACCTTTTATATACCTTATTTACGTTTCCCTCTCACTGGCGCGCGCACGACTGGAATGCTCCCGCCAAATTTTGAGCGCAATAGTTTGCGTGGCTATGAATTAGCATTGCCCATCTACATCAATCTCGCACCAAATTATGACCTTACTCTTACTCCCCGATTGTCTTCACAACAAAATCATAGTTTGGAAACGGAGTTTCGATATTTGACAAGGGTCTCGCAATCAGAATTTCACGCAGTATTCTTACCATCAGATGACGAGTATTTAGATTACTTGGCGAGTCGCATTGATCGGCCACTCGTGTCCTCAGCAAATTCATCTCGACGTTGGTACGTCGGGGTGCAACACAACTTTGCCGTAGACGGTTGGCTGGGAGATGTAGATTACTCCTTTGTGAGCGATGAGGACTTCTTACGAGACTTCGGTGGTTCTATTGATGACCTCGGACGCGTAGGACTCTGGCGAACGGCATATGTCTCCAAATTAGGACGTGATTATCAGTTAATGTTTTCAAGCGAACGATTTGAACCCTTTCGTTATTGGGGTACATCCGTATCGAAATTACCTCAGATCGAGTATCAACATCAGTTTCCTCTATTTGGATTCAAGCTCGGTTTTGACACTCATTTGGCGAGGCTAAAGTCAGTGGATTTAGAGGACGAATTTGAAGTTGAGCGTCGTCATGGAAACGTGTTTCTTAAGTTACCGCTTCGAAGAACTTGGGGTCAGCTTAGTATTGAAAGTTCTCGAGCCTATACTTGGTTCGAACTTCCAAATGAGAGACAAACTCGACATTCGACGACGCTAAAGATGGACTCGAGACTGATATTTGATCGCATGCCAGTTAATTTAGCCCCCTCGATGCAATCACTCGAACCGAGAGTGGTGTACGTTAAGAGGGACTCTGGTCATCGACACTTACCCTTCTCATTCGATGTTGGACCGCGCTCCGTTACCATGGATTCAATTATGAACCCAACGCGCTTGACTGGGTATGATCAACTACCTCCGGTTCATTCGATCGCATTTGGATTGAGCGGGAGTCTAAGCGATCTAAATGAACGTCGAAAATTACTTGAGCTTCAGTTAGCAGTTTCTGCACCACTCGAGACATTCGATTACAACCCGCACAAAACTCCGTCGTTCGGGCTAGCGCTACTCGGATCACTAACGGTTGATCTGCAATGGAGTGCTGCGTACTTTCGATACTTCGATTTAATCCGAGAAGAAGCCAACGAGTTTCGCATACGGTATCAACTAAATCAAACCCGTATCAATGGTTGGTTGCGCTACGAGCAAGAAGCGGAAACCTTACAAAGTTACGTCGACATCGCGGTACCTGTAGCTCAAGGCTGGAATATTTACGGACGATGGCACCACGATTGGGAGCATGATGCGCACGTCGACTCGTATGTTGGCGTCGAGTTTTCTGGATGCTGTATGGAATATCGCTTGCTGTGGCATCGAACCATTCGATACGAATGGCTACAATCAGAACGAATTCAGTCTCGAACTGGCCTTCGCTTTGAATTGTCGATGAAGGGACTAACTTCGTTTGGAGACAATGTGTTGTCAATTGTAAATCGAAATATCAATTCACCAGTAAAAGTGTATTAGAGAGGACTAAATGTTTCAGAATTTGAAGAGTAAGAGCAGTTCGTCTCGACCGCGAATGAGCGTTCTGTTTCTTGTGAGTGCCTTCTTAGTCGGCGGATATTGTGTTCAAGCTGAGTTGGAAATACTGGACGGTGTGGCTGTGATCGTCAATGATTCGGTGGTGATGGTTTCAGAAATCGAAAGGGAGTACGAACTCACCTTGGCAGAACTTGCAGGCATGGGTGCGACAAATTTTCCACCTAAAGACCAAATCATTGAACAGGTCACCGAGAGATTAATCTTGGAAAGTATTCAAATTCAAGAAGCTGGGTGGCGTGGCATCGTGGTGACCGATGAGGAAGTAACCAATGTCGTCCGTGAGACCGCGCGGCAGCAGTTTGACATGTCGATTGAAGAGTTCCGGGAACTCCTCGCCGAACAGGGCATGCCCTACAATCAATTCCGAGAAGACTTGCATCGCAAAGCTTTGCTTGAGAAGGTACAGCAACGCTTGGTAGGCCCGCGGGTACACATTTCGGCTCAGGACGTCGAAGAATTTCGGGCTTTACCTTATTTTGATTATCTCGCAGCCGATCGGTTTCGCGTTGGACATATTTTGATCACTCACGACGACTCGGATACTACGAGTGCGAGTGAGTTGCAGACTCGCGCCGAAGATCTTGTTGAACAGTTACGCGAAGGTGCGGACTTTGCCACTATGGCTGTGAATCACTCAGCCGCATCCACCGCTCTTGAAGGGGGTGATTTGGATTGGCGACGGGCTGAGGAACTACCCCAATTATTTGTAGAAGAAGTCTTAAAAATGGAAGTGGGTGATGTGTCAGACCCAATTCGGAACGAAAGAGGTTTACACATTATCAAACTAACCGACAAACAATCTGCGACTCGAGATCAAGAAGAAACTTTGGTTCGACATATTCTGATTCGACCTAGTGCAATTAAAACTGAAGTCGCTGCGAAAAAAGAGCTTGAGGCGATACGACAGCAAATAGTTGACGGGGAAGAATTTGAAGAACTCGCTCAGGAACACTCTGACGATCTTTCAGCTCGCGACGGTGGGGATCTTGGTTGGACGAACGGTGAGACTCTCGACCCAATATTTCTGGACGTCATGAACACCACGGAGATAGGTGAACTCTCCGAAGTTTTCGCATCCGCTTATGGCTGGCACATACTAGAAGTCCTTGATCGCAGGGTAACTGATGTGACCGAACAAGTGCTTGACAGGTTTGCATTTAACGCCTTGGCAAACCGATTGTTTGAAGAAGCATTTCAAGATTGGTTGCAAGAAATACGTGCAGAAGCATTCGTAAAAGTTGTTCGAAAGTCTTTTTAAGGTTGATCGGCGCGTGCCTTAGTGAAAGCTCGCAAACGGTTTGGCCAGCACTTTTTACAAGACGCAAGTACGCACGCAAGAATTCATGATGTCTTAGACGTTCAACCCGAGGATCGCGTTCTTGAAATTGGTCCTGGCCGGGGCGAACTTACTGTAGGAATTTTGCGAGCGACTGAAAATGTGGTCGCAGTCGAGATTGATCGAGACTTGTCTAGACACCTTCGTGTACGATTTCCTCAACTCGAAGTCGTCGAAGCTGATGTCCTCAGCGTAGACGCATCTTTGTTTTGTGGGCGACGTGTGTTGGGCAATTTGCCCTATAACATTTCTACTCCTTTACTCATTAGGATGACCGAAAAGGTAGATTGCATTGACATGCATTTCATGCTTCAGAAAGAAGTAGTTGAGAGATTGCTCGCGATACCCGGAACGAAGGCGTGGGGTCGGTTATCTGTCAAAATCCAACGAATCTTCGACGTTCGACCATTGTTTGATGTAGAGCCCGAAGCATTCGATCCGCCACCAAAGGTACTGTCCGCGTTTATCCGCATGACGTACAGGCCGGAGCCTCTCACCCCTAAGAATCTACTATTGTTTGATGCCATATTGCGACAAGCGTTCAGTCAGAGACGGAAAACTGTCGAGAACAGTCTCAAATCTTTTCAGATCGATTGGGCGCATATTGAAATTGCCGAGACACTACGCGCAGACCAACTGACAGTCGCTCAGTACGTAAGAATTGCAGACGAGGCAACTCGCCAAATGTAGTCCAATGACCACCTATGTAATTGGCGACATTCAAGGATGTCTTACGGAGTTCACCAAGCTATTAGCGAAAATCAGTTTCGATCCTTCAAAGGATTTACTCTGGTTAACCGGAGACTTGGTGAACCGTGGACCCGATAACGTAGAAACGTTACGGTTCATACGCGATTTAGGGTCTTCCGTTATAGCGGTACTAGGCAATCATGATCTACATCTGATTGCGATTGTTTTTGGCGATCACTTGGTCCAACCAACCGACACTTTTCACGATATCTTGTCTGCTGATGATTGCGAGAATCTATGTCATTGGTTGTGTCAGTTTCCATTGTTGCATACTGAAGCAGGATATATCCTCGTACATGCTGGCATACCACACATTTGGTCTCTCCCGCAAGCGAAACGCTATGCGCAAGAAGTGCACGATGCAATGTTGGGGACATCTTCTAAAGACTTTTTTTGTAGGATGTACGGTAATGAACCTGCCCGATGGTCCGATTCTTTGCGGGGGGTAGATCGACTTCGCACCATCACAAACTACCTGACACGTATGCGTTGTGTTGACCCTGTCGGTCGGCTAAACTTCGAACATGTGCTAGGGACAGAACATTGCCCCAAAAACTTTCTACCTTGGTTTGACTACTCTCCGCAGTACAGTGAACATGTCGCGTTTGGTCATTGGGCCAGCATTGGCGGAGTCACTAACCGATTTCAGTTTCATGCTGTTGATACTGGGTGTGTATGGGGTCGACACTTAACGGCATTAAGGTTACCGGACCATAAACGGTTCTCTATTTCAGCCAAGTCAATTTAGTAGCATATCAGGTATGGAAGGGGACGAACAGTTCATCGGTGCAGTCAAAATCCCTGGAACGGTCTACTTAGTTGGTGGTGCTGTGCGGGATAGGATGAGAAAAGCCGAGGTAGACACCGACAAAGATTGGGTTGTGGTCGGTGCTACTATAGCGGAAATGCAAACAGCGGGCTTCGTTCAGGTTGGCGCTCACTTTCCGGTTTTTTTACATCCAGTTTCTAAAGAAGAGTACGCGCTTGCTCGAACTGAGCGAAAGCTAGGTGAAGGACATAAAGGCTTCGAAACGGATAGCAACCCAAGTGTCACAATAGAAGAAGATTTACAACGACGTGATTTGACGATCAATGCCATGGCGATTGGAAGTGATGACACAGTGATCGATCCTTGGGGTGGCCTAGCTGACATTGACGCAAAGATGTTGCGACACGTATCAGACGCATTTGTCGAAGATCCGTTGCGAGTATTTCGAGTAGCCCGATTCACAGCACTACTACCTGATTTCGAAATAGCAAAAGAGACACAAGAGTTGATGGTGCAGATGCGAGAAGAGTTGTCGACCTTACCTGCGGAACGAATTTGGTTCGAATTTGCAAAAGCAATGCGCGGACTCACTCCATATCGATTCTTCGAAACGTTAAATGACGTTGGCGCAGTCGATCCTTGGTTTAGTGATCTTGCGACTTTGAGTGTCGCAGGTTTGATCCGCGAACGCTGGCTTCGCCATGCCAATGCTGTCGCTGCGATAGGTTGGCTCCATAACGAAGATTCAGTCACCAAGTTTTGTCGTCGGCTGAAAGTTCCAGGTAAGTTATTTCGCTTAGTGCGGAGCGTCGCGCGTCACGGTCAAGCGCTCTGTGAGCTACAAGAAAAGAGTCCTACTGATGTGATGCGCGTGCTTCAGCTTAGTCATGCTTTGAGACCGGGCGACGCTTTTGCTCGATTGGTCGATGCGGTTGAGGCTTGTTCAAGTACCGATTTATCTGCGGTTCGCGAATTAGTACAACAACTAAAACAGCTACGTGTTGAAAATGTGTCGCCGGAACAGTACGGTCGCGAGTTGCAACTTCGTCGATTGAATTTCATCGAATCTCGGTTCACTCGGTAGCATTATTGGACAGGATCGAGTCGGTCTAAATCCCATCTTGGTCGCACCGCGATCGAGAGAGAATCAGATAGTCCCGCAGTTAATCGCTGATGCCCGGCGAACGCGACCATCGCGCCATTATCGGTACACAAGTCGTCCGAAGGAAAGTGGACCTGACAGTCGAGGGTTTGTGCCTGTTCACGAAGGGTTTTGTTCGCAGCTACGCCTCCGGCAATCACGAGGGACTTTACTTTCGTCTTCTCGATTGCACGCTGACATTTGATCACTAGCGTTTCAACGACAGCCCTTTCAAATGATGCTGCAATGTCGGCAAGACTCTCGGGTGAAAGTGGAGAATTCTTTTCAACTGCTAGTTTTACTGCTGTCTTCAAACCACTGAAGCTAAAGTCTAGCCCTGGACGTTCAGTCATCGGTCGAGGTAGTTTGAATAGGAACGGGTCTCCAGCTAGTGCTATACGCGCAATTTCGGGACCGCCAGGATAGCCGAGACCAAGCACTTTCGCGGTCTTATCAAACGCTTCTCCCGCGGCATCATCGAGCGACTGACCCAAGAGCGCGTAGTCGCCGATCGCCTGCACAAAAACTAGCTGCGTGTGTCCTCCGGAAACAAGAAGTGCTACGAATGGAAAGTCAGGTGGACTCTGATCGAGCAACGGCGCTAAGAGATGGGCTTCCATGTGGTGTACTCCCATCGCGGAAATGTTTAAAGCCCAGGCGAGGGAGCGTCCAATCGACGCACCGACCAACAGTGCGCCCATCAATCCCGGTCCGGAAGTGTAGGCGATGGAATGAACGTCACTTAGTTCAAGTTGTGATTGCGAGAGAGTCTGTCGTATTAAGGGTACAAGCTTTTGTACATGGTCGCGCGACGCGAGTTCGGGTACGACCCCACCGTATTTTTCGTGCAGTTCGGTCTGACTGTAGATACTCTGTCCGCAGAGTCCTCGGACAGTGTCGTAAAGTGCAACGGCAGTTTCGTCGCACGAAGTTTCGATGCCTAAGACTAACAAAAGTGCGCGGACTCTAGTCGAAGCTAATTCAGATCTCGTAAGACTGTTGAAACAACCTGGTCGAGTGGTAGCTCCACCTTAGCTTCTCGTTGATGTTGGTATTCGATCGAATCTTGACTCAGACCACGCTCTCCAATCGTTATGCGATAAGGAATGCCAATGAGATCAGCGTCAGCGAATTTCACGCCTGGACGTTCGTCGCGATCATCATAGAGAACTTCTACGCCTTGTGCCGTTAGTTGCTCATAAACGAGGTTTGCGGCACTCACGACTGCTGAACTTCGCGGAACGTTTAAAGCGACTAGGTGCACATGTGCTGGTGCTATTTGGAGTGGCCAAAGTGGCCCAACTTCATCATGCTTCTGCTCTATCACTGCCGCGGCCAAGCGCGTAATGCCAAGTCCATAGCAGCCCATTAGTACATTGACCGATTCTCCGTGTTCATCTAAGACGGTAGCATTCATCGTTTGCGAGTACTTTGTGCCGAGTTTAAAGATGTGTCCAACTTCAATTCCTCTCAAAATTGATAACGGGCCGCTGCCGTCGGGAGCTTGATCCCCTTCTACGACTTTGCGAAAGTCTTTAATTGCTGAACGTTGAAGAGACTCGTCTCGATTCCAATTGACACCGGTCAGATGAAAGTCATCTTCATTTGCACCACATACGAAATCGCTGAGCACTGCTGCGCTTCGATCGACGTAGTAGGGAATTTGTAGTTGAACGGGTCCGATTGAACCAACGTTGCAACCAACATGATGGCGTACATCACTCTCTTTCGTAAATGTCAGCGGACTTAAAACGTTCGGTAGACCTGCTGCTTTAATTTCTTGCAGTTCGTGGTCTCCTCTTAATACTAACCCGATTGGTGAGTCTCTGCCTTGTACGATCAGTGTTTTTACTGTCTGTTCAATCGGGACATCTAAACACTCGACTAGACCTTTGATCGTTCGAACCTTGGGTGTGGAGACTTTGGTTAGAGTTTCAGAGGGAGGGGCCACCTCTTCAGTTGCAATTGCTTCAGCTTTTTCAAGATTTGCTGCGTAGGCACTAGCTTCACTGTACGCTATGGCGTCTTCTCCCGTGTCTGCAAGCACATGGAATTCACGATTCTCTTCGTCCCCAATAACTCCGCCATGCGCTTCAACGGAACGGAAGTCCAATGCAAGTCGAGTAAGAATCGCTGAATATGCGTCATGCATCGCGACGTAAGTTTTGTGCATCGAATGCTCATCTAGATGAAATGAATATCCATCCTTCATAATGAATTCACGCGAGCGCAACACACCGAATCGAGGTCGAATTTCGTCTCGAAATTTCGTTGCAATTTGGTAGAGATTGCATGGTAATTGCCGATAGCTTTTGACGTTTTTTCTGAATAGATCGGTAATCACTTCTTCATGAGTAGGGCTCAAACAATAATCATTTTCGTGCCGATCTTGCATTCTTAGTAAATCGGGTCCCATAATTTCCCAGCGGTTAGACTCTTTCCAAAGCTCTCCAGGTTGCACAAAGGGCATGAGGACTTCTTGAGCGTCTCTCTTATTTAGTTCTTCCCGTACGATTCTTTCAACCTTCTGTAGTACTCTCACTCCAAGTGGAAGCCAGGTATAGAGCCCAGACCCTAGTTGTCGAATGAACCCGCCTCGTAATAAGAGGATGTGACTAGCGACCTCTGCGTTCGCTGGAGTGTCGCGAAGGGTCGGAATGAAGGAATTACTGAATTTCATGTTCTAAAATTTTGAAATTGACCGCTTTGGTTAACTGTCGGTCTGGTATGGCCTCTTTGTTTTCAACGCAAAGCCAAATGTCGATAAGAGACTCAACTAACAAAAGGCTTATGAAAAAAGTTCGAACTAACTGTAAAGTGTTCGAAATAGTGGAGCGACTGCTGAGCTTGTATGCATGATTCGATTGCGCATCTTACAGGCGCAATACGCTACGGTGCATAGTGTAGCGAGAGACACATTATAGCCTCCAACAGTGAGCTAAAACTCGTTGGTTTGGAGTGATTGCTTCTTCTTGGTGCTTGAACTGAATTTTGATATTTTCAAGTGGTGAAGACGGCTCACAACGAACTAATCACGAACTACTTTTAACGCTAGTCCGTTGCAGCAGCTGTCCGAAGTGCCGCGTATGTTGGGAAATCTTATAATTTTTTGCCGATCAATATTTGCCAAGGAGTACCAAATTGCCTATTTACGAGTATGAGTGTCGAGCTTGTGGTCACGGTTTTGAAATCATGCAAAAGTTGTCTGATCCTGTACTCGTAGATTGTCCTGACTGTGACGAATCAGCTCTAAAGAAACTCATTTCTCCCGTTGCTTTCCGCCTGAAGGGAACAGGCTGGTACGAAACTGATTTCAAAAATTCACAGAAACCTAAAGACACTTCCGATCAACTTAAAGAAAACGGTAACGACGCGGACAAGAATTCCAAAAAAGGAGACGAACCATCGTCCAAAACGAGTAACACCACCGGGGAAGGTGAGACGAGTAAGTCATTGGATTCAAGTGAAGGGTCAGGTTCGCGGACGGCGTAAAGGACAGGATTAAAGCACTTCACGCCAACGACTGAGTAAAAAAGTTATGCGAACTCATTATTGTGGCGACCTTCGTCGCACGGACGTCGGTAGCACCGTTGAAGTATGCGGTTGGGTGCACAAGCATCGCAATCACGGTGCAGTAATCTTTTTGGATCTTCGTGATCACAAAGGGTTATTGCAAGTCGTGTTTGAATCCGAAAATACGTCCGCATTTGCATGTGCGGAAAAATTGCGGAACGAGTTTGTAGTTCGTGTCAGTGGCAAAGTACAACATCGGCGCGACCGGGAGACAAATCCAAAATTAGGTACTGGGGAGATCGAAGTTCTAGCGAGTGAGCTCGAGGTCTTGAATACTTCTGAAGTACCACCGTTCGCATTACATGAGCACATAGGGATCGGTGAGGATGTTCGGCTTCGTTATCGCTATATCGATCTGCGTCGAGCCGAAGTCCAACAAAAGCTGCGCGCCCGTGCCTCGATTGTTAGTCAGATGAGAAGATTTATGGAGGCTCAGGGCTTCGTCGACATAGAAACCCCTACCCTAGCTCGATCGACTCCGGAAGGTGCTCGGGATTACTTAGTGCCGAGCAGAGTTCATCCGGGCAACTTTTACGCTCTGCCTCAGTCGCCTCAGATATTCAAACAACTCCTAATGGTATCAGGACTCGATCGCTACTACCAGATCGCTCGTTGTTACCGAGATGAAGATATGCGAAGCGATCGCCAACCGGAATTTACACAACTTGACGTTGAGGCTTCTTTCGTCAACGAAGTGGAAATCATGAACTTGATCGAAACGATGCTAGTGGATTTGTTCAAGGTTCAACGCGAAGCGAATCTCGGTAAATTTCCGGTGATCAGATATGCCGAGGCAATGTATCGATATGGATCAGACAAACCTGATTTACGTAATCCCCTACAACTAGTAGATATCGATGACTTAGTTACTGACAGCGATTTTAAAGTGTTCTCTGTTCCGGCAAGCGACTCACAATCTCGCGTAGCGGTGTTAAAGGTACCAGCGAGTGTCGACAGCCTTTCCCGAAAACGGTTGGATGAATTGGTTGAATTTGTTAAGAAATTCGGTGCTAAAGGACTTGCGTACATCCGGGTGAAAGACCGGTCTGCTGGACGGGACGGTCTGCAATCGCCAATCCTAAAATTTCTAACGGATTCAGAACTGTCAGAGATTCTAGCTCGGTGTGAGGCAATTTCAGGGGATATTCTCTTTTTTGGGGCCGACAAATCCCCGACAGCAAATGTCTTTCTCAGTGAATTACGTGATCGTATCGCACAAGATCTTGATCGCGTCAAAGAGGGGTTTTACCCGTGTTGGATCGTCGATTGGCCGATGTTTGAACTCGACCAAGACGAGTGTTATACGCCAGCCCATCATCCCTTTACTCGACCTAACTGCTCGTTCGCTGAATTCAACTCGAATCCATATGAAGCCAAAGCTCATGCCTACGATGTGGTGATAAATGGCTACGAAATAGGTGGTGGATCTTTGAGAATTCACGATCTCGAAATGCAACAGGCAGTTTTCAGGGTGCTTGGGATATCTCAGGAAGCTCAGGTCAAGTTTGGTTTCTTGCTAGACGCGTTGAAGTTGGGTTGCCCGCCCCACGGTGGTATCGCATTGGGGATAGATCGCCTTGTGATGATTTTGACTGGAGCACAGTCCATACGGGATGTAATTGCCTTTCCAAAGACACAAACAGCCTCATGTTCCATGACCCAGGCACCTAGCGAGATTGATCACGCACAACTCAGAGAGTTGAATCTCACCTTACGTAAGGAAGAAAGGTAATGGCCGGTCATTCAAAGTGGGCAAACATCAAGCATCGGAAAGCTAGACAAGATGCAAAGCGCGCCAAGGTTTGGACGAAAGTCATTCGGGAACTCACAGTTGCTGCACGGTTGGGTGGTGCCAGCCCAACAGACAATCCGCGTCTTCGCGCTGCGATGGACAACGCGCTCACCGTAAATATGCCAAGAGACACCATCGATCGGGCGATTGCACGCGGAGCAGGTAGTAGTGATGAAGGTGCTCTGGACGAAATCACCTACGAAGGCTATGGACCGGGTGGCGTTGCTTTTTTAGTCGAGACAATGACAGACAACCGAAATCGTACTGTTGCGGCAATACGCCATGCTTTCTCCAAACACGGAGGCTCGCTAGGTACGACAGGTTCGGTAGCTTTTCAATTTGACCGCCGCGGCGTCTTGCATTTTGATCGAACCACCGACGAAGACACCATAATGGAGTTAGCGCTCGATTCCGGTGCTGAAGACGTCGAGAGCGACGATGAAGGAAACTCTGTCGTATTCACCACATTCGAGACTTTTAGCGAGGTGTTAGCGGCTTTCAGAGAGACTGATTGTGTACCACTACATGCGGAAACCACAATGTGGCCTTCAACTACAACTAGTTGTGACGAATCGTTGACTGAAAAGATTCTCATCCTTGTGGACGCGTTGGAAGAGTTAGACGATGTTCAAAGCGTCTTCACGAACGCAGAGCTAAGTGACCTTTCAGAAGTGGGATGAAAACCATCATTGGGATTGACCCTGGTTCTCGTGCTACAGGATATGGTTTAATTTCGTATAACGGTTCGAATTTACGATATATCGCTTCCGGGAGTATCAAAACGCAACAAAAAAGCTTTTTTGAACGGTTGCGCGATATCTACGATGGAGTAGATCTTGTATTGTCTGAATACACAGCCGATATTTGTGCCGTAGAGGGTGTGTTCATGGCTGAAAACCCAAATTCGGCGCTAAAGTTAGGACAAGCTCGTGGAGCCGCTCTTGCCGCGGTGCTAGCAAGGGAAATCACTATCGTTGAACACAGCGCACGACAGGTCAAGAAAGTGTTAGTTGGGACCGGCAGTGCCACCAAGCAACAAGTACAGTACATGGTGAAGAATTTGTTGCGTCTGGACGGGGCTATGAGTACGGATGCGTCCGATGCTCTTGCAATCGCGATTTGCCATGTCTACAGCATGAAAACCGAAAGCCAAGACAGTCAGGGACAGTTAAACCCACGCGACCTTTACCGAGACTAAACTCACAATTCACCCACACATCTATTACTCATGCTCAGTCGAATAGTTGGAAAGTTTGTCGAAATTGACGAAAATACTGCATTAGTAGATATAAATGGCTTAGGGTACGAAGTCGAAGTTCCACCATCTACCTTCGACGATGTATCTTCAGGAGCCAAGTGCACGTTGTTTGTGCATGAAGTCATACAGCAGGATGCTCACACACTATATGGATTTACCAACAAAGCGATGAGAGATTTTTTTCGACTCCTCATCAAAATCCCAAGCGTCGGCCCTCGAAGTGCATTAGCGATTCTGTCAACTTATTCATTAGAGCAATTGAATCGCATAGCACAGGATCGTGACATCGGCTTTTTGACTCGCGTCAAGGGTATTGGAAAACGTGGAGCGGAACGAATTGTTGTTGATCTTGCGAATCGACTTGACGACTTGCCTTTTGCAGTGAGTAGTTCAATAGACCAATCCTCGGACCTCAATGAAGCGGAACGCGCCCTAGTGAATTTAGGTTATCGTCAAGGGGAAGCTCGCCGCGCTGTGGAGGCGAACTGGCACGACGGCATATCCATCGAAGACTTGGTCCGCGCGTCGCTCCGGCACTTGGCCGCAACAAAATGACGGTGCAAGCAGATAACGTTCGTGTCTTAGACGCGCACCTACAACAAGATGAAGTAAGTTTTGATCGTCAACTCCGACCAGTTACACTCGACGAATTTGTCGGGCAGACTTCATTGAAGGAACGGCTCAAAATCTTTATCGAAGCGGCTCGGCTACGTACGGAGAATCTTTCACATGTGCTTTTTCACGGTCCTCCAGGACTGGGAAAAACCACGTTAGCACACATTATTGCAAACGAGATGCAATCCCCATTGCGAGTTACATCGGGTCCAGTGTTGGACAAGCCTGGCGATATGGCGGGGATTTTGACAAATTTAGAAAGAAAAGGTACTCTGTTCATAGATGAATGTCACCGTATGCCGGTTGCAATAGAAGAGATCCTCTATCCCGCAATGGAAGAGTACAAGTTTGATATCTTGGTTGGTGATGGTCCACTCGCTAAGTCCATACGAATGGAACTCCCTCCATTCACTGTAGTTGGTGCGACTACTCGAGTGGGTCTGTTAACTAATCCTTTGCTAGATCGATTCGATATTGTGTTACATTTGGAGTATTACGATAGTGACGATCTAGCGCAGATTGTGCTACGTTCTGCTCGAAAGCTATCGATTTCAATTCACGATGACGGCGCGGAAGAAATCGCCCGTCGGTCTCGAGCGACTCCGCGTGTGGCAAATAGGCTGTTGCGATTGGTTCGAGACTTCGCGCAAGTCCGAGCCGACGGTGTCATCACTAAGGATATCGCGGATCAAGCCTTGAGTCTGTTTGAAGTTGATCAAGCAGGACTTGATTCGTTGGACTTGAAATATTTAAACTCGGTCGTACAAAAATACCAAGGTGGTCCTGTCGGTATTGAGACGTTGTCGGCTTCATTAGGTGAAGAACGCGACACTCTTGAAGAAGTAGTGGAACCATTCTTGATTCAGCAGGGTTTTCTCATGCGAACTCGACAGGGACGCGTGGCTACGAGACTAGCCTGGGATCATCTTGGCATCAGCAATATTGGTCTCGACTTTGTGGATAATCAAACAAACACGGATCGTTAAGAAATACCAGGGAGGATTTACCGATAGAGATTTTTGCCTTTTTTACAACTGCGTCGCCTCCAGTTATCGCGATTGTAGTACTTCTAGTAGGAGTTTCCGTTGTCTCGTGGACCATGATTTTGGTACGTTATATCGCGTTAAGACGTGCGAAGCAAGAACTCACAGATTTTGAAGACTTGTTTTGGGGCGGGACCGATCTTCGTCAACTATATTCGGAGTTGTCGGAAGAATCAGCTGCGGTATCAGGTATCGAACGCATATTTGTTGCGGGTTTCCACGAATTTGAACGAATGAAATACGAGGGAAGTGTTGACGCTGACGCCGTACAAATTTCAGTGAGCAGAGCTACTCGAGTCGCAGTAACACGAGAGGAAGAACTTCTTGAGACACACTTGGGTTTTCTTGCCTCGGTAGGTTCGGTAAGCCCTTACATTGGGTTACTCGGAACGGTGATTGGACTGATTTACTTATTTGCCGACTTAGGACGCATGAGCCAAGCGACGCTAGCTTCGTTAGCACCAGGGATTTCTGAAGTTTTAGTGGTTACCGCGATGGGGTTATTTGCTGCGATTCCAGCCGTAATCGCTTTCAACCGTTATACAGCACGTGTAGAGATGCTCATGAAGCGCTATGATAGTCTTATTGATGAGCTCGTATCGATACTCTGTCGGGCTGCCAGAGGTCACACACAATAATGGCAAAACGCCGTCAGCCCATGTCACAGATCAATATAGTTCCATTGATTGACGTGATGTTGGTACTTTTAATTGTTTCCATGGTTACAGTCCCACTTCTCAATCAAGGCATCGAAGTAAACCTGCCACAGGACACTTCCGGTACCCTAGAAGACTACGACGAAGATCCTTTAGTAGTAACTGTGCGCGCCGATAAACGAATCTATGTTAACGTGGGAGTCTCGGCGGAATTTGACGAGGACTCGTTCATTTCTTTTGAAGAAATGCAGGAAAGAACAGAGAAAGTGTTAAGTGCGCGACCCAATGTGCCAGTGTTCGTTCGTGGTGATCAAGCACTAGACTATGGGTACGTCATGCAAGTCATACATGCACTTAAGGAAGCTGGAGCAGACCACGTGGGCTTAGTCACTGAGCCTGAGGAGATGTAGTTTCTATGCAGTGGATTCGAACTTACGGAATGGCATTTGTGTTAGCGCTTCTGCTCCACGCTGCAGCTTTATTATTTCAGTTTGCCCTAGTAGATGGATTGAAGTTTAAGTCTGAAGAAGTGATACTCCAGCCAAAAGTGGTCAGGGCCACTCTAATAGTATTGGATACTGAAGAAAGTACACGTGAGATGGCAGCTCCTCCGAGTCTTTCCCCGATGATTCCCTTACCAGAAACAGCATCGACTCCCACGGCCGAAGAAGAAAAGAACATTCTTGACGATTTAGACTTGTCCGAGGAGTCTCAAAAGCGACTGCAAACTTTAGAGGAACTTCGAGACTCCACTCTTGACGACGACATCTCAGAAACGATACAATCATTAACAGACCTAGCGCTTGACGAAGAAAGCGCGACTTATGTCAACCTGATCAACACTGCAATTTCGGACAAGTGGGATCGCCCACCGAGTGCGCGAAGAGGAATGGAAGTTACATTGCAAGTTGAACTTTTTCCTAACGGTGAACTGAACACGGTAAATATAGTAGAATCTAGTGGTAATGATGCCTTTGACCGGTCCGCCGAGAAGGCAGTCAAAGACGTAAAACGATTTACGGTACCAGAGAACACGGAATTGTTCGAAAAAAATTTCAGAGTATTTAAGCTTCGATTCAAACCAGAGGATCTCCTCCGGTGAATCGCATAACTCTCGGCTTCTTACTACTCCTAGTTACTTTCCCCGTTATACCACTCGAAATTGTCATTACACAGGGTAATGACAAAGCAAGTAAGATTGCCGTCGTACCATTTGGTACGCCTGAAGGTGTGAAAGATATGGCTTCGATTGTCGAGTTTGATCTCTACAGGAGCGGGCAGTTCGCGCCGATCGCTACTGAGGACATGCTTTCCTTGCCACAAACACCCGATGAAGTGAACTTTCGTGACTGGCGAGTACTAGGAACAGACTACGTAGTCATTGGTCAGATCGAAAAGGAAGAGGATGAATTAACAGCTACTTTCTATGCGTTTGACGTGAGTTTGGAGCGCAAACTCATAGCCGGTAAAGTAACTGGTGTGTTGAGCCAACACCGCGAAATTGCACACATGGTTGCGGACAAGGTGTTTGAGGGAATCACGGATATTCCAGGAGCCTTTTCTACAAAGGTAATGTATGTTTTGGTGGAGGGTCGCGGGACGGCAACCCCGAGTTGGCGTCTTGAGATTGCCGACTCAGATGGCCAAAATGCGCAAAGGGTACTGGAGTCTCTTCAACCCATTATGTCCCCTACTTGGGCTCCCGATGGAGAGACAATCGCATATGTTTCATTTGAAACGGGTACCCCCAATATCGTTGTACATGAAATCTACACAGGGGAGCGAGAAGTAGTCGCTGCTTTTGAGGGCATTAACAGTTCACCGGAATTCTCGCCGGATGGTAAACGTCTCGTCATGAGTTTGTCGCGGGACGGTAATCCGGAAATCTACGTGATGGAAGTTGCTAGTCGTAAATTTAAACGCATCACGACACATCGCGCGATTGACACCGAACCAGTGTGGACCTTGGATGGTGAAGAGATTGTTTTTATGTCAGATCGTAGCGGCAACCCTCAGATTTATCGGATTAATATTGATTCCTTGAAGTCAAAAAGATTGACATATCAAGGCGATTACAACGCGCGTCCGCGAATATTGCCTGATGGCAAGCACATGTTGTTTGTGCATCGCATCGATCGTACTTATCATATTGTTTGGACTGCTTTGGATAATTCTGGTGACAACATCGTATTAACGAAAAACGTACTAGATGAATCACCGTCAGTTGCTCCGAATGGATCGATGATAATTTTCGCGACGAAAGAACGGGGTAAAGGGATCTTAGGAATTGTCTCGGTTGACGGGCAGGTAGAGTTCAGGCTACCGTCTTCGGAAGGCGATGTTCAGGAACCTGCTTGGTCACCCTTTTTGTCGACAACCTTAACTTTTCAACAACTTTAAATATTGGAGTATTTTTGCATGGAAGCCAAAAAGCTTACGACATGGCTACTGTTAGGTGTTCTAGCGGTATTGCTCTCTTCATGTGCTTTCCTACCCTGTGGTTCTGATGCTGATACGGTAGTCGACACACCAGCACCAGAAGTGGTGCAACCACCACCACCACCGCCGCCGCCACCACCACCAGAACCGCCATCTGATCCTGAACCCGAAGAACCGCCAGATTTTGTAGCGGGTACCGACGAAGAAGGTAATGAAATCTTGGTACCTACGGACGACGATGGTCAGGCAATCAACACGACTTTCAATTTTGAATTTGACAAGTCTGACATATCAACTGCCGACTTCACACGGTTACAACAGATTGCGAAGAGACTTGTTGAACATCGTGACCGAAGTGCGACAATCAGTGGACACTGTGATGAACGTGGAACTCGAGAGTACAACTTAGCTTTAGGTGAACGCAGAGCAAAAGCAGTTGCAGATTTTCTGATGTCAGCTGGAGTTCGTGAATCACAAATTACGACTGCAACTTTTGGGGAAGAAGTTCCCCTCGACACTGCGAGTACTGAAGCCGCTTGGGCGAAGAACCGCCGCGCGGTGATCGATATTAGATAACAACGGGATCGCGCGAGGTCGCGAGACAAACCATGATAGGTCGGTTGTGCCCTCGGTATTGGGTTGCCGGAATTCTCGCCACGATTCTTACAGGTGTTGTGGCGTTTGCCCAGGTAGACAACTTCTTGGAAGAGGACAGTAGTACCGAAGTTGATCAGGATGAAACCGATACGACGGAATCTGATGATTCAGAGGGAGGCAATCTCAATCTCTCCATCCTTTTCAAAAAAATTAGTGATCTCGAAAGTGAGAATCGAACTCTAATTGGCCGGATTGAACAGCTCGAATATGAGATTGAAAAGATTCACCAAGATAACCGCGAGCGATACAAGGAACTCGACGAGCGCATTCGCGGGTTGACTGGTCAAACTAGTTTGCAATCATCCGATCAGGATGTCCTAAATTCTGATCAAAGCACCGAAGACGGGATGTATCGAACAGCAGTCAACCACATTGGTGAACAGGAGTATGACGAAGCAATTTCTGTTCTGAATGAGATGATCGAATCCTATCCGAATGGAAGTCACGTTCCGATGGGTTTTTATTATTTGGGTGAACTTTATCGAACAAAAGACCCAAAAGAATTAGAGGAAGCCAGACAAAATTTTGTCCAACTGATTCGCTTACACCCAGAACACGCAAAAGTTGCTCAAGCTAAGTACAAACTAGGAATCATCTACGACGAACTGGGAGATAGCTCAACTGCATTGGACTATTTAGACGAGGTCGTACAGGATTACCCAGAGACGAGTGCTGCTCGCTTGGCGAAAGAGTATGCGACAACGCTAAGAGAAGCTGAAAACGACGAAGAGTCTGCTGAGTGAAACTACAGGTTGGATCAGCTGCAGCGTGAGAGAGTGGTGGGTCGTCTGGGACTCGAACCCAGGACTCACGGGTTAAAAGCCCGGTGCTCTACCAGCTGAGCTAACGACCCAAGAAAGAATGGCGTATTTTAGGTGAAATAATTAGCATAGTACTCATTTCTGACCAGAGTCTATGCATGATGTCTCAGTCAGTTCGACTCTATGTAGAGCCTATCAGATTCGTCAATACTACAAACATACGAAGCAAGCTCGAAGTGTTTCTAGCTGGTCTTTGTTCAGTTACGAAATTTGGCGTCTACGTCGCACTGAGTCTCATCGAACGCGTGAGGGATCATGGATGTTTGATTTCAACGAAGAGTTCAAACAAGTTTCTCGATGCTGACGCCTGTTGCAAAATTCTGGGGTCTCAAAACCATGCTAAGAAGTTTTGCGCGGGTCCACTTGTCGCGTTTTTAAAATAACTTGGTCTCTGTTGCGGTTTGCAGTACCGTTCGTTTCAAATGGGATAGTGTCAGTTAAAACGCATAGAACCAAACGCAAACAGCCACGAAAATAGTAGTACGATGGCGTGAAGGAGGAAATTTCTCAATGCGATATTGGCTAGGATTTCATCTATTGATTGTCCTAGGTTACTTTGCCCTAGCTTTCGTACTTTGGGGACCTTACGCTATGGTAGGGTTGTCATTGTCCACGGGACTCCTTTGCATCTATTTCCGCACAGCATTCGCCGTCCTATCGAGAGAATTGATGCACAAAAAAGACTTATGGGTTGTTGCTAAATTCTTACTCTGTTTGGGTATCTTACTCGTGGTGTTACCCTACCTATTGAATGAACTGATTTCGTACCTAGAAGGAGTAATTTTCGGACCCGATGGAATCACCGTGGAGCTTGTAAGGGTCGCGTTTGTAGGTGCTGGGGTTGGGTTTGTTTATAGTTTGCTTTTCATTCGCTGGGTGAGATCGCGATCTCGTTCTGTCGGAGTTCAAACGCTACACAAGGCTTTTTTTGCGGTTGTGTCGAAATCCACGCTTATCAAAGCCTTGGGTCTTTTCGTTCTTCCAATCTTTCTCGCCCTTGGGTTAGCGGTCGTAGTGGCCATATCTTTCGTCCTATTTGGAGATTTCTCTTGGACAGAAATCTTAGGCGAAGCCAGTGTTGATCTTGCAGTGGAGTTAGAGTACGCCTTTATGGTTGGAGGTTTATTGCTGTCGTTTATTCCAATGTACTACCTGACGTGTCTTTGGTGGTCTCGAGATACGTTAACCACTGCACTTGCAAAAGAAGCTTTCGACTAATCTTTCTTCCCATTACGCTAGTCGTGAGATCGTTTTGTGCGCTTCACAGACTTCTCATGGAACCCTCGTGAGGTTGTTGGAAATTTAGTATGTTGAGACGGGGCTCATTAGCAGATAAGACGAACTGTGTGGAGTCTAAACTCTTGGTTATGTAGAGTCTATCAACTATTGTGACAAGTCATTCAAATCAAGCGATCTCAGGCACCCACTTGCGAGTGGGTTAGACTAGTCCCTTTACACGACCATAGCTGGATGGGTAGACGGAGCATACTGGGCTCGAACCTCCGTGTCGCTTGAAATCTGGAAACAATATTTTTGACATGCGAATAAACTTGTTCTCGCGCGACTTCGTGTTAGTATGGATAGGCACGTTAGCCTCTGGTTTTGCGATGAATATGCAATACATCGCTCGAGGTTGGTTTGTCTTTGGCATTGGCAATTTGGTCGTGGATCTCGCGTGGGTGCTCTTAGCGTTCACACTTCCCCAAGTGTTTTTTTCCCTTCCTGGTGGAATTTTGGCGGATCGATATTCAAAAAGGTCGATTATCGTGGTCTCCCATGCTCTTATCGCAATTGCTACTTTGGTCATGGGACTTTTGATCCTAGGACATCACATACAGTTCATTCATTTCATAGTTTTTGGTGTGCTGAATGGGACTGTGCTAGCATTGTCCTTTCCTGCCCGGCAGGCGATAGTGCCACATGTAGTTAAAGAAGATGAAGTCTTTTCTGCACTTGCACTTAGTACCACTGCGGTAAATATTTCACGAGTGGCAGGTCCAGCGTTTGCAGGCGTGTTAATCTCTTGGATTGTTAAAGGAAACCAAAGCAGTGAGATCGCAGTGGGTGTGGTTTATCTTGTAATTTCGTGTCTATATTTCCTTGCTTCATTGTTCTCGTTATTGATCACTGTGCCTGGAAAAGTAGCGAAAGTGTCGAACGAGCGCAGTCTCAAGAAAGACTTATTCGAGGTAGTTGAATTTGTTCTACACAAACGCATTGTTTTTTCGTTGGTCCTGTTGTCCATATTCGCATATATGTTTGGGCATTCGCTCAATGCGTTTTTACCCGCTTTCAATGAAACCATCTTACTAGGTACAGCGAGGGAGTATGGGTTCCTGTTAACAACACTTGGGATTGGTTCGATCATTGGATCGTTCATGGTCGTATGGGCAAGTGAATTACGACGTAAGGGTATATGGCTGATTGGACTTCAAATATCCTGGGGAGCACTGGTCTTTAGTTTTGGATTCACAAGTTGGATGTGGCTTGCGTTTGTACTGTCCGGGCTAATTGGTGGGTTCGCTGGCGCCGCCATGGCTTTAAATCGCTCTCTCTTGCAAAGTTATGTCCGAACTAGCCTATTAGGCCGAGTCATGAGCATCGACATGATGGCTCACGGTATGATGCCTTTCGCTGCATTGCCGTTAGGAATGCTAGCGGATGCCAAGGGAATCGATTTGGCAATATCGGTCGCCGGAGGACTATTAGTATTGACTATTGCACTCGCAGTTTTCGGTGTGGGCGCGCATCGCTCCATCGCTAAGTAGCGTGTCTTGTTACATCGTGGTTGGGGAACCAAAGTTCCCACTGAAATAAGTTCACGTGGTTACTGCATTGCTAACAATGGATTGATCACCGGCCAAGATGCTTGCGAATCGAGAATGTGCTGACCCAACTCGTCAAGGTCCCACGGTCCTTGTTCTTCATCCTTGACCGCTAGAGGTTGTAGATTCCAACTCAGTAATGCCACTCGGTTTCCAGCGACGAGCCAAGTGCGACCGGTAATATCCTTTGCTGCATCAGTACACAACCAAACGACCATCGGTGCGACTTTCTCGGGAGCCAGCTGATCTTTGACTGCCTCATCAAAGATGTCTTCTGTTAACCTTGACCACGCGGTCGGTGCAATAACGTTGACGGTTACACCATACTTGCTACCTTCCAAGTAAAGACTACGCGCCATACCGGCGATCCCCGCCTTCGCCGCGCCATAGTTGGTTTGACCAAAGTTACCGAAAAGACCAGACGTGGAACTGGTCATAAGAATCCGTCCCCCATGGCCTTGTGCTAACATTTGGTCGTAGGCAGCTTTCACAGTGAAGTATGTACCTTTAAGGTGAACGTCCATCACTGTATCCCACAACTCATCTGTCATATTTTTAAATGTCTTATCGCGCAGAATACCGGCGTTTGCTATCAAAATATCGACTTTCCCGAAGTTTTCGACTCCATCCCGAATCATTTGTTGTGCATCGCTCTTATTTGAAACGCTTCCATAGTTTGCGACTGCACGACCACCTGCTTGTACAATTTCTTCGACTACCGAATCGGCCATATTCTGGTTGCCACCGGTACCGTCTCGCGCTCCACCTAAGTCGTTCACTACGACACTTGCACCTTCTTTCGCGAGCAACAATGCATATTCACGTCCCAAACCACCGCCGGCTCCGGTTATAACTGCTACTTTTCCATCTAATAGTCCCAAAATAAACTCCTTAATTAATTAAAAATGTGAAAATTAAACGATCAAGCTTTGCTTGACTCTTTGTCGTCAAAAATTTAAAGTAAACTTCGTGTTCAGTGTGTGTTAGGTGTAGCACATCAATCTTCTCGGGAGTCGTCCCAGATGATGTGACTATTGATGCCATGCCTTTCATATGTCGCAAGTACATCTTCACAAAAGTCTACCAACTTGTTGATTCCTTCGTGATGAGCAACATCTAACAGTCTAATGAACATTTTCTTTCCTGTCTCAGTTTGACTCAGAGTTTGTTTGAGCATATTGTGTTCTGAACACAAAGTTTGTCCGTTGAAAAGTGTTGATTTCCCTCCAAATTTTCTTGGCTTGATGTGATCTACATGCAGTTCTACCCCCTCTTTTCTCCCGCGACCGCACTGAACACAGCGAAAGTTGTCTCGAGATAGAATTGTGTCTTTTTGTTCTTGCGTAAAGTTGTCTAGATCAATACTCTGCGCTAGGCTTGGATCGTATCGATAGACTCCTTTCGAAACTTTAACTAACTCACCATATTGATGAAGTTTTCGAATTCCTCGATCGGGGTCTCTGAAACGAGTACCTGTTAAACTCAACCACTCGTCTGTAACCCAATCGACGACTTCCTTATGGGGAATGTCTCTGCGCGGATGTTGGTGGAAATACTGCCGTAGAAGACCAATCTGGGTCAACTTTTTTGTCAAAGAATTCTTCCATGGTATACGCTCGCTTCTTTTTCTAGTCGGTTCAATGCAATTTGACAATAATCAGAGTCGATTTCTACTCCAATTCCCTTTCTTCCAAGGATACTAGCTGCGATTAACGATGAACCACTTCCAACGAAGGGATCAAAAATCGTGTCGCCCACGAAACTAAATAACTTGATACATCTCTTTGGAAGTTCAAGAGGAAATGCTGCGGGGTGTCCTCCAGCTCCCTTTTTGTTTTGTCCATTGAAAGTCCAAAGACCGTTCGTCCAGTCAATAAATTCTTGTCGTTCAATGTCGCTTTGTCTGGATCCACTAGTTTTTTTCCAAGTGTGTTTATATAACACAACGATTGTCTCCACAGGTGCAATAACGTAAGGAGCTGATGCCGATAACCATGAACCCCATGCAGTACGGCGAGACACGTTGCCTTCATTCCAAATAATTGACGAGTGATAACGCCATCCAATACTCTTGGCTAGCGTAGTGAAATCAGCACATACTGATTGTTGCCCGCCCTTGTTTTTGTCCAACGGTATGTTAAGACACATCCGCCCGTCATCACGACAAAGTTCATAACACTTCTTTAACCACTGACGCGTGAACTCCAAATATTCGTCGTAGGAGAGGTTGTCATTGATCGAACTATAGGAAACGTCAACGTTGTAGGGAGGGGAAGTAACAATCAAATCAATCGATCGAGGGGCGATATAGCTAAGTTGTAAAACGTCTTCATTGTATAAAGTAATCCCGTCTACGTCTAAAACGACCGGGTCATGTTCAATAGCGGTGGCTGCGGTCATGGATGTGTCAATTTATATGACGAATTTTGACGAAAATTATATGGAAAATTGTTCAATGTTTCCTTCGACAGAATTGCGTTCAAAGATTGATCGGAAAGTGGTCGACACATTTGGTTTTCTGAATTACAAATTTTAGAGTGAGGATCAAAGTTGAAACAACGAGCGTTCGATAAAACTGGATAGCAGAGAGCGGGACTCTACATGTTTCCATGGATCAAATAGGATTACTGTAAGTTATTGAGTTTGAGTAAGTCGTTCTCCGGATCAAATTTCGGCACCTGATACTATCACCAACCGAGCTGCGAAAAGCTAGGGAATAAAATTTATAGTATGAACACGGTAGAACCAGAGTCTAAAAAACCTCAGTGAGATTGAATGCTAGAGCTTGCTAAAGACTACACTCTCAGTGTTAACGAGGTACCTGACTTCAAGCCAGAAGACTTGTCCCAAGATCAAATCTTAAGGTTGAAGCGCGAGATCGCAGAATTGTTAGACGAACGCAATGCTGTTCTCGTCGCACATTACTATGTCGACGGTGATGTTCAAGATATAGCCCATGAAACTGGGGGATGTGTCTCGGACTCTTTGGAAATGGCAAGATTCGGTCATGATCATCCGGCCCCTGTACTCGTGGTTTCTGGTGTTCGATTCATGGGTGAGACTGCAAAGGTGTTGTCTCCTGAGAAAACAGTCTTGATGCCTACTCTCAAAGCTGAATGTTCCCTCGATCTAGGTTGTCCTCCGGATGAATTTAGAGCCTTTTGTGAACAACACCCAGACCGCACAGTCGTGGTGTACGCTAATACGTCTGTCGCTGTAAAAGCGTTGTCAGATTGGGTCGTAACCTCTAGTGTTGGTCACAAAATTGTCGAGCATCTGAAGACTCAAGGCGAAAAAATCTTGTGGGCTCCAGACAAACACCTTGGACATTACATCCAACAAAAAACTAAAGCGGACATGTTGCTTTGGTCGGGTGCTTGTGTGGTGCATGAAGAGTTCAAGCATCAAGCTCTGTTGGATATGAAAAAGGTCTATCCAGATGCAGGAATCTTGGTACATCCCGAATCTCCATCGTCGGTGATCGAATTAGCGGATGTCGTTGGTTCTACGAGTCAAATATTGAAAGCTGCTTCAGAACTTCCGCAGAATGTCTTTATCGTCGCGACCGATCGTGGTCTGTTTCACCAATTACGCCGCGCCGAACCGCAAAAGCGTTTTATTGAAGCCCCGACTGCTGGGGATGGCGCCACCTGTAAGAGCTGTGCGCATTGTCCTTGGATGGCTATGAACGAGCTCAAGACACTAAAGCATAGCTTAGAAAATTTCGACAACGAAATTCATGTAGATCCCGCGATGGGAGAACGTGCTATGATCCCGTTGCAACGAATGTTAGACTTCCCCCGGTAACGGAGTTTCGGGAATCAGGAATTCAGAGCTGCAGCTTCTCGTAATTCCTGAATTCGTTGGTTCAAGCTTGCTTCAAGAATAGAACTCGTACCTTCAATAAGCTTTTTCGCAAATTGAAGATTTTCGATCGCGTCGGCAAATCGACCACGTAACGCATACACCTCGGCGCGGGCGCGATGAACTTCGAAAATATTCTGCGCCAACCCAGCTATAGCTTCCAGTTCTAACCACAGATCAGGATCGTTACTCGATTGGCGTACGACACGTTTGACTACATTCGTAGCGTCTTCATATCTTTCCAAGGAGCGAAGTGCATGCGCTTTTAGCAACGACAACGGTTCGTTATTTGGGGTGTTAGCTAGAGCCGCGTCAACGAGTGTGAGAGCGCGCTCGCCCTCGTTAGCTTTAATCAGCAAATCGGCAAAACAAGTAATCACAACGATGCTATTCGGATCAGCTTCATACACTTCTTCCATCAATTCGACAGCCCGTACTTCTTGGTTATTTCGAACGAGAGCTAGTGCAAGATCATACTTCTCGTGAAGAGCTTCACCTTCTAACGACTGTGCATGCGCCATCGCTGCACCTGCAGTGTCAAAAAACCTGTGCATTACACGAACTCGCATCAATTGGTATTCCAAAGATCTTTCGAAGTCATTTTCGTCCGTGGACTGTGCTTGGTTTCGCAAGTCGGCTATGCGTTCGTCGGTGAGTGGATGGGTCCGTAAAAAAGATTCTGGAGTAGAATCAAATCTGAATTGTTCCTTCATTCGTTCGAACATGCGCACGGCCCCCATGGGATCAAATCCAGCATCTGTTAAAGCATTTAAACCGATCCGATCCGCTTCGTGTTCTTGAGTTCTACTATATTTGAAAACGAGATTTTGGTTCAACGAACTACTGACTGCCATTGCAGCAAGTGCTGGATCAGTTCCACCGGCAGCAAAGATGACCGCTGAAGTTAAATAACCTAATAGCTGTGATACTTCCAACTGGCGCGCCTGATCTATGCGACGAGCAAAGTGCCTTTGACTCAAATGTGCTAGTTCGTGAGCGACAACGGAGGAATACTCGTGAATGTCGTGTGCAAAGATTAGTAAACCTAAGTTTACCCCGATGATGCCACCAGGTGCCGCGAATGCGTTGAGATCGTCCGAGTCAACGACAATTGGTGTCAGATTTGCTACACGAAGGTCAGAGTGTTCTGCTAGTTCATAAAGGTTCTTTCGCACGAAATACTTGAGAATGGGATCGTCCACAGTAGGGACGTTGCGGTGGATTTGCATCAGAAACGCTCTCCCTAAACTCTCCTCTTCATAGGGTGAGAGAGCTGCGGATTCTCGGTCGCCAAGATCCGGTAAGAGTGTATCATCTGCGCTCACAACAGATGAGAGAACGAGTGTTACGAGAAGTCCCTTTGCGACTCTAATTATGAAACTTTCCTGAGTACTCATGCGTCTGGCTTTATACTTTAGATGTTTTTGCAACGTGATAGTTGCACACTTTCAATAATTCTATATTCTATTGTAGGTGCATACCAAGCCCCATCGCAGGGCTAGTTTTTTTGGAGGTAACCAACGGTAGCTGATCATGGAAAAAGACGTGGTCGTTGTTCTGGATGTCAAGGGACTTCAATGTCCTATGCCTTTACTAAAGACAAAAAAAGCACTCAAAGACATCCCACCAGGTGGTCTTCTACGGGTTTATGCGACCGATCCGGGTTCCGAGCAGGACTTTCAAGTGTTTTCATTACACAGTCGCCACACGCTGTTAGAAGCAACTGAAGCGGATGGGGTATTTTCATACCTGTTGCAGAAGAATGCCGTTTGATCAAACATGCAATTTGTAGAGGTTGTTAAACAATGGATTAACCGGTACTTCTCAAATACCGAAACCATCTATCTGCTCGTCGCAGCATTGGTATTTCTACTGTTGCTGCTCACCATCGGACGATATCTCGCACCGGTATTAATTGGGTTTGTGTTTGCATACGTCTTGCAAGGCATCGTAGATCGCCTAGTGAAATGGAGAATACCCCATTTGTTAGCAGTGATCATCGCGATGCTATTGTTTGTCGGAGGATTGTTTGCCTTAGTGCTGGTAATTCTTCCGGTAGTATGGACTCAACTCCAAGAAGTGCTCGAACAATTGCCCAAATTAGCAGACGCGATCGAAGACGCTCTGTATGACTTCAGCGACGATTATCCTGCCCTATTATCGACCGCACTAGTCGACGAAGTCCTTGCTGAATTTCGTACTACACTGAAAGATTCTGGTACAGCTAGCTTAACTTGGTTCGTTAAACAACTACCTAATTTGATCGCGACAGTAGTCTTTTTGTTACTCGTACCCATTGCTATGTTTTTCTTTCTGAAAGACCGTGAGACTCTCAAGCAGTATTTCGCGCGTTTCTTGCCAAAGAAACGACCCATTATCGATCGCATAGGACAAGACGTAGCCATGCAATTAGGTAGTTATATTCGCGGTAAATTCCTAGAGATATTGATCGTGGGAACGGTTACGTACGTTGCCTTCATACTTCTTGGTTTAAAGTATGCCGCTTTACTCGCGCTACTTGTTGGTTTATCGGTAATATTTCCGATCATCGGTGCTGCGGTAGTGACTATACCCGTTGTAGTTGTCGCCCTTATGCAGTTTGGTTTAAGTGCTGAGTTCCTGTGGATTATTTTGGCTTACGCCGTGATACAAGCTCTCGATGGGAACTTACTCGTACCCGTACTATTTGCTGAAGTGGTTAAGCTTCATCCTTTAGCGATCGTGGCATCAGTTCTAGTGTTTGGTGGATTAGGCGGGGTGTGGGGTTTGTTCTTTGCGATACCGCTAGCTATTTTCATCAAAGCAGTCGCGGAAGCGTGGCCACGAGAAGAACCACTGATAGCGTCGCCGTAAACGCGTAACGGACATTTTGTGCACCAGCTCGAACAGGGACTGTAGAAATTGAATATAGATAACGGATTATTAAGGGGTAGTATCGTCGCTTTAGTCACGCCCATGGACGAGAGCGGAGCGGTCGATTGGAAGAGTTTGGATGCCTTAATAGACTGGCATATCGAAGAGGGTACGCACGGAATCGTATCGGTTGGGACGACAGGAGAGTCCGCCACTCTGACCGCGACGGAGCAAACTGCAGTCATTGCGGCGGTTGTGAATCGAGTAGATGGTCGTATTCCCGTGATCGCGGGTACGGGTGCGAATTCGACACAACAGGCACTAGCACTCACACATGCGGGTCGAGCCGCAGGGGCGGACGGTTGCTTGATTGTTACTCCATATTACAACAAACCACCCCAAGAGGGTCTCTATCGACACTATTGGACCATCGCGGACCAAGTAGACTCGCCGATAGTCTTATATAACGTACCTGCAAGGACGGCTTGTGATATGCTCGCTCCAACGGTTGCAAGACTAGCCCAACATGAACGCATCATCGGAATAAAAGAGGCATGTGGTACGCCGGAGAGGGTCTTGGAAATTAAACGAGGAGTTGATCCGAAATTCTTAGTCCTATCGGGAGAAGACGCCCAAACATTGACGATGATGCAATACGGGGCGGTCGGTACAATTTCCGTCACCGCGAACGTTGTGCCGAATTTGATGTCCAAGTTCTGCCAAAGCTACCTATCGGGGAACAACGCCGAGGCGAATGAATTGGACCAGTTACTACAACCACTGCACGAAGTTTTATTTCTACAAACCAATCCCATACCCACAAAGTGGGCGTTGCATGCAATGAACCTAATTCCATCAGGCTTGAGGCTACCATTGGTTCCGCTAGCTGAAGAACATCATGCCTCAATCCGAAACCAGTTAGTAAAGTTTAAAGCGTTATGAGACACTCAACAATATCTGTTGTCCTCCTTTGTCTTGGTGGATTTGTATGGAACGGTTGTAGTTCCTATGACCGGGAACAAATTGATGCCGAAAGAGCGTCCGATTACACAGAAATTCACACTACACCGGAACTGGTCATTCCATCCCATATGGACGCTATTGAGGTAGAAGACCTGTGGGTTGTACCCGAAATCGAAGATCGGCCGTTAGCACCATTTTTTGGTAACGAAGTACCTCGCCCGAGGCCGATCGTTGGTGATTCGGATCTAGAACTCGTGAGCATTCAAAATCTTGGGCCAAATCGAAGTTGGGTGGTAGTACAACGCGCGCCTGAGACAGTATGGCCAGTGATGAAGCAATGGATTCAAGATGCTGGAATCGAGATTCGTCAAGAAGATCGACGTAACGGATCTTTGTTTTCTGAGCCTATCACATTTGAGGACGCGGAAGCTGATTCACCTCGTGCACTTATCGATCAAGGTAAACTGGATGTCGAAATCAGTGGTGGCACCGACTGGATTGCAGTTCAACTTGAGAATGGATTTCGCCGAGGATCGACAGAAGTACACGTTCGTTATGTGAACGAATCTTCTGACGCGGAGGTAACGAGCATTGAATGGCCGGAACGATCGGTGTCTATCGATATCGAACGAGCGTTACTTAACAATCTCGCGAAATATGACGCGTCAGGTTATGTTGCGCCTACAGTTTCAATCGAAGCCGCGAACATTTCATTGAAACCGAAAGTGGAAGTAGTTGAAGACGAAGAAGGATTCCCTGCACTAATCTTTCACGTAGACTTCACTAGGGCGTGGGCGACAATTCAGAAAGCACTGAATAATGCAGAGATCGATATTCTTTCTCAGGATTCCGCAAACAGTTATTTTGAAGTCGAAGTGTCAGAGAACGTTTTGCGGAGTAAGCAGAAGAGTTTCTTTCGTCGCCTAATCCGTCTCGGGAACGAGGGAACTAATAAATATCCGAGTACAGTTCGGATTCTAATGGAAGCCTCAGAAGACGTTGAAGACATGTATACGATTAAGCTTACAAATGTTGAATCAGAAGATTCTATACCTGTTGAGTTCGCTAGGGAACTATTACTCATTCTGCGAGAACATCTAATCTAGCATTTCAGTATTCGACTGATGCAATAAGGTGCTGACTAGGATCAAGGCGTGAAATATGCTTCGCTTGGAAGCGGCAGTAAGGGTAACTGCACTGTCATTGTCTCACCACAAACGACAATCTTAGTCGATTGTGGTTTCGGCTGTCGCGAGACTGAAAACCGGCTCGTTGACAAAGGCGTTGATCCTGCTACGGTAGCAGCAATTTTTGTTACTCATGAACACGGGGATCATCGCCGTGGTGTTGGTCCTTTCGCGCGAAAGTACGGTGTTTGCGTCTATGGGACCAATGGAACTCTGTCAAAGGTTGATATCAAGAGCTGTAGATTCGAGGAAATCCAATGCGGACACCCTGTTGATGTTGGAGATTTCGTCGTTCATCCCGTTGCAGTTCCGCACGATGCTCGAGAACCTTCTCAATTCGTCATTGAACACGCTCATCGAAGGCTTGGAATCCTGTCGGACATTGGTTCCCTTACGCAACCCGTCGTGGAACACTATCGGCACTGTGACTCACTGTTCGTTGAAGCCAATCATGATTTGGACATGTTGTGGAATGGACCATATCAATACTCACTAAAAGTTCGAATCGCAGGTGATCAAGGACACCTATCGAACGATCAGACTGCAGAGTTTGTTAGTTTAGTACACCACTCTGATATGCAATCCTTGGTTCTCGGGCACTTGAGCCAGGAGAACAATCATCCAGAGATCGTAAGCAAGTGTTTCCACAAATTTCGTCAGTATATGGACGTATGGATTGCATCGCAAACGGACGGTACGGATTGGATCCTAGTGAGTTGACTAAACTCGATATTGATTGACGACCCGCGTGGATGCTTTGATGTGTCTGTCATCATAATGAGTTTGAGCACAACAGTTAGACTGGGCTTGTGCTAGATCAAGAAATTGTTTGACCGATGGTTGTTCAGAGTGTTTGTTTCTGCACCTTCCTAGGAATTGAAGGAATTCTGCTGATTCAGTTTATCTAGTAGTAGATCGAACTGTTTGAGTTCGAGTTGCGTATGTGTTTCGAAGAGGTGAAACAGCTACACAACTAAGGCATAAAATTCACTACCCCTGGAGAGGTGCCAGAGTTGGTCGAATGGGCCTGACTCGAAATCAGGTGTGTCCTTTGGGCACCCAGGGTTCGAATCCCTGCCTCTCCGCCAGAATTTTGGGACAGTACCGCGTATTACGACATGCGACGCGACTTCTTTATAAGATCCCACGCCTCATTGATCTCGCTCGCTTTTGCTGTTGCCGCTTCAATCAAAAAAGCTGGTAAGTCTCTACCCTCAAATTTATCAGGATGAGTTTCCGCAATCTTGCGTTGATATGCGCGTTTCACTGATTTATCAGAATCGTTCGACGACACCCCCAATGTCTCATATGCAGCTTGGAGCTCTCCATTTTGCGTAGAGGTTTGTCGATTGCTGCTGGTTCTGTCGTAAGAGCTACTGGTTCTGTCGTAAGAATCACTTCTAGAATACTGCCTTCGTTGTCGAAAGTGTTCACGATGTGACTCATAGCTGGAATATTGTTGCCAATAACTTTGATGGTGTCGCGCAATGTAGTTCTGTGCGGTCTGTGAGTTGATACCGAGTGCATCAGCGTATGATAGCAGGAGTGATTGTTTCGTACTACTGACGCCGTCGATCGCGGCGAGGTTAACCATCGCTTCGAACAGCAGTTCTCGGGCTAACGAGCCCATTCCCGACGATGCGCGCAGTTTCTCGAGGCAACGTTTAAGGTCGAAGGACGAACTCTTACCTTCATTGAACCCGTCGATTGCAACGCGTCGCTGATCGCTACTGAGCGACAAACGGTCCATAAAGTTATTCGCCTGACGAATTTCCAGTTTGGAGACCCGACCGTCGGCCTTGGATATGTGCCCGGCTAATTGAAAGAATGTTTTAAAGCCGGTTTCCGTGATGCTGACACTACCAGATTCACGGTGCGTGCCAAACCGCCTAGGGTTCGAACTAAAGCCTCCGAAATATCCAGACCGTGCACGAGTACGAGCGCGGTCGTGTGGTGAAAATGTGAGGAACGATGACGCGACAAAGATCGCGGGAATAATACCCCAGGCACTAAAGCCCAATCCGACTCCCACCGCCACGATCAACAAGAAAATACCTACGGCAAAGAGGAATCGCATTTGCTCAATGGACGAGAAAACTGTTTAGAAAAACTGGTGTGTACCACATACCTCGCGACCTAGATGAAATCCGTGTTTGACGCTCGGTTGTTGCATTCATGCACGAATCGTTCCAAGCTCGTTTTTAAACGAATACAGTATACCCTTCCGTCGTCACGTTTACTCGCTCTAAAGCAAAACAACCAACCGATTGTTCGTGTGTGGTAAAACACGATAGAATCGCCAAGATTATGGATTGATACAATTTTCCGCAACGAGAATTTCTTAATTTCATGGAAAACAACGAGTACATCTTCGAAGCTCTGACAGAGACGTTTCAGTCCGACGTGGTAAATCGTTCTCACGAACTACCGGTGTTGTTGTTGTGTTGGGCTACCCAGATTCAAGCCTCTGTCGACACTAAGCATATTTTGGAACGGCTTGCGGCACAATTTCAAGGAAAATTTGCGCTTGCATTGATGGACGTTGCGAAGGATCCGAGAATGGCACAGCAACTACAAGTTCAGGGTCTACCCAGTATACGCGTGATTGTTGACGGCGGTATCGCAGGACAGTTAGAAGGACCACAACAAGAAGACAGTTTACGACAGTTGATCGAACAATTTACGATGTCGACTGGTGAACGACTTCAAGAGAGCTTAGAGTCCGTGTTAGCGGCAAGAGACTGGGACCAAGCACTCATGATAATTGAAGCTTCGTTGAACCAGGAACCTAACAATCCAAAGTATTTAGCCGAACAAGCTGACGTCTTGATTTGTAAAGGAGATTACGCGAACGCACAACGCGTTCTTGATTCCATGCCAGAGGACGGAACGGAGAGACTACGTCCTCAGAATCGGATGGAACTTGTTCAAGAAGTAGCAGGGATACGACCCTTTGATGAGCTTGAGCATCAACTGCAAAGTAAGCCAGAGGATTTAGAGGCAGTCTATGAATTGGCTTTGCATCATGCTATGGATCTTAGCTACGAGCAAGCATTGGATAAATTGCTCTTAATACTACAGCGAGATCGCAAATTTCGCGATGACATTGCGCGCACGACAATGATTCGCGTGATGTCTCTCATGCCGCGCGATTCACAGATCGCACAGAACTATCGTCGGGAGATGTTTAGCTTGATGCACTGATCGGTTCCGGCATCGACCGGCACCTCCGATCGTTCCCACAGCTCAAGAAACAGGAGTTTTTGTTGCTTGTATTGTCTGCATCCGCCCATATACACGTCTTTAGAAACAAGAGGAAAGCTTGACTACATTAGGAATAATCAAAGCAGACGACGTCGATGTCGAACTCAGGTCGCTATTCGGAGACACTCACGGGATGTTCCAGCGATTGTTCGACTCTACAGGTTCAGATCAGCTAACACTCCGTAGCTATGATGCTCGTGAATATCTCTATCCCGAAAATTTGGATGAGTGCGACGGATATTTAATTACTGGGAGTCGTTATTGTGCTTTCAGTGAAACCCGCTGGATTCAACAGTTAATTGATTTTGTCCGCATGCTTGACGACGAGCGCAGGAAACTAATTGGCATTTGTTTTGGGCACCAGTGTATCGCATTAGCTTTAGGCGGATCGGTAGTCAACGCGCCTCAAGGTTGGGGCATGGGCGTGCACGAATACCGATTACTCGTATCCGGAGTACTTTCCAATGTGTCTACACCAACTATCCGTTTGCGATGTAGTCATGAGGACCAGGTCGAGCGTTTGCCGACTCGAGCGACACGTTTACTTACAAATGAGTTCTGTGAAAACGCGGGAATGGTTGTAGAAGAACACTTTATCTCCCTTCAAGCACACCCTGAATTCTGTGAAGACTTTACTCGAAATTTGATTCTGAACCGAGAACAAGATCTCGGTCCCAACTTTGAGCCTGCGTTAGCGTCGTTGGATCAAGAAGTCGACAGCATTTCAGTTGCACGTTCCTTAGTGCGGTTTCTTGAACGCACTTAGTTGCTGAAACGTTTGCCTGAAGACCGTTGCGTGCTTGATGGTGCTTGTATTAACCGCGTCTATGGCGGAAGAAGATGACCCAAACAAGCAAATAGACCGCGATAGTCTTCAGCGGCATGAAGAGCAAACAAACAAACGTGACCACGCGAAGAATTGCGGGGTTGAATCCCATCCGATTCGCGATTCCAGCGCATACGCCAAGAATCCACGCGGAATGCCGCGAAAAAGCCTCGTCCATGTATTCTGCAGTACGTTCGCCTGCCATGTATCGATTTCTCATAATTCCTTTACCTTAAAGATGTAGATTAGGTTGTAGTTACTAGTACTTTCTCCAACTTCATGAAAGCGTACAGTAGTGTCTTGTTCTATGGTGCTCGCCTGTTGTGGAGCAACAGCGGGCAGGTGGGTCACAAACGTCGCGACAAACAGTAAGAGTACAAAGCCAGCTGTAATCCCGAGAGCCAACAAGGAAGATCTTGGGGAACTGTACCGAGCTATTCTGATCATTGAGCCTTACCTGCTCGAAGGTTGTCCGTCCCAGTGTGCCGTGCCGAGTCTCTTCGACCGTGAGATCGCAAATATGCGGGTGTAGTCATGTGGGTTGTCTATTTTCATTCAGCGTTGTATTGCAGGTTACTAAGCACAAACCGTGCCAAAACTTTGTCGATTTGATCGCAAACTAGGGACGAGCGAACAAATTTTTTTATAGCGTCCAGAGCATCACAAAACACCCAAAATCTGCGGACTTGTTCAAAACTACTGTCTCGAGCGTTTGTGAGTCGTTTAAATTTGTCCAAGCATCTTGGACGACGAAATCGAATCCAATCAAGATTTCATCATTTCTTTGTGTGTCTTTTTGACATGTCTGAGTGGGTTAGCCTCTTCATGAGGATCAGATTTGTAAGGTTTGCTGGCTGTTGATCTGCCTCGTAGAGGGACTTTGTGTCTAAACAAGTCTGTCGAACACGGTTAAATTTGCATTCCACCACAAGCACAAGCCACGTTGCACTAAGGGAACTAGCCGTATCACAGCTTTAGTGGTACGATAATTGCTTAGGAATTCCAAATCTAACCATTAAGAGGCATGAAATACCCATGAATTACCACGTCTTTACGCGCTACCTAGTTCTTTTCTCACTCGGCTTAGGAATGACTTCTACCGTCTTCGGGCAAGTTCAGTCTTTTGATAAACTAGTTGAATTGGACGACACCGAGGGAATTAAACATCGACTACCGTTCGATTTTCACGTGCAGCCTGGTGAGCAAACTACGCTGACCGTAACAGGCAGTCAGCTATTTCACGATGCATTGATTATCACCTCAAAGAACGGTGGAATTGAATTAGATCTTGATCTCGTAGTTCTCTGTCCAGATTCTCGACAGCAGTTTGCTAAGCGCAAAAGCTATCCCTCTAAACGCTACAACGGTTACAGCCTTCACCAAGAAAACCGAAATGATTGGCACTTAGAGTTCGGTAAGGACTGTGTCGTGCATGCCAAAGATTTGGGCAATCCGACTATCGAACTTACTACTGCTTCCTTGGCGTGGATAGATCTGTCTAACTCCGGAACACTCAGAGCTAAGGAGATGGTAGGAGAGCATGTACGAATCAATATGGGCGGTTTATCGTCCACGACGTTGGATCACGTTCAAGCTGGCAGAGTGCACATAACAGTCACCGGGTCGAGTGATCTGAGTATCACGTCTGTGGAGGCCCATACGACGGAAGTGTCGCTGAGCGGACTTGCTGACTTTGAATTGGACTCTTTAGTCAGTCCCAATGTCGAGTTCGATCAGAGTGGATCATCAGATTCAAACACAATTGACATGGAGACACAAAAATTAGTTCTGTCTGTCAACGGTTTGAGCAACTTTATTGCAGATAAGGTTCAGATACCCATAGAACGAGCTGAATCGAGCGTTGAAGTCTCGACAATCGACTTGAGTGGATCGGCTGACGTAACTGTTCAGTCTCTTCGGTTACCGCAACTGGAAATGAAGGCAAACGGACTCTCGGACTTGGATTTAGGGCCAACAGTTACGAATGGATTGAAGCTCAGTGCTGGCGGTTCTTCGGATGTTTCAATCAAGAGCTTAAGCACAGAACAGTCACAAATAAATACCTCAGGTCTGGCGGATGTCGAAATTGATTCACTTGATAGCGATGAAGTTGAAATTCAAGCATCGGGATCCGCAGACGTTGAAGTGCAGAAAGTAATAGCGGCGCACTTGGATGTCGTCCGATCCAGCGGACTCAGCGATGTTTCAATCAAGAGCAAAGAACGAAAGGAATCGAACGCTGACGAACTAACCCAATAGAAGGATTAGAACACCGAGTCTACCGAATTAGTCCGATATATATCGGGCTAGTTTCAGTGTTGAATTTCCAAGTTTAACACTTAACTTTCACCGACAAGAAGTCGACGTCAAAATACTTTTCGTGTTTGACGTGCGCTGAAATGTGGCGCAATATCCTCAACGAATAGTCATCTTCGTTGAATTCCCCTGGCGACTCTTGAAGCATTGCAACTCGATCTTCGATATTCTCCAAGTCGAGCGCTAAGACGTATTCAAGCTCGATCAAATTCAATTCTTTATGGACCGAGATGCTTAATTTTCGCTGTTCGTCGCCTGGCCTACTCTGTTGAAGAATATGCAACGTTTCTTCGTTGGCTAGTTCGACATTACTTCTAATCTCATCTGACAATTTCCAGCGGGTGCACACTTGGTCTAAGAAAGATTGCAGTTCCTGAATTGCCTCTGGTTTCAAATCGCATTGAGTTTTAATTCGTCGCGACGAGGTAACTCGCCAAAGCAACATCAGAAAGATCGCCGTGAGTCCCCCGACGGTCATACCGTTCTGTAAGAGATCGCCCCACATTCCGGTGAATAGACCAGGAAAAATGAACTGGTACTGAAATCCAATACCGACCCACATGGAAATACCCACAATCAATCCCGTTCGATAATCTAATCCGCTGCGCGCGACCATTTGCAAACCAACTACAAACAGTAATCCCAACACGATGAGCAGATATGCACCAACCACGGGTGGAGGTAGAGAGACGATTATTGCTTGCAACTTAGGTAAAAATGCGGCGACTAGGAAGATTCCGCCGATGAACATTCCCACTCGCCTAGATGCGACGCCGGTTAACTCGGTCACCGAGATGGAGCTGGAATAGGTGGTATTGGGCACGATAGCTAAACAACCCGACAATAAGTTTCCGAAACCGTCAGCTCCTACAGCACCTTGAATTACGCGATAATCGGGTGATTTGGGTTTCCGCTGTGAAACACGTTGAATAGCGATCGAGTCTCCTATCGTCTCGACCATACCAATGACGGTAACAAAAATGAATGATGGGAGTAGAGTAAAAAATGAACCATAAAACGAAGAGTTCAATGAAAGGTCAAAAGACATCTCGGAAAATTTTGGTATCCCAATCCATGCAGCGTTTTGAACCGGCGTAGAGTCATATATGCCGATGATCGCGGCCGCGATCGTACCGATAACAATTCCAATTATTGGTGTCCAGAGTCGTAGCATTCCCTTTGCAAGAATTCCTAATCCGACACCGATAAAGACAGTCAGAAATACGACAAAGGGAGCTCCAAAAGATTGATGTTCTTCAGATACGTTCGAAAAGAAATCGAACGCAATTGGCATCACCGTAACGGGTATCAACATGATCACGACTCCGCCAACAGCCGGGGTAATGACTTTTCTGAGCCACGATAACTTAAAGGCGAATGCGAACTGCACGAATGACGACACTAACACAAGTGCTCCTAACATCAACGCGCCTCCTGCCTCCAACGCAGCGACACTCACAGCAATGAACGCACCTGAAGTTCCCATCAGCAATATGTATCCAGATCCGATCCGCCAGACGGGTCGAGCCTGTAGGAACGTGCAAATCCCACACACTACTAGAGACGCGAACACCGCATACTCGAGATAACTCGCACTTTCTCCAGCCGCTTGAATCACGATTGCTGGTGTAACCACGATTCCCGCAATCGCAATAATCGTGAACTGAAGTGCTAAACCGAAAGCTAGAGGAGTAGGAGGATTTTCGTTTACTTCGTAACGTAAGGGAGACGACATAGGGCTAGAGGTTCCTTATTTGTTGAGCATATTACATAGAAGTAGAGACGTCGATTGGCTCCGTCGATTCATGTGCTTATGTGGGTCTGTTATAAGTCAATGGTAGACCCGGCTGACCTGAACAAATTTCGCCATTAGCGTACATGAGGTTGCCGTTGACGATCGTATGAGTGATTTCGTTAGAAAATTTGCAGTCGTCAAAGGGAGTCCAACCACACTTGGACCATACAGGACGCGCGGCAACTGAGGTGTTCCCATTAGGATTGACTACGATCAGGTCCGCAAAAAAACCCTCTCGCAAGAAGCCACGGTCCTTCAGTTCAAATCGCTTTGCCGGTGCATGGGCAATTTTTTCGACGATTGTTGTGAGTCCAAAAATACCTTGAGTGACCAGTTCCAATAATGCCGGAACGGCGTATTCGACTAAGGGTAAACCGGCTGGTGCATCGACAAATTTCACAGCTTGTTTCTCTTCCAGAGTATGCGGCGCATGGTCGGTCGCGATCACGTCGATGCGGTCTTCGTTTACCGCCTGCCGTAAGGCTTCTCGGTCTTGTTCATACTTGACTGAAGGATTGCATTTGATCGACGCTCCTTTACTCGCATAGTGTGAGTCGTCGAAAATTAGGTGATGGATACAGACTTCGGCAGTGATCTTTTTACTCTCAATCGTGCCAATTTCAAACAACTCCATTTCTCGTGCGGTGGTGAGATGTAATACATGGAGGCGGGCATCGTGTTTCTTGGCGAGCCCGACCGCGAGAGACGAAGACAAATAACAAGCTTCAGCTGAGCGGATTTCTGCATGTAGCTCCGAGGGTGGGTTGCCGGCATACTTTCGTCGCGCCTCACTTTCATTTCTTTGAATAGTGGGCGAGTCTTCACAATGCGTCGCTATGACTAGCGGACACGAAGCAAATATGTCTTCTAAAGATTGTGGATTGTCGACGAGCATGTTGCCAGTCGAAGCACCCATGAAGACTTTGACGCCGCAAGCTAACTGGGGGTCGACTCGCTTAATTTCTTCAATATTGTTGTTAGTTGCGCCCAAGTAGAAACCGTAATTTGCAACCGAGGTACGGCTAGCGCGATTGTGTTTAGCAAGCAAATTTTCGTGTGTAGTGGTTTGTGGTACGCAGTTGGGCATTTCCATATAGCTGGTGATACCGCCGACCAAAGCTGCACGAGACTCCGTCGCGATAGTTGCTTTATGCTCCATTCCGGGTTCGCGAAAATGTACTTGGTCATCGATCATGCCGGGTAGAACCCAGGACCCTGCTACATCAATCTCAGTGGTCCCACCAGCCGTACCGCCAACCTGACTGATTCGATCTTTGCAGATTGCGAGATCACCTTCCAAAATTCGTCCTTCATTGACGACTTTCGCGTTTTTCAGGACAATGGTATTTAGCACTCTACTGATAATCTCTTCTGGACACTTGGTTGAGGTAAGTTAAAGTAAAGGAACGTTCGTTAAAGTTCTTCCAAAAACCTTTAACATAATGTGAAGCAGTATGTTACATTTTTTCGTAGCGTGAAAATTTAGATGGATGAGTGAGTTAACCAAACTGTACAGTACACTTTCAAATGATTTCTGAATTTGCATTAACACAGCTCTTTGCGGAATTACCCGAGCATGCTATTCTGACGGATCAGTACCAGAAAGAACCATTTGAATCTGACGCATACACTGTTAAAAAAGAATTACCAGGTGTTGTAGTTTTAGCTGAGTCTGTTGGACACGTACGCAGCGTACTACGGGTATGTAACGAATGTGACATTCCTTTAGTAACCCGAGGTGCGGGGACGGGTCTTTCGGGTGGTGCTCGACCTCACCGCGAAGGCGTGTTACTGGTATTGTCGAAACTAAACAACATCCTCGAAGTAGACCCACTAGCTTGTACGGCCACGGTTGAACCAGGTACGACAAATTTAAGCATATCCGAGGTGGCGAAGGAACACGGATTGTTTTACGCACCAGATCCGTCTTCGCAGATAGCGTGTAGCATAGGAGGAAATGTCGCTGAAAATGCAGGCGGTGTGCACTGCCTCAAATACGGTCTGACGTTGCACAACGTCGTCGGACTGACAGTTCTCACAATCGAAGGTGATGAATTAGTGTTTGGCGGCAAAACTTATGATTGGGAAGGTTATGACTTCTTAGCGCTGATGGTGGGTTCTGAAGGCATGCTCGGCGTGGTTACAGAGATTACCGTTAAATTGCTACCGATTCCTGCCGTTAGGCATGTTCTGCTGGGTGGGTTTGATGATGTAGAAATTGCAGGTAATTGTGTTGCTGGCATAATTGCAGCTGGTGTGATTCCCGGCGGTCTCGAGATGATGGACGAACTTGCAGTTCGTGCCGCTGAGGAGTTCGCGGAAGTCGGTTATCCGAAAGATGCGAAGGCAGTACTCCTCTGTGAACTGGATGGGACTGAGGAGGAAGTAACTAGCACAACTGACAAAGTCGCGGAAGTTATGAAACAATATGACGCTTCGGTCATCGAACTCGCGACGGATCCTGAGCAATGTGAACGACTTTGGTTAGGACGCAAAGTTGCGTTTCCCGCAGCGGGGCGCATGGCATCAGATTTCTACTGCATGGATGGCTCCATTCCACGATATCAGATCGGGCCAGTACTGAAGGCTATTGCCGGCATGTCTCAGCGATATAACCTTGGCGTCATGAATGTGTTCCATGCGGGCGACGGAAATTTACACCCGCTAATTCTTTACGACGCGTCTGACAAGAAACAACGCGCGGGGGCGGAGGAATTTGGGGCTGAGATTCTCGAACATTGCATTCGGGTAGGCGGTACGATCACGGGTGAGCACGGAGTTGGTGTTGAAAAAATAGATCAAATGTGCTCACAATTTTCACTTGCTGAAATCGAACAGTTTCACCGCATACGCAATGTGTTCGACGTCAACCGAAATATGAACCCAGGCAAAGCGATCCCAACCTTAGCGCGATGCTCAGAGTTGGGCGGTATGCATATCCACAAAGGACAAATGCCATTTCCCGAACTGAGTCGTTTTTAACTCAGTGGTGAACGATTCTTCGCCGTTACAAGACGCAGTCAATACGGCACTGGAACAGAAGCAGCCACTGCGGATTGCTGGTGAAGGTAGCAAGTCGTTTTTGTACTCTGGGGATAAGACGGTCCCACTTTTAGCAACGTCCGACCACAAGGGTGTGATTGAATATCGACCTGAAGAACTTGTCATCTCAGTACGTGCGGGTACGAAGTTGTCCGAACTTCGGGACATTACTGCTGAACATGGGCAGATGTGGGCATGTGATCCACCCCTGTTTGATGGACGAGGTACGGTTGGAGGTGCTATTGCAAGTGGTTGGTGCGGTCCAGGTCGACCATGGTACGGCACAGTACGCGACAGCCTCTTGGGAGTCGAAATGGTCAACGGATACGGAGAAATTCTAAAGTTCGGCGGAAAAGTGATTAAGAATGTAGCGGGGTTCGATGTAGCTCGTCTTCTAGGTGGGTCTCAGGGAACACTGGGCGTCCTGCTAAGTGCCAGCCTTAAATTGCTTCCGGCTCCGGAATATACTCGATCAATCGCTACTTCCCTGAATTCGCAAGAATGCACATCACTGATCTCGCAATACACTAGAAAGACTTCAACTCTGTCCGGGACTTGTTACTTCGACGGCAAGTTGTATTTACGTTTCACAGGTGTCGCAGCCGCGGTTGACCAGGACATGAAGGCATTTGAGTCGAATGATGAAATCGACCCGCAATTTTGGCATAAACTCCGTGATCATACACTTCCATTTTTTGCAGACGACAAAGCTTTGTGGCGAGTTTCGCTGTCGCGAAACTCGTTGGCTCACAGTGAAAACACAGACGAACTCGAAGAAGTCTTAGTAGAGTGGAACGGTAGTCTATTGTGGTGTAAGACTCAGAACTCTATGCCTCCGACTATTTCTATAAAACCGCATGCAATCCGTAGCTTCAGAAATATCAAACATGAAACGTCCCAATCCAGTAAGTACGCGCACAGACTGAAACATGCTTTTGATCCACAAGAAATCTTTAATCCTGGAGTCGTACTGTAATGCGGACGATGATCGCCCCGACGCTCAAGAATGAAGAAGCGGTCCAAGATCTCGTCGCGGAGATCAGTAAGTGCGTGCATTGTGGTTTTTGCAATAGCGTTTGTCCTACTTATCAGCTGACTGGGAACGAACTTCAAGGCCCTCGAGGTCGAATCTACCTTGTGAAGGGTTTGCTAGAGCGAGACGACACCAATGACGCACTTGAAGACAGCTTGAGCAAATGCTTGACGTGCCGTGCTTGTGAACCGGTGTGTCCATCAGGTGTGCAATATCGCAAAATCGCTGAAGAAGCACGCTTTTTAATGTACAACCGACCGAGTCGTCGCCCGTTCTTACAACGAGTTCTGTTACACCTAGTTCCCGATCCTGTAAAGTTTCGGAAACTCTATCGGGTTGGTCGTTGGTTTCGCCCTTTTGTTTTGTCTAAGTCAGCTCGGGAGGCGTTATCTCGCAAACTCCCATCGCCAACAACCATAACAGGAACGAAAGAAGGAAACGTAATTCTTTTACAAGGATGTGTGCAACAAGCTCTCACGCCTGAAGTAGTCGCTCATCTAGCGAAGCTGTTAGAAACCCGCGAAATTGCTTTCCGGGTCCTGTCCGAGGAACGTTGCTGCGGATCCTTGAATTTACACTTAGGAGAGAAGGAAGCCGCACAGAGCGAGATGACAGCGAACGTGTCCCACATGCAGATTGAGTCGGACGACGTCATTTTGTCGTCGGCTAGCGGCTGTGGTGTGACTTTGAAGGAGTACGATCGCTATCTACCCCAGGTGGAAGACGCGAAAAGTTTTGCCAAAGCAGTGCGCGACATCAGTGAGTATCTCGTTCAGTTTGAGTTTAAAAAAGCTCACAAAGCGGAACGAGTCGTGTTTCAATCGCCGTGCACGTTACAACACGGACAGCAGATTAGTGGGTTAGTGGAAGAAATTCTTACCCGGACCGGTTACGAGGTGATTCCGTATCGAAATGCAAATCAATGTTGTGGTTCAGCTGGAACGTATTCGCTTCTACAACCAAAGCAAGCAAGAGCACTTCGTGACAAAAAAACATTAGCGTTAACTGATGTTGCTCCTGATGTTGTTGCCACAGCGAATGTAGGGTGTCAGCTCTTTCTGGAACCTGCGTTAGACGTACCGGTATTGCATTGGATTGAATTACTCGAGTGAGTCTCCTTCTTCAGAAGTGTCCTCCGAGGATTCGTTCTCGGCAGGAGGTTGTTCAAGATCCATAACATCGTCGTTTGTCGTAGACTCTTGGTCAACTTCGTCGTTCGTTTGTTCTAAGTCTTCATTTGATGGTTCTTCTTCCGGCAACGGTAGGTTTCCAGCTCGTATATCGTTGATAAGTTGATGTAATGTCTGCATCATAATCGGCGGGTCGTTGGGATGGATGACGTATTTGTTCGCTACAAATAGCGAAGGGGTTCCAAGAATTCGTGCTTCTCGTGACCTATCAACATTTTGAGCGACCAATCGTCGCACACGATCACCTTGGTATAAGTTTTCAAATCGTGTTTTAGTGATACCGTGCCCGTCGAGAAAGTCACTAATTCTGTTCAGAGAATTGAAGGTGTTGTTGTTTTTTGCAGCTTCTTCGAAGATTCGATCATGATTTTGGTCAAGGGCATCACTCAATTGGAGCGCGACGTGCATTTTTGCTAAGCGTTGTACACCAGAAAATGCAACGTGAATTCGCGAAAAGCTAACGTTTTCGGGAAGATTTGCTTCAAATTGCTGTAAGCGCTGTTCCAATCGCTGACAGTGGACACATTCGTAAGAGAAGAACTCGACAACGTCTATTTGATCCGTTTGTATTTCACGGTCAGCTAGCGTTGAATATTTTTCGGACGAGTCAAACACACCTAAGGTGTAAAGGACGGCATATATCACAAATGCAGCGATGATTAAACCAACCGTACCCAAGATACTCCAACGTACGATTTTTACAGACCGGTCCTGTTTTTGCTTCTTCTTTTTTGCCATGTTTTCCCGAATTAAGTATTTGAAAGTGTGTCGCTACGGTCATTCCCTTGGTCCGTTCATTTCCACCTGAAATCGTGAAGGAACGATCGGATTGGAGCGAGGCAACTCAAAATATTATTTAAACTGTGAGGGGGAAGAGAAACCAAGGCGTTTGATAAAGCACGAAGGAGGCGTATACAAACGAAGCCACAGCACCTTCAAAGACATCTCAACTAAGCGTTGAATTCTAGAAAGTTACTAAAAACTTGTCGCAGAATATTGAATAACAAGTCGGTAATCGCTATCATTCTCGCTCACAAACCCAACGACAATACCTGATCTTAGTTGAAAACCGTAAGCACCCGCGCGCAAGATGTCGTTCATGATTGGTATATTGTGGATGCATCACAGTACACTCTAGGCCGACTAGCTGCAGCGCTAGCACATCGTTTGCGCGGGAAACACAAACCACAATTTACACCACACGTCGACACTGGTGATTACATTGTCGTCGTTAATGCAGAACAGGTGAGAGTGACTGGTCGAAAGGAAACTGACAAGATATATTACCGCCATACAGGCTACCCCGGAGGGATAAAATCTAGGACGTTGCAGGAAATGCGCGAGAGACGACCGGAGCAAATCATTCAACGAGCGGTAAAGGGTATGTTGCCTCGCAATCCATTAGGACGACAAGTGGCCCGTAAGTTAAAGGTGTACCGCGGTAGTGAGCACCCACACTCAGCACAACAACCGCGAGAGTTGACGCTATAAATTTGTAGAGAGCACGGTATGGCACTAAATTCTGGATACGGTACGGGCCGGCGTAAAACGAGCACAGCTAGAGTGTTTCTATCTCCCGGCAAAGGCGAAATATCCGTAAACAAAGCACCATTGGACTCTTATTTTGGTCGAGAAACAGCTCGCATGATTATTCGACAGCCCTTAGAAGTTACTAAGACATTGGAATCCGTTGACTTGCAGATCACAGTGCGCGGTGGCGGTAGTTCTGGGCAAGCTGGAGCAATTCGACACGGGGTCGCGCGAGCACTCGTGGATTTCAACGTAAACTTCAAAGCGGATTTACGCGCTGCCGGATTTCTCACTCGCGATGACCGTGCTGTCGAGCGAAAGAAAGTTGGGCTGCGAAAAGCTAGAAAACGCCCGCAATACTCCAAGCGGTAATATTGCTTCTCTACATTCAAATTTGGCGTTAGTACGGTCGAACGAAACGTCGTTGCCCGGAGGCATGCCACCAGAAGGGGTGTACGCAACAATCCTAGGCATGTAAGGAGGAATTACTCACGTGGACGAAACGAACTCTAGCCCAGTCACTCGAAGATACCTGTTGATAGCTACTTCGGCTGTGACCACGGTCGGTGCTGCAGGTGCGGCGGTCCCATTTGCACGTTCTTGGTCTCCTAGCGAAAAAGCAAAAGCACTCGGTGCCCCGATTGAGGTGGACATTAAGAAATTGAAGCCTGGCGAGATACTGAAACCAGCACCGGAATGGCGTGGCAGAGGGATAGTTGTCGTGTATCGTACACCGGAAGCGATCGCACGATTAGAAGCGGAAAACCGACGACTCGCGGATCCAATGTCAAAACGCAGCGTACAACCTAACTACGCGAAAAATTCGACGCGTTCGATACGCCCAGAAATAGGAGTCTATCTAAGTCAGTGCACTCACCTTGGATGCGTCCCGAAATACTATGGTGAAGCTAAACCGGAGCAATTTGACACAAGTTGGAAGGGAGGTTTCTTTTGCCCTTGCCATGGTTCCAAATTTGACCTTGCAGGTCGCGTCGAGAAAAACTTACCTGCACCAACTAACCTAGAAGTTCCAGTTCATCAGTATGAAAACGACACGATCCTTCATGTCGGCATCGATACTGAGAAATTTGATGAGTGAGTCTTTGGAAAATCGCGGCTTCATCGCGCGTTCGATGACGTGGATTAACGAGCGTTTCCCATGGACTCCCACCATGGAGAAGCATGCAAGCAAGTATTACGCACCCAAAAACTTTAACGTTTGGTACGTATTTGGCGTCCTGGCGTTTGTCGTTCTAATCATCCAACTGGTTACAGGTTTGTTTCTCACGATGAATTACGTACCGACAGCCGAAGGAGCATTTGGTTCGATCGAATATGCCATGCATGAAGTTGACTTGGGCTGGCTGATTCGCTACGCCCACTCAACGGGCGCCTCAGCGTTTTTTGTCGTGATTTACCTTCACATGTTTCGAGGTTTTGCGTACGGATCCTATCGCAAGCCGCGGGAACTCATTTGGCTGATTGGTATGGGGATTTACTTAGTTCTCATGGCTGAAGGCTTCTTCGGGTATTTACTGCCTTGGGGCAATATGTCTTACTGGGGAGCACAGGTCATCGTTTCGCTTGTGGGTGCCGTACCTATAGTGGGGGCTGACCTTGCCGAGTGGGTGCGAGGAGATTTTGTACTGTCCGGCATCACATTGAATCGATTCTTCGCGCTACATGTGTTTGCCTTGCCAGGGGTACTAGTTGTGCTCGTTTTCGTTCACATGGTTGCCCTGCATCATGTAGGATCGAACAATCCCGATGGGATTGAAATTAAAGAAAAAAAGGACGAAAAAGGCGTTCCATTAGATGGGATTCCTTTCCATCCTTACTACACAGTACATGACTTTTTCGCCGTAATGGTATTCCTAATCCTCTTTTGTGCGGTGATGTTTTTTGCGCCTGAGATGTTTGGTTACTTTATTGAGAAACCAAACTTTGAGATTGCAAACCCAATTGCTACACCAGACCATATCGCTCCTGTTTGGTACTACACACCGTTCTACGCGATGTTACGAGCAGTTACTTTTCCCTTATTTGGTCTTGACGCAAAGTTTTGGGGTCTAGTAGTGATGGCCGGAGCGATCCTGATTCCAGTAGCGCTGCCGTGGCTCGATAAGAGTCCCGTCAAGTCAATTCGCTATAAAGGCAGAATTTCGAAATTCATGCTCGGAATGCTAGTTATAAGTTTTATCGTATTAGGTTATCTCGGTACTATCCCACCCTCTGGATTCGGTACTGCAACAGCACAGATCGCGACGTTGGTGTACTTCTCTTACTTTTTGTTGATGCCTTGGTATACCCAACGAGAGAAAACGAAACCCGTACCTGAACGGGTCACGGGCGGACACTGATGAGTCGTTTTGAGTTTGTCAAGTGGTCGAAATATTTCGGCGGCTTTGTGGTTGTAGTGCTCGGTTTGAGTTTGTGGGGCGCGTCCGATTCAGATTGGGAGCTGGAATCTATGAAACCGAATCTCCGCGACAAAGATTCGCTTCAAAGAGGGCTTGGTTTGTACGTGAATTTTTGCCTTGGGTGTCATTCATTACAGTATCGTCGATACGAACGTACGGCAAAAGATTTGGGAGACATTCCCAAAGACCTTATGTTGGAAAACGTAATTTTCACCGGGCAGCCGATTGGCGGTTACATGAAGTCTTCAATGTCAAAGGAAGACGCAAAGAATTGGTTTGGAGCAGCTCCACCGGATTTGACCATGGTGACTCGCGTACGTAGTCCGAAGTGGGTCTACAATTTTCTAAAGACGTTTTACATTGACGACAATCGTCCATTTGGGGTGAATAACAAGGTGTTTCCCAACGTTGGGATGCCTCATGTTCTCCTTCCACTCCAAGGCTTCGCGGTAGAAGACTGTTTCGGATATGAAGCTGTGGATCTCTTGGAACTCGAATCGATACTCAGGGAAAAAAAGTTGGAAGGTATCCTCACAAGGACCGATCGGGAAACCACCTTCGAACCACTTGATCCAAGTAAACTTCGGGAACCGAATTGTCCCGAACTCACGACGATACCTGAGTCGGGATTGTATAACGAGGAACAGTTTGATCAAGCCGCTTACGATCTAGCCAACTTTCTGCACTATATGGGCGATCCTTCTCGAGAAATTCGCATGTCCATGGGTGGCTACGTGATTGGTTTTTTGGTGATTTTGACGATTTTAGCTTACTTACTAAAACGGGAATACTGGAAAAACGTACCCAAATCACCACCCCGCGTACGTAACGAACATACATCTGAGCTTTAACGATGCCTAGCATGAGCATTTCTGGGCGTCGAACGCCCATGGTTTTGTTTTCAAACAGCTCAGACCAGTACAGTCACAGAGTTCGACTCGTGTTGCGGGAAAAAAGGATTGCCGTAAAAGAGATTGCAGTAGATCTTGTGAATCTAGATGAAGACCTCATTGTTGCCAACCCCACAGGAGAGGTTCCAGCATTAGTGGATCGAGATTTACAGTTGTACCACAGCATTGTGATTATGGAGTACTTGGACGAGCGGTATCCACATCCACCTCTGTTACCGATCTATCCAGTTGCTCGAGCAGAAGCGCGTTTGATGATCCATCGAATTGAACAAGAATGGGCACTGAGAGTCGACGTAATTGCCGGGAAGGGGATTCGCTCAGGGAAACGCGAACAAGCGAGAAACGAACTACGCGAGAGCATTATTGCATTTGCGCATCACTTTTCAGACCAGCGGAAATTCTTTCTGAATAACGAGTTCACGATCGTCGACTGCTGTGTCGCGCCTGTCCTATGGAGGTTGGATAGTTTAGAAATAACACTCCCTCCACAACAAACAAAGAATCTACGTCGATACATGAACAATGTATTTTCACGGGAGTCTTTTCGCACTAGCCTAAGCGAAGTCGAAGAAGAGATGCGGAGAGATTGACGTCATTTCGTTCCTATCTAGTCGACGCCCTAATCCGCTGGTTACTCGACAATGATTGCGTTCCGCACATAGTTGTGCAATGTGATTTGCCTGACGTTAAAGTACCTCAAGAATTTGTTCGAGATAACCGTCTCGTACTTAACGTTGCTCCCAGTGCAGTTCACAACTACTCACTAACGAAGTCGTCGATAGCATTCGACACGCGTTTTAACGGTGTCTCGCACCATATTTCAGCACCTGTAGGTGCGATCGTGGGCGTGTGCGCTCGAGGGAGCTCAGTCGGTATGATGTTTGAACCTGAGGAAGCAACAACAGTTGATCTTCCAGATGTGCACGCACAGGCGCGGGCTAAGTTTCAGTTCGTCGAGTAACTGTTAACTGCGCGGTGTCGAAGTTACTCTCTATGAAGCATCTGCTAAAAAGTCTTAGTCCGCGTACTCCATCACTTTGATCACGGCTTTAATGCCGCGTACATTGCGAATAATTTCCGTAGCACGCCCAGTTTCCTCCTTGGTCGCATAGCCCATCAGGTAGGCGTTCCCGCGGTCGATGACTACATCGAACTTATCAAAATCGACATCCTGCGCCGTTAGAAGTTTAGCACGGACGTTGCTAGCTAAGTATGAATCTCGTGCCCTTTCCACGACCCCCCTGAAGTCGTCTGTTGTCAGTTCGTTTTGAACAGCGCGAACCTGTTCTATGTTTTCGACGACTTCTGTAGCACGTTGTTTCCGTGCCTCTGTTGTGATTTGACCAGTGAGTAAGACGATGCCGTTGAATACGGAGACTCGAATGCGTTCGTCCTTCTCATGGTGTAACTCCTCTTTGAGTAGTTTTGCTGCAAGTTGTTGGATAAGAACGTCGTCTACTACCGTGCCTGGTGTTCGTAGATCCGGTGCCGTCATCGAAGATGTACAGGCTGACAGAGTCAGGTATGTTACGCCCAACAATATACAAAAAGTCAATTTCGATGTCAATCGAGTCCGTGACATTTATCTAGTCAATCAAAAGAGATTTCGTTGGTGATCGTCAGACTGTATTATGTGTTTTCGAGGTTTGAGAGCACGACCCTGGACTATTCCCCAAATTGGCTCTCTAACCAGATTCCTTTGTTCGTCTGGTCGTAGGTAGCCAGTGTACCCAAATATCGGTCCTCCCCTAAGTACCTCGTGAATTTGCAATGAGGTTCGATACGCGTCGATTCCAAATACATACAACGGATAGAGCACACTCGCGTCTGCAAATGACTCCCGGATTTGAGCTGTTAAGGGAACTGAAAACAAGTGTGCGGGAGTTGACGTGAAATTTGTTCCATCGGCATAACTGCCTGTGCGGGTCAAATCACGAAATGTCGGTTCGGCAAGTATGATTGGAATGTCACCGGCAAAGTGATAATGCAGAGCCGCGCTAAGGGCTGCAAATTCATCCCGATCGACAAATGCGATCACCGCGTCAACGTCATGTCGGCGGCGCGCGGTAAATTCGATTGTTCTACGAGTGATTGTTGCTAATTCTGCTTGTCTCGCGTTACTCTGAGTTACCCTGAGTAAGTTCGCTACACTCTCGGTCGATTCTCTGAGATTGGATAGTTTGGCTTCGCCCGCGATTGTGATGTCATCGTAAATCGTATTCCTGAAACTAATTGCGGCACGAACACACCAATAATCTTGACCTAGTACGAGAAGTACGCGTCTTAAATTTTGAGAATTTACTTGGTTTGCAATGGCAATAGCATCGTCTTCGACCACTTGTGCTAATCTCACAAGATTGCGTTGGGGCACAAACCGAGAACTGTTCGTAGGCTGATTAAGCGCAATGATCGGAACTTGAGCAGCATCTTTTTCCATTACTCGCCGTACGTTTTCCTTTTCCAATGGACCAACAATCACATCGACGCCTTCGTCAATTACCTGTTCAATCAGCGTCGTGATTTCTGTTGTCGTCGTATCGTAGACTTCGATGGACAGATCATTGCGAGAGGTAGTGTGTAAATGTGCACTTAAAAAACCATTCTTTACTGCCGTCGCCGCACTGGAGAGTGGGCCGGATTGCGGTAATAAAAGTGCGATTTTTCGCGGGACTCTGTCCTCGGTTCGAAAATGTTTTGGAGTAAATCGAGCAGCGAGGTGATGTGGGTACTGTATCGTCCATCGACGGAACTTTAGCGTTCGCTCAACTTGAGCGTTACTAGTTACAGCAATCTTCGCCAAGTCCCACCAACCCTGAACTGAAACATTGTTTATAGTCATAGGTGTTAAACTTAGGTACGCACAGGGACTATCGAGCACTGTCCAAATACGCTCCACCCATTGCAAACTTTCGTGCTCAGACTGCGGTTCGTAAGTGACTAATACATTAAGGGCACTTTCACAATCGTCGACCCATCTATGAATATAGGACTGCGCGACGACCTTAGCACGGTTCTGACTGACGTTTTGCGTTTGGAGACTACTGATTCCATTTAAAGCACTCAAGGGAGCATCTAGTGCTTCGAGGACTAAAGCAGTTAGTGCATGAACATAATTCGAAGTGTTGGGTTCACGTATCCCTTGTTGTTTTGGAGGCCAATCGAGAAACTGATTCTTGATAGACTGTGGCGACCTGTGGAAGTGAGGTTGATGTGCGATATCTAAGCGGCGAATAAACTCTTCTGCAATGGAAGACGTAAGTGCCGATCCAGGTGCGTCATTTCTACTATTACCAACTTGAACGTCATACCTCTCATGCGGAACTCTTGGTACTGACGGACTTTGACATCCCCAGCTCAACGACAAGAGAACGAAGGATAACAGGATGACACAACAGAAACACACAGAGGGTTGTTTGTACGTGGTTGCAACACCTATCGGGAATCTTGAGGATATTACCGTTCGAGCGAAGCGAATTCTTTCAACTGTATCAGTCATTGGTTGCGAGAATGTGGTACGAACAAAGACGCTATTGCAATCCTTGAGGATTAATGAACAGGACAAACACTATATAGTGCTGAACGATGCATGCGAAGATCGTGCAACCGCACAAATCTTGGCAACTCTCAATTCAGCTCAAGATGTAGTGATTGTATCCGATGCTGGGACGCCGTTAGTCTCAGACCCAGGATTTCAACTAGTACATGAAGCGTACACCACTGGAATTCCAACTGTACCAGTACCAGGTCCTAGTGCAGTGATGGCACTCGTTTCCGTTTGTCCCATTCCTTTGCATGAATATCGTTTTTGTGGGTTCTTAGCAAAACGTGGAAGAAAACGTACCGAGCAGTTGTCGCGACTGAGAGTTGCGGACACTCCTACAATCTTGTTTGAGTCCCCGCATCGCGTCCTTCATTCCCTCAAGGATATGTTGGATATAGAGATGGGGGAGCGTAAAGTGTTCCTCGGACGCGAGATGACAAAACGATTTGAGGAGTTCGTCTACACGACGCTCCACGAGTTGTACGAAGAATTTTTGACTAGAACAAGCATTAAGGGCGAGCTCGTACTAGTGATCGATTGCAGTCCTCAATCTCAGTTGGTGTGGTCTGAAGAGAAACTCTCTCAGGTGTTGCAACCCTATCTCAAACCGACGCAGGTTGCAAGTATATTGGCACAACTCACGGAATTAACACGGGAGGAAGCCTATACGCGCATTACCGGTCGTACAGACGAAGCAACCCATGGCTGAGTCCGAGCAAATTTGAGCACGTTCGTAAAACGAAGACAATCATTCAACTCGTACGACCGTCGATTCATGTAGGATTGAGAGTTTAACTATGAAAATTACTGGCCGCGAATACGTGATTTGTTGAGTAGCTTACTGCGCAAAGTGATCGAAAATTGGGATATAATTCTGGCTTAAACAATCGTTATCGAAGCTATTGGAGGAGTGTTGGTATGGCACGCGGTAGAGCAACAGTGGTTGAACGAAACAGCCTCTTCAAGAAGTTCTCTTTCTGGGTAGTGTTTTTCGGGTTCATCCTTGTAATTGGTTCCGTCGAGGCTCAGGATGTAGAGAATGTAGAGACCTCGGAAGAAGCAATAGAAAACGAGGCAGTGCCCACTGACAAATCCAATAGCGAAGAGAATACCAAATCGGACAGTTCAGAAAAAGATGATGAATCGGCGTCGACTGCTTCAACTAACGAAGAGGCCGACACTACAAAAAACAGAAAGGCTGAGAAAACAGAGAAAGAGTCCGATCCTAAGGTTGCAAAAAAAGAGGCCAAGAAAAAGAATCCTGAAACCGGTAGTCATCTGCCAAATGGCGATCCTACCTCGAACGTTATTCGACTCACCGGAGATGCAGCACGAGACTTTTATTATCGGCTTGAATACTTGCGCTGGTAGAAAGTAGCGGCGAAACACTTGCCATAGATAATATATCGAGCAAGAGACGGCTAAACGATCGCTGATGACGCAGAGTCATCGGAGGAAAGTCCGGGCTCCGTAGGACAAAGTGCCAGGTAACGCCTGGGAAGTGTGAACTTACGGCAAGTGCCACAGAAAATAAACCGCCGAGTATTCGGTAAGGGTGAAAAGGTGTGGTAAGAGCACACCGCAATCGCTGGTAACAGCATTGGCAAGGTCAACCCCACTTGGAGCAAGACCAAATAGAGATCGAAAGACATGGTCCGTGTCCGATCTGGGTAGGTCGCAAATAGTACGCCGAGTCGTGCTCGAGATGAATGATCGTTCTTGGACAGAACCCGGCTTATCGGCCGTCTCTTCCTCTTCTCCAATCGATTATTACGTCAAGTGTTGAAGTGACAACAAGAGACTATTAGATGATTCAAACATGCGGTCACCGTTCCATGTTAGATGTGTAAAATGTCTATTAAGCAAGCTGGTTATTGCGTCACATTGAGGAAGAAAAAGCAGTTCTTGAAAAAAATATCTAAAGTTCATTTTTTCTTCACTTTCTGTTTATAATTTATTCACATTGTGACACATTATCGTAGTACCATTGTGGTACACACGAAACAGTTTTGAATCAAGTGCGGAATATCACAACCGATTGTTCTAGACTGGTTCAATGCTTTCGGTTATTCTTGACCATAGCAACACGTCGGGTAGATGGGGTTGTTAATTTGAAGTCAGGACGTAACAGGTGTTGAGTATCTAACCTTTTTGGGAGGGATTCTAAGATGCAAAACAATAGTTCAACTGTGAACAAAAAAGGATTCCTATCCGAACTTCTACCTATGTGGGTAGCAATTTTCGGGTTGGTCTTTGCAACGGGGTCTTTGGTGGCTCAGGAAGCTGAGAGTTCTGAAGACTCAAAAAAAGTCGTCGAAGAAGACGAAGATGAAGAGGAATCAGAATCGAATTCTGAAGAAACTTTAGATGAAGAAGCAGTCTCGGAAGACGAAGTAGCCGATGAATCGGAAAGTCTTTACGAGGACGAAGAAATGGAAGAGGTGATCTCGACTGGTACCTACATGCCTATATCGGATCCGACCGCACTGATTGTTCGGTACACCGCTGCAGACATCGAAGAAATGGGTGTATCGGATCTATCCGACTTCTTCCGCAGAATTCCAGAACAATTTAACTCAACGAATCCTCAGACCTCAACTTCATGGCAAACTGGCGATGAACTCGGAGGAGATTCAGGCGGACTGTACTACAACTTCAACCTGTCCACGGTGAATTTGCACGGCATGGGATCTGGTAATACGTTAGTATTGTTGGATGGTCGTCGCATTGCGGGTTTTGGCGGTTCCGAACGAGATATCGTCAATATTCTTGGAATTCCCTTGGAAGCAATTGCCGCGGTTGAGATTCAGCTTGACGGTGGTTCTGCTGTGTATGGTGCAGACGCTCTTGGTGGTGTTGTGAATTTCATTACGAAGAAAAACTATCGTGGTGTTTCTTTGAATATGAAGCAAGACAATAGTTACACGGGCGCGGACGACTATACGACGGGTATGACGTTTGGCTTCAACTGGGCGAAGTTCCGAACTACGGTATCATTGGAGACGTCCGAACGCGAACCGATCATCAACGCGAAGACGGGACATCACACGCTTGACTTTCGCCATCTATTCGGACCCGAGTACGATTACCGGAACTACAGCTATGCTCAACCTGGAATCGTGAGAGAATGGAATGGTAGCTCTCGATACCCCGGTCCGTATTACTCAGATTGGTACATCAACGGAAGTTTCACCATCGACTGGGAAAAGCGTAATTTCATTGCGCAACTGCCCTTGGATCACACCGGTTTGAACTCTACCCCGGAAGATTTCAACTATGGTATAGAAAACATCACCCCTTACAACAGGATTGAGCCAGTAAATGGTGCGCATTCCAGTCGAGATGGGGCCGTGATGAATATTTACTACGATCTCAGCGAAAACGTGGAAATCTTTATGAATTCACGCTATTCGACAGATAATTCTTACCAACAGAACTGGAGTATTTATTCCTTGTCGATGCGCCTCGTGGTGCCGGCAACCAACGCCTACAATCCGTTTGGTCGTCCTATGCATGTAACTTATGTACCTGGGAACGAGCAAGAAACCGGAGTCCTGCCCATACCTTTCCGCAAGGCCGAAGGTGTTAACAAGAACGTAACAGTTGGGGTGAACTGGAAGTGGGCCGGCGAGAATACGTTGTCATTTTCGGTTTCTGAGGGACGGTCCTCAAACCAACAGCTTGCGTTCCAAAGCTCTACTCGTCGCGAGCGGTACGCTCCTGGAACCGATGAGTTCTATCGAAGACTCGCGAGTCCTGATCCTGATGTCGCATTCAACCTGTTCGGGAATGGTACTGTTGGGGGTGCCCCCTTTGAACAATTCCTAGGCAATACTTCACGACGTATCGGGACCAATCGAGTAACGAACATGACATTACTGGCTAGTGGATTCTGGTTTGAGCTGAACGGTGAGCGAATCAGCTATTCGTTGCGATATTCGCAACAGGCGATTCGATATACCAACCGCTATCAGTATTTAGCTGGCTTGACCGCCTATGAATTTGATTACAACGCGGTTTGGAACGGTGTTACAGAGCCTGTTTCTCGTAGCAACAGCTTTGGCATGGAAGTTTGGCTCCCAATATTCAGCCATGACGAAGCGAAGTTTTGGGGTAAGGAACTGCAGGTAACCTTCAAGAATAATCGAACTGGTAACTTCAACTGGGGTGTCGTGAGTGGATTTGATTTCCAATACGAACAAGTACAAGTTTGGGTTTGGAATCCAGCTACCATCTCGTGGGAAGCTGATTCTGGATACGCGTACGAGTACGGCATTGACCGCAACGAAGCTGAGTTTATCAAGTTTGAACAATACGACAACGCGCCAGCACTTGGTTTGTACTATGAACCGATGCGGGATATCACGGTCACCGTGAACTATACGAAGAACGTAGAGCCCCCGTTGACTTCTCAACTGTATGACTCACTCGAAGGAAGTGAATGGTTCATTTACGATGTTGTCGATCCGTGTCATGGAAGAACTCCCGGCCATCCATCCAACAATCCTAGAGACTTTGAAGAGACCTTTTACGAGCGAACACCTTACAGGTATTCGTGGGCAAATCCCAATTTGAAGTCTGAGGTGTCGCAGAACTGGTCGGTTCGCATGAGATGGGATCCACAGTTCCTCCAAAACTTTAACATGAGTGTAACTTATGCGGATCGTTCGCACAGGGACAAGGTTGATCGCGGAATTAACTATCGAGATGAACCTACTGCATTGTGCTATGACGTGATCGCGTCGCGGAACGCTGAAGGTTACTTGGATTTCATCAACTACGATTACTTCAACGCGTATGAAGATAGTACGAGGACCTTCACTGCGAATGTTTCGTATCGTATGCAGTTTGAGCGTATCGGGATGATCGAAACTCGACTGTCTTACAACACTTACTTGGAACGCCAGCGACAACCATTGAAGGGACTTATCTTCTCTGCTTTGGGTACGATGCGAGATCCTGACAAATACTCAGGGAACCTCCAAGTATTTTGGGATAGAGGCCGCATGAATGCGAACATGTCTGTTCGATATACTCCAGGTTATTTGAACGATCGCGCACACTACTGTAACTATCTACAAGTCATCGCTCAATTGGGACAATGCTCTCAGTTTCAATGGGGTAATGGCGTCTATCGCACTGGCTATCTCTCGATGGACGTTGGCTCACTAGCGACGGTTGATGCTTCATTCGCGTATAGATTCAGTCCAGAGTTTAGTTTGCGTTTCAGCAGCCAAAACTTGTTTAACAGGTCTGCGCCGCTGACAATTCGCGACAGAAAGCCCTACGACGCAAGCCGTTGGGACGCTCGTGGCCGAGTCATATCGATGAGTTTCAGCTACACGCCTTCGTTCTACTAAATAATGTAACTGAGTTCTGCTCGGGAGGCTTGACTCCTCAGAATTCAGCAGATCTAACAATCGAAAAAAACGCCCGTATCGGGCGTTTTTTTTGGTCTAAACTTGATGCAATTTCAAGATTTTGTCCTCGTCTCATGCTAGACAAGCTAGAACAAGATTGGGCTGAAGTGGGAACATCGACTCGATCAATGGTACAGAAATTAGGTTCATCTAAAACACCTGCACGGGGTCGCCGCTTTCAAACATGAGAACACGACCGTATAGTTTTTGTAAGCTCAACATTCACGACTTTACGTGATGGAATACTACTCAACAATAGTCGCGACTGATGCCTGTCTACGATAAATAGAAACCACCGCAAGATCTTTTGACATGCGAATGAAACAAGAAAGAGCAATTGGGTACAACCAACAGTATCCTCTGCATTCCAGTCGTAGTGTTAATTGGAATCGATCAGTATGAAGTTTTATTAGCACATGCTAATAAAATTTGTTTTAGGTACGATTATCGGCTCTTCGGGTGTTTGCTTTTGAATTTGTGATCACCGGAATTTGAAGTCAGAGAATCAAATGTGTGAAGGACTGGAAGATACGGAATGTGACTCAAACTGATCGTATTTCACTAAAGATTGTCTTTGCGATATTCTTGCTATTCACGATACAAGGATATTCTGGTCGTGCCCAATCTAATCTCGAAGACATTGAACTGTTAGACTGGATTGGACACAAGGGTGTAGAAGATCCTACGTGGAGCGATGAGCGAATATTTGAGGCGATACAACAGGGATTGAGCAATAGTGACGCCGACGTTGTTAACGCAACGATCGGCGCGATGGCTTGGATTGCTGCGTATGCCGATCTAAACGCAGAAGATCGTCGGTCGACACAACAGGTTGCTCGAGACGTTGGATCACTTCCAGGCATGAAAGAGTACTTAATTAATCAATGGGACGAAGCATACCGCGAAAATTCAAACCCTTGGATAGGGTCGAAGACCACAAAATTCGTTGAGATTAGAAACGCAAAAACTGTATGGAAATCGGAGTGGGCATGGTTGACGATACCGGCGATTCTTGCAACTTTTTTTCGAGATGACCCCGATATCAATGAAATTCTTTGGCAGGCGCACAATCCGTACCACCCGGAGTTGTTACTCTCGTTACTCAACATTGCAGAAATCGAAACTGAAGAAGCGAACAATTTTCGCGTTCAAATCCTTTTCAATCCCAATGTCAATCCGTTTGCGACCGCGATCGCTATTGATGGATTGGGTAGATTCCGCAGTGACGACGGTCTCGCGGCTCTAGTCGATCGATTAGGTCGTCAGGACACCTCCAACGAATTGGCAACGTTACTGTTGAACGCTATTGGAGCGTATGGCGATTCCGTCAAACCCTATCAAAATATCTTGAACAATACGACCAAAGAGCTAGGGTTGGAAATTCCCGAAAATGTTGAGGTAGAGTCTCCTGAGCATGAACTCCTTGCGTATCTATTGTTCATGGTTCAAAACGGTTACGAAAACGAAGAGACTGAAAACTCAACTGATTGACCGTGTACAACGATGTAATTGTTAGTATTGGTTGCGTGTGCATGAGTACCGGGGTAATTCCCTCTGTACCCGCAACAAGATCTGACTTAGATCGAGATCTAGTTCAACGTCAAATGTTGATCTTCGGAATGCTCATGACTGATGGAACAAACCAAGTACATGTTTCGCATCCATGTCCGACGGGAAATTTGCTCGCACCGTTGAAAACAGAAGACTGACTGTCGTCGTTGCCTCTTTTAAACTACCATGAGCTATTCAAAAAAAGTACGTTTCAAATATCACGATCTGGTCCGAGTGGGTAGAACGAGGGGCCACAAAATCTCTCTGGTCTCCTAGCCGAAGTACGAATTTTCCTCTTCCTTATTGTAAAATATAGGTAACACAATAGATTCTGTACGTTTTGTCTAGGAAGGACGAACGTACGGGAGCCTTTCAATATACGGGATCTCTCAATTGAATGGAGGCAGCGAGTGGATTTCACGCAGAGCTATCAGATTAACGCGCCCAGCTAGTTGATGTGAGCAGCTCATGGTTGCGACCAAACACGTACCAGTTCTAGTACGTGAAGTACTATCAAAGCTGGTCGTCCGACCCAACGGCCAGTATCTCGACGCTACATTCGGTGGCGGGGGACATACGCGCGCTATACTCGAAATCGTCAGTGAGAATGCAAGATTACTTGCCATTGACCGCGACCCAGATGCGGTAGAACGCGGTAAACAGTTAACAGCTGAAGATTCAAGAGTCGAGATTGTTCATGCATCGTTTGATCAAATCGCGGACGTTAGTCGCCGCAACGGCTTTGAACAATTCGACGGTATTCTGTTCGATGTGGGGATTTCTTCTGATCAGTTAGAAAATGGACATCGAGGGTTCAGCTTTCAAAAGAACGGACCTCTTGATATGCGTATGGATCCAACAGATGGGAAGCCTGCTTCCGAGTGGTTGAATACTGCTTCTGTTCAATCAATCGCTGCAGTTCTAAAGAAATTTGGCGACGAACGACATGCGCGCTTAATCGCGAATGCAATTGTACGTTCGAGGCCGCTAAGCGAGACTCAAGAACTAGTCGAAGTAATTTATAGAGTTTGTAAGACTCAAGAGACCAACAAACACGTTGCTACTCGAACTTTTCAAGCCATACGCATTCACGTCAACGACGAGTTAACTCAGCTAAGAAAGGGACTTCGTAATGCGTTTGAACTCATCGGTCATGCTGGACGAATCGCGGTCATCACGTTTCATTCGCTAGAACATCGAACGGTACGAAAGCAGTTTTCACAATGGGTGGACTCTTCGATTCCCGCCCGAATGCCTATTCGTGGCCCCAATAAGGGACCTATGAAAATTGTCGAGAGAGGTTTAACTCCAAAGAGGCAAGAGACTGAGGAAAACCCTCGCGCTCGTTCCGCTATGCTGCAGGTAGTTGAGCGTGTCCAATAGTTCAACAGTACAGGCCGAGAAAAAACAACAAGCACCCCCTTGGTTTTGGTGGGGTGCGTGGGTCTGTGTTCTCGGTGGCATTATTGTGATGGGATTTCTCATCATCTATCAAATCGACGAACGCTTAAGTCTGTACGATCAAATTCTTGAGCTTCGCGTTCAACAAGACGATGCACTAGAAGAGCTAGAGAGTTTGAAAATTGAACGCGGAAGTGAGCGATCCTATGAGCGTGTTGTCGACATTGCGGTGAACGAACTTCACATGCAATTCCCAGACAAGGTAGAAGTTACTAGTTCGGAGCTGATCGAGTGAGCGAGTTCAGATATCGCCTGTTGTTCTTGGGTTTGAGTGTCGTGGTGCTGGTCCTCCTCTTCCGTATGTTTTCGCTTGCGTACTTCGATCGAGAGTTTCTTCAAGCTCGCGGTAGTGCGATCGCCGAGCGGACGATTGACGTGCCCACCAATCGCGGAATTATCTACGATCGAACGGGACAACCCTTAGCCTTGAGTATCCCAGTATATTCGTTTTGGACCGATCCAGGATTCGACACAATCTTAGATGAAGACATTCCGGCTTTAGCAGAAGCCTTAGCAGTTTCCGAAGAGCATTTACGATCAGTGTTGTTTAACGGTCGAAACACTCGGTTTGTGTACCTCAAAAGACGGGCTTCGAGAGAGATCGCGGACGCGGTGCAAGCGTTGAGAGTCAAGGGTGTTCGATTTGAGACTGAGTATCGACGCTACTATCCAACTGCCGAAGTTGCATCTCACATCGTTGGCGTGGCGAACGCGGATGGAACTGGTATCGAAGGATTGGAAGCGGCACACGAAATTCAGCTTCGAGGAGAACCTGGTAAACGAAGAATCTTACGAGGTCGTGATGGACGACGATTACGGGACATTGAACTTGCAGATCCACCTGAGTTCGGACAAGATGTAACCACAACGGTGGACTTAGGTCTTCAGTACTTGGCCTATCGACACTTGCGAACTGCTGTTGAAGAACATGACGCGCTCTCCGCTTCGGCAGTTGTCGTTGAAGTCAGTTCGGGCGAGATTTTGGCAATGGCGAATTATCCCACTTTCAATCCTAACGACATGCGCGATCGAGTTCCTGCACGGATGAGAAATCGAGTAATCAAGGATGCCTACGAACCCGGTTCTACAGTAAAACCTTTCTCTGCGATAGCGGCAATGGAAAGCGGACAATTCGACTCCGAGTCTCAGGTACCAACGTCACCTGGTTTTTTCCGCGTTGGCGACAAGCTTATTGAAGATCCCCGAGATTACGGCACGTTATCGTTGAAGATGGTAATCGTAAAGTCGAGCCAAGTAGGTATCGCGAAGGTTGCATTGGAATTAGAACACGAAGCCGTTTACGACGTCTTAACCAGAGTCGGATTCAACGAGGTACCGTTTTCTGGCTTACCGCACGAGACTGCGGGAATATTGCGCGTTGAAGAACTTGAACGCGAGATTGGTCGCGCAACTTTTGCATTTGGTTACGGTATGACAGTATCTCCGCTACAACTGGCAAAGGCATACTTAACCTTTGCGACAGGCGGCAAGCGTCGGGCGGTTACGATCGTGAAGAGTCTTACGCGCAGAGTTCCTAGAGATGAGCAAGTTCTCGATCCCAATCACGTGCAAAGCTTGATGGACATGTTACAAGCGGTTACGTCCGTACCAGGAACTGCACCTAAGGCCGCAATAGACGGGTTTTCGGTGGCTGGTAAGACCGGAACAGTACGAAAGGTCAAAGATGGACAGTACGATGAAAACTTACACATTGCATGGTTCGTTGGTATCACTCCTGTCGAAGCTCCAAGATTCGTAACTGTCGTAGTAGTGAACGAACCAAAGGGAGAAGTCGTCTCCGGTGGCGGGGTCGCAGCACCCATTTTTTCGCGGATCACTGCACACGCATTGCAGTTAGTGCCGCCGAACTATCTAGCAGACGAGCGATAACAACGATGTTACTTAGTGAAATATTGGGTCGTAAAGATGTACCCACAATTGAAATCTCAGGAATATCAAGCGATTCTCGCGAGGTACGGGCAGGGGACCTATTTGTTGCCTATAGAGGTGCGGAATTCGATGGTCACTCTTTTATCCAAGATGCCGTGAACGCTGGCGCGGTCGCGATATGTGCAGAACAAGACCAACCATCCGATTTTCGAATTCCCTGGATTAAAGAGTACGACCTCGCCCAACGTCAAGCAGAATTTGCTGCGCGTTTTTATGGATTTCCCTCGAGTAGGTTAAACGTCATCGGTGTGACTGGAACGAATGGAAAAACCTCGGTAGCGTTCGGTATTGCGAATTTACTCGAAAGTACGGTCTTCATGGGTACTTTAGGTTGGGGGCCACCGAGCACTCTGGAAGAAACTCCACTTACAACCATTGGCTCCGTGGCACTGCAACGAAGTTTGAGTCAGGTGCGAGAACGAAATTTTGATCGAGTCGCGATGGAAGTCAGTTCTCATGCGTTAGCGCAAGGTCGAGTTAATTGTGTGGAATTTGATGGCGCGGTATTTACCAATTTAACCCGTGACCACCTTGATTACCACAAGAGCATGCGCAACTATGCTGACGCAAAGATGAAACTCTTCGAACAATCAGATTTGAGTTATGGAATTGTCAATCATGACGACGATTTTGGTCGCGTCATCATCGAAAAGTTTCAGCAACGGAACATTAAGTGTTTGACCTACGGAGCGAGTTCAAGCGCGGATTTGAGCTGGTCTGGAGTGCGGCATACATCTAAAGGATTGTTTGGCCGTTGGCTCAGTCCTTGGGGCCATGAGGACTTTTTCTTGCCTTTCTACGGGAGTATGTATGTGTCAAACGCGGCTGCGATTTTGCTTACGAGTCTCTGTAACGGTCAAGAATTTGGAGACGTTGTATCACAGATGCGTACATTACCGTCGGTACCTGGTCGCATGGAATTCATTAAAAAGCACGGTCAGCTCACAGTAGTCATAGACTATGCCCACACACCAGATGCCTTACGACATGCACTAGTCGCTGCACGAGCACACGCACAAGGACGCGTGTTCTGCGTGTTTGGTTGCGGTGGCGATCGCGATACCGGAAAACGACCGGAAATGGGTCGCATCGCAGAGATCCTCGCGGACGAGATCTACCTCACGTCGGACAATCCCCGCAACGAGTCGCCGGAATTGATAGTGGACGACATTGTCCAAGGTATCGCCGAACCTGACTCGGTAGTGATCGAACTAGATCGCCATACAGCAATCCAGCTTGCTATTGAAGCAGCTACTCCAAAAGACGTAGTGTTAATCGCAGGAAAGGGACAAGAGAGTTCACAAGAGATACTAGGAGAAAGAATCCCAGGCGACGATCGATCGGTAGTAGAAGACATTCTCGATGGAGCACATTATGTTACTGTGGTTGACTGAAAACTTAGCTGAATATAGCGGCGTATTCAATGTATTTCACTACATTTCGTTTCGCGCTATGGTCGGCGCAGTGACAGGACTCGCGTTGACTCTACTGTTTGGACCCATTGTGATCAGACAGTTCTCCCAACGAAATATAAGCGAGTCGATCCGACCCGACGGACCTACTTCCCATCATACTAAAGCAGGTACCCCGACCATGGGCGGGATAATGATTATCGCAGCCATTGTGATCGCGGCTTTGTTGTGGTGTGACTTAACTAGCCATCGAGTGTGGATAGTACTCGCTGCATTAGTCGGTTTTTCGCTGATTGGATTTCTCGATGACTTTCGAAAGTTTCGACAACAACGCGGAATCTCTGCTGGATTGAAATTCTTGTTACAGTCCGTGCTTGGTCTCGGTATCGCGATCACACTTTTTGTTTTAGCTTCCCAACCGGAAGAAACTGAGCTCATAGTTCCTCTGTTCAAGGATGTCATCATTCCCTTGGGGATGGGTTTCGTAGTTCTTACCTATTTGATGATCGTGGGTATGAGTAATGCAGTCAATTTGGCAGACGGATTAGACGGACTCGCGATCATGCCCGCGGTGATGATTGCCGCGGCTCTAGGCTTTATCGCATATTTGGTTGGCCACGATGAACTATCTGCATATTTATTCATTCCAAACATCTCTGGATCGGGAGAACTTGCAGTACTCTGTGGAATTATCGCCGGTTCAGGCTTAGGTTTTTTGTGGTTCAATGCCTATCCAGCACAAGTGTTCATGGGGGATGTGGGAGCTCTTGCGATAGGTGCCGCTTTAGGGGTAATTGGAGTTCTTGTTCGACACGAGATTGTACTGCTGATCATGAGTGGAATTTTTGTGCTCGAGACTGCGTCTGTCATCGTCCAAGTTGCTAGTTTCAAACTAACCGGCAAAAGAGTTTTTCAGATGGCACCATTCCATCATCATTTTGAATTGAAAGGTTGGCCTGAGTCTCGGGTCATCATCCGCTTTTGGATCATTAGCTTCGTTCTCGTTTTGATTGGATTGTCGATGTTGAAATTACGATGAAACAAGAACGCGATATCGTATTAGGCTTAGGTGCTACTGGTTATTCCGTGGTGCGCCATCTACACCCGCAGTGTCCACTGTCAGTATTCGACTCTCGATTAGGACGAAACACCCACGCGATCCCATTTCTGAACAACGTTCGCATGGACTATCCTGACGTCGACGTTATTTCTCCACGAGGGTATAAACGGGCGTTAGAGAGTGCTCGTCGTGTTATCGCGAGTCCTGGTATTCCCCTGTCGAACAGTATGCTCAAATGGGCACAGATAGAACGGATTCCAGTAGTAGGAGACATCGACCTGTTCATGGAACAGGTCAGAGTACCTGTAGTCGCGATCACTGGTACGAACGGAAAGAGTACTACCGTAAGTCTAGTTGCCGACATGCTCCAGGATCGTGGGTTCGTTGCCTGTGGGAATATCGGGACTCCAGTACTCGATATGTTGAAGTCCAAAGCCAAGGGATATGTTCTGGAGTTGTCAAGCTTTCAATTGGAGAGATTGCATGAAGGACCATTCAAGGTTGCGACAATTCTCAACATCAGCGAAGACCATTTGGACCACCACGGGTCAATGGAAAACTATCGAGAAGCAAAGCAAAGAATCTATCAAGATGCTGAATTTGCTGTGTTTGACCATCTTCGACCAGAAACTGTACCCGACATGGCTCTTCCGGGCATTGAGTTAAATAGAGATCCAAATTGGACTGTACACGAAGAGGGAATAACAGTTGGAGGAGAGTTGATACAACGAAGTGAAATCGCGTTGTCAGGATCGCACTATTTACAAAATCTACTCACTGCAGCCGCGATTTCGATACAACTAGGTGCCAGCATCGAAGATGTTCTGCGCGTCGCTCGTGCGTTCAAGGGGCTACTCCATCGAGCACAGAGATTAGGTACCTTTGACGGTGTCGAGTTTATCAACGATTCCAAAGCGACCAATGTCTGCGCCGCAATTGCTTCTATTCAAGAACAGTACGAAAAAGGTTCCAAACTCATCCTCATTTGTGGTGGCGATGGGAAAGCAGCCGATTTCAGAGAATTGGGAGCGTGTATCGACGAGTTTGTCTCGCACACAATACTATTCGGTCATGATGCACAGAGTATTGCGTCATGTATTCACCGTGCTGGTTACGAGTTTGTGCCGTCTATGGATGACGCTGTATCAGTCGCAGTTAACTTGAGCCAGTCAGGAGACAAGGTGTTGTTAGCACCAGCCTGTGCCAGTTTTGACATGTTCGACGACTTCGCACACAGAGGAAATACGTTTGCGAAGTGTGTATCGGAGCTGCAGGGATGATCAATCGACTTGATCCATTTGTCGTATGTTCGACATTCTTGCTCGTCGCTCTGGGCTTAGTTGCCATTGTCAGTGCTACGATCTATCGTGCGGACGAGGTACTCAATCCCTATGTTGTCCGACATGCTATTTATATGCTGCTGGCAGTCGCTGTGTTTTTCGCCTTGCTGCATGTCCCATTAGCGTTGTTTCACAAGTTTCACAAGATACTATTCTTGGGAACGCTAGTGATCTCAGTACTAGTGTTAATTCCTTGGATTGGAGTCGTGGCTGGTGGTGGTCGCCGATGGATTGATCTAGGGCTCATGACGGTACAAGTCACCGAAGTGGCGAGATTCTTGGTCCCAGTATATGTTGCAGGACATCTAGCGAATACATACTCAGCGATTAGGGTTTCAACCTCAGCAACACTCAGACCTGTATTTTGGGTTGGCATCTTACTTGTCCTTTTCGTACTGCAACCTGATTTTGGTTCAGCAGTACTCATCGGTGGTGTAACCGTTGGTATGTTGTATGTTGCAGGGACGCGATTCCGAGATTTGATCCTACTCGGAATAGTTGGTGCGGGTGGCTTAGTGTATGTCTTCTATCATCGTTGGGATCGAATCACTGCATTTCTCGACACTTGGACGCACTCCTCGGATGAGGGATATCAACTTGCACAATCCTTGATCGGATTCGGCCGCGGAGAATTAACCGGAGTAGGTTTAGGGGATGGTGTTCAAAAACTCCTCTATCTGCCAGAGTCGCACAACGATTTTATTTTTTCTGTCATTGTCGAAGAAACAGGTTTTTTGGGCGGTGCGTTGCTCTTGCTGTTGTTGGTTGCGTTGGTGTGTCGCTGTTGGCAAATTGGCAAACACGCGCTTGAACAAGAACGTTATTTCGCTGGTTACATTGCGTTCGGCGCAGGGTTAATGTTGGGCTTTCAAACTCTAATAAACGTTGGTGTTACCATGGGCGCGTTACCTACAAAGGGGCTAACACTACCGTTTATCAGTTTTGGCGGGAACAGTCTTCTCGTGTGTGTCGCACTCGTGGCGTTGGTGTGTCGAGCTCGCGCGGAAACGTTACATCCCGAATTACGACGAGATAACCTTGCATAAGATGAAAGGAATGCCTGAACACACGTTTGAAGGGATGCCCTTGATGCGTCGCGTCCGTAATGTGCACTTTGTTGGAATCGGCGGTGCGGGGATGTGCGGTATTGCCGAAGTTATGCATAACCAGGGTTATCAGATTACCGGGTCTGATCTGGTTGCAAATCACGCGACAGAGAGGCTACAGGGTCTAGGGATAACGGTACATATAGGGCACAGCGCGGAATTAATAAGCAATGTGGACGCAATAGTCATTTCGACTGCTATTCCTGGGAGTAGCGTCGAATTACAAGCTGCTAGGAATGCTCGAATTCCTGTTGTGTCTCGCGCGGAAATGCTAGGTGAGCTACTTAGGGCAAGGTACGGAATTGCTGTAGCCGGAAGTCATGGAAAGACCACTACAACGAGCCTCATCGTAAGCATATTCAATGAGGCGGGTTGGGATCCAACCTATGTGATTGGTGGTTTGTTGCGCAGTGAGGGGCGGCACGCGAAGTTAGGCGGGAGCCGATATCTTATAGCAGAAGCAGACGAAAGTGATGCGTCGTTTCTTTACCTTAATCCATTGGTAGCAGTGGTTTGTAATATCGACCGCGACCATCTTTCCACCTACGATCACGATTACAACCGCCTACTGCAGAGTTTCCAGGAATTTGTGCACCGACTGCCGTTTTATGGACTAGCGGTAGTATGTTCGGACGACTACGGAGTTCAACAGATTCTGAACGAACTCGCCCGACCGGTAATAACCTACGGTTTAAATGAGGAAGCAGACTACCGCGCCTTGGACATACGGTATGAGGAGACTAGGTGTAAGTTTAGGGTCGTCCGTCCTGACGGTCAGGCAACTCTGGACGTTGAGACTTGTTTGCCTGGTACTGAGAACGTCCGAAATGCCTTAGGCGCAGTCGCGATCGCATCGGACGAGGGCGTACCTGATCGTTACATCGTTGATGGTTTGCGGAACTACGAAGGAATACACCGTCGGTTCGACACCGAGCCACTCGACGTGAATGGTCAGAAATTTGTGCTTCTTGACGACTATGGACACCATCCCACTGAACTTGTTCATATGGTGTCGACCGCGCGCGAGTTATTTCCCGAAAGACGCATTTTCATGGTCTTCCAACCACACCGGTTTACCCGAACAAGAGACTTGTTTCACGACTTCATTGAGGTTCTGGGACGTGTTGACCACTTGGTCGTTGTCGACACTTACGCAGCGAGTGAAGAACCAATTATCGGTGCTCACGCAACTGATCTTTCGGCGGCGTTAGTACAGAAAGGCGAAGTGCCAACACGGTTTGCCGCCTCGACAAAAGAAGCGCTTGACTACGTACTGGAGAACGTTCAAGACGATGACGTGCTCATCGTTCAAGGAGCAGGGAGTGTCGATCAAGTTTCCACCCAGTTGAGGCGCTTGGCACAATGAGGACGTTGACCCGTTTTTTTCTTGGACTATTTGTCGGTATGGCATTGACCGCTAGCACAATCTACGGATATCACTTTATATACGACTATGAACCAAGTATAGTCGTGCACGGACAGTTAACCGACGATGAAAAACTTGCGGTGGCTGGGACAGTGAGTAGAGAGGTAAAACGATCTGGTCGATGGGTATCTTCGCTTGGACTTGCGGAGTCTTTACTCGAACTTCCTTGGATCCGAGACGTCTCGATTGCACGTTCGCTTGACAACAGAATTAATGTCAGTGTGGAGGTGAAGAACATTATGGCTCGCGTAGATGCAGATACTGCATTAACTGAACACGGGGAAGTAATCCAAACTATGCGCGAACCACCTAGTTATTTACCCACAGTGCAAGGTTACCCGCACAAACAAAATTCAACGGACGTCGAAACCATCAAAAAAGTGCGTGCTAGATTTGCCCTCGCCGGAGAGTGGGTGTCGCTGTTTGAACTGACGGATGAAGGATGGCACATCACCTTAGACACAGGACACACTGTGTTGTTAGGGGATAGGGACTTAGTCGCGAGAGCCGGTAGATTTTTGAGAATATACCGTGATTTAGACACTTCGAATGAAGACACGATCATTGTTGCAGATGCGAGGTATAACCACGGCGTAGCAGTACGTACTGAACCACGTGAGGCAGACTCTTCTAGTGATTCCGATGTTGCAGTTGAAACAGTGGAAGGAGAATGAGAAATGAACAGTAAGACTAAAAACACCGATCAAGGAAAAGTACTAGCTGGCTTAGATCTCGGCACAACAAAAGTTTCTGCGTGCATGGGAAGAACTTGTGCCGATGGGTCTATAGAAATCACTGGTATTGGTACGAGACCATCTAGTGGTGTTCGGCACGGAATGGTCGTAAACATCGAAACCACTGTGGAAGCGGTTAAAGAAGCGATTCAAGAAGCCGAATCGATGGCGGGTGAGAAGATGAACTCTGTGTATGTTGCTATCGGTGGAGAACACATTAAGTGCGTGAATTCTCAAGGTAATGCTGCAATTCGTGAGGGCGAGGTAACCAAAGCTATTCTGGATCTAGCATTGGAGTCGGCCATCGCAATTCCGCTTAGTAACGACGAAAAAATAATTCACGTGATCCCTCAAGAATATGCGATTGATTGGCAGGATGGAATTAGAGAACCAAGTGGTATGTCTGGGACTCGACTCGACGCGAATGTTCATGTCGTTGTTGGTGCAAAAAACGCGCTCAGCAACATCGCCAAGTGTGTTGGTATGTGCGGCCTTGTAATTCAGGATATCGTCGTTGAACCGATCGCGGCCGCCACGTCGGTACTCACTGACGAGGAAAAAGAGCTTGGGGTTGTACTACTCGATATCGGTGGGGGAACGACGGATGTAGCCGTCTATACTGATGGTTCTCTACGACACACGGAAATTATTCCAATCGCTGGGGACTCGGTAACGCGCGATATTGCGATGACGTTTCGGACCCCGGCGCAACACGCGGAACAAGTTAAGATCAAGTATGCCTGCGCATTGCAAGAACTGACCGACGAGACAGAATCGATTCGCGTACCCGGCCTTGCGGATCGACCTGCGACACAGATTCCTCGTCAAATGCTTGCTTCAGTAGTAGAGTCTAGGTACAGAGAACTGTACAATTTAGTTCATAACAAGTTGCAAGAAGCAAAAATTTCTAAGGAAAAACTTGGCTCCGGCGTTATACTTACCGGTGGAGCAGCAACCATGGAAGGAGCAGCTGAACTCGCGGAGGAGATATTCCATCTCCCAGTGTCCAGCGGCAAACCAAAAAATCTTCAAGGATTGAACGACCTATATGACAACTCTGCGTATTCCACATGTACCGGCTTGCTGGTATATGCTAGTTCTCGGAAACTTGGATGGATGTATGAACCCAGGGAGTCTCGAAATGGGTTCAAATTCTCGTGGCGAGCCATTCGTACATGGCTGCACAAAACATACAAACAAATTTAAGTTGAGGACTAAGTGATGGAACACACAGATACTGGACACGAAAATTTCAAGTTTTCGATACCTGACGAGAATCAATCGCCGCTCAGCTCGGAGCGGTTTAAATTTGAACCCGCCATAGAAGGCGACGCGGAGGTATCCCCACCCGCGGTGGTCAAAGTCATTGGGGTTGGCGGTGGCGGCGGTAACGTTTTGAGTTACATGGCTGCTTCTGGTTTAGGTGGCGTGGAATTCATCGCCACGAATACAGACATACAAGATTTGCTATCTTTACCCGAGTCGATTCGTAAATTGCAGTTAGGTACTCCTCGTCGCCGAGGGCTTGGCGCTGGGATGAATCCGAGTACCGGCGAAGCAGCCGCGAAGGAGTCGATCACGGAGATCGAAGATGCTCTGGATGATGCAAACTTGGTGTTCGTTATCGCGTGTTTAGGCGGAGGTACGGGATCGGGTGCCGCACCTGTGATTTGTGAAGTCGCTAAAGAAAAAGACATACTAACGGTTGCGATTGTTACTTTACCATTGATGGAAGAGCAGATTGTTCGCAAACGCAACGCAGAAATTTGTCTGCGGGACTTGCATGGTATCGCTGACTCGGTGGTCGTAATCCCGAACGATAAGTTATCCAAGGTAGTCGACGGCTCGATGGACTTTTCGGACGCGTTCAACGAGATGAACGACTTTCTCGCTGAGTCGGTAAAAGGCGTCGCTGATGTAATCAATACAGCGGGGCTATGGAATTTGGATTACAAAGATGTTGAGTCCGTGTTGGCGTCCAACGGCGACGGGGTAACCTTAATCGGTAAAGGGATCGCGACTGGGCAAAATCGGGCTGAAAACGCAGTGCGCGCAGCTTTGAATAGCCCACTCATGGAGGACACGGATCTCAGCGGAGCTCGTAGCGTGCTTTACAATGTGCGCGCGAACGACTTGAGCTTCGATGAAGCACGACACATCATGCGCATCTTCAATGAGATCATGATCGCGTCTGGAGGTTCTGGTGGTGTTTTTCCAGGAATCGTTGATGATCCTACGATGGGCGAACAGTTAGAGATAACCGTACTGCTCACGGGAGTCGACCGTGGTGTAAATAGCCCTTCGTCGATGGAAGTGGATACTCAACCGCGCGACAGTCATACAACGCGTGAGCGACCTAAGGTTTATCGTCCTGAACCTCGAATAGAAGAGCACGCCACTCCGAGTCAAAATGTCGCGGAAGAGCAGGCGGGGGACAGAGTAATAAGCGGAGGTTCGCGAACGATTTCTCGCCCGGCGGGACGCAGACTCAACACAAGTGACATTCCGGCACTGTTTCGAGATCAGGCAGACTAAGCGGTTATCGGACCCTGATGTTGTTGTAGTAGTAGGCAAGACACTACGGAATACCTCACACTGCTGCTGACTTCAGAATTGTGAAACGGTGGACATTAAAGGAGCAGTAGGAGGTTGCTAGGTGCACTCTCTTTACTTGACATGCCGATAGTAGAAGTGACACTAACGTTTAGCAAGTAGCGAAGAACGATTGTCTTCGCTTCATTCCACAACCTGTTACTTGAGCCTATTTTGATCGCTCGTCTGTCTGTATTGTTCTACAACTGCATAGCTCTGTTAACCCGATGGGTCTGAGCACGGTTGAGGGACAACTTTTTAGTCCCTTTTTGATCAACAAACTGCACCGTTTGTCCTCTCATTGAGTGCTGCTTTTGTGTTCGTTTTTTGGGTTGAATTTGGCATTCGTCGCCACGGATTGTAGGTGTTTAAGAAGTACTGATTGATCCTTTCGGTCGCTTCTTGCCGAGTGCGGAATCGGCAGCGATGCACCAACTCTCGCTTCAACTGGGCAAACACACTCTCGGCAGAAGCGTTGTCGGCACAGGTCCGAACCCGTCCCATGCTCATCCTCAAGCCATAGCGTTGTAAGCACTTTTGGTACGCGTTGCTGGTGTACTGACTCCCATGATCGGAATGCAGAATCGTCGGTTTTCCATCCGGACGCGCAGACTTTTCGACCGCCCATTGCACCGCGGAAACCACTAATTCTGCAGTCGGTCGAGCCCGGGTTTTCCAACTCACGACCGTACCATCGTAGAGATCTTTAATCACGCACAAGTACAACTTACCTTCTCCCGTTCGGAACTCGGTGATGTCGGTGACCCATGCCAGGTTCGGCTGCTGCGCCGAGCACTCACGTGGCAACAAATCGGGGACCTTTGGGTCGGTTTGGCCCGGTTTCCGGTAGGGTCGCCGTTTCTTTGGAACGCCCGATAATCCCGCACTTCGCATGAACCGTCGCACCCGTCGGATGCCAATCAATTCCCCGTGATCCTGTCGCAACCGAATGCACATGCGTCGAGAGCCCAAGATTCCGTTCCACTCCTGGTGGAGACTGCGAATCAGCACCAATAAACGACGATCGGATCGCGCCCTCGGCGACTCTCGACCGCGTGG
>JAAXGW010000021.1 GCA_012267385.1 OMG group bacterium
CGCGTCTCAACAGTCGACCGGTATTGGTTCATAGATCGATGGCGCGAACATGTTTCGGTCGTGTTCCTGTGTGCGCGGTTGGGCGTGACGCGGAGCAAGTACTATGCTTGGCGCGACCGGGGTCGAGAGTCGAAACGAGCCGGTTCGGATCGTCGTCTGTTGGTGATGATCCGCGGTCGGCACCAGGAATGGGACGGGAGCTTGGGCTATCGGCGCATGCACGCCTGTTTGCAGCGCGCCTTTCGGCCACCGAACCAGGTTTGGGTCTCGGACATCACCGAGCTGGCGACGGTAAGTGGTACTGGGGTGTGATCAAAGATCGGTACGACGGTGCGATCGCGGCGTGGCAGACGAGTACTCGGCCCACGGCCGAGTGGGTCACCTCAACGGTGGCATGAGCACGGGCCAAGCGACCTCTGAACCATGGTACGATCCGGCATTCTGATCATGGTAGCCAGGACACGAGCGATGCCTATCGTCAATGTCTGCGACGGAACGGTTTGAAGATCAGTATGGGAAGAGTTCGGACCTGCGCGGACAACGCGTCGGCCGAAAGCGTGTTTGGACTGCTCAAACGAGAGCTCGTGAATCGACACCAGTTTCGGACTCGGCAAGAAGCGGTCGACAAGATCAACCAGTGCTTCTTGAACGCCTACAATTCTTGGAGATCCGAGCGTCCGGTATTTATCGGACGATACTTTGAAGAATATGGCGTTCGCATACGAAACAGCTTTGGTAAAAAAGAGGGATGTGATGCAACAAAAGCTGCTGCTGCAAGAGTTCACTATTACGAGTTTTTGAAGGGAAAACGTGCAGGATATTTCCCTGACTGTTAAAGATGTTAAGAATATGGTCTTTTAAAGATCTTCGTTGGCAGCATCGGCTTTGCTCACTACTTGATTTGTTGTCAGGTAAACGTGCTTCGACAGGTACTGTTTTCCAAGACTGTACTGCTACACTCCTTCCACGTCTTTATTACTGGACAGAGGACTGATAATAATCAGAAAATTTGCACACATTTCTCCGCGAATGCTCCTCATAGTCACTGGTGGAATCTCTTTGGGAGTTTGCTGTAGCTTATTAGCGTGTTATCTTCTATTTCCGACAAGTGATTGTACGAACCAGTCGCAAATGCATCGCGACTTCATGGGAAAGCCAGAATCTGATTTAAACGTTGTCCGAAATCGGTTGCAAAATAAACTATCGTTGACCGAAATTCTATCGTTAGCGAGCCCAACAAACCAACGCTTGGGGTTGTACAGGGCTGCTTGACAATAAAAAATTGCAGGATTTGCTGATGATCATGGATGAGGTTAGGAGTCTCGAAACAAATGAAGCTGACGACAACATTCGATTGTTACTAGAAATATTGTTGGAACAGATTGTGTGGGTCGACCCAAGTGTAGCACTGGACCAGGTATGGAGCTTAAAGCCACATACGAGGGCGTCATCGTTGAACACCGTTTTCACAGAATGGTCACTAATCGATATTGATGGCGCGATTGCAGCTGCAATGGAGTTAGAAACAACTTGGAAGCTTAGTTCCCTCCAGTCGATCTTTCAGTCTCGCAGTGATTTACCTTACAGCGAATTGAAAGAACTTGCGACTAAATGGAATGTGGTTGAAGTGTTAAACACAGTGACAATCAAGAATACGATAGCAGAAATGATGGACCGACCAAAAGACGCGATCGACTTTTTGCTAAATTCGAACATACCACGACACCATAAAGCCAAGTTCTCGACGGCCATTGTTAGTCATTGGATTCAGCGAAGAGGTTTGGATGAACAGGCGTTGATGTTCTCTGTTTGTCAAGAGTTGCTTACACAGGATCAATTGTTATTCTCCGAATTAGTACCTCTCGTAGCCGCTTTGAATCCTAACAGAGCTTGGAACACCTATTAACTTTACCTGAGGAAGCACAACAGTTGCTATATGGTGGGATCATCAAAGCTTGGGTCGGTCAAGATTTTTCAGAAGCTCGAAGAAGTGTTCTGGCGGTAGATCTTCAAGATGTACCGCAAATTGCTACGTATGTTCGTCAACTCTTCGTGGAGTGGGCTAGGTTGAGTCCAGAAGAATCGATACACAACCTAGATCTAGTGCCAGAGGATCTTCACTCAATTGTGATAACCGTGGCTACAGCTGGTATACTGGACGTATTGACACCCGAAGATGTACTACGACTATATGCTGACAAAGGACTAGTTTTTGCAAATATTTCAGGCGCATTGGCGCAAGTGTTTAATGCGTGGAGTGAAGAGGACCCAGCCGCTACTCTTCAGTGGATTACCGAAAATACGGAAGCAGGAAGTGTTCTTCGAGAGGTTGGTTTACCAAAAGCATTGGAGAACTTTGCGCTCGCCGACCCTCTCAGAGCTTTTGAAACGGGCTTAAAAGAACCCATGGGGGATATAACTCCATATTCTCGTGGGCAAGAGTTTTCCGTAATTGTGAGTCTAGTAAATAATGGTCGATTCGAGCATTTGGACTCAATGCTTCCCCGAGTTAGGACCCTGCGAGAGTCGACGCATATTCATTCGTAGGTGGGAGCTTCGTGAATCTTAACAGAATTGACGATGCAATTGAACTTGGAAAGAGTTTATCCGATTTGGAACAGATACAATATTTTTCTCGGCTTACGTCTTCATGGCAATCTTACGACCCGGATTCACTGCTAAAAAACCTGTCCCGATTACCTGAAAATGGCGTGCGTTCAACAGTAGCACATGACATATTGCGAAATCAGGAATTTACCGGCCTTTATACAGCAGACGAAGTGGAGTTCGTCTCTACCTTCATCAAGAAAGATTGAGAATTGCTAGCGACGAAAAACAGTTCTTCGTGAAGTTTTGGTTCAGTAGATAAAGACTTAAAACGAGTCGAATACGGATGAAATCCGAGTCTCTACGAAGTACTGTGTCCCGAAGGTCATTAGTCACGCTACTCGTCAGTTTTGGTGTAGGTGTCAGCTTTGGACTGATATGGTACATTGGTATTGAATCAATAGATACCGGATCAACGAAAACAAACGACGAAATACAACAAACGGATGGAGACGATGAGGTAGAAGTACGGAGGAACCGTGGTTTATATGCGACGCTCGAATCCACCGTGGCCATCGGAGAATTCGCCGGTGTTCTCGACAACTTAAGTGATAATGATCTAATCGAGTTGATCGACCAATCGGTTTCTCGTTCTCAAAGTCCAGAAATTTCCGCAAAGCAAGAGCTCCTGTTCGGAACTTTTTCGCAAACGGCTCCGATGAAGGCACTAGATTTAGTAATGATTCTTCCAGTGCATAAAGCGGACTTTTTGTTAAAGACAGTCTTTGCGGAATGGTGTCACACGAATATAGTCGAAGCCGTGTCCGCGGCGGAAGCACTGAGTGCTCCATTCCGAGAAATCGCGTTTGAGGCGATCGTTGAACAACATGATGTTTTATCCTCATCAACGATTGAAACGATCGCTGTCGAGCGCAATTTCCTCTCGACCTATCTTGCTAGAGCCCAGAATGAAAAAGCACACCTATTACTTGATCAACCAAAGGAAGCTTTTGACTTGTTGGTGAAGGATGGCATTTCCGACTACCTTCAAAGTGAAACAATCCTTCACGTATTAGACTTATGGAAGAAGAAAGAGAGATTTGATGTAATTGCAGAAGTAGCCAGTTCGAAGTTACCTCGGTTACTTCGTCAAGAGTTATTAGGGCGAATTACGGAGAAAGATCAAATGAGTACCCTTCAGTACTTAAGTAACTTACCTGCACAAAAACAGATCATACTTGGAATGGAATTAGTAAACTCTTGGAGTGTCACCGATGGCCGAAAAGCTTTTGAAGCAGTGCATGGTTTCAATTACTTTAGTACGCGCGCTTATTTCATCGACATTGTTGTTCGTCAATGGGCTGAGCAGCAACCTCTTGAAGTTTTTGAAAGTATCGCGGAAATTCCCCGCAAACAACGAGCGAGTGGTGTGGCTGCTGCCGTTGGTAAATTAGCAGAATTAAATTTAGATGCCGCAATTCAACAACTTGACTCGCTCCGATCTTTGCCAGGAGCGGTTGATATCTTCGCTGAGCAAGCGTTGGTCGAACAATGGACGAAACAAGCTCCTGCAGAAGCATTGGATTGGGTTCAAGATCACTCAAAATCGGGTTCGGAAAGACGCTCGCAGTTGATGAAGAAACTGTTGATTCAATACACGGCTGTCGAACCGGAAAAAGCAATGGTTTTAGCACTAGGAGAAGAGCCTACAGCTTTCGATGGGATGATCGGGCTTGAACAATACGTAATTACAACTTTAGTGGATCTTGGTGAAGTGCAGACGGCTATTGAATTGTTACCGAACTTACGAGCTGCGGCTCGACCAATGAGCTTTGCAACTGTTGGGTACGAATTACTAAAAAACAATAGGGACGAGGAAGCCGTCCAACTAGCCATGCGGTTGCCCGACGAAGCAAGGCAAGGATATTATCGCGATATTATTCAGAATTTAGTTTTCGCAAACGTAGCACGAGTTTTTGACACTTTACCACAATTACCCACATCTGACAGTCGGCAGGCTGTCGCTCAGTTTCTCTTGGGTAATTCGTATCTGTAAAATAGATTCTCGGAAAAACAAATCCAAGATTTGCAAGCCTATGTTTCGGACGAACCAGCAAACTAGCGAAAATATTGCGCCCGCGAACAGTGTCTTCATGCCTGCACGCGTATGTGTTTGTTATAGAATAATCTAGTTAAACTGGTACTGCTCAGGATTTTCGGGGATGTCGGTTAATCAAAATCTACAAGGAGAATTGAGATATGAATATTTCAGAAAAGCTTAGTCGGTTCGTTCAAGGTTTACTAGTAGTAATTCTGACGTCTGACGCTAGCGATGTTCGGCGGGCTCCTGTACGCGTCTGGAAATTGGGTTGAGGCGGGCAGGTGTGAAATTGATTACACTGCAGATTGGCCAGAGTGGCTTTCTGATATAGTAGAGGGTTGGCACAAGCTGAATCCGCATAAGGACATCTCTCACGAAGATGCGTACTTAACTTATTACTCAGATGCCGCTAGAGAAAACGAAACATCCCATACAAATCGTGGTTTCTATGCAACCTTCAAAGATAAAGGAAGATGGATATGGAAAATGACAGTTTATCCCTTTGGGAATATTGTCTACGTAGACTCCGAGATGCGAGACACCGAGACCCGGGATGAGTGCGAGGAAGATTTTTTTTACTCACTAGATTTCTATGAACAGTTAGAAGGGCTACCGGGAGCTGAGTACTACAGTGTCCATATTCGTTTTGAGGAAGAGTGGGGACCCGGAAATGACTATCATTTATTTGAGCGAAACTGTCAACATTGGGCTCATTATGTGATTACGGGAAAAGATGAGAGTTCTAAAGGTGGTGATAGTTAACACAGGTCAATATACAGGAGAGAAAAAAATGAAAACACTGCGATTTACCTTTTTATACTTGGCGATCGTTCTTTTCACTGGTAGTGCATATTCAGAAAATCACGAAACCGAACAACGCACTGAACTTGAAACCTACATCTGGCTTGAACGCGAAGCAATGTTTGATACCGATGTACCAGACAGTGAAATTCATGATTTGATCGCTAAAGGATTGCAACATGATGATCCTGAAATCGTCCTCTGTTCCGTAGGTGCAATGAGTATGTTTATTGGTATGTATAAATTAAGAATAGAAGAGGGTGGTGAACCTGTTGTTGATGATAGAAATCTTCAAGACATTCCGGGTCTTTATGACACCTTGATGAATATGTGGAATGAAGGTTGGAAAGAAGCGGGCGGATCTATGCCAGTGCCCACTATGCGCGATGATTTAGTAGAAAGGCTTGAAACAGAACAGGTCCTATATCGGTATCTCCCGCTTGGCTCCACCTACCAATGTTGCTCTCGTATTTATACCCTGGGGACGAGGCAGTGTATGAAATAATCTGGAATGCTATACCGTTCCCACTAGGCGGTTATCGTGGAGGATTTCCTGATGGTGGTTGGAATGATGCCAATAATCCTCTCCCATTACTTTCCGCTTTATTTCATGGGAAGTTTAATAATCCTAAAGACCAAGCGTTTCGAATTGACATTCTGTTGAACAAAAAAGCGATAAGAAGGTTTTCAGCTTTTGCTGCGAAAAGTCTAGGTGATTTTCGCTCCGTTGAAGGACTGGAAGCTTTGGTGTCCGTACTACAAGAAGATCATAGGAAATACGGAGCGCCGCACATTCAAATAGTCGAAGCGATGATCAAATATGAAGAACAAGTTGCTCCGTATTTATTGAAGATGAGTTCTAGATTGAAGAATGCGAAACCGTTTAATTCAATCGAACGAGATTTGCAAATTGCGTTGAAAGAGCGTTTGGTGCATTTCAAGGAAAAATACGCAGAGGAAGCAGAATTACCGACTCCTTGAGTCGTATTGAATAAACCTACTTTTTTTGCCCCGCGTCGATCGGGGCATTTTTTTACTCATTTCACAGTTTCGAGTGAAATAGCAGAAATCCGCCCTTCACAGACGCCCATAGAGAGCCGATAACGACCTAAGACGATGTAGAGCTTTCGTTTAACGTGCCTCGCCTGAGGCGTCCATACGAGCAGGTGGAAGGCAGGTGCTCAAATTCCAAAATTTTCCCGGCGCGAAAAAAACAGAACGGATACTGGGATTGACGCGCCTTTTGTTCTCGTGATCCCCCGCCCCCTACCCTAGTGTTAGGCACGGCTCGTCGCCCATCTGTCGGAATCTTGATCGTCAGCGATGGTGTGCTTAGGTTGAGCTTGTGTTGTCATAGTTCAATCTGTTCCTCTTGTTCGATTAGTTCAATCGGTATTGACCACCATATTTGCCAACTCATTGAAGGTCGTAGAGAAAACTCTACTCCGTTACGGTTGGTTTGAAGGGACTGCGTAGGTTTCAGGGGACACATTTTTAGTCACTTTTTGATCAACAAACAACATCTTGTTCCCTTGAGTTGTATGCTTGGATCGCTTGAGGTTTGTTGCTCAGCAGTGGAGGGCGTCGCCAAGGATTGTAGAGGTTCAAGAAGTAGTGATTGATTTTTTCGGTTGCTTCTTGCCGAGTCCGAAACTGGCTTTGCCGTACTAGTTCTCGTTGGAGCTGTCCAAACACGCTTTCTGCTGACGCGTTGTCGGCACAGCTCCGAACTCTGCCCATACTGATCTGCAAACCATGGCGTTGCAAACACTGACGGTACGCGTTGCTGGTGTCTTGACTACCGTGGTCCGAATGCAAGATCGCACCACGACTCTCAGGTCGCTTCACCAATGCCATTTCCACCGTTGAAGTGACCCACTCGGCCGGCGGCCGAGTGTCCGTTTTCCACGCCGCAATTGCACCATCGTAAAGATCTTTGATCACGCACAGGTACCACTTACCTTCTCCGGTCTTCAGTTCCATGATGTCCGTGACCCAAACCCGATGCGGTTCGGTGGCCGAAAAATCGCGTTGTAGCAAATCGGGTAGGTTGCGATCGCTGCGCCCGGGTCGCCGGTGCCGCCGCCGTTTCTTGGGAACGCCCATGAACCCCGCCAGACGCATCAACCGACGCACTCGATGCTGGCCGATGCTTTCGCCATATTGCTCCGGTAAACAGGCGTACCTGCGCCGATCACCTAAGAGGCCTCCCCGCTCCTGGTGCAAACTTCGCATGAGCATCAATAACCGGCGATCCGATGCGGCAGAGTTCGATTCCCGACCACGCTCGATCCCAGCGTAGTACTTGCTCCGAAACACGCCGAGCAAGGGACACCTTAAGGCTACCGGAAAAGACTTGCGCCATCGGTCTATGATCGCATACCGTTGGGCTGCTGTGAGGCGAAGTAACTGGAAGCTTTTGTTAACAAATCCAACTCCCTACGGATACGCTGCAGTGCCTTCTCCAGCTCCTTGTAACTGGGTCGATCTACTGCGGGGGGATCGTCGCGAGCGTCCCGCACCCAACGATACCATAACGACGTCGAGATACCCAGTTCAGCACTCACCTGTTCGGCGGAAACACCAGAACCTTGAAACAGCGCTACCGCTTCGCGTTTAAACTCTTCGCTAATAGTTCTTCGAGTTCGCTTTTTCTTAGCATCACTCATCATTTAATTTCTCCTGTAAATTATCTTAATGAGTGTCCCCCTTTTCCTACGCAAACCCTAATCAACATTAAGAGATTGAGCAACAACACATTCAGAACCCGAACCCGCAAACGGAATAAGCAAACTACCAGTGCTATTGATACCAGATTGAATAAGCCGTTTTGTCAGTGCCATAGGTTTCTGTGTCGGATGTTTCAAAATGTCGTGTCCTTCGTGTTCATGTAAGTACTTAGGTTCGTACAGTTTGCTATCACAAGTACGACACATGAACCACCGCTCGTTTCTTCCCGCACCCCCAGCGAGTGCGGGAAGTTTGATTACGTCCCTAGGCAATGCTCCGTTTTCATGTCCGTTGTAGGTCGTTGCTTTACCATTACCAAACCGACTTGGTGTTCCTTTGCGAACCCGACCAATACACTTTTGATAGTTTTCTGTGTATTCTTCTCGAATTTGATCGACTTCTAATCTCGGTCGTTCGTGACACCACAAACACAAAATCGACTCATGGCTTCTTTGCCAGAATGTCAAATTAGGTGCAGTCTTATTCGTATAGTGCCACACTAACCACCGCTGTTGCTCAATAGGATGGCGCGCGGCAATTCTCGCTAATATCTCGGAAAATCCATATATATATATAGAGAATACCATTTTCATCGAGTAAATGCTTACACAATGCAACCCACTTGTCAGTCCATTCGAGATACTCGCTCATTGGTTGACAATCAGAGCCGTTGCCAAAATCTTTTCCGATGTTGTAGGGTGGATCGGCTATGATTACAGAGAATTTACGCGGTGCGATTTTCTGTCCTACTACCAGAAAATCACCGCTATAAATTGAACTCATACTTACGGACTAGCCACTAGGTCTTTGTACTGTAAAAAGAGGAGATGCACAGTTACTTATCTTAATAATTCCCATTTTTTGGCTAACGTTGTATGTCATTCCCATTTTTTACTAGTTAAATTGAGTGCAGAATGCCCGTTTCGGATGGTGCTCTAAAGTGTGGGTCGAATGATTCATGAACTATTGGGGTGAGGACAGCTTAATCGGTACCTTCTAGCACACTCGAAAGACAGAAAGTCGCTGGAGATGAGGACCCTCAATTCGCGCGTTTTTACTAGTAAGTCACCTGATAATTCTGAGTGAGTGTTGTGCTAAATCCGGCAAACAACTGTCCTGATTCAAGATTTCATAAGATGGAAAAAGGAAGCGAATCTTAGTTGTCCTCTTGTGTGAATTTCCAACACTTCGGTCGTCCGTCTTCCTTGTGATTGTCAAAAATGCCCCTAGTTATTGGTTACAGAAATAAAGTAAACTAAAAAACAGAAAATGCGATTCGACAAACTAACTCTTGGATTTCAGCAAGCTCTTCAGGATGCGCAAAGTCTCGCCCTGAAACATGATCATCAAGTGTTGGAACCTGTGCATGTTTTAGGTGCGATGCTCAAGCAAAGAGACGGTACTGTTTCAAGTATCTTGGCGATTGCAGATGGAAACCTGAAAGGTATTAATGAAGAAGTTGAGCGGGCCTTAGAGGCCTTACCTCAGGTCACTGGTGGGAGCGGTGAGGTGGTACCCAGTCGCACGCTAACGGGCGTACTGAATACTACCGACAAGCTTGCACAGAAGAATGAAGATGATTACATCGCTAGTGAATTGTTTTTGATAGCACTCATTGAAACAAAAGATAAAACAACGGAAATTCTGTTCAAATGGGGAGTAAAGAAAGAAGCTCTTAAATCGGCCATTGACAGTGTTCGCAAAGGCGCGAGGGTGATTGATCCAAACGCCGAAGAACAGCGCGATGCGCTGAAAAGGTACACCATCGATCTGACTGAACGCGCTGAAAACGGTAAGCTAGACCCGGTAATCGGACGAGATGACGAGATTCGACGAACGCTTCAAGTTTTACAGCGCCGTACTAAGAACAACCCAGTGTTGATTGGAGAACCTGGTGTCGGAAAAACCGCAGTCGTCGAAGGATTAGCACAACGCATCGTAAATAAAACAGTACCAGAAAGCATGAAGAATATGCGAGTTCTTGCTCTGGATATGGGAGCTATGGTAGCCGGAACGAAGTATCGAGGCGAATTCGAAGAACGTATGAAAGCACTCCTTAACGATTTAGCGCACCAAGACGGTTCCGTGATCCTATTCATTGATGAACTGCATACTTTAGTAGGGGCAGGTGCATCAGAAGGATCGATCGATGCAGGCAATATGCTCAAACCAGCACTCGCACGGGGTGAGTTGCGATGTGTAGGCGCGACTACACTGGACGAATACAGGAAATATGTTGAGAAAGACGCGGCTTTAGAACGGCGTTTTCAACGAGTACAGTTAGACGAACCATCCGTGGAAGACACGATTGCAATCTTACGGGGGTTGAATGAACGATACGAGGTTCATCACGGAGTGGAAATCACCGATCCAGCTTTGGTTGCTGCCGCTACTCTTTCGCATCGATATATATCAGACCGGCAGTTACCTGACAAAGCCATCGATCTTGTCGATGAAGCCGCGAGTCGGATACGAATGGAAATTGATTCCAAACCGGAAACGATCGATCGTTTAGATCGACGACTGATTCAAATGAAGATGGAACAGGAATCACTCAAGAAAGAGTCAGATGATGCGTCGATTAAGCGCTTAGCAGAACTTGATGAATCTATCGAAATTGCCGAACAAGAACTCAATGAATTATCTCGGGTGCTGCAATCCGAAAAAGAAATCGTGTTGAGTACGCACCAAGTCAAGGAACAATTAGAAGCAGCGCGTTTGGAGTACGATGCTGCGGAGCGTCGCGGCGATCTTGTGCGGATGTCGGAACTGCGGTACGGTAAGATCCCAGAATTGGAAAAAGCCGCTCGAGTGTCGGTTGAACCCCAGGGACAAAACGGCAGCTTCAAGCTATTACGAACGAAGGTAACCGAAGACGAGATTGCGGAAGTAGTGTCGGCTTGGACCGGCATACCCGTAGCTCGCATGCTAGAAAGCGAAAAAGAAAAATTGCTCCGCTTAGAAGAGGCGTTACACCGCCGCGTAGTTGGTCAAAACGAAGCTGTAAGTGTCGTTGGGAATGCAATACGACGCAGTCGAGCTGGTCTCGCAGAAGAAAATCGACCCAATGGTTCGTTTCTGTTTTTGGGACCGACTGGAGTTGGTAAGACTGAACTGTGTAAGGCACTAGCAGAGTTTTTGTTTGATTCTGAAACTGCTTTAGTACGTTTAGACATGTCCGAGTTTATGGAAAAACACTCGGTCTCGCGGATGATTGGTGCCCCTCCTGGTTATGTCGGTTACGATGAAGGTGGATATCTCACTGAAAAAGTACGAAGAAAACCGTATTCGGTATTGTTATTGGATGAGATAGAAAAAGCTCACCCGGACGTATTCAACATCCTACTGCAAGTTTTGGAAGATGGACGTCTGACCGACGGTCAAGGGAGAACCGTAGATTTTCGAAACACTGTAGTCGTTATGACCTCCAATCTAGGCTCTGAACTCTTTGATACAACTGCCGACGTACCTTATGTTCAGATGAGAGAAAGAGTTATGGAAATCGTGACTCAACATTTTCGTCCGGAATTCGTAAACCGAATCGACGAGACAGTGGTATTTCATTCGCTGAATGCCGAACACGTTCGTTCAATCGCGGCAATTCAGATCGAGCATTTACGAACGCGCTTCCAACTGCAGGGTTTCGATTTTGAGATTCACGATGCGGTACTTGATTTACTCAGTAAGGCTGGATTTGACCCAGTTTATGGCGCACGACCGCTCAAGAGAGCGATTCAGCAGTACTTGGAAAACCCTTTAGCCAAGAAAGTTTTGGCTGGAGAGTTCCCTCCTCAAAGTACGATCACCGTAGATGTGGCAGAAGGAACATTTCGCTTTGCAGGCGCGGTTCAACAGGACAGTTCTACAGAGCCTAAATCTCTCGAGAATGCGAATTTAGACTAACTAGTCCTTTAATTGTTTGTTTCCAAAGATTTCAATACGAGCCGACTCGTGCCCAATAACGTTGTCTTCAATGTGCTCATTGTTTTCGTCATCCCAATAGCCCCAGTTGTAGTCCTTTAATTTTGGCGGCGCGAGGACTAGCGTCCACGCAGACCCACTTGGGAGTTTACGAATCGAGTGGTATCTATTTAGCCCGCGGAATACATTGAACCACCGAATGTGTTGTTTGCCGAATGTGTTGGTGTTCCGGTCGTACATGTCTTGAACGTAGGAACCAGAGAAGACAAACGAAAAGAACCACTTCCAAGGGTGGTTGTGCAACCATCTAAAGCTATCTGTCGCATGCATGTGGTGTACGTAGATTTCAAACGATTCACCGCTCCCATCTCCCAATAGGTAATACCTTGTAAGGTACAGTTTGTCATAAACATATATCGTCTTTCCTCCGAATCGCTTGAGAAATTTATGAAGCCAAGAGTCTTGACGTTCTTGACTAACTTCGTTGGAAGTGTCATTTCTTAAAGTTTCGATTGAAGCAGATATAGAATCGCGTAGTTGGGACCGCATACTCGTGTGTTGAATTACAGGAAAGCTGGTCGTTTAGACCAGTAAACTCCTATTATAACAAATGGTAGATTACACAGTTTGCTCAGTCGTTTGCAGAAGTAAATCGTTCCAAATAAATGAGGAAGCAACCAAAATCCAATAGGGACTGTGAGTAGGACGCTCTTGAATTGCACTCTTCTGTGTAGATGACTTTGGGCTCGTGATGGTACTAGTCTCATAGCCTGAGAGAATACAAACCGTCTTAATTTTGGGATTCCTGTGGTACCAAAACTACGATGTGCAGTCGCCGGTGGTTCACCAAATTCTTCATTAACCACTCCTGAGAGTCGAGATATCGTCGTCTTTAACTTGGACGATTGCCAATAGGTTTTGGATGGGTGGCGCGATACGCGAATTAATGTGTTGTTTCGGAAATATTAAACGCAGAGTATGAAGTCTTAGACCAACACCTACATCACTAAAATTTATAATAATGTTCAGTAGATGGACTCTTTCCATACTCACACAACTTTACGAAATTTTCTACCGTTCGACCGTCCAGTATCGACCATGAGTAAATGATGATGGCTACATTGGAACTACCTAAACTTGGGGAGGTAAACGAAGACCACATCCACGAATTCAACATAGACTACTCCAAGGAACCGACCCGCATTGAGGGTGAAATTCCCATTTCGCTATCGATTGAGTCCGGTGAAAGCTACTTATTCATCAGTCGTGACCAAAGGGCATTGACTCACGGCATTCACAAGTTCCCCGCAAAGTTTTTTCCTGAACTACCACGTTGGGCTATCAAACGGTTTTCAAGAGAAGGGGACCTAGTCTTAGATCCATTTATGGGTAGTGGAACAACAAACTTAGAAGCTTCAATACTCGGCCGACACAGCATTGGAATCGATGTGGACCCTTTAGCCCGGTTCCTCGCGTCTGTGAAGACTACTGTACTTAGCGAAGAAATTCTTGTGAGAGCATGGCGACAACTGCGTCAGCGAATCGAAGTATATACAGAGCCATCCCATATGGATGGCGTACCGCATTTTCCTTATCGCGATAAGTGGTTTCAACCCTTTATTCTTAAGGAACTTGCGTACGTAAAGAAAGAGATCGAAGCGTGTGATACAACACAACAAACAAAGAATTTTTTCAAAATTTGTTTTTCATCTGTTATCAGACACGTATCCCAAGCAGACAATAACTGTACTAGAACCGTTATTAGAAAGAATTTAAACAAACAAGTGGTTCCAAAAATGGCTCTTGAACTCTTTGTAAAGCGCACCGACTTTCAAGTTAATAATATGCTTCAGTTGTCTTCACTAAAGCCATCGGGGAATGTATTCATACCCGAAAATATGGACGCACGCGATATGCCGGTGATTAACTCGAAAAGTATCGACTTAGCACTAACCTCACCTCCATACGTGAATGCCGTAGATTATCCGAGAACACATCAGCTTGAAATTTACTGGCTTGGATTTGCGACTGGATCATTGCAACCTTTGAAGAAACAACACATTGGTACTGAGGTTGTTCGTGCCCAAGAGTACGCACAACTTCACTCGTCTGGAGGTGTCGAAGCTGATAAAGCAATAGCAAAAATTTTTGAAACTGATCCTCGTCGCGCGTTTATCGCCACAAAGTATCTATGGGACATGTTTGCAAATCTAAGAGAAGTTTACCGTGTACTTAGATCCGGAGCCGTGTATTTGATTGTGGTGGGGAATAACTGTATTCGAGGCGTTGAGTTCGAAACTTGGCGCTATCTTTATTCCGAAGCACTTAGAGTTGGGTTTACTGTTGAATCTTGCTTCATTTCAACCATTATTAACCACTTCATCAAAGTCCCTCGAAAAGAACGGATAGATGATGATTATGTACTGGTTTTACGCAAGTGATGGATGTTCAAGCCTCTCTGTCTAAGGGGAGGCTAGCGTCTGCTAGGGGGTTTGCTAACGAAAGTAGACTCTTGGCTGCGTTGCTCGAGCGTGGATACAACGCATCCCGCGTTGATCTTCCACATTCGACCTACGACATACTAGTTGAAACGAATGTTCACGAGATAGTGCGAATACAAGTTAAAACCGTTAGTAAAGGTAAATCTATCTCTTTTTCTGGCGGGTCACGTGGAGGGGCGGATCGTACCTATAAGTCCGATGTTAAATCGTACATACACAGTACGCTTACTGCGGACGCGATTGTGGGTGTGGAGTGCCGTACAGACAATGGGGATTCCGAAATCAGTTTTTATATGATTCCGACGATGTTCATCGAACGCATCCAACAAAAGAGTTTGTCTATCAATAAGATTCCGTTCGCCAAGAATAACTGGGAATTACTTATACGTTGTAAAGAACGAGAATTTGTCGAATCAATATTTGGCCGTTAATCGCTACGCGCGTGTCTACAACAGTGCTTCGACGATCCGTTGTTATCTCTGTTAGGGTCATCACAGAAGCAGAATATAACATGTCGGTTGCCTGTTGAGCAATACTGACGAAAACTTATAAGCTTACGTTGGGAAGAGGAGCACATACCAAGATTTGAATAGGCTCTTCGTTGGATTGTTCCGCTGTTTCGCATATTACTATACGTTCGATAAGGCATGCACTATTTCTCGAAACAGGAACAGTAAAAGAGATCAAGTTTGGGCGTTTAGAACAGAATTTAAAATAGTCGCCGACGAACGTGAAGCTGAGTTACTTCAGAACTAGTCGACAAATCTGTTCTCTTCCAAAAACTTAAACACCGCTTTTTGATACTGATTGTGATGTGCTTCATTGTCAAAGCTATGCCCAGCACCTTTGATGACTTCAAGATGTACCGGAATTTCTTCGTTCTTCAAAGCATCACGAATCCTTTCGCTATGTTCAATGTCGACTAGTCGATCTTGATCGCCGTGTACTAATAAGATAGGTGGGTCGTCTTCTGAAACTGCAAAGATTGGTGACACACTTTCTGCTAGCTCAGGATCGAAATCCAGTGCTGGAAATCTGTCTGATGGCCCGACGTAATCGGTAAGGTCCACGGGCGGAAAAATTGCCATTGCCGCGGCTATTTGATTTGATGCTCTTTCTACCGGATCACGTGCATTTGGATCGCCTGAATCGCTATCTAAAGCGAGCATGAGACTTAAGTGTCCTCCAGCACTGTAGCCCCAAGCTACAAACTTTTTGTCATCAACTGCGTATTCTTCGGCGTGCACTCTGATATGTCGTACTGCACGTCGCACATCCGCAACTGCGTCTGGCACTTTAAATTGTGGAGAACTACCGTGGTACACGTTGAAGACGGTAATGTTCCGATCTAGATATTCTTGAAACATATCTTGTTTCTGTTCAGCTGGTTGCCATGGGGATCTCCAACCATAACTAACCATAAAAATTAAAGCCGTGCCGTTTTGTTTAGCCGGTTTGAAGACATCGTAAATAAGAGCCATACCGGCTTTGTGTCCGTAAATTACATCTTCGAGAATTTCAACATCTTTGTTTTCTTGACCGTTAGCTAGCCAAGTAATGGCTAGCAAAATCAACACTACGCCGAAATATTTGGTTCTTTTGTACGACATGAGTCTTGTCTCCTTTCCTTGAGTTTATGGTCGCTTTTTTCGTTGTACCAACATAGTTATGAAAAACACCAGTAAACATACGCCAAAAAGCGCTCCTGCTTCAATGATACCTTCCAATTCCGAACTCGACATTAGCAGCTGCTTTCCACGTGTCACGATTAATGCGGTGATGGCAAATATAAGGACTTGATGAAGTCCAAGTGTTTGAGTCACGCGAAAACACAATAGGGTGAATACAACCACTACTACGAAATACAGGATGGCAAGCACAACAGTGAATCCTATTGTGGTTTCCGTCCAAGACGGAGGTATGAACGAAAATATGATAGTGACTAATAAAGGTGTTAACGCGCCGCAACCAAAGGTTAGTACGATACTGGGGGTGCGACCAAGCTTCAACGCAACCTCAAACCACGCGAGTCGACAAGATATTAACTGGCTTTCGTTTTTTGAGCTACTTCATACCGTTTTCGTGTTTCCTTCACGGACTTGTACCAACGGTGTGAAATTGGATAGAACAGAAGCACAACGGCGAGGAGACCGATCGCCTTCGTAATTTTTTCGTCCCAACTTAATTTACCTATCAGCTCGCCAGGTGCATGCGCATTAATAATCTCGACAAACCCAGCTATCACGACGACTGCGATCGCGTAGCGGACCCAACTATGACCACGATATATTGCATAAGCAATCGTCCCCCACAACAAAATAAAAAATAGTTGAGCACCATTACTCTCGACGTCCGATGGAATCAAGATCCACCAAACTAACAAGATCGCCGCGTTCAGTCCTAACAAGCCAGTGACGAATCGCACCAATTGCGGGCGCGATTCAGCTATTTCGTTGTAGAACGATTTGGTATTTTCAGTACTCATATTTGAAGTCTTTTTTGGGGTACTTATTGAATCTTTGTATTGCCACGAAAGTAGTACTCCGCTTCGATGCGTGCAAAGTATACGAAATTTTAGAGCACTATTGAGTCTGACATTCAGCACATACTTAGCGACAACGTCTCATTAAAATACAGCGACGGTTCACAAGGGTGAACTTTCTATTATTCCTAAGTTGTTTGAATCACAATCGTAACTACATTGGAGCACAGAATCGAACATCACTCATGAGTGATCATGGTGTTCGTTTTCTCACCGCTGACCGCTTCAATTTGAGCAAGTTCACTCAATCTGTTTGGCTGTTTTCACTCTATTACAAGGTGCTAAACTACCGTGAACGTTGAAAGCGTTGAAATATTACCGTTTCTTCTGTACACACTAGCCGTAATAGTAATTCTCTCTGTAACTCTACTGTTTTCTTGGTTTGTTGGTGCAAAAGCGAAGCATGGTCGCGCGCAGGTCATTCCCTATGAATCAGGAATCGTTCCAGTGGGTGAAGCGGAGAATATGCGTTTGTCGATCGAGTTTTATCTGGTCGCAATTTTCTTCGTGATATTTGACTTAGAGACGATTTTTATCGTCGCGTGGGCAATTGCCTTCTGGGAAGTAGGATGGGAGGGCTACATCGCGATCGCAGTATTTATTGTCATGCTCTTGATCGCACTTGCGTATGAGTGGCGCACCGGTGCTTTAGACTGGGGTGTCAAATCACGACATACGATGCCCGACGCTTATTCGCGGAGATCTTCGTCTTAATGCGCTGGCGACTAGTCAAAACCTCCCCGGACGAGTTGATGACGCGGTCTGACGAGGTATACGAAGAAGAAGCGTCTAAAAGTTTCTTAACTGCGCGCCTTGAGGACTTGGTTGCTTGGGCCCGCTCAAATTCAATTTGGCCTTTCAACTTTGGCTTGTCGTGTTGTTACGTGGAAATGGCTACCGGTTTTACGTCACGCCACGACATTTCACGCTTTGGCGCAGAAGTAATTCGTGCCACACCAAGACAATCAGACCTGATTGTGGTATCAGGCACTGTGTTTCGAAAAATGGCTCCAGTTCTACAACACCTATACGAACAGTTATTGGAACCTCGTTGGGTGATATCCATGGGATCTTGCGCGAATTCTGGAGGCATGTTTGATATCTACAGTGTGGTACAGGGAGTTGATAAGTTCTTGCCAGTAGACGTTTACGTACCAGGTTGTCCGCCACGCCCCGAAGCCTTTATGCAGGGATTGAACCTACTGCAGGAGTCCGTTAAAAACACGCGTCGCCCGTTGTCTTGGGTTATCACCGACAGTGGAGAACCGGCAAAATACGAACCGAGTCAGCGTGATCTGCACACTCCCGAACGCATGAAAACTCGAGAGCTTGCCGAACCGAATACCGTTGGTGCCGCACCGTTGTCGAAAGACCTACTTGGGAAAAAGCGCGCGAAGTGACCGCTGAACTAGCTACGGACAGTACTGCTTTGCTCGACGCTCCCGATGTTGTGCGAGAACTAAGCGATCGTTTTGGCGACCAGTGCCAATATCACAAAACTGTGGACGGAATTCCTAACGTTTGGATCAACCGCAACCAAATTACAGCAGTCCTTCAATATCTGAAACACGATGCGCAAGAGAGTTTCGAGCTGATGTTCGACTTGTCAGCAATCGACGAGCGGCACCGAAAGTTTCGCGCAGACCAACCTCCCTCTGACTTTACGGTGTTTTACCACTTGATGTCGTTGTCCTCAGATCAGGATCTCCGCATCAAAGTACCCTTACGAGATGAAGACTCAACACTAGCGAGTGTGGAGTCGATCTATCCCGTAGCGAATTGGTATGAACGCGAAGCTTTCGACATGTTCGGCATTCAGTTCGAAGGCCACCCCAACTTGCGACGCATTTTGACGCCACCGCTTTGGGAGGGACATCCACTTCGTAAAGAACATCCTGCTCGTGCAACCGAGATGGATCCCTTCGCACTGCCCGACGAAGTGCAAGACGCGCAACAAAAAGCACTTCGGTTCGTGCCGGAAGAGTGGGGCATGAGCAGATCCACGAAACACACGGACTTCATGTTCCTGAATCTTGGACCTAACCATCCAAGCGTACACGGTGTTTTTCGCATAGCACTTCAGTTAGACGGTGAGGTAATAGTTCAGGCAGTACCGGACATCGGCTACCATCACCGTGGTCAAGAGAAGATGGCTGAACGACAGTCTTGGCACACGTACATCCCCTATACCGATCGGATTGATTACCTAGGCGGAGTCATGAATAACTTCCCGTATGTCATGAACGTCGAAAAAATGGCGGGCATAGAAGTGCCACCTCGAGCCCAGGTGATCCGGGTTATGGTCTCCGAGATGTTTCGTATTGCGAGCCATTTGTTGTTCTACGGCACTTTTGCACAGGATGTGGGTCAGATGTCGCCCGTGTTTTATATGTTTGCTGACAGGGAACGTCTGTTTTCCATTGTTGAGGCGATCACCGGCGGCCGTATGCACCCGAGTTGGTTCCGGATTGGTGGGGTTTGCGATGATCTTCCCGATGGTTGGTACGAGATGGTTACAGACTTTTGTGACTACATGCCCGCGCGAATGAACCACTATGACACAATGGCATTACAAAACAAGATCCTAAAGAATCGTACGGTGGGTATTGGTGCCTACAACACGGCAGAGGGTCTGGACTGGGGAATCACGGGACCGTCCTTACGCGCGACAGGACATGATTGGGACCTTCGCAAAAACCGTCCTTACAGTTCATACGATCAGTTTGATTTTGAGATTCCCACGGCTGTCAATGGTGATTGCTATGACCGCTGCGTTGTTCGAGTAGAAGAAATTCGACAAAGCCTGCGCATCATCCGACAGTGTGCAGACAACATGCCCGAGGGTCCGTATAAAGCTGACCATCCATTGACGACCCCTCCATCCAAAGAGTTTACGATGCAACACATCGAAACACTCATTCATCACTTCCTTAATGTTAGTTGGGGACCGGTGATCCCACCGTCCGAATCCGCGACATTGGTCGAAGCGACCAAGGGTTGGACGAGTTTCTACTCCATATCGGATGGTGGAACTATGGCTTACCGTTCGCGCGTACGAACTCCGTCGTTTCCTGCGTTACAGCAGATTCCGTTTATTAGTAACGGATTTATGGTCCCGGATTTGATCGCAATCATAGCAAGTATTGATTTCGTGATGGCGGATGTAGACCGATGAGCGCAGTTGAGTTGATTTCGCCGTTAACCGACGAAGAACGCAATGAAATCGAGGCCGAAGTTGCACATCTACCAGATCGAGAATCCGCAGCGATCGATGCTTTGATGATCGTCCAAAAACACCGAGGTTGGATATCGGACGAAAGTTTGCGTGCGATCGCGAAATTTCTTGATATGTCTCCAGCGTCACTCGACGGGATCGCAACGTTTTACAACTTGATTCATCGACAACCAGTTGGGCGCAACGTAGTGATGGTCTGCGACAGTGTGTCCTGCTACGTCATGGGTGCTGATAGCTTTGCGGTAAAAGTGCAGGACCACTTAGGGATTAAATTTGGTGAAACGACTCCCGATGACTGTTTTACCCTTCTACCCATAGTGTGTCTGGGTGCGTGCGATCGAGCTCCCACCATGCTTATTAACGAAGATTTGTTCGGACCCGTAAAGGAAGACGAACTCACAGAAATTTTTTCGAGGTATAGCTGAGTGTCGCTTCAGGATACAAAACCCTTAATCGGCCGAGTGCAGGAAGTCGGAGGCCTGGTTTCGCTTTCAGAATACGAAACCGGCGGGGGCTACACTGCGGCACATAAAGCTCTGAAGCAAATGACTCCGAGCGAGGTCATTGATCTCGTCCGAGAAGCAAATCTGCGGGGGCGAGGAGGCGCTGGTTTTCCAACGGGAGTCAAGTGGGGCTTCGCTAAGGGCGAACCACAAACACCAGGCTACAAATACCTCGTCTGTAATGGGGACGAGATGGAACCCGGAACATTTAAGGATCGCTATCTCATTAAATTCAATCCACACTCACTGATTGAAGGGATGATACTGGGAGCTTATGCTATCGGTGCCGAAAAAGCGTATGTCTTCCTGCGCGGTGAGTATCACGAGCCAAATCGCCAATTAGCGCGAGCGATCGCCGAAGCGCGGGAGAAGAACTATTTAGGTCGGTCGATATTTGGATCCGATTTCAATCTGGATTTACGAATCCACTTATCGGGAGGACGGTATATTTGTGGTGAAGAGACCGCATTACTGAACGCGTTGGAAGGCAAAAGGGGACAACCTCGGTACAAACCACCATTTCCTCCGGCGAGCGGAGCGTGGGGCCGTCCAACGATCGTTAATAACGTTGAAACTTTGTGCAATGTTCCAGCAATCATCCGGAACGGTGCTCAATGGTACCACGATTTAGGACTGACTGACGACGCTGGCACAAAAATTTATGGGATATCCGGTCGCGTGAATAAGCCGGGACTGTGGGAATTACCGATGGGTACGCCTATCCGTGAATTGGTTGACGTTCATGCAGGTGGAATGCGAGACGGTTACAAGTTACGCGGAATACTACCTGGTGGCGCTTCTACTGACTATCTAGTCGAGGAACACTTTGATTTACCCATGGATTACAAGACTATTCAAGATGCTGGGAGTCGAATGGGTACGGGTACGATGATTTTGATGGATGATTCGATTTGCCCTGTGGACATGGCGCGAAATCTACAACACTTTTTTGCGCAGGAGTCCTGTGGTTTTTGTACTCCCTGTCGAGAAGGTCTACCGTGGGTTGAGGAGTTGCTAGCAGACATAGAAAACGGCAACGGCAAGGACGGAGACCTTGAACTGTTAGACCAAAACGCACGTTATATCGGAGCTCCTGGCAACACGTTTTGCTTGCATGCGACCGGTGCCATAGAACCGTTGCAATCAGCGTTGAAATATTTCCGCGACGACTTTGAACATCACATTGAGCACAAGAGTTGTCCGTACCGAGAAAATTGATTTAGATGTTGGATAACCAGGAATAGATCGACCGTGGCGACAATTCACATCGACGGCAAACCGTATGAAGCGAAGGCGGGTGAAAACCTTTTGGAATCGATACTTTCGCAACACTTGGATTTACCCTATTTCTGTTGGCATCCTTCGATGGGATCAATCGGAGCTTGTCGGCAGTGCGCAATTATTACCTACGCGGACGAAGACGATACCCGTGGGCGAATTGGCATGGCTTGTATGACTTCGGTCACCGATGGGATGCGCATTTCCCTGGAAGCCCCTCTTGCAAAGGATTTCCGCAGTACGGTGATTGAGTGGCTTATGGAAAACCATCCCCATGACTGCCCCGTGTGCGAGGAAGGTGGAGAGTGTCATTTACAAGACATGACGGTGATGACTGGCCACTCTATGCGACGGTACCGCGGTACCAAACGCACATGGGAAAACCAAAATCTGGGACCGTTTATCGGACATGAAATGAACCGGTGTATCACTTGTTACCGTTGCGTCCGGTTTTATGACGAGTATGCCGGTGGTAAGGATCTCGCAGCGTTCGGATCTCGGGGTCGGATGTACTTTGGTAGGTTTGAAGACGGTACCCTGGAAAGCGAGTTTGCTGGAAACTTGGTCGAAGTGTGTCCTACCGGAGTATTTACCGATAAACCGTTTGCACAGTCTTATACACGAAAATGGGATCTACAGTCAGCACCCTCGATCTGTGTTGGCTGTGCCGTTGGATGCAACGTGTTTCCTGCAGAGCGCTACGGAGACTTAAAACGGATTACGAATCGATATCACGGCGGATTGAATGGGTACTTTCTGTGCGACCGCGGCCGTTTTGGCTCACACTTTGTCAATCATGAAAAACGCATCAAACACGCTGGCGTACGAACTCAGAGTGGTGATTACGAATTTGGAGACGTCTCAAACGCGATCAAGGTTGCCGGTGCCACCCTAGGTGACAGACCAATCGGGATAGGTTCACCACGCACGAGTTTTGAAAACAACTTCGCACTGCGAGAGTTGGTTGGTTCAGAAAATTTTTGCACTGGAATTGACGATAGGGAGCTGGAAGTCATCAAGACCGCTCTCGACGTGATGAGCCGACAGGGCATTGTCGTACCGTCGTTAAAGCAGGTAGAAGAAGCTGATGCGATCCTTATTCTTGGGGAAGACATCGCGAATACAGCCGCGCGCACCGCGTTGTCTGTTCGTCAGGCAGTGCGTACAAAGTCGTTTGAAATGGCGACGGACGCACACATTCCAACGTGGCAGGATGCCGGTGTACGGGGTCATGCACAGAGTGAAAAGAGCGCGTTGTTTATCGCTACTCCGGCGGCGACACGCTTAGACGATATCGCTACACAAGTCACTAGCGGCTCGGTCTCTGAGCTGGTGGCGCTCGGTAGTTCGATCTGTACTAGACTTCGGTCACCTTCGGCTAGTTCGGATGATTTTGCTGGACGGGTAGCTGACGCATTGCGAACGGCTAAAGTACCTTTGATTATTACCGGCTCGAGTCTTCAAAGTATCGAGTTGGTGCAAGTGGCTGCGAATATCTGCGTTTCCCTACAAGAGCACGATCAAACAAGTTCGTTTCTTTTTGTTCCTACTGAAGTCAACAGCGTTGGAGTCGCGCTTCTTGAAGGTGGATTGTCGCTTTCAACTGCTATGCAAAGAATGGCAGAAGGGCAGGGAGCAATTGTATTAGAGAACGACTTGTATTCCCGAGCACCTGCTAACAGCGTGGATAAAGCACTCAGCCCAGGCAATTTTTTGGTACTCGATACGTTGGAAAACCGGACGGCCGAACAAGCGAGTATAGTTTTTCCAGCCGCGACCTATGCGGAACAGACTGGGACTTTCGTCAATTATGAGACGCGCGCCCAACGTTTCTACCAAGTGTTTGAACCACAGGATGAAATCGCGCCGGCATGGTCATGGTTAAGTCACTTAGCTAAAACCCTAGGTACTGGGTCAACTTGGAACTCTTACGCCAGTGTCCTAGAACAATGTGCCGAACACACTTATTCGCTACTAAGGGACATTGCGCCAAGTTCCGACTATCGAATTGACACTACCTCTCGAATTCCTCGTCAGTCGCACCGCTACAGTGGTCGCACTGCTATGAATGCCCAGGTCAACATTCACGAACCCAAGGCGAAAGTTGATACTGACACGCCGTTTTCCTATTCGATGGAGGGACAAAATCCAGGGGATCAAAATGGTGCCACTATACCCTATGTCTGGTCTCCAGGATGGAACTCCAACCAATCGGTGTTCAAGTTTCAACAGGAAGTGGCAGGTAAGCTTGCCGGAGGCGATCCTGGTTTAAGGCTGATTGAAAACATTGGAGCTCACCTCCAGTACTTTGATGTCGACACCCCTGAGTTATCTAGACGAGACGGAAGTTTTGAAGTAATTCCACTTCATTTAGTTTTTGGATCGGATGAGATGTCGAACCAATCCTGGCCAATTCGAGCTCGAATTCCAGCCCCATTTGTGCTATTGAGCCAACAAGACGCAACCATATTAGAAGTTAAACCTGGCATGGGATTACGCGTTGACGGAATCACAGAGAGTTTGGAGGTTCAGGTCGATTCTCGATTGCCTAGTGGAGTAATAGGATTACCACAAGGTCTCGTCGAAATTCCTCAGAGAGCAATCGATAGAGCCCACTTGTCGGTCGATCCAGAATTTGTTGCTCGTTCCAATGCCAGTCCGGAGGTGATCGCGAAAGGCTAATGTTCTTCGAAAACATCAACTGGTCCTATGTGCTCATCCTCCCGCTGATAGGTGGTGCGTTGGGTGGTGCACTTGTACTGGTGTGGTGGGAACGTCGTCTGTTAGGATTCTTTCAAGACCGCTTAGGACCCAACCGTGTTGGGTGGTTTGGAATCTTGCAGTCGCTCGCAGATGCAATCAAGTTGATTACAAAAGACGATTGGGTACCACCGTTCGGCGACCGCGTGCTCTTCATTCTCGCGCCGATCATCGTCGCTGGAGCGATGCTCATGGCATACGCGGTGCTGCCACTCGGTCCAGGACTGATCATAGCCGATTCAAATATTGCTATCCTCTGGATTTTAGCGATGTCTTCGCTAGCGGTCTATGGAGTACTTCTCGCTGGTCTAGCCAGTAATAACAAGTACTCTCTCCTCGGTGGTTTGCGTTCCGTCGCACAAATGGTCACCTACGAAGTGTTTATGGGCTTGTCTCTACTTGGCGTGGTCATGCTGACTGGGTCGTTTAGTCTGAGAGATGTGGTACACGCGCAAGAAGACATGTGGTTCTGCATTCCGCAATGTGTGGGACTTGTAATCTTTTTAATTGCTGGTCTAGCCGAGTCTCATCGCTTGCCTTTCGACCTTCCAGAAGCAGAACACGAACTAACAGCAGGGTTCCATACCGAGTATTCAGGGATGAAGTTTGCGCTGATTATGGCCGCGGAGTACTTGTCTTTAATTTTGATTTCCGCACTCATAGTGGTCTTGTTTTTCGGTGGTTGGTTGGGGCCTAAATTTCTACCGAGTGAATTGTTATCGGGTATTGTGTGGTACGGTTTGAAAGTTGTTCTTGTGATCAACTTTTTTATCTTGTTGCGCGCCGCGATCCCACGTCCCCGCTACGATCAACTGATGTCTTTGGGATGGAAGATTCTGTTGCCCCTGTCGCTTCTCAACATCTTAATAACCGGAGCAATCTTGCTTGGAACGCAATAGAGACGAGATATGCTAAGTCAAATTAAAACACTGTGGACAGTCTTCGTGCACTTGTTCAAGCGCAATGAAACGGTGCAATATCCTGAAGAAATGCCCTATCAAGCGCCGCGCTATCGCGGTCGCATCATCTTGACGCGTGACCCTGACGGAGAAGAACGTTGTGTTGCCTGCAATCTCTGTGCTGTCGCCTGCCCGGTCGACTGCATTGCGTTACAGAAAACGGAGAAGGAAGAAGATGGACGATGGTATCCAGAGTTTTTCAGAATCAACTTTTCTCGTTGCATCATGTGTGGAATGTGCGAGGAAGCGTGCCCCACTTATGCGATACAGCTCACCCCAGACTTTGAATTGTGCGAGTTTGATCGCGACAACATGGTCTACGAGAAAGAGCACTTGTTGATTGATGGTACCGGGAAGTATCCGGACTACAGCTTTTGGCATGTAGCTGGAAAAACCATTACCGGAAAAGACAAAGGAGAAGCGCAAAACGAGAACAAACCGGAAGATGTACGGAGCTTGCTCCCTTAGGATGAATCGGGTCGCGATTTCATGAATTTGAGCTTTTTTCTTTTTTACATATCCGCGGCAGTCGCGATTACGACTGCGATTATGGCAGTGACTCGAAAGAATGCATCGCACGCGCTCATTTACCTAGTGGTGACCCTACTGTCGATCGCGGTGATTTTCTTCTTACTTGGAGCACCGTTCGCGGCTGCTCTTGAAATTGTCATATACGCAGGCGCAATCGTCGTATTGTTCTTGTTTGTCGTCATGATGTTGAATCTTGGCCGGTCATCCGTTGCTCGAGAAAGTCAATGGCTCCGTCCAGGTATGTGGGTGCTCCCGGCGATTCTGTCAGGGGTTCTGTTCATTGTTTTCGGGTACACCGTTCTACAAACCGAAAATAGTGCGATGATTGAAGGTCAGGTCGTACCACCGAAAGAAGTAGGGACCGTGTTGTTCCACGAATATCTCTTGGGTGTCGAGCTGGCCGGTGTGCTACTGTTGGCTGCACTTGTCGGCGCGTTCCATCTAGGACGAAGGTACTTGGAGGAGCGGCGAGAAAATTGACATGACCACCGCCCTCAGTATTCCGCTCGAGCACGTATTTTTTCTTGCGATTATTCTGTTCTTGATCGGTGCGTTCGGAGTACTCATTCGTAGAAACATCATTTTCATGTTGCTTTCGCTTGAGATAATGATGAATGCATGTGGTCTAGCTTTCGTTGCCGCAGGAGCTCGGTGGGCCGAACCGGACGGACAGATCATGTTTATGTTCATTCTCGCGTTAGCAGCGGCCGAAGTAGCGGTTGCTTTGGGTCTTGTAGTGCAGTTTGCACGACGGTTTGAAACCCTTGACATTGATCGAGCGGAAGAGCTAAACGGCTAATGCACTTGCTCTGGGCTATACCTGCATTGCCGCTCGCCGGCTTTTTGATATTGTTTCTCACGGAGGGTCGTCTACCTCGGGCAATGGTGTCGAACATTGGAGCAGGTAGTGTTGGCTTGGCCGCACTACTGACCGGATACGTTGCATGGCAGTTTATATCGTCCGATTCCACTTCCTTTACTTCCTCGTCTTGGACGTGGATGATTGTGGGCGAATTCAACGTATCGTTTAGACTCTGGGTGGATGCACTTTCATTGGTCATGGTCAGCGTGATCACTGGTGTTGGCTTCCTCATTCACTGGTATGCCACCGGCTACATGAGCGAAGAAGAAGGCTACAGTCGCTTTTTCTGCTACATGAACCTCTTCGTGTTCGCGATGCTCATCCTTGTCATGGGCGACAACCTGCTATTGTTGTTCCTCGGTTGGGAAGGCGTCGGTCTGTGTAGTTACCTTCTGATTGGATTTTTCCACAAGGTACCTGAATTCGGATACGCCGCCCGCAAAGCCTTCGTGGTCACTCGAGTGGGCGATACATTTTTAATTATTGCGTTGTTTCTGTTGTTCAGAGAGGTTGGTTCGCTTGAAATCCAAGAAGGGCTAGTGTACGCGCGCGAGAACATGTCCGATGCTTCGACGATCAACACCATTATTTGTTTGTTGTTACTAGGCGGTGCAGTTGGCAAGTCTGCACAAGTTCCCTTGCAGACTTGGTTACCTGACGCAATGGCGGGACCGACCCCAGTGTCTGCGCTCATTCACGCGGCAACCATGGTTACCGCAGGAGTCTATTTGATCGCACGCATGCAGGACTTTTTCATGCTGTCACAGACAGCAATGCTGTGTGTAGCAGCGGTGGGTCTAATCACTCTGTTGATTGCTTCATTTACTGCTCTCGTGCAGTCCGACATCAAGCGTGTACTCGCATTTTCAACAATGAGCCAAATTGGGTACATGTTCTTTGCCCTTGGGGTAGGAGCTTGGTCGGCAGGACTGTTTCACTTAATGACGCACGCGTTTTTTAAAGCACTTTTGTTCCTTGCGAGCGGCTCGGTCATTTTGGCGATGCATCACGAACAGAACATGTTCAAGATGGGAGGGCTGTGGAAGAAACTGCCCATTCCCTTCATCGCGATGTTGGTCGGATCTGCCGCGCTAGTAGCATTGCCTCTCACTTCAGGCTTCTTTAGTAAAGACGCAATCTTGTTGAAAGCTTGGAAGAGCGACTCCGACTTTGCAACACTGTTTTGGACTGTAGCGGTCATAGCTGCATTTCTTACCTCTCTGTATACCGTTCGCATGATGGTGCTGACCTTTTTCGGCAAACCTCGAAGTGAAATGCATGAACTCAAAAAAGAGTCGTTGTGGCATCCGAGTCGAATTCGTACCGTCGTACCGTTTGGACTTCTTGCGGTGTTATCCATTGCTGGTGGTTGGATGGGGTTTGAATTTACCTCAGATTTGTTTGGCGACAAGGGAGTTCACGCTGAATTTCACTTCGACCCGATCGCATTGCTTACCTTGGGTGTCCCGTTTGCGGGTGTTGTAGTAGGGTACTTCCTCTTTGCGTCAGATTTGATAGATCGCCGTAGACTCATCAAGAACAAGATGGGTGAATTGTTGAGCAAATTCTGGGGTAGCGGTTGGGGCTTCGACTGGGTGTACGACACATTGATCGTTAAGCCATTTCGATTCATCGCTCAGACTCGTCTTAATCGAAACGACGTTGTCGATTTATTTTTCAATCTTATCAAGTTTTTAGCAAACTTGTTCCATCACATCCTATCAATGTTTCAGACCGGCCACGTTCGATGGTATGCGTTCACGATGGTGGGTGGTTTGTTGCTAGTATTCCTGGCGGTAGTGTGGATTTAGTATGAGCGTAATGCTGCTCATACTGTTATTGCTCGGTGCAGGTGTAGTCGCATGGGTGTCCGAGCGAGTGAATACCACTCTTCCCAATTGGATCGCGCTAATCACTTTCATTGCCGCGACTCTGTGGGTGCTAGTCATTTGGTTCAACGGTCCTGATACGTCTGGACTATACGCAGATCTGAATCGTGAGTGGATCCCACGATTTGGAATCTACCTACATTTACGAGTTGATGCTCTATCGCTAATGCTCATCGGACTCACGACTTTTCTTGGAATTGTCGCCGTAGTGTCTTCATGGACAGAAACGAAGACTCGTCATGGATTCTTCCAGTTCAACATCCTTTGGGTCATGGCGGGTGTGGTCGGTGTGTTTTCTGCTTTCGATCTTTTCCTCTTTTTCTTCTTCTGGGAAGTCATGTTGATTCCCATGTACTTCTTGATCGCGATTTGGGGACACGAAGATAAAGAGTACGCGTCAATGAAGTTTTTCCTGTTTACGCAAATCAGCGGGCTGTTAATGCTCGTTGCAATCGTCGCGTTGGTTTGGATCAACTACGACATTAGCGGTGTTTTAACTTTCGATTACGACGTGTTGAAAAAAGCAAATCTTGACATTGCGACCGCGCGACTGTTAATGCTCGGCTTTTTCATCGCATTCATGACAAAACTCCCTAGCGTACCGGTCCATACCTGGCTACCAGATGCTCATACGCAAGCGCCCACGGCGGGATCGGTAATTTTGGCGGGCATCTTGCTCAAAACAGGGGCATATGGAATCATTCGATTCGTGGTACCGATGTTCAACGAAGCATCGCGAGAATTCTGGATATGGGGAATGTCCCTTGGAGTCGTAAGCATTCTGTATGGAGGGTACCTCGCATATAGCCAAACAGACTTCAAACGTTTGGTGGCATATAGCTCAATCGCTCACATGGGATTCATTCTTGTTGGAGTGTATTCTTTTAGCAAACTGGGAACTCAAGGTGCAATAATCACCATGATTGCACATGGTTTTTCAACGGCCGCGCTGTTTATGATGGCTGGTGCTTTACAAGAACGCTTGCACACCCGGGAAATGTCGAAGATGGGCGGATTGTGGGTGCGCGCCCCTCGCATGGGCGCAGTGACGATGTTCTTCGTAGTCGCGTCGGTGGGTATGCCCGGACTAGGCAACTTTATTGGCGAGTTTTTGGTGCTGATTGGTGCATTCCAAAAGAGCGTTGTCCTTACGGTATTTGCAGCAATCGGAATCGTCGTTGCCGCAGTATATGGCTTGTCGTTAATGCAACGATCATTTCAGGGAGTACCCAATCCTGATGTCCCGAAGGTGCACGACTTCGCGTTTCGAGAGATGAGCGTGATGGTACTTTTAATGATTGCATTGATTTGGGTAGGCATCTATCCGCAATCACTGTTACAGATGACAGCACCTCTGCTGTCCGGACTGATCGAGTTGCCTTCATGAAGCTAGCAACGATGTTCCAGGCTGGGTTGCCATACCTCGTTCTGACTGGTGGACTTCTAGTGGTCATGATTGGAGTAGCCATTAAACGCACTCACGCGGTCGCAGCGGTACTTACCATTGCGACGTTGATTGCAACGACTCTGTCTCACATTGTTGCTTACAGCGCGCTAGGCGATGGCGCAGTTCAAATCGATTCGATGTTCAAAATTGACGGCATCGCGTACCTGTTCAACATTTTGTTTTTGCTCGCAGCACTCGTGGTCGCGTTCTTAGGGAGCGAATTTCTCAATCGGCGTATTCGTTTCAAGGAAGAGTTCTATTTACTCTTACTTTGTGCCACTCTCGGTAGTCTAGTTTTACCAGCGGCAGTTCACTTTGCCTCGCTCATTCTGGGTTTAGAGATTGTTGGTATTTCGCTTTATGCGATGATTGCGTACCCAGAAAAAGCTCGTCCACCGCTGGAAGCGGGTTTGAAATATTTAGTGCTCTCTGGTGTAGGATCGACCGCGCTTCTGTTTGGGATGGCGATGATCTATGCAGGTTCTGGTTCAATGGAGTTTGCGAATTCGCTACCGTCAGACGGAAGTATGGAAGGGCAATATTTCTACTTAATTGGTAATGCGTTTTTTTGGAGCGGAATCGCCTTTAAACTATCGCTAGTGCCGTTCCATATTTGGACTCCGGACGTGTATCACGGTGCTCCCTCAATTGTCACGGGCTTTCTAGCGACAGTGTCTAAAGGTGCCGTGTTTGCGGTCGTTTTTCGATATGCTATCGAAGGCAATGTACTTGACTCCGGGAACGTGCAATTTGCACTTTCTGTAATTGCTTGTATTTCGATGGTGATTGGAAATCTACTTGCATTGTTGCAGACGAACTTGAAGCGGTTGTTGGCGTATTCGTCCATTGCACACATGGGATACTTACTTATCGCATTGTTAGTAGTCGAGTCGAATAGTGCCCTTGGATACGAAACTGTGATCCTGTACCTAGTGGGTTACTTTCTTATGACATTGGCCGCATTTGGAGTGGTTTCGGTGCTGTCAATGAATCAGGAACAAGAATTGGAAACGATTGATAGTATTGGTGGTTTATTGTGGAGACAACCCATAGCCGGAGCGGTGCTCATAGTTTCCGCGATATCTCTTGCGGGGATACCACTAACGATCGGTTTTTTCGCGAAGTACTACCTTTTCTATGCAGGTATCGATGGCGGTATGTGGACGTTGATTGGAGCGTTAGTGGTGGGAAGTGCGATTGGTATCTACTACTATCTACGAATCGTATTCACGGCGATCAAGCGACCTCTGGATGATGCCGAGGCGATGACCGGATTGCCTTGGACTGGTTTAGGAATACTCGTTGTTTTGGGTTTGTGTATTCTGGCGTTAGGAATCTATCCCACTAATCTGATCGATTTAATTCAAAATGTTGTTCAAGCCTCAGGATTCTGACGCAGGCTTTTTTCTTTAGAGATCACTAATGACTCTTCGCGTGCTTTGGCCCCGTCGCGATCCAAATAAGGACAATTCGGCTGAATTGGAGGGTCTCGGAGAAGACCTTGAGGCGATATTTGGTGGTGGTATGGACAACGTAACCGAAGAACAGTGGGCTACCTGCGATGGTATAGTGGGTACGCAACCATCACCGGAAATCATGGCGAAGATACGAAACTGCAAGATCTTTGTAAAAACCGCCGTGGGTTACGACGACGTTGACGTCGAAGCTTGGACAGCTCGAAACATTCCCGTTTGTAATTGCCCCGATTACGGTACACGGGAAGTTGCTGATCACACCATGGCATTGATGCTCGCTATTTTTCGTGGAATTACTTACCACGACCAGTTGCTTCATGCCCGCCCGGATTTAAATTGGCACATGACAACGATTCCATTTGCCAAGAGACTCTCGACTCTAACCCTTGGTCTTATAGGCTTTGGACGTATTGCCGTTGCCACCGCACTTCGTGCGAAGGCTTTTGAGATAGATGTAGTCTTTTATGATGCGAATAAACCGAACGGTATCGAACACTCAATAGGCGTGCGGCGAGCCGATTCGATGGAGAATCTTCTTCGACAATCGGATGTGGTGAGTATTCATGCGCCGCTGAATAAACGCACGAATCGAATGTTCAACACACAGTTGTTCAATCAGATGAAAAGAGGAAGCGTACTACTCAACACCGCGCGTGGTCCCATTGTTGATCTTGATGCACTGTATGATGCTATGAAGAAAGACATAGTGCTCGCAGCAGGTTTAGATGTATTGCCAGAAGAGCCGATGAACATTGAAAATAAGCTTATCAAGGCATGGTTGATTAAGGAAGAGTGGATCAAACATCGACTGGTCATTACACCACACACGGCATTTATCACGCCCGAGAGCATGTACGACATCCGTCGCTTGACAGCACGGACTGCCGCTCGGTATCTACGAAATGGTGTGCTAGAAAACTGCGTAAATAAAGACGCGCTACGATTGTAGGCGGTCTATAGAGTCTTTGTACACACCTTACGATTCTACCATATGTTTTTTTAGTGTAAGCTGATCATTGGAATATTTCTTGGGCGAGAATGAATTAAATATTGTGGAGGAGTCCCGTCAAACTAATCATTGCCTTCTTCTGAATATCGCCAATATCAAGAGGTACAAGTTTTAATACAAACCGTTCTTCGGATGCACGTCTCTCATAAACAAAATTCCGCATCGTTTCCCAAAAAATTTTCCCATGTGATTTTGGACATATATCACTATAATTCAAGCCAACTACAGAAGTTTACGTTAAATTGTTAGTCCCGTCCACTCCATGATAGTTTATTGGTTTCAAAATGAAACTATTCCAATCTGATTGCTTTGTAGAGTTCCATTCGACTACGACCGATAAACATCGAGAGAATGGACGTTACGGTGGTTCTCGAACTGAACGAGATCAGCTACTCCGTCGATTTGAATCCAAATTGTCGATCTCAGATTACTTAACGCGCCAATTAATTTCTTACCAAGGCAACAAACACGTACCCGGCTTTCGCTGGATGAAATTTAAAGAGGCGTTCTCCAGCCAGCTTGTCTCGGACCTGATTAGGACAACGGTTTCAGAGCAGGTATTGGATCCTTTTTCCGGTTCTGGGACTACGGCATTGACTGCGGGCTCGTTGGCCAAAACGGGAATTGGAATAGATGTTCTTCCTGTCGGAAACATGATTGCGCGTGCAATTCTAGCCATGGCAAGTCTTCACGATTTGCGAGAGTTTAACGCGACCGCTGAACGATTTCTGGATTCGATCAATACTGAATCGATAGATCGAAAAAATTGTTTTCGACACATCCCCATCACCGAGCGTGCGTTTCCAGATGAAACAGAAAGAGCACTAAGCAAAGCCAATCGATTTGTCGCTCAGTTGGAGGACCAAAACATCGCGTTACTCATGGAATTTGCTTGTTTGAGTGTACTCGAAGACGTGAGTTTCACCCGCAAAGACGGACAGTTTTTGAGATGGGATCCTCGCTCTGGAAGACAGGTATCTGCCCGTCTAAATAAGGGTTCGCTTCCATCTTTAAAAGATGCATTAAAAGAGCAATTACTCTGCATGAAGGCGGACTATCAAAGATTGAAAGAAACATATGCAAATGCAAGAGTCGAAATCGTCGATTCTTCTTGTTTCGAGGAGTTACCCTGCATGCCCACTGACTCGATTGACTTGGTATTGACTTCTCCTCCGTACGCAAATCGTTACGACTACACGAGAACGTACGCGTTGGAACTAGCATTCTTGAAATTTGACTCCGACTCTGTTAAGAAGCTTCGTCAAACTTTGTTGTCAGCCACGGTTGAAAATCACTCAAAAAGGTCTATTGTTGAATCGTCTTACCGAAATTCGGATTTACCCATTAGAGTAAACGAACTCGTCGCGAATCAACGCGCACTTCAGGAAGTAATCTCAGTTTTCACCTTAAAAAAAGAGCAACTCAACAACCACAAAGTTATAGACTTAATACACAACTACTTTTTTGAAATGAGTTTGGTTGTAGCGGAACTGGCGCGAGTTTGTAGATCTGGTGCTAACGTCTTTATGGTTAATGACAACGTTCAGTACGCTGGTGAAGAAGTACCCGTCGATCTAATCCTAACAGACATCGCGGAAGAACTAGGATTCGAGTGTCAACAAATCTACGTCTTGAAACGCGGTAAGGGAAACTCTAGCCAACAGATGGGACGATTTGGACGAACTGAAATTCGTAAGTGTTTGTATCATTGGATTAGACGATAACTATTAGATGAGCATCGAACTCGATGTAGCAATCAGTCGAGCATTGCTTATTTCAAAGAAAATTCAAGCTTATCCCGATAGAACTAGCATTGAATTGATCGAAAGCTATTCGTTGTCGCTCAATTTCGAAAGTAATAGAGAAAAGTTCGGAATAAACGCTCAAGCATGGAACCAAGTAATGGAAGCGAACATTAAACCAAAGTTCGTATTCGCTCATTCAAATCTGCTGCATGCACATCCTTCAACATCGCTTTATTATCGAGGTATCTCAACACTCTCACTTAAGCGCGTACAGCAACTAGCTACATCAGTGGAAAAATGGGAGAATGGACGTTTCGTACAAGTTCCACCGATAACTCGTTGCGAACTAGTGGCCAGACTTTACAACAAAGTGATTTCAGCTATCGTACTAAACTCAGACAACTGGTCGTTGGAAGACGGCCGGAGAAATCTCTTAGCCACGATTGGTGTTTCATTGGACGGTACGCTACGTAACGTAATCGGAAAGGAAGGCGAAAGAGCAATTAGAGAGAGATTGTTGGAATGGTTAACTAATCACGATTCAATTTCGGTTCGACGGGACCAGAATGTAGTGTTCATCGGTGAAACCGAGTCAAAACGTATGGTCTTCGCTAACGAACCTGACATTCGGTTTGAGACACAGGACGACAAAGGTGTGTGGCAGACAGTGTGTACGATTGAGATCAAAAGCGGTACTGATCCCGCTGGAGCGCTGGAACGATTAGGTGCAATTCAAAAAAGCTTTGCGGAAACACCCGCCCGTTGTCGGAACATTGCGGTTCTCGGTGTAGTTACACCTGAAATGAGACGAAGGCTTGATAGGTTAAACGTCGCGCGCGATTTCAACTTGTTCGAAATTTTGAACAATCCAACCGAGTGGGACGAGTTCGTGAAGGAAATTTTCATTCACACGCTCAGAGTACCAGAACTCGAACTAGTTGCAAGTATCCGAAATGTAGGTGCTATGAGATCAGACAAATGACCAAAGTTAAACAACAAGTCAAACCGAACGTACGGAAGTGGGTTAATAGAGTTTTGCAGTTAGCTGTCTTAATGGTTTCTTTCAAGTTTCAAATAGTGTTGTTCGGTTCCGACAGTGTTGAACTAGTCGACGGACCAAAACTCCGATGGGACATTTCGTTGTGGGGTACCACACGTCCTGGCACGCGGGTCGTCGATGCTTTGTCAGAACAAGTCAAACAACATACCGACGGCAACTGGGAAATCAAACTTCATTACGGTGAAGCATTATCCAAGGCTCGTGAAAATCTTGATGGCATTTCAATTAGCGCTTTCGATGGGGCGATGATATGTAATTTCTATCATCCGAAGAAAAATCCTGGACTCATGGTACTCTCTTTACCGTTTCTCCCTATCGATAACTGGGACGATCATGTCAAAGTCCGAAAAGCGGTTTATGGACATGAGCAGGTAAAGAAAGAAATGGCGAAGTGGGGAGCACAAATTTACTCGACTTCGTACTTGCCGATGTATGAAGTGATGGGTAAAGGTAAGCCCCCTCGTACAGTCGCCGACTGGAAGGCGTTGAACGTTCGAGCAGGAGGTGGGATAGGAGAAGTTCTTGCCAAGATCGGCGCGACTCCAACAAGTACGACCGCGACCGAGGTTTATACGGGCGTGCAACAAGGAACGATGGATGCTGCAGCATTCCCATTCACTTACGCTCACGTCTCTTATCGAATTCACGAAGTCTCAGATTGGTTTACCTCAAATTTCTCACCCGGAACCGCGGATTGCCCAGTTGTTTTCTCCAAGCGCTCGTATGACAAACTGCCTTCACAATATCAGGAACTACTTGAACGACTTGAACCCAACATCACCAAACAACAACGTCTAGCCTACGAACAGGTAGACTCAGAAAATCTACCGATGTTGCGGGAAAAACTCACTGAAGTTAGATATAACGATGAAGTGGTCAATCAGATAAGAGAGGACTATGCTCGTCCGGTGATCGAAGAATGGATCGAAGAGAATGAAAAATCTTTCGATGCCCGAGGGCTAGTACAACTAGTGTTTGAAGCGCTGGGACATGAGTATTAAATATTTGTTTTGGCTGTTGCTCACTAAGTATCAATTGATATCTGGAAAGCATGACAAGTAGCAACCAAATTGCGAACAAACACATACGTTCAACTGTTTGAAACACACTGCGCACTACCCTCACTTGCCTAGTTCCAATCTCCGCTTATGGCACTTGTAGACCATTACGCGTCGTAGCACCAAGTGATTCAACCCAATCTCGATCTGCTCGGTCGCATTCTTAAGCACACAGATCGAATCTATTCCTATTTAGAAAACGCGACTAACGCAGTCGCCGGGATTCTCATCTTCGCGCTAATGTGTTTTGGCGGAATTCGGATTGTGTTTCGTATTTTCGATATTTCACTGTATGGATTTATCGATATTGTGGAAGTGTCGATGGTAGGTTTTGCAGTGCTATCGATTGCATTCGTCCAACGACTGGGAGGGCACGTTAGGATGGAATTGATTTTGACTGCTTTGAAAGGACGTTGGCTTTGGTTCGCCGAATTCATGGGTGGTCTCTTCGCGCTGTTCATAGTCGGTATTCTGATTCCTTCCTCGTACGCACACTTTCAAAGAGCGTTTGATATCGGTGATAGTACGATGGATATCGAACTGGTCACTTGGCCTGCGAAACTAGTCGTACCGATTGCACTCGTCATCTTATTCGGTCGTTTAGTCATCCAAACTGTGGGATACTTGCGTCTCTTGTTCTGGCCAAGCTATGAACCAGTCGCAGTCCCCGTTATTCAAACAATGGAAGACAAGGCACGATCGGAAGCTGCATTAGCTGAGCGTCGACCAACATAGACTGATGCTACCCTTCGACGACTTAACAATCGGTATATTGGGCATCGTGCTCCTGATTGCCTTAGTGCTGGTTGGAGTTCGTGTGTTTGTCGCAGCTGCGCTTGCTGGTTTTGTCGGGCTCGTGTTATTAAGGGGATGGGGTCCTGCAGTAGGTATAGTCGGTACGATCCCTCATTCAAAGACCGTGACTTACGCATTGTCGGTCTTACCATTGTTTATTCTGATCGGTTTTTTAGCATTCCACGCTGGTTTTACCAATCGATTGTTTGAAACAGCTAGAAAGTGGGTAGGTTGGGTGCCTGGTGGATTGGCGGTTTCGACAGTGTTTGCAAGTGCTGGTTTTGCTGCTGTATCGGGTGCATCAACCGCGACTGCTGCGGTGTTCTCTCGGGTTGCCATTCCAGACATGGCTCGAAATGGCTATCATCGGCGGCTTATTGCTGGTGTGGTCGCAGCTGGTGGAACTCTGGCTTCTCTAATCCCGCCTTCTGCAATCTTGGTGATCTACGCTATTATCGTAGAACAATCCGTTGGTAAGTTGCTTCTGGCAGGTTTGTTACCTGGTGTTGTTTCGGTGTTGATTTACACGGTCTTAATCGTGGGAATGTGTAAGGTCAAACCCGAACTGGGCAGTTCTGTTTCTGGAATATCCTGGAAAGAGCGATTTCGAAGTCTTCCAGGTGCGCTGCCGGTCCTCTTGGTAGTCGGTACGATTTTTGGTGCCTTGTACACAGGATATGCTACCCCTACTGAAGCGGGTGCACTTGGAGCGGCGATGATTTTTCTGCTCTACTTAGGTCGCATTTTCTTCAAAAAATCGTTCTCGTCTTTCAACAAGAATATTTTCCAAGCACTCATAGAAACGGCGAAATTAACGGTCATGATTTTTACCCTTATCTGGGGCGTCTTCGTCTTCGTTCGATTCCTCGGCTTCGCAGGTTTACCCAGTGCGTTTGCAGATTGGGTAGTGACTCTCAACGTGTCACCTTTGGTGATCATGATTTGTATTCTGCTCGCCTACGCTGTTCTCGGGATGTTCATGGATGCGATCGGAATGTTGATCTTGACGCTACCAGTAGTCTTTCCCGCGGTAATCGCTCTAGGGTATGACCCAATTTGGTTTGGCGTCATCGTTGTCAAAATGGCCGAAATATGTCTGATTACTCCACCGATAGGACTAAATTGCTTTGTCGTCGCGGGAGTTTCCCGCGAATTACGGACTTCCTCAGGAGCATCACTTAGCATTCCACTACAAGACGTCTTCCGCGGTGTTGGACCATTTTTCATCGCAGATGTGGTCACCGTTGCTATCCTTTTAATCTTTCCGGATATAGTGTTGTGGCTTCCGAACACCATGGCCGACTTTTGACGGAGAGATCTTCTGTCTTGAAGTGTTTTCAGCTATGTTCATGAATAGACTCCACCTCAAAAGCTAAATCTGTTACAAAAACATAAAATAAACTCCCCTTAATGCCAAGGTGCAGTGGCAACCTCAAACTTTGGAATCTAGTCAAGTTAGCGCCGGTGGCTCGCTGATCGACGTCGGTGAAGCGACGACGCCTGGATCGGAAGCTCGCTCTACACGGGCGCGGTCTGCTTCGATCGTAGACCAATTCGAGGACATTCGTCCATATCGAGACGAAGAGCTAGCCGACAAACTCGCAGAACTCTCGGAAGACCTCACGCTCATACGCACGGTCTGTACGTTTACGATACCTCGTTTGTATCGAATGTTCCCTGCTGGAGTGCAATGGTTGTGGCGTCGGATTCTCCGTAATCGCTATCGAAATATTCACAACATTAAAGATCTCCAAGACCTAATGGGGAAGTATGTTGGGTTCTGTATGCGACGTACTTCTTTGGGTTTGACTACTTCAGGATTGGAACATTTACCGAGTGATCGACCCTGTCTGTTCATTTCGAACCACCGCGACATTGTGTTGGATTCGGCAATAGTTGTTGTTACCCTAGGATCGCAGGATGTGCCGAACATGCAGATTGCGATTGGCGACAATCTATTTGAGAGTGGTTGGGAAAAAGAGATCATGCGTTTGAACCGAGGTTTCATGGTCGTTCGCCGCGCAGATTCAAGACGCGCCCAGTACGAAGCGTTAGTAACCACTTCAAAATACATTCGCCATACCCTGGAACAAGGGGAGTCTGTTTGGATCTCGCAACGGCAAGGACGATCGAAAGATGGTCTGGACAAGACCGATCCTGCACTAATCAAGATGCTGTTGTTGGCTTATCGTGACGAGATATCGGAAATTTCAGATTGGTTAGAGCATGTCTATTTGGTGCCGATCTCAGTTTCCTATGAAGTCGATCCTTGTGCTCCAATGAAAGCTATGGAACTCTATACTCGAGAGACTACCGGTACCTACGAAAAAGACGAAAGAGAGGACTTTCGTAGTATCGTCCAAGGAATTAGAGGATTCAAGGGTCGAGTACATTTGGCGTTCTCAGAACCGATTAAACCAGAAGAAGTGAAGCAAAATGGCGATCCCAACGTGAGACCATTAGACGCAGACGACTTCGCTTTACGGGTCGATGATTCGATCACAAATGGGTTGCGAACATTTCCCACGTTTTACGAAGCTCAAAGGCTTCTCTCTGGAGGAACTGGGTGTGAGCTTGAACGTGGTCCGGTACAACGTGCTTTTGAGAAGCAGTGTCAAAGTTTAGAGCCTGCAGCCCGTAAATACCTATACATGCAATACGCGAATCAAATTCACCATTCGCGCTAAATTTCACTCCAACATTAAGGAAAAATAAATGTTGCCTTACCGGCCGCCAGTAGAAGATACTATGTTTCTTCTGAAAGACGTATTCAAGATCCACGAAGATTGGGCGAAGTGGTCGCAGATCAACGAGGTGGATTTAGATCTGGCGCAAGCTATTCTGGAACAAGGCGGCAAATTTGCCGCAGAAGTGATGGGTCCGGTCTCTCAAAGCGCAGATCAGGAAGGCGCAACATGGCGCGACAACAAGGTCTACGCCCCCTCGGGATACAAAGAAGCATTTGACGGTGTGGTTTCCGGTGGTTGGTTGAGCCTGACCGGAAATCCGGAGTATGGAGGCCAAGGTTTACCTGCTGTGCTCTCTATCGGCGTCGAAGAATATTTCTGGGGAGCTAACACGACTTTGTGGCTGTACGCATCGCTTACGGTCGGTGCCGCGCATTGCATAGACGTATTTTGCGACGAAACGACCAAGACGAACTATCTACCACCGATGTATGAAGGGAAATGGACGGGTGCGATGGCGCTAACCGAAGCTCACGCGGGAACGGATCTCGGTTTGCTACGGACGAAAGCAATTCTTGCGGAGGATGGCTCGTACCGTGTGAGCGGAACAAAAATATTTATTACGAGCGGGGAACACGACCTTGCTGAAAACATCATTCACTTAGTACTTGCGAAGTTGCCAGACGCACCCTCTGGTTCCAAAGGGATTTCACTCTTCTTAGTACCAAAGTTTCTCGTTAATGAAGATGGCACACTAGGAGCTAGAAACAGCTTTTTTAGTGCTTCGATTGAAGAGAAAATGGGCATACATGGCAGTGCAACATCAACGATCGTTTACGAAGACGCGATCGGTTACTTAATAGGCGCGCCGCATCATGGTTTAGCAGGAATGTTCGTAATGATGAACGCGGCTCGACTCTCGGTAGGAATCCAAGGTCTAGGTGCTGCGGAACGAGCCTATCAAATGGCGTCTGACTATGTGAAAGAACGACGACAGGGCAAAGCGGTACAGCGACCTCCCAATTCCGATGCTGAAGCAGATCCTATTATTGAACATCCTGATATTCGGCGGCTCATGCTTCTGCAACGCGCTTTTACGGAGGGCGGTCGAGCGTTCGCGCTCTTTGTCGCACATCAAATCGATCGTTCGCGCTTTGCCGAAGCGCCAGAAGATCAGGTACAAGCCACTAAATTTGTTGAACTGCTGACTCCCATCGCAAAAGCTTTTCTTACTGATCGAGCTATGGACTCAACGATCCATGCTCAGCAGTGTTTTGGAGGGCATGGATACATCCGGGAAACAGGGATTGAACAACTAGTCCGAGACACTCGGATAACACAGATTTACGAAGGTACCAATGGCGTTCAAGCATGGGATCTGGTTCGACGCAAGGTATTACTCAATCGAGGTGAATACGTCGTTGAATTTGCGGAATATATGCGGTCGAAGAATAATGAGGGTCCCTACAAAGAAGTCGTTGATGGATATATCGACGAGTGGCTCGAATGCACGAAGTTGATTATGGAACGATCATCAAACACTTTAGAATTCGCTGCTGGAAATGCGGTCGACTATCTTGAGCTCAGCGGTTTAGTTATCTATGCTTGGTTATGGAATCAGATGAGTGGGGCGAATGACGAGCACTTGAATAAGCAGTACACAGCCGAATTTTATTTTGATCGCATATTACCAAAAATCCCATCACTGTTTGAGGCCATCCGAAACGGTACGGACTCTATCCTAACACCAGAATCGGCTTGGTTCTGACTATTGTTGTTGTAGAGAGACTTTTAGTACTCCGGAAGGGTACAAGACTCGTCGATTTCCAAGACTAGTTCTTCTAAAGAACATTCTTGCAAGACCGAGTCGATCGCGTTCTTCTCGGTTTCGTCAATCGTCAAGTCGTATTTACGCTTAATGTGCATGTGTTGCCACACATACCAACAAGCGTTGTGGTCCGGTAACCAATCTGCGGGATCTCTATCAGATTTGCTCCGATTCACCGACGCGCTGGCTAGAGCGATATTCTCTAAGTCGTTTGAAAAGTTAATCTTTATTTGAGCATCTGCAGCGCAGAGACCACTGTCATGCGCTTCTTTTCTTGCCACGAGATGATCGACGTCTACATCTTCGTAAGTATCAAAACATTTATTCTCGAAAGCACCAAATATCCCTCCCAACTCTTGGGCTTTGATCACATCTAAGGTAGAACCGTAAGGATATTCGGCTACGTTGTACTCGGTACAAGTGTCTTCAGGCTCGACTCGCAGTCCGAAATAGAGATTCTGATCAACTTTCTCTAGTTCAAGCAGCAATTCCATTGTTAGAACATCGTCGCAAGAACTCTCGACAGGCTCTTCCCCTGGAGCGTGGCAATGACACTGATCTGTTTCTTCGTCGTCTACCACGATCTTGTGACATTCGAACGTTGTCGTAATTTCATCATGCGCAATAGCTGTGATGGACATCGCTACTAGCACCACAAGTAAATTTGACCGAAATACCAACCCCACAGGTTGGGCGCACTTCATAGTGTAAACGGACATCAGTACGGACTACTGAATAGCATCGGATCTAGTGCGATAAACGGGCAGTCTAGACCCAGGATTACCAATCAAAAAAGGGAATTATGTAGCAAAATCCGCAAAACCGCTACATAAATCGTAAGAAATTTACAAATTATCGTATAAAACTGTTGCAATATATGTAAATATGTGATATAATAATCTGCATAAGTGAAGAAACTGAACGGAGTAAATCAGATGACAGAGAAACAGCGAGTCAAGACGATTAGCGTTCCTCAGCTCTACAAGATGTTCCCAACCGAGCAATCTTGTTTCGAGTGGTTAGAGGAAGTGCGCTGGAAGGATAAGCCAGTATGCCCACATTGTGGTCGCACTGGTGAGTTCACCAAGCCAAAGAGTAAGCCATACACCTATTGGCACGGATTGGATTGTCGTAAGCAATTCCGAGTTACAACGGGTACTTGCATGCACGCTACCAAACAGCCACTGCAAGATTGGATTTACGCTATTTACTCGCTTATGACCGCTCGTAAGGGTGTGAGTGCATTGCAAATCTCCAAAGAATTAGGTTGCAATTATCGCACCGCGTGGCACATGTTGCATAGAATAAGAGAAGGTTTTGTGCATGAGAGTGTCAAACTCTCTAACATTGTGGAATCTGATACCACTTATGTCGGTGGTAAAGAGTCCAACAAGCATGAGAGTAAGAAATTGAAGCAAGGACGCGGAACAGTCGGCAAGACGCCAGTAGTCGGTATCAAGGAACGAGAAGGCAAGGTTAAAGCCAAGCCAGTCGAGTGTGAAGATGCAAAGACGCTCATTGATTTTGTGAATGAGAGTATCACTGACGACACGACTGTTTATACGGACGAAGCAACTGTGTACGCTCGACTCGCTCAAATCCTACGAGGAATTACCCATGAGACCGTGAAACACGGTCAAGGCGAGTACAAACGAGGCACAGTTCATACCAAAACATTGAGAGTGTATGGGCTATTCTCAAGCGTTCTATCAATGGCACCTGGCACCATGTTTCCCCGAAGCATTTAGCACGATACGTCAACGAGATTACATTCCGTCTCAATGACGGGAATTGTGAAGTCGACACTATCGACCGAATGCGTCAATTTGTAGAACAGATTGAGGGGAAGAAACTACGATACATTGATCTCACAGCATGACTCCCAACTGGGAAAATCAAACCATCTTCACTGGAGATTGTTTGGATGTTATGCGGAGAATGAATTCTGGGTGTGTTGATCTCATTTACTTAGACCCTCCTTTTAACTCTAATGCGAACTATGCTGCTCCGATCGGAAGTGAAGCTGCTGGAGCTGAATTCAAAGATACTTGGGGGTTAGATGAACTCAAAGTAGCATGGCACGCACTCATTCAGCGAGAGCATCCCGAACTATATCAATATCTCAAAGCAGTGATGACCATGCACAGTAAGTCCATGATGGCGTACCTCATTTATATGGCGGTGCGAATTATGGAAATGAAACGACTGCTTAAGTCCACTGGGTCGGTTTACATACACTGTGATTCGAGTGCAGGTCATTATTTAAAGTTGCTAATGGATTGTATTTTCGGTCGTGAACAATTTAGAAATGAGTTGATCTGGCATTACGGCAAGATGGTTAACGCTGGAAAAAATTTCCCCCGTAACCATGATACTGTTTTTAGATACAGTGTGGGGGGGGTACATCTTTAATCCTATTAAAGGAGGGAATTCAGAATACCGCAACAGATTTCGAAAATTCCTAACTGGCAATCAAGTCCTGTATGTCAGTGTTAAGCATCTTAAAGATAAGCTAATAATAAGACGTTGTGAAAAAATTAAAAAAGCACTGCATCGAGAGTTGAATGACAATGATATTCTCTTTAATTTCGACAAGGAATTTAAAATGCAATCTGATGTTATTTACGCACCTATTATTCGAGGAAACTCCAGAGAACGAGTGGGATTTCCTACTCAAAAACCTTTGGCTTTACTCAATCCGATCATTGCTGCCAGTAGTAATATGGACGACATGGTTTTAGACCCTTTTTGTGGTTGTGCAACTGCCTGTATCGCGGCGGAAAAGCTAGGTCGTCAATGGGTGGGTATTGATATTTCTCCAAAAGCAGCTGAACTCGTAGCATTGCGTATGCGTCGAGAGCTGGGAATGTTTTACAGAGGTGCTCATTTACAAGATGACGCGATCGAACGTACTGATATAGTTCCTATTCTTAAATACAACTCAAAAGAAAATAAGGAGACACTATACGGCAAACAAAAAGGATTTTGCAACGGTTGTAGAGAGCACTTCAAAGATCGACATTTGGAGATTGACCATATCGTACCCAGTTCGCACGGGGGGGGCGACCATATAGAGAATTTACAACTCCTTTGCGGTTCGTGCAATCGGATAAAGGGGAATAGACCTATGGAATATTTGATGTCTCGATTACAACATTCAAGTTTAATGACTTTTGCAGCAGGGTAAAAGATGAACCGTAAAGAATTTAATCGCGTCGAGCGACGCGAAATAACGAAGAAAGAATTTACCGACACGCTCAAAGCGTTGATCCGCACCAAGCCAGTACAAGTGCCAGATCACAACCCGACACGCAAAGAATTGAACGAACGATACCGACTAGATCGAGTAGAAGATTGATACGGCTCAATTACTTTGCGGATTTTGCTACATAATTCCCCAAAAAAAACATTACGCAACAAGGGGGGATAAACACTTGCTTTTAGAGTACTCACGGGACTCTAGTGCAACAACATTCAAACCGTTCAATGAAATGCATCAGTGAGCTTTTGGTAGATTCCACTGAACGCACCATTACTCATGACTACAACGTGAGTTCTTTGCCTCTTCGGTTCACAAAGTTCCATTACTAGGGCATCAATGTCCGTTACGATTTTCGTCGGTACAGTAGTATCAACCAAAAGTTCTTCCAATTTCCATTTAATGGTGGGAGATTGAAACCAAATCACTTCGTCGGCTGCGACACAACACTGTTTCAATTCGGCTCTGAGGGTGCCCAACGACATCGTGTGGGTGCGAGGTTCGATCACTGCAATTACTTTCTCAGATCCAACGTGTTCCCGAATTCCTTCTAGTGTGCTAGCGATAGCGGTTGGGTGGTGAGCGAAGTCACTATACACGGTGGTTGAGTCATTTTGTGCGATCACTTCCATCCTTCTTTTCACTCCAGGGAACGTACTCAAATGTTGAATTGCTGTATCAAGTTCTATGCCAGCGTGGTACGAGGCGATCAACGCGGCTAGACCGTTCGCGACATTGTGTGCCCCAAGCAAGTTCCAGGAGACGCGTCCAACAATTCCTTGTCTGTGTTCGACGACGTCAAATGCAGAACCATCAGTCAGAACGTTGTCAGCGAAAAATTCGAACTCCGCTTGTGCGTTTTGGAATGTCGAGAATCTAGTGATTGGTGTCCAGCATCCACGTTGCAACACTGCTTCAATGTTGTCGTGATCACCAGGCACAATGATCTGTCCGTTCCCCGGTACGGCCCGGATTAAGTGCTGAAATTGGTATTTGATTGCATCAAGATTTGCGAATATGTCAGCATGATCAAACTCCAACGATGTAAGTATGAGAATGTTGGGTCGATAATGAAGGAATTTAGACCGTCGATCGAAATACGAGGTGTCATATTCATCTGCTTCAACAACAAAGTGTGTTCCACTACCCAGTTTCGCCGACAGATCGCTGTTGACAGGTACGCCCCCAATTAGAAATCCAGGATCGACTCCGGCCTTCGAAAGAATCCACACAATCATTGCTGTAGTAGTGGTTTTACCGTGAGTACCTGCTACGGCAATCACTTGACGATCTTTCAAAATTTCGGTTCCCAACCACTCAGCACCCGATGTGTAGGGAAGTTTTTGGTTTAGTACGTATTCCAGCGGTTCACTCCCACGGGGGAGATTTGCGTTTCCCACGACCACAACGTCTGGAGGCGGTTGTAATTGCGAGGGATCAAAGCGGTCATAGTGATCGATTTTGGCATTTGCAAGCAAGTCGCTCATCGGTGGGTAAATCTTCCCGTCAAACCCTTTGACGGAGTATCCTGCTTCTTTCGCGAGAAGAGCAAGACTACCCATCAGGGTACCGCCGATTCCCATGAAGTACAGTGATCTTTTCTTATTCACTAGTGGGCACTTGTTCTGGCGTCATAGCAATTCCAACAGATAGATTTGCTACCTCAATTGAAATGATCGTGAATACTATAGAAATTAGGATGCCTGTCGGCAATAGTACATTGAGCGCGTCTTTCAGAATGTACCCGACGATACACATGCGCCAAATTACTACGATAGCGATCAACACAGAATGCAATTGCTCATCGGCTGAAGATACGAACAGAACAATGATCATGAATAGATCAATCAGAGTCCGTGTTCCGATGAATGTGGATAGCACCTTGCGGTAGCGATTCTGACTTTTCTTATAGACTAAGGCAAGATACATAAACACGTTGAACACAACAAAAATCACCAAGGTTTTGCTGTAGTAATTGACTGGGTCGTGTTCGACGGGCGATAACTCAAACCGAAGAAATGTTGTGAGAGCGAATAACAGTAAGACCAGTACGAGAGTCGCCGTGCTCCCACTGGCGTTTTTGACGCTACTTCTGAAGAAGCAAAGCTGGGTATAAGTTAGATATGCTTGGAGCACGTTGTCGGTTTACGCGTTGTCTGTTCTGTGGTTCAAGAAGGTATTTATTGCAGAAGGATCTTGAGTAGTTCGGGCGAGACGATCGATCCAATCACAGCAAAAGCTAGCACATAGGAGACGAAGTTGACAGGAATGCGACAATGACGCCTTGATAGAACTTGATGCTGAGCGCGCTTCCAAACACGTACCCAAAGACGCAGCAACTCCAAGAGAGCCACACAATCAAAAGGAGAGTCCGTATACCCGAGGGAAGAGTCCCTTGACTTGGTAGTTGCAATAGCACTCCAACGAGTTGAAACATTAAAAATACTCCAAAATACGACGCTAGGGTTCCACGAAGTCTGCTCATATAGTGTTTCCACTTCAACAAAGCAAAAATCGTCACGATTGCTAACCCATGCCACACTAACGCCAGTAACCATATAGTAGTACGATGTTCTAATAATTCTGAGGCTAGCTCCGTGTCTGTAAAAAGAGACACTAACGGATGCAATTCCACGAGTACTAACAGTAGGAGAAAAGTGAGGATCGTAGCATTGTCTCCCTTGACACTGCGTACCGAACCTTGACAGACACAAAATTGAAAGCATGTTATAGTCGCTCGCAACAATTAACTTGTTGCCGTGGAGTTCTGGACCACGCAACTATTCTGACGAACGGAGTTCAATTAGCTGGTCTTGCAATCTAGCGTATGTCCCGATTTCCTCCGGGAACACGATTCCGGTAATGATCCCTGCAATAACAGAAGAGACCAAAATGATCACGATCGTAGCAAGGATACCTTGATAGAACTTAAGGTTAAATGCATGTAAGAAGACTTGACCTCCCGCGCCGATGAACCAACAAAACATTGCAATTTGAACTGCTCCAAAGATGGAACGTAAGCTCGATCCGAAGAACATTGACAATATAGAGAGCAAAAACATACCGGCTTGGAACAACAGCAATAAGCCTAAGCATGCTGAGATCGTTTTAGGAAATCGGTCGTTAAATTTCCGCATGTTGAGTACGGTAAAAATCATCAGAGCGGCAAATGCGTAGGTAATGATCGGGATGACCAAAAGAACCGTTCGCAAATCGGATACTACTTCTGCGCTCAAGTTAGTTGAACCTGCTGAAGGCAAAGTTAGCCACACAAGAGCCACGAAGAGAATCGCGAACGTGGCGATCGTGGCGAGACTTCCATTCACATCAACAGGTGAGCCTCGAAAGAGCAACAACCGAAAAATTGGTCTTAACAATTGATGGAATTTTTGACTCATTTCGGTATGCTTTACACTCTATTTAAATAGGGACAATTACTTTGACCGAACCACGTAATGCGGTCTACGCACAATCCGGGGGTGTCACCGCTGTCATCAACGCAACTGCATGTGGAGTTATTCAAGAATGTCGCGCACACTCAAACTTAATCAAAGGAGTGCTAGCCGCTAACAACGGTATAGTAGGAATTTTAAAAGAGGAACTGTTCGACACGAGTTTGGAAACAGACGCAGATATTGAAAAACTTCGCTCAACTCCAGGAGGAGCGTTCGGTTCGTGTCGTTTTAAGCTCAAAGCACCCTCAACGAGCGATCCGATTGCACGCCGCATATTCGATGTGTTCAAAGCTCATGACGTAGGGTATTTCTTTTACAACGGAGGTGGAGACTCTCAGGATACTACAAACAAGATTTCGACGCTGAGCAAACAATTTGACTATCCTTTGCATTGTATTGGTATTCCAAAAACTGTAGACAATGATCTTGCCAATACTGATACTTGCCCAGGATTTGGTTCGGTTGCCAAGTACGTCGCGATTTCGGTGCAGGAAGCAGGACTGGACGTTCGGTCGATGTGTGAGACTTCAACCAAGGTGTTTATTCTTGAAGTGATGGGCCGACATGCGGGTTGGATCGCTGCTTCGAGTGGTTTGGCTGGGAATAGAGAATCTGATCCTCCACACATTATTTTGTTTCCGGAGATTGAGTTTCAAAAGAGTACTTTCCTGTCGAGAGTAAAAGAATGTGTTGCACGTCATAAGCACTGCGTAGTCGTTGCCTCAGAAGGAGTTCGAGATAGTGAAGGTACATTTTTGTCTGACTCTGGGCAACGGGATTCTTTTGGACACATGCAATTAGGCGGGGTGGCTCAAGAACTCGCACGATCAGTCACGCGAAATTTGGGATTCAAAGTGCATTATGCTATTTCTGACTACTTGCAAAGGTCTGCACGACATATCGCCTCACAAACCGATGTTGATCAAGCTTATGCCGTTGGCACTATGGCCGTGACTGCAGCGCTCGAAGGGAAGACAGATCAGATGGTGACGATAGAACGCTTGCAGGATGAGCCGTATCGATGGGAAGTGAGTACTACACCGATTCAAAACGTCGCGAATGTAGAACGTAAACTTCCTCGTTTTTATATCACACAGGATGGCTTTGGGATCACCGCAAGTGCGCGTCGTTATCTCGAACCGTTAGTTCAGGGCGAAGCCTTTCCAAACTATGTTTCTGGACTCCCGCTATATGTGCGGCTCAAGAACAAATTTGTTGCGCGTAAGTTGCAAAATTTTGACCTAGACGATTAGACTCAAGCAATTAGCGGGGCGATCACTAAGCTGACGATCGCCATCACATTGATCAAGATATTCATACTTGGACCGGAGGTGTCTTTGAAAGGATCTCCGACTGTGTCACCAACCACGGTGGCGGCATGAGTATCCGAACCCTTGAGGTGGCCGTCTCCAAGAGCACCTTTTTCAACAAACTTCTTTGCATTATCCCACGCCCCACCTGCGTTTGCCATAGTCAGAGCGAGTAACACGCAACCAACAAGTCCGCCTCCTAGAAGACCACCTAGTGCTTCGGCACCCAATGTAAATCCAACTAGTGGTGGGAGGAATACCGCGATAGCACCGGGTAAGATCATGCGAGTGAGTGCTGCATTCGTTGCGATTTGAATGCATTTTTCGTTGTCCGGTTCAGCTGTGCCTTCCCGGAGACCATCAATTTCTCGAAACTGTCGTCGAATCTCTTCGATCATTCGTTCCGCGGCTGAACCGACAGCGCTCATCGTAATGGAGGCTATTAAGAACGCCGTTAACCCGCCGATGAAGAGCCCAATCAATACCCTAGGATCACTGAGTTCCAAAATAAATGCAGCATCACGTTCGTGCCCTACCGCTTCAACAAACGCTGCAATAATCGCAAGAGCTGCTAAGGCGGCAGCACAGATTGCAAATCCTTTACCCATTGCCGCGGTTGTATTTCCAAGTTCGTCAAGAGAGTCGGTAATCTTTCGTACTCCTTCTCCGAGACCTCCCATTTCCGCAATACCACCTGCGTTGTCTGCGACAGGACCGTAAGCATCGACGGCCATCGTCATCCCTACTGTTGCGAGAAGACCAACTGCTGCAATAGCAACACCATAAAGACCAGCTAACTCTGTTGAGATCCAGATAATTCCACAAATACTGAGAATGGGAATAACAACGGACTGCATTCCCGTTGCTAAACCGGTTATCAACACCGTCGCCGCGCCAGTTTTTCCTTTTTCAGCAATTCGTTCGATCGGACGACCAGAGGTGTAAAACTCGGTAATTAGACCGATAATGACACCACCGATTGCACCGGCGAGGACACACCCCCATATTTTCCAAGACAGATCAGTGAATTGTGTGACGATAACATAAACCGAAATGATAAAAAGCGTCGGCGAAATCAGCATCCCTAATCGTAGGGCTAGCGCAGGATTCCGATTGGATTGAGTGCGCACGATGATGATACCCAGGATTGAGCAGATTAAACCGGTTGAGGCTAAGGTAAGTGGTAGAGACATGAGCACAGCTCGTGCCTGTGCCTCAACCACCGGTGCGGTGAACAATTCAAACAAGCCATTTGCACCAATAGTAGCTGCGATAGCAATACTCGCGATCATCGAACCACAGTAAGATTCAAAGAGATCGGACCCCATTCCCGCGACATCGCCGACGTTGTCACCGACGTTGTCTGCGATTACCCCAGGATTTCTAGGATCATCCTCCGGTATGTTTTCTTCTGTCTTACCAACAAGGTCAGCTCCAACGTCCGCACTCTTGGTATATATACCCCCGCCAACACGAGAAAAGATTGCGACTGTGGATGCACCCATACCGAATCCGTGGATGTGATGTGCATGGTCTGGGTTCCCACCAAAAAAGTAATACACCAACCCTAATCCGAGTAGTCCTAAGGATGCGACCGCTAAGCCCATAATCGACCCGCCGAAGAATGCGGCAGACAAAGCCGCTGCTGCACCTCTCGTTTGTGCAGCCGTCGTAGTACGTACATTCGCTTTGGTCGCTGTGTACATTCCGAGCCAACCCGCAAGAGCAGATGCGATTGCGCCTGCACAGAAGGCGATTCCCGTACGCAAACCTAAGTGTTCCCGGTCTAGAATAATCAATGTGAACAGAACGAGAGCAAAGATAAACAGGAGACTGTATTCGCGACGCATAAAGGTCATCGCACCACGATGAATTTGATCAGCGATAAGACGTACCTTCTCCTCGCCGGCAGGATAACGTTTAACCAATAAATATACGATCAACGCAGCGATCAGTCCTACGCCTCCAAGGATTGGTGGAATCAAATTTAAGTCCATAGATTCTGTCTTGTCTCCTGCTAAATAAGAAGCCACAGTATGTGGCTCAACGAACTAAATATGATATTGAAAAGATCCACTTTCAAATACTGCACCGCTTGAAAAGGGAAGAGTCATTCAGGAGCTTCATCACGTATTTCAAATGTGGCTTGGAAAGTGAGATCACCTTCAGCGTGAAAGTCAATTTCGTGTGTGTCTCCCTCGACTTCTTCAATACGGAACAACATCAGATGTAGTCCCCCAGGTTCTAGCTTCAGGGTGTCTTTAGCGGCAATCTCTAAAGTGTCTAACTTTATCATTCGGTGCCTTCCATCTTCAGTTTCTGACTTGTGGAACTCAATCGCACCGATAGTATCGGAATCGGCTGAAATCAAAGTGATCGCATTGTTAGTGTGATTCTTAAACTTCACATAAGCCGCACTAGTTGTCTTCGAGGGTAACGGAGTTCTTACCCACGCGCCGTCGACAGAAACTTTTGTAGGACTCTGACCACAGCTTGCTAGCAAGACAATGAGGGTGCTTGAAGCAAGCCAACGAAATTTCTTTACTGTTAACAACGACATAACTAGCACGAGAATACGTACCCTAAAGACAAAGATTTGTCCCTCAACTCAATTGAGGAAAACAGTGGTGGCCAGGGGCAGAATTGAACTGCCGACACGAGGATTTTCAGTCCACTGCTCTACCGACTGAGCTACCTGGCCGCACCGGATGTTCGTCTTTTGATGGAACAAAGAAGCGAGAATTTTAAGGATAGCGCGACTTTGGTTGGAAGGACACGAAACGAGTGTGTTTGTTGTACGAAAACCTCGATTTAAAATCTCCGTACTACCTGTCAACCTGTGCGTTTCTATCTGTGAACCAATTTCCAGACTGGGTATATCAATCCTTAGATCTTCCACTTCGCTTCGCACAAGTTCGCGAAGATCCCGGTCTAGATGCTTGGGTAGTTGAACAGCTCTCTAGAGACGCGTCCCTTTTAATTGTTGGTTCTGGTGGATGTACGCTCGCGGTGCTCGCCAGTATGCCTAATGTACGATCGATTCACGTTGTCGATCCAAATCCAGCGCAGCTGGCTTTGTGTCGAGTCAAACTCGCGTTACTGAGAGGTCAGGACCCCGACGACCGTCTAAAGTTTCTTGGACATACGGATCTCTCCCTCGAAGCGAGGGAACGTCAATTGCATCGTATTTGTGAAGAAACTTGTGATCCTATGAGTAGTTTTGGTCCAACAGATCATATCTTAGAGGTCGGTCTTGATTATGCTGGCCGATACGAATCAGTATTTCAGCAGGTCAGCAAATCTGTCGCGACGTTTCCTGATTCAGTACTTGACCTTCTGCAACTCGAGAACTCAAGCGATCAAGCAAAGTGGCTTCAAACTCACCCCGACTTTGTAGCGTTATTACTCAAGAGTTTCGATCAAGTGATGTGCATCGAAAACCTTGTCGCACTTTTTGGAGAAACCGCGACTCAAAATCCAGTGATGTCCTTTTCTGCTCACTTTTTCCAGAGAACGGTGTATGCCTTGCATTGTTTTAACGCTAGTACCAATCACTTCCTTTGGCAGGTTCTGGCATCTTGCGAGACTATAAAACCCATCGCACGATGGCTCAGCCAACCACGCCAGGAAGTTTCGGCGAATATTCACTTTGAAGCCGAAACAATGCAGGATTACTTAGCAAAGACCGATGTCCGATTTGACTATATTCACCTCTCAAATGTATTAGATTGGCTGACTGTAGACGAGGCTCATGCATTGTTAGAATTAACTTGGAATCGATTGAAACCAAAGGGATACACCCTGATTCGACAACTTAATTCAGATTTACCTATTCGGGCACTCGGTGAGCACTTCACATGGTTAGATGAGGAATCCGACAATTTACATCGCGAGGACCTAAGTTACTTTTATCGTGGGGTACATTGCGGTCGGAGGTTATGAGTCACAACACAACCATACTTTGATACGGCAAACATTCGAGAACACCATTGGTTGAGACTTCACAAATCTTTCGATTGACTGCTCAGGAGATCGCTGAATTCAGTCCCATGTTGCGAGACTTTGAGTACCAGTTTTGGTATCCGTTGGGTGAATCAAAAGAATTCCGAATCGAACATCCAAGTCTCTACACTGACTTTTTTAGTTCGATGGGCGATGCCTATTGTTTTGTAGCACTGAGAGAAGACGAGGTAGTTGGTGTATTGAGTGCCGTTATCCGTACTTTGGTGACTCCTAACGGGAAGTCGTCCCAAGTCGCCTACGTCGCAGACGTAAAGATCACGAAAGAACTACAAGGTAGTACGTTGCTCTATCGCTTAGCGCGGACCGCGATTCTCTGGTTACGACCACAAATCACATCAGCCTATTCCGTGGTCATGGACGGTACGACTGTGACTCCGAAGCAATACACTGGACGAGTCGGAGTCCCGCAATTCTCATGGTCGGGACGAGTCCATTTACTTAGTTTTTCTACTGCAACAAACTTTCCATGGAAGTCGAGAGTTTCAGAGCATCCACTCGACCTTAGCTCAGCGGAAACTGGGATCGAACCCCGTAAAACTTCGACTGCTGTTCCAACGTGGGCATTGATGAACCCATTATTGCGCGCTCAGGAGGATCCAGTGTGGCTTGTCGATGAACAGTCTGATGCCTGTGCTCTACTCGAGGATACCAGGCGTGCTAAGCAGTTGTACGACCGGCAGCACGCAGAATATCGTTACGCACATTTGACGTACTTGTCCTATGTTAGTCCGGAACACATTGTCCGTTTAATACCACATGCTTGTACTCGAAGTCATTCCTCGGGCTTTACTCATCTGTTTGTTACTGTACCTGAAACACACTTAGCTGTGGTACAGAGTCGTTTAGACAATATCGACCATAATGCCTTTTCAGCGTCCATATACGGAGTAAGCCTCAGCGAGGACTTTCCCTTTTTGGTTCATTCATCGGAGATTTGAAGTCTATGACCACCACTAGTGAATCCACCGACTATCCCATGTTACAAGTAACGAATCGTGCGGAAGAAATATTGAAAGAGTCAGGTGTACTGACTAACGGTTATCTAACCGCTCTAGCCGACGGTAGCATGACAAAAGAAATGTTTCGGTTGTCTCAAGAACAATTTTTCTTCGCCGTTACATTCTTTCCCCGACCGATGAGTGCTTTGGTAGGTCGTCTTCCTGATCCAATGCAACGACTTGACATTCTAAAAAACGTAGTGGAAGAACACGGAGAGTTTGCCGAAAGTAAATTTCATCAAACGACTTTCGTAAAGTTTTTGACATCTCTAGGGAGCGAAGTTGAGTCTTTGGGTAACAAGTCTGCTCTGTGGCCTGAAGTTCGGGCTTTTAATACGGTATTAGCCGGTTCCTGCGTGCTTTCGGAACTTGAGGTAGGAATCGCGTGTATGGGCATTATTGAACTTGCTTTCGCTTCGATATCGGTAAGTATCGGTGCAAGTGTCGTGCGTCGTCAATGGGTTGAAAGAGACAACTTGACGCACTATACCTTACACGCCGAACTGGATGAGCGGCACGCCGACGAATTCTTTCGTGTGATCGAACCATCTTGGGATAATCCCGATCGTCAGCACTACATCGATCAAGGCCTCAATTTAGGAGCCTATGTCTTTAAACAACTGTACGAGAGTCTTTATGCCACCGCACAGATAAAACTAGCTACAGTGGAAAACCAGAACGACAAGGATCCAAATGAGTCGGATCTTTTCGATGCGGAAGCCTCCGGGGATCCAGACTAATTGCTTGCTACTAGAAGAACAGCCGTGAGCTCCACGGTTTTAGGCGGTAGACAAATATCGTCATTGCAGGTTTGGTAGGTCACCTGACTCGCAATTGTGTATTCACCGGGAGTGCTATCCTCTGTTCCTATCTTTTGGATCACCGCGAGGTCTGAGCCACGAAAGATGTCGTAAGAGCCTTTGAACTGATGCATCGGCATTTTCACTTTACCTACCTCTTGTATGCTTTCAGGTATGGTAAACGACACTTTAGTCTCTTTCATGCCTTGTTCTGCATTTTTCCCCGTAGGCGCGTAGATATACCACCCGTCTTTAATATCAATGGCGAGAGAAACTTCCGCGGTGGAACCTTGATCGACTTTCTCGGGAACGACCAACTCCAATTTGACCGGTAACTTGGACTCTTCTTCCACTTGAGAAGTCTCGTTCTCCTGGGTTTTCGGAGTGGGTAATTGGGTGTCAGCCGTATCAGCATCGTCCACCTCGGTACCCAACATTACGTAAATCCGTCCCTGGTGGCGCATGGTCAACCAGTGTTCTCTACCTGTGTCGTACAGAACACCAACAGTTGCTTGCCAGAATTTAACTTGCATTTCGAAGAATTCGTCAAACTCATCTTCAGTTCCCCAAAATCCGCCAGTTTCCTCATATTGCGCAAGAAACGCCTCACGGCTAGGTTTTTCTTGCGGTGGATAACGACCGGGGTCTTTTCCGGCACTCTCGACCTTATTCGTACCTTCCCACTCCCACGACAATTCATGCGAGAATTCACCACTATTCACGGTTGCAACACTCGCACCGATAATGAGGTCAGGCGTACCATCAAGGTTCCAATCGTCTACATACAAGCGCGGACCGCTACCTGGTAGTGCTTTGCTACCATCCTCGGTTGCTAATAAATCTACTGCTGGATGAAAGCGATGCTCACCGTCTACTTTGACTCCTTTAAAAAACGCTACAGCCAAGGCACCCGCATTTATATAGCTACCGGTCACCAGAAGATCTAAGACTCCGTCGCGATCCCAATCGACAACATAAGGCGAGGTCTTAAAGTCCCCGGCAAGTGCAGCCGTAGAAGTTTGTGCCCAGCCTTCAATGTCTTCGTCCGTTGCTACTCTACCAACAGTCAACGGTTTACCATCGACATCTAAGAGTAGTTCTCGTCGTCCAAATTTGGGTTCAGACTTAGTGCCGATGTTTTCACTGATCTTTAGGGCATTTCCGCCAAAGATGAGGTCATAGTCGCCATCATCGTCGAAGTCTCCCATGGATGCAGAGGAATAAACCCAGTAGTCGAAAGTTTCAATTGGGTCGGGAATGACTGCTTCCTCAGGACTCTCCGCAAATTCAAGGTACATAGGGCTCCACTGAGACGCGGGATCTCCTTCTTGTGGCAGTTTCACCCCAGATAGAAATCCTTCTTCATTTCCGCGAAACCAGGTAACTTCGCCAGGATGGTACTGGCCCGTGATCATGTCCTCAAAGCCATCATCGTCTAAGTCGTAGAAGTACGGAGTAAAGCCAATGCAACACCATTGTTCTACTTCCATGATCGTCCCAGCAGTATCTCGCGCCCACTCAAATTCATTTGCGAATTGAGGATTGTCGTCGCTCCCGATGTTGAGATATACGCGAACGGTGGAACCATTCTCGGACATTGGGAAGTACTCTCCAGAGTTGGTTTCAAACTCACCGACAAGTAAGTCTCGCTTACCGTCTCGGTTCCAATCCCATAATGCAGGTGCAGCTAAACCGTGCTTTTCTGTGAGGACAGGTGCATCTCCTGCCATAACTAACACTGGTTGTTGCAACTTCGGTGCCCCTGGAATGTCGGCTCCAATGATTTCGGGAAACTGCATTTCTCCCATCATGGCGATCTGCTCGGATTGCTGAAGAAGAGATTGTTGCACCTCCGATTGCTCTTCCTCTGGAGCGTTTCCACAACCGAGTAGCACTAAGACGCATAAAAGTGAAGAAAGTCTAATGATTTTGTTGGAGTACATGCTGGTAACACCTCTTATAAGTCGGTAATTTCTTGGTCGATGACAGTTAGATTGATTTTATTTAGAAGTATCTGATCTCTTATGCTCGGGCTGACCAAATGTGGTCTCAGGAAGACCCAAACGAATCAGCGAGTTTGACCGAATTGAGATTTGGAAATTATTTCTTTCGAAAACATCCTGAACACAAACGTTTGAGTTGGTGTTTCAATTCGCTTCCAGCTGCAGATAAGACCAATTCTTCTTTTAAAACCCTGCCGGTTCAATCTCAGTATAGATGCCCTTTTCGGAACGAAATAACGCCGGGCGAGCAAAAGAGAATGAAAGTTCTAATGCTTTTTGAGGTACCCATACTGGTGGGCTACGTGCGTACCCAACAGTAACGTGTGGGTTGAAGCGTTTACTGTCGCAAACGGTCTGTATTTCTGCATTAGCTAACGAAACGAGAGCGATGATCACTCGAGCCTTTCGAGGGGAAGGAAAACCAGAAAAACGATTGAGTTCGCACTGCAATGGAAAGTACTGTGATAAAGCTTGGACCTTTCGATGGGCAACCTCAAACAATTCGGGAGACAGGTCTGGGAAGTACTCAAACGTTATGTGGTATTTCTCAGGTTTCGTCCATCTTACTTGATCAATTTCAGGTTTATTACTGGACAGGAATTCGTGGACTTCCTCGGGAACCATCGAACCGATGAAGTAGCTCATCCTACTTTAGCTTTCGTTGGTTAGGACACCCGACAAGGCGATGATGTTCGACCATTCTTCCGGGTGGGCACTGCACGCAAAAAACGCAGAATTTAGTGTCGACTCCGACTGGTTGTATACCTTCGGGGTACCGTCAAGTAAATACACTCCACCACCTGCTGCGCGGAGTACCGAGTGCGCAGCTGCGATATCCCATTCGTTAGACAGTCCGAAACGTACGTAGATATCCGCTTGACCTTCGGCGATGTAGCACACTTTGATACTACTTCCGACGGTTTTTACTTTCACTCTCTTTCCAATCGACTCGAGATAGTCAATTATCTGTTGGTTTTTAGTAGTGGTGTAGTGTCGACTGGTGGTCATTCGAAGGGAATTGCCAAGTTGTGTTGTCGAGATTGGTGATGCGTCATCGACGGTATGTCGCAGTGCTATTGCACATTCGACATCACCAGAATACACCATGTCTTTCGTTGGTATTCCCACCACTCCCAGCTTGGGTATTCCACGTTCTATCAACGCGATGTTTACCGTGAATTCATCGTTTCTTTCAGTAAATTCTCGAGTACCGTCTAAGGGGTCCACAATCCAATGTTGATCCCAGCTTCGACGTACGTCAAAAGGCGGTATTTCACCCTCTTCAGAGAGCACGGGAATCGATGGATCAATATTCTCGAGGCCTTCCATGATCACTTCGTGTGCTCTTCGGTCTGCATCCGTAATTGGTGTATTGTCGGATTTGGTGTCTACGATGAAGTTTGAGTTGTACACGTCGAGAATTTCTCGGTGTGCAAGACGAGTAATTGCGACTAATTCACTTAGCACTTGTTTACAGGTCCAACGAATTCAATGGGAAACGGTTCGCATTGGATCGAATAGTGTTGGGAGGGCGACGATGAAAATGGTTGGGCCTCGCATCGGCTGCAGTAAAGAAATGATATCAAGTTTTTGCGTCCCTAGTTTGGCGTTCCGAAAAAAGCAAATGTTAATGTTAGCTTCAGCACCGTGAATCATAGAGGAGATGCTTCTTTGCGAGCTGGATGTGGTCGATGAATGAACAAAACTGACTTGAGCGACATAAGCTCGATGTTCAAAATTTATCGAAATCTTCTTAAATTCCGATTAACTACTTCTGGTTTACACTAGTTTTCGATTAAATTTAACAATGTGTAATGTGGTAGTTACTTTCTTCGACTGATATGAGAATCGATAAATGGTTATGGGTTGCGCGTTTTTACAAGACGCGCAGTCGAGCAAAAGCAGCCGTAATGCATGGGAAAGTTCAAGTCAACAGTGACCGTATCAAACCCGCGAAAGAAATTCAACTAGGCGACCTGGTATCCATCAAAGAAGAGTACTTTAGCCGTGAATATGTAGTACAAGAGTTCCGAGAACAACGAAGCTCAGCAAAGGTCGCGCAAACGCTTTATCAAGAAACTGAGAATTCAATCGCGCGAACTGAAGAAGCTACTGCAAGACGAAAATCAAATTATGACTCAGTGTTACGCCCTCGAGAAAAACCGAATAAATCCGATCGGCGCACATTAGCCCGATTGAAGCGAAGTGGTGGCCAACGAGACTAGCCAGCGTTCGATACGTAACATTTCTAGACACTAGTCATGTCTAGCTGATGGCAAGCACTCTGGCTAATTTCCAAAGAGTGTTCCTGAAGACAAAAAGATCAAGCCGACCTGCTAGTTTTGCTCCCGTCCACAAAAATCCTAAAATTGTGACTTCGTTATAACGTGTCTCAACGACTCAGTGCGTGTTGCTGTACGAGTCTACCCCCAAAAAATGAAAGTATCAGCAATTCAAGTGCCCTTCGCACCGTAATCTAGGACCAAAACCAAGACGTGGAACACCATTTAATATGAAAAAAGCCGGAAAAATTGTTGGGAGTATCTTTGCTTCGTTGGGTATATTAGTTTGTTTGTTTACCCTTGTTGCTTCGGCAAAGCTCCAACATATGAAAGAGAATCCGGATAGTGAAGCCGAGAATCAAGTACACACTAGCGAGTCAGACATGGACGACGTTTTAGCGGATTTAGACTTGGACGAATCTGATGTGTCACGCCAGGAAGTAGACTTCAAGAGAACGATGACACACAGTTGGGTGGGAGCACTACTATTTGGGGTCATATTGCTCGGCGTGTTACTCAACGTACCAAAAGACTCGTTTTTCACCCCTTTAATCGCTGTAGTGAGTGCTGGAGGAGGTGCAATTTTTTGTGGAGTAGGGTTTGCGTTCTTATTTGTTATGGCACTAATCGGTAGCCTTTTGGTGCTAATCGCAAATCTGAAACAATGACCCATGCGATTTTGAAATCAAAATTTTTTTCAAAGTTCTGACCCATAAAGCTCGTTCAGAATTATTTTTTTGCGCTGATGCTAACTGAATCGGTACAACTTGATTCTGAGTTTTAGGTTCGGCTAGGTGTTGTCAAGAATCGGTGTTGGATACATCCATTTAGTTGCTCGTTGACCCGCAATGTAATGCTGCTTAGAGTTTGAGTAAGCAGTCTTTGACGGTTAATGTATTTCAGATTAACAAACCGAAACGCCTTCTTAGGTGTGAGGACTAAATTTGGGTGTAATTGGTACTTACCTCGCGCCATGCGTGAAATAGGTGGAAAGCTAACAGGACGAAGCTATATTTCGGGGCGTAGACCACACGTATTGTGAAACTGTCTTTGCTACAAAGAATTCACTGTGCTTTACGAAATTGTTGCAATCGCGAATTCGAACGCGATAGGGCGCATCAAGACTAAAATATATCAACTTTTTCATTCAACGGATTGAGTACACATCGAAGCACTGCAAGAACCGACGCGATTTGAAAATTTAACCATCCCCGTGTTAGCCGAACACGTGGTCCAACGTCGAGAAGGTAATCTGCTCGCGAATGGTGCCATTGCTGTCACTACAGGACGTCGTACTGGCCGTTCTCCCAGAGATCGATTCATCGTACTTGATGATATAACGCGTTCAACCGTAGACTGGGGCACCATCAACCAACCTTTTGAACCGGACGCGATGGATCTTCTATGGTCTCGAGTTCAAAATTTCGTTGACCGGGGAGACTCATGCTACCGCGGGTTGATGCACGTTGGGGCGCATCCCGATCACTACTTACCGGTCCAGGTAACTACCCAGTTCGCGTGGCATCAAATGTTTGCAAGTTCGTTGTTTCTAGTTCCTGAAACATTCAATCCTGAACGCAGAGACATTTGGCAAATATTGAACGCGCCGAGATTTGTTTGCGATCCGTCGCGAGACGGTACTAATTCAGACGGAACTGTGATTGTAGATTTCAGTGGTAAACGAGTATTAGTAGCAGGAATGCACTATGCCGGCGAGATGAAGAAGGCAATGTTCGCGGTACTCAATTTTCTGCTGCCTGACAAGGACATCTTACCTATGCATTGCTCGGCAAATGTCGATGCAAATGGCAAAGTCGCATTGTTTTTCGGTCTTTCTGGTACAGGTAAGACCACTCTTTCTTCTGACCCTGATTGTCTATTGATCGGCGACGACGAGCACGGTTGGGGCACTGGTACGGTGTTTAACTTTGAGGGTGGTTGTTACGCAAAGTGCATTAACTTAAACCACGAAACAGAACCAGTAATTTATGATGCTATTCGATTTGGCGCGTTGTTAGAAAACGTTGTAATCGATGAACAGACACGAGAGCCGGATTACTCCGACTCCAGTCTCACTGAAAACACCCGCGCATGCTACCCACGAGATAACATTAAGTTGTGCGTACCGGACAATCGTGCTGGCGAACCGGAGACCATAAATTTCTTAACTTGCGATGTCAGTGGAGTATTACCACCAGTTTCTTTACTGTCATTAGAGGGGGCGGCTTACCACTTTCTTTCTGGCTACACCGCCCAAGTTGGGTCTACTGTGGTTGGTGCGACAGAGCCTTTTACTTCGACGTTTTCTGCCGGTTTTGGTGCTGCGTTTTTACCACGTCCGCCGCGCGTGTACGCGGAGTTGTTGATGCAGCGGATCAACGCCTTCGGCGCTAATGTTTATTTAGTAAACACAGGTTGGACGGGTGGAGCTTTTGGAACCGGTCGTCGAATGAGCATTCCTGACACGCGGCGAATTATCAACGCTGTACGATCCGGTGAGTTGTTACATGCACCGACGAAACACCTATCGGAGTTGAATCTCACTATTCCTACACATATTGAGGGAATTGATCCTCAAATCTTAGACCCAAAGGCAGGGTGGAGCAATCCTAACGAATATGACACCGCACTCGGTGCCCTGATTTCCAAATTTAAAGACAACTTTACGAAGTTCGACATTGGGTCTAACATCTTGGAAGCCGGGCCGACATAGGGCGTTTTATACGCTGAACAAAACGGGACTCAATCCCAACTAACGGCACGTTTGCTAATGTTGGAACAGAAATTTTCACAGCTTCTTGCGGGTTTGCGCGGCCATCCAGGTCTAGGACAACTCAATCATGGATTGGAAAAAGAGGCTTTGCGGATTGATCGGCACGGATATCTTTCCAAAAAACCCCATCCAAACGCATTAGGTTCGTCCCTCACACATCCGTCAATTACGACAGACTTTTCAGAGGCTCAACTCGAACTAGTCACCAGCGTACACAGCTCGATTGAGAGTTGTATGCAAGAAATGGAGGAAATACATCGCTTCGTATACGATGTGTTGGACGACGAATTGCTTTGGCCATCCAGTATGCCTTGTATGCTGAGAGGAGAAAAGTCGATACACCTAGCCGATTATGGGAGTTCTAATGTTGGGAAGTTCAAGCGAGTCTATAGGCAAGGATTAGCTCTCCGCTACGGTAAGTACATGCAAACAATTTCAGGTATGCATTACAACTTTTCGCTTCCGAACTCTTTGTGGGCACACTACGCCCAGTTGCGAGGCGTAGAAGATTCGATTAAATTTCGGAACCAGTCTTATCTTGGGTTGATCCGAAACTTTCGTCGATATACATGGCTCTTAGTTTATCTTTTCGGTACATCGCCAGCAGTTTGTGGTTCGTTTCTTGCAGGACGAGCGCACGAGCTTGAACCGTTCGACGGCGAGTCTTATTACCTGCCGTATGCGACCTCTCTACGTATGGGACCCTTGGGGTACCAGAGTGGTGTGCAAGGACGACATTACCTCTCGTACAACACGCTAGCTGATTATCGTAAGTCGATGCTCCCTCTCCTGTCCAAACCCCATCCGCAATACGAAGAGTTAGGATTGCGTTCGTCGAGTGGCGAATATCAACAGCTTTCGTTATCGCTATTACAGACTGAAGCAGAGAGCTATACCCCGATACGACCAAAACCGAAAGCAAAGAGCTCGTTGCGTCCTCTATTGGCTTTAGAGAAATACGGTATCGAGTACTTAGAAGTTCGATGTTTGGATCTAAACCCATTCTTTTCCACTGGTATTGACCGTACGACGTTGTATTTCTTGGATGCTTTTTTGTTATTTTCTTTGCTAACTCCTAGTCCTCATGATTCACAAGAACACTGGGAAGAAGATCAACGTAATCAATCGACGGTCGTGAAACGGGGTAGGGATCCAAACTTGGAACTCATCGTTGATGGTAAACTCTGTTCCCTAGCACACAGCGGTCGTACCGTCCTCGATTTAGTTGAACAGGTTGCCTTTTTACTTGACGAAATTGACGGAGGGAGCAAGCACAAAGACGCCGTTGCGTTGCAAAAGGAAAAATTGCAGAATCCGACCAAAACTCCGTCAGCACTGTTATTGCAACAGATGGCAACATGGGAAAAGTCTTACTATCGGACGATCGAGACACTTTCGAAGCAGCATCGAGACGAATTAAAGTCGCAACCGTTGTCTGAATCGCGACTGCAACACTACCATGAGCTAGCTTCTCAATCTCATCGAGATCAACGCGAATTGGAGCTTTCAGATACACGTCCGTTTGAGCACTACTTAGAAGACTTCATGCAACTTGAGCTATCAGAATGAACCATTTAGCGCACTGCTGGCTCGCCCGTGGCAACGAGGGACATATTGCTGGTGGATTTCTTGGAGACTTCTACAAGGGTCCGATTCGGCGGGATCTGCCCGAAGCACTTCAGGAAGGGATTCGGCTACATCGGTACATTGATTCATTGACGAACCAATTACCCGAGATGAGGTCTACGTATTCACGTTTTGGATCAGAATTAAGAAGGGTTGCACCCATTTTGTTGGATTTAGTCGCAGACCACTTGTTAGCGCGACATTGGGATCGGTATGGTACGGGTAAATTGACAGACTTCACATCGAACTGCTATCGTATAATTGGGCAGTACGAGATTCCCGTTACCGGTAAGCGTTTTTTCCACCACGTGGTCTCCCGAAATCTGTGGTGTGAATACACTGATTTTGACGTCATACTCTCAGTCATGTGTCGCATTCTCGTGCGCTTACGTCTGGATGACCGTACAACGCACTTGTCCAAACTTGAACCTCGAATCGAAGACTTTCATCAGGACTTTCGCGAGTATTTTCCGATACTTGTGGATAAGGTGCAGGCTTGGAAAGTGAGCAATACAGCTTCGACTGCAAAATTGAATAAAACGACGTAACCGTATCGAGTCTACTCTACGTAGTTTAATTTGAAGATATTCGCCAGAAAGGAGTATTGGTGTTTTTAGGATTTGACCTTCGACATTCTGAAACCTGGGCAACATTGGGAGTGCTCATCGGTGGAGGCATGCTGTTTTCTACGCTAGTGTTAGAGCACGTCTTCGCGCTCAATCCTTGCTATCTTTGTTTATCGCAACGTTATTGCATGTTTCTAGCGGTGTTCATAACGACTGTGAGTTTGTTTGCCGAACCAAGGCGCGGCATCTTTCCGGTACTTACCATTGTGTGTTGTTTGGGAGGGATCGCGTTCGCTTTTTATCAGTTTTACCTGCAATATGTACCAGATGCCACTCTATCCTGTGGTACGGATTTGAATTACAGACTCAATTCTGGTGTGCCGTTCCGTGAAATTCTCGGTGGATTTTTTAAGGGTTCGGAGAGTTGTGGTGACGCTTCAATTATTCCTATTCTTTCTTGTAACGCATTTCTACTATTGATCACCATCGCAGTTTTGCAACTAGTCTATGGACCTCGATCGTCTTATAAATAACTCATCGTAACTTCACCTCGCAGCAGTCTATAGATAGGGATTAGGTTCCCTTACCTAAGCTCTTTCCAACACATTTTCGTACCGAATAGTTCTTTGTTACAATTCAGAGACATTCATTTCAAGTACGATAACCAACCACTCTTTTCGGGGCTATCACTAACAATACACGCTGGGCATAAAGCCTGCATCGTTGGACGGAACGGTGTCGGAAAAACCACACTGTTCGAGCTGCTCCTCGGAAACCTGATCCCAGACGACGGGGACATAAGCTATCCCAAGAATTGGCGTGTCGCCACTCTACGACAAAACATAGCACCAAGTGAACGCTCGGCACTCGACTTTGTCAAGGATGGTGATGAGGTACTACGTAGTCTTGAGCATACGATCGAACGTGCAACAAAAAGTGCCGACGATAGTGAGCTCGTGGATTCATTGAGCACCTATGAGGATCAGGGAGGCTACCGCTACACTCAACGCGCCGAGACGATTTTGCACGGTCTTGGATTTACTTCCGAGGACTTCGACAAGCCTCATAGTGAATTTTCTGGAGGATGGCGAATTCGCCTCAATCTCGCGCAAACATTGATGGTACCTTCCGATTATCTTTTGTTAGATGAACCGACGAATCATCTAGATCTAGAAGCCGTGTCATGGCTGTATCGTTGGTTAAATAAGTACGAAGGAACAATCGTTCTGATAGCACACGATCGCGAGTTTATCGATCGTATTGCGACTGAAGTTATTCACTTGGATCAAGGGATTGCACGTACTTATAGTGGTGGATACAGCGCGTTTGAAAAGCAACGTGCAGCACTCTTACTTCAACAGGAAACACTTCTTCAGAGACAAGAGAAGGAACGAGATCGCATTCAGAAATTTGTCGATCGATTTCGCGCGAAGGCAAGTAAGGCCAAGCAAGTTCAGAGTAGGATTAAATTACTCGAAAAAATGACTTATACAGCGGTACTACGTGATGAAGCTCCGTATCAGTTTTCGTTTTCGTCTCTGACTCGTTTCGATCAACCAATGGTGAGTTTTCAGACTTGTACTCTAGGTTACGGTCAGCATGAGGTAATCAAAGAGTTCACCCAACGAATCTATCCTAAAGATCGAATTGGGATTCTTGGGATCAACGGGGCTGGGAAAACGACGTTGTTAAAAGCGATAGCAAATGAACTAAACCCTTTACACGGTAAAGTGGAAGTAAGCGAACGCACTACCGTCGGGTACTTCGCTCAGCATCAGTTGGAGGTGTTAACGGGCACGCAGTCAGCATACGAGCATATTGAAACCAATACGGAAATGTCCGCACAGTCCGTCAGAAATTTTTTGGGTGCTTGGGGATTCTCTGGATCGACGATATTTCGGCCGGTGTCCCATTTAAGTGGCGGTGAGAAAGCACGCTTAGTGCTTGCAAAGCTTGCGTTACAAAGACCTGCTTTATTGGTTTTGGATGAACCTACTAATCATCTCGATTTAGAGATGCGTAATGCTCTTGCGAGTGCATTGGACAATTTTGAAGGGGCAGTTGTCGTTGTAGCACATGATCAACACCTTCTACGACAGTGTGTTAACGAATTTTGGCTCATTCGTGATGGCACAATCTCCGTGTACCGAGGCGACTTAGATGACTATGAGGCTATGCTGAGTCCTGTAGTGAATGTACAACTTGATACCAGAAGTTTAAACTCTAAGGCGAAAAGACAACATCGGGCACTGATGCGCGAGCAGATGAAAGCTTTCACCAGAGAAATTAACCGTATTGAGAGATCTCTGGATGAGATTTCTGGAGAAGTGGAATCGTTAACTGAGCGCTTACAAGACCCGATGACGCTGGAACATCTGAATCGCGACGAGTTGAACAGTCTTCTCGCCCGGCACAGTGAACTTACTCGGGAGTCAGCGCGTTTGGAAGCTCAGTGGTACTCTCTTACTGAATCGATGGATCGGTACTCAGCGGGTCGCTCTTAGTGAATCATTTGATCTTCGGCATTTCGAAACGTCACTGAAGTTCGCTCCAACTCTATTTCTACCATCTTCCCTTTACGTTTTACTTCCGCGTTAATTACATCGTTCTCGGAACCCTTCAATGCCTTGGTCACATGATCGATCGCGCGGATCGCAGTGTCTTCGATGTCTACCAAGATGTCTCCCGCTTTGAAATCACTGTCCTTAGGAGCTTTTAGTATTAATACGCCAAAATCTACGTCGAAATACTGTCCCATCTCGTCTTCGATTTCCAACAGAAACACAGAGGGAGGGGTTTTTAATTCAATGGTAACCGCACGCGGTCTATCGTGATCCCACATCACTATTGGCCCCATCGGCCCTTTAATTGTTTTCATGGAAAACTTTGTGAACAGCTCTTCGTCATCATTCTTGATCTCAATGTCAATGTCTTTCTCATCTCGGCTTACAGTAAGTTCAAGTGGTGGAAAGCCTCTGATCACATTAGCATAGGGAAATAGGTAATATTGCATTGTCGCCACAGGGTCATCAAGCTCGTCGACTGCAACTTGTTCGTTTATCTTGATTATGACGTCGTTAACCTTGAGATCCGTGAGATGAAATCGCCCTTCCGGCTCTATGGATGTTACTAACACGTGGTTTTCTGGTGTAGTTTCCAAAGTAATTCCGAGTTCCTGTTCCCCGAACCCCGCAAATCTCCCTGAAAGGTTATTTAGCATCGTCTTCATGAAGTCTTCTATTGGTGAAACCATATCTTTGACATTCATGGCATCAGAGAGGTCTACAAGAGCGCTTTCAGCTAACACCCAAGACTCCAGCTCAGCCAACGTGTCCAAATACCGATCGCTGTCCACGAGAGGCTGAATTTCTTCAACTAGTTTGTTGTCGTCGTCTTTATCGCCAGAGGATTGCTCTTGCGCCCACAGTATCGGTGCGACCAAAATTATCATCGCTAGCGACAGTATTCGTTGCATTCTTCCCATATGTTCTTTGTTCATGTTTTGTTTGTATCTTGACATTTCTTTTAATCCAAAATCGTGCGTAATCTAAGTGTATTTTTGTCTAGAGTCACACTTCTTTCTCTTTTATTTCGCTTCACTACAAGTTTAAGTTCGCCTTCGCCATCCCGTATTTCTTCAATCGCTTGAGACACCGTACGTATCTGTTGATCATCAACTTTCAACAAAATGTCTCCCGGTTGAATACCCTCGACTTCTTCTACTTTTAATACTAATACACCGTACTCTACTCCGAAGTATCGACCAAATTCCTCTTCGACATCCATGACATATACAGTGTTGCTCGGACGATCAAAATCGGATTGGAACAAAGAGCCTAGGCGTTCGCGAATATCCCGTAGAGTTGCGGGTATTTGAAAAGTCGCAGTCTCCTCTGGATCTATCGATGACCAACGGACAGTAGCGACATCAACTTGAACCTCTTCAGTACCACGTAGTAATGTGATCTTAATGATGGATCCGGGAGGGTTTGAATTGATCAACTCGACTGTAGACGCTACTGGATCATCTAGTTCAACTATGTCCACGTCGCCGATTCTCGTAATCACGTCGCTCGATAGAATGCGAGCTATTTTTGCGGGTCCGCCTTCCAAGACTCGGATTATCGGGACTCCTGCGTCGGTTGCTTGATCTAATTGAACGCCGATAAAGCCCTTGGTCTTGTCGTCTCGTGCTTGCGTGTAGCGAGACACCAGTGTGTCAATGGGTGGAGGTCGATTTGATGGTAGTGTATCAACGTGCAGTTCGTCAAACATTTTTTGCATTGTTTCAAGACGTACTTCAAGCTGATGCATCTGAACTTCCAACTCTTTCAATCGACTGTTTTCAAGTTGCTGATTGCGAATAGCTTCTCCTTTGGCATCTACCGTATCAGAGTCATCGGCAACTAAATTCAAATTAAGACTTGCAAAGACGCAAACGATATAGGTCAGGGTAATGGAAGTTTTCATATACATGGATCTAAACACCGTTCAATTCGAATAAATTCTGTAGTCATTCCAATATTGCATGCAGACTGAATTTGTCTTTTTCAAGAGTAATGTCCATTTCTTTTTTCTTTCGCTTAATTTGAAGCTCGACCTCATCTTCTGCGTTGTGTTTATGTTGGAACGCTTGTGAAGTTGAGCGTATAGGTTTGTCGTCAATTTTTAGGAGAATGTCACCTGCTTGGATTCTTTCCACATTGGGTGCTTTGACCACCATAACTCCATACTCTACATCAAAATACCCACCTAAATCTTCTTCTATTTCCATTACGAAAACTTTGTTTTCGGCTCCAGGAAAACTCGCCGTAATATAGTTCCAAAATCTAGGATCCACCGGTGTGTTATTAATAGTGACTCCTTCAACAGCATGCCATTGTCCACCAAAGGCGCGGAGCTTCTCCATCGAAAATCGATCGATAGTGGCTACTTCTACTTCTTGCTCATCGTCGTTTCGTTGCAATATAAGACGAACGACAGTGCCCGGTGCTTTCGATGTGATTACGTCGACGGCGGATTGAACGGGATCAGCGAGGTTCAACAGATCGACATCGTCTATACTCGAAATCACATCGCCAGCTTTAACTCCTGCAAGGTATGCCGGCGCAGTGTCCATCACACCTTTAATCAACACGCCATTATCCGAAGCATTCTCCAACATGACTCCTATAACGCCATCATTGTGTCCTCGATAATTCCACATCGTTGGTTCTCTAATCAAATTGAGAGTGATTGGAGTGATCTGTTCGGTGAGCCTGTTGGTCAGAATCAGTACATCGTCGAAGATTTCTTGAGAATCTTGGAGATCGGCTGAGACGTTTTTCAACAGATTTCGCGCTTCTTGTAGTTCTACAGCAGCGGTATCAAACAATTTTTGAGCTTCATCATACTTCTTTTTTGCGGCTCTAACTTTAGCTTCCTTAGCTTGTAGATCTTGTGTCGCTTCTTCATCCTTCAGCGTAACAGATTCCTCCTCCGTGTCGGATTGCAGTACCGCGACCAGCAGGATTACGACGATAAACACTAGGATATTGGGTGCTTTCATAAAGTTGATGGGTTAGTAGTTTTGCTTTATAGTGTTCATTCCAGGATTGCGTGCAAACTAAATTTTTCTTTATCGAGAGTGACGCTCTTTTCTCGATTATTCCGCTTCAACAAAATCTCGACTTCATCGTCTGCATCTTGTTTGTGTCGAAACACTTGCGATAGAGACCGCACCGGTTTTTCATCGATTTCAATCAAAATGTCGCCAGCTTGAATCCCTTCCACATCTTCTGCTTTAAGTACGAGAATGCCGTACTCAACGTTGAAGTAGTCGCCGAACTCTTCTTCAATCTCCATGACAAAAATTTTGTTGTCGGTGTTCGGAACAATTAGAAAATCGGTCAGTCCCGCAATAGCTCCTGCAAATCCACCCGACTCTGGAATCCTGACACTTCCAACTGAGGGTGCCCACCCTGAAGTGGGAGAAATGAATGCACTTAAGGAACCACGATCAATGACTGCCACACTTATGTCGTGTTTTTTACGGTCACGATTTATCGTTAAGCGGATAATCGAACCGGGTTGTTTTGATCCGATAAACGCGCTGGTGAATGCAGTCGGATGATCCAAGTCAGCAAGTTTGACCTTTCCTATGACCAAAATCTCATCGTCTGTTTGAATACCTGCAATGTCTGCAGGTGTCCCTTTAAACACCTCCTGAATCGGTACCCCAGTGTCTGTTGCTTCGCCCAATCGGACACCAATTACCCCTTGTTGATACTGTTGTAATCTCGATCTTGGATCATTTATATACGCGCTAGGAGCCTGCATCTTATCTGGAATGCTCCGGGCAGTCGTAGCGACGTCAACGTCCATCTCTATCGCATCCCTTAGTAATGTCAGTTGGATGATAGACCCAGGTTTGTACGAAGCCACTAACGCTAGGGTGGTCCCAATTGGATCATCAACTTTGGTAAGTTCTATACTGCCTACGCTCCGAACAACATCGCCAGCCTGAATGCCTGCGATAGATGAGGAGGAACCTTTGTAAGCCTCTACGATCGGCACACCAGTGTCTGTAGCCTCTCCCAATAAGACACCAATGTAACTTTTACCTGTCGCAGTATATGGATTGCGATCAATGACTGCCACGCTGACGTTTTCCTTTTTCCGGTCGCGCTTTGTAGTCAAGTGGATGACCGAACCAGGTTGTTTTAACGCAATAAACGAATCGATGAATGCAGTAGGATGATCTAAATCAGAGAGTTCAATTCTTCCTACAGCTACAATCTCGTCGTCTGTTTGAATGCCAGCGATGTCAGCAGGTGTCCCTTCAAACACCTCTTGAATCGGTATCCCCGTGTCCGTTGCTTCACCCAATAAGACACCGATTACTCCATCTTGATACTGTTGTATTCTCGATCTTGGATCATTTATATACGCGCTAGGAGCTTGAATCTTGAGAGGAATGTTCCGAGCAGTTGTAGCAACGTCAACTTCCACTTCTTTTGCGTCGCGTAATAATGTGAGTTGGATAATAGAACCAGGTGTGTACGAAGAGATTAACGCGAGAGTAGAAACAACTGGATCATCTGTATTGATAAGCTCTACATTCCCTATACTCAGAATAACATCGCCTGCTTGAATGCCAGCGATATGTGAGGAGGAACCTTTAAACGCTTCTACAATCGGTACCCCAGCGTCTGTTGCTTGTTCCAATAAGACACCGATGTAGCCCTTACGAGATGAAGCACTAGTTGATGAAGGGCCAATCCAGTTGGCAATTTCTTGAACAAGCGGTTCTAATCTATGAGCTGTGATTCGGGAAGAATCGGCTGCTTGCAGTCGTTCTCGGTCTGTTGCCTCTATAAGAATAGCAGACTCTTTGATAAATTCATTACGAGCTGCTTGCAACTCTGCGGCGCGAGCGTCGAAGGCTTTTTGTTTTTCTTGAAGTGCAGCTTGAGCTTCTTCAACTAAGGATAATATTTCAGCATATTCCTTCGTTGCGTCAGCTGTTTGACTCGTTTCCGTGATGACTGAATCTTCATCGTCCTTTGCGATACTGTTCAAGCCCACTAGGAACAGGGTGAGCAGAGTAAGTATTTGTATTGCTTTCATGACGCTTTTCTCCAGAGATGTTTAGTTAAACTGCGCGACTTTTTGGTATGCATTCTTTTGTTGCTGTAGACGAATTGCAAGATAGTTCTCATTTAGAGTTTCCCGAGTCTGCTGCAATTCTTGTCGCCTCGCGGTAGCGCTTTGAGGGAGCTTTTCGATCTCTTGGTCGATGTTCGTTATCCGATGTACGATTGCAGTCAGTGTCAAAGCTGATGATTGCTGTCGGAAATCAAGATCTGACGGTAATGTTGATCTAGACTCTATTGCGGCTACTTCGTTTTCTTCGCTACCCTCATTCACCGCGACATTCGTGGGCGGCGGAAGCTTCGATTGCTGGTCGACTACGACCCAAAGAGTCGCGACAAACAGCGAAAGAACGACACTACACTGTATCAACTTTCGCTTGACTGTCTTTCGTCTATGGATCGTATTCTGAACATCCAGCAACAAACCTTTGGGAGGGTTTTGAAGGGGAAGTTGTTGTAACTGCTCCGAGAAATTTTCGAAAGAATTTATGGACATGAAAGGGTGCTCCATGGGCTTAAGAGTTCAGTTTGAACCGACTTTCCCTCAGTCTCCTCCACTGGGGAACGTGAATCTGTTGAACTCATTTTTTGCGATAATCTTGAAATAATAACTTTTGAATAACTCGTGCTGCGTTTGAGTATTTGCCCAATTTCTTTGTGGGTATATCCTTCGACGCAGTACATCCAGACCACCAATCTCGTTTTAGGATCCAATTTCGCTAGAGCTTTATCGATGTCTATCGAATTAGCTTGATCGACTTCTTCGTATCCTTCTTCTGGCTCTACATCGATACGTCGCTTGTGCCAGGGAGAACGAATTCGCAAGTAGCACCGATTAATTGCAACGGTGCGAACCCAACCAACGAATCGATCCGGATTCTTAACGGTGTGAGCTTTGGTAATCACATCGACAAAAGTGTCCTGAGTGACGTCCTCGGCCGCATGGCTATCGCCTAAAACTCGAAGTGCCATCGAATACACGTGAGGCGACAGTCGTTCAAACACGGCTGTTTGCGCGTTAACGTCGCCCCGCATGAGCTTGTGCACAGTCTGCTCATCTATTTCCACACCGCGAATGCTGGTCATGCTAAATTAGATTGTTCTATTGGAAAAAAGGTCACAAGTACTTTATCACTACATTTACTTTCTGGGCGTTCGTTAATAGATATATCGTTAGTCTATGTTACGTTCGGATGGTTCGGTAGTGGCTCAATTTGAAATTTGAGCCATTTCGGAGCTAGGCATAAACGCCGAGCCCGCTCGCTTCATCGAAGACTGCTGCGTACTCCAGAGCAATGCAAAAAAGCTCCGAGCACCCAGTCTAACGTCTTCTCGACGATTATCGAAGATGTACCTCATCTCCGTAAGTTGGTAGATTCCCTCCGCCAGAAGGTTCTGTGCCGCGTTCTGATCTCGGTCCAGTTCAGTCTCACAACTCGCACAGGTCCAGACGCGGTCGTTCAAGGTCAATTCCTCGTTCTTCACACTACACTCAGAACAAGTCTTCGAGGAAGGATAAAAACGATCTACCTGCACTAAATGCTTGCCCGTCCGCTGGCACTTGTATACCAACTGTCGAACAAATTCACCCCACGCAACATCCGAGATGTGCTTCGCCAATCGACGATTCTTCAATAAGCCGCGTACGTGCAAGTTCTCGACGATCACCGCTTGGTTTTCGGGGACGAGCTTCGTCGATAACTTATGCAGGTAATCCTGACGCGCATGCGCGACCTTCTCGTGCAGTCGTGCGACTCTCTTGCGTTGCTGACGATAATGATGGGAGCCCTTCACCTTTCTCGACAACGATCGTTGCTCGCGTCGTAGCTTGGGTAGGTGCTGAGTATAGAACCGGGGATTCTCGTGTTTCGTGGTCTCCGTCTCACTTGCCACCGTCGCAAAGTCCTTGAGTCCCAGATCCACGCCACATACGTGAGTAAGCTCTTGGATCGGTTTGGGTAGCGGCTTCCCATCATCGACCAGAATCGAGACGAAGTACTTGTGGGTTGGCGTTTTCTTCAACGTAACAGTTTTGATCGTCCCGCGAAACGATCGACTGAGTCGAATTTTGACGCGACCCAGTTTCGGAATGTGAACGTGACTTCCGTCCAAGAACGAACCCTGCGTATACGCCATCGACTGGTGTCCGTTGCGCCGTGACTTAAACCGGGGATGTCCGGCTCGCTTTTGAAAGAAGTTTTGGTAGGCAGCATCTAAGTTTTTGAGTCCTTCGTACAGGACTGCGCGTACGTCAGGTACAACCAAGAATAGTCATCATTACGTTTCAGTTCCACTAGTTCGCGACACATGTCGAAGAACGATAAGTGCTTCTTTTTGTCCTCATATCGCTGTTGTTGGAGTGCTAAGAAATAGTTGTAAACGAACCGCACTGAACCAAACTGCCGACGCAATGTCTGTTGCTGGACATTCGTAGGGTAGACTCGATAGCAATGCGCGATTAACATGTACTATATTATAGTAATAAATTCAAATTGAGCCACTACCGATGGTTCATAGCCGACGATGGCTGATCGTTGGAACCAAAAGTGTAAATCGAACATTTGCTAGTGAATTAGGGTTGCCGTGCGCGATTTCGATAGGTTCAAACTTTCGATAGCTCACCCACGCAAGAGTTGTAAACCCTTGTACTTCTCTTAAAATATTGAGTTTATTCGATGCTAGTTCAGAGTATCTCTTGACAGTAGTGTTGGTGCGTACCACTGCGCACTTGGGTGGTGGCGCTGACTAATACACAAGGTAACGGAGAGATCCCGTTCAAACGGTCCATTCGTGGAAAGTTAACCGTTATCGTTATTACCATATTGATGTTGACAGTTACGAGCGTGACTGTTTTCGACTTCGTCTACATTCGCGATATCCTTAAGCGGGAAATCCACAACGAGCTTAGTCTTTACGGCAAAAGCCTCCGGTCAATTCTTCACCTGTATATCGAACAAGAGCTCGAACTGCTTCGCACCTATATTGCAGTCAATCAGTTGGACGTGTCTCTGGAAACCACCAACGAAAGTTCTGCAAGCGCTCGCGAGCTCAGTGAACAGTTGCAAAAGAACACTATTGAATTTGACACGGGATCAAATACTTTTCGAGACTTTCAGTTATTGGATCGAGAGGGTAGGGTAGTCGCCGCTAGCCACCAATCGGAAGTTGGACAATCTTTAGCAGGTAGTGCTTTATTTAAGAAGGGTAAGCTTGGAAGATATGCTGAATTTGAAATGCGCAACCCAATTGGTCAATTTCTCGCCATATGCGAACCGATAACAAACTCTCAAGGTGATCTACTTGGTGTTGCAATCATTAACAGTGATGTCTCACTATTGCAAGAAGTACTCAATTCCGCACAAACTGTACATGAAAGTACGGACGTTCGCCTAGGTGTTTTGAATGAACAAGAAAGGATTGAGTATGTCTTTTCAACGGATGACTCGCCCCTTCACAAACCTATTGATCCAGAAAACGATATAGCAATGAATCGCGCCTTGCTTGGCGAGACAAATTTCATCGACAGCATCGTTGACTCCGATGGAAATCGTGTCCTTTCTGCTTTTTTACCCGTGAGTGGCGGGAGTTTTGGTTTAGTGGTGGAAGTAAATACTAGTGAAGTGTTCGCGCCCACTCGAAGCGCTCTAGCTACAACGATTATCGTCGGAGTCACTGTCGCGTTACTTTCCATCTTGGTTGCAACAACGTTCGTGCGTACTTCACTTTTTCCCATCCGTCGATTAGCACATGCTGCACAACGGGTTACCGAGGGTGATTTGACGGCGCATGTAACCGAAGATTCTAAAGACGAACTAGGGGCACTGGCGCACGTATTTAACGACATGGTCGAGACTGTGCGGACAAACCAACAAACGCTTGAAGATACGGTAAACCGGCGCACTGCTGAACTCGAAGAGTCGAAGGATCAATTGAGCGCATTGGTGGCTAGCTTCGAACGGCAGAACGAGTTGATGGATCAAGACTTGCAACAAGCAGAGGTCATTCAACGTTCGTTGCTACCACGACACCCACCCGCAGTTCCAGGATTCACGCTTTCAGCACTTTATGTTCCAGGAAACAACGTGGGTGGTGATTTGTACGATGTGTTCCGAATTGATGATCAACACTTCGGCTTAGTCGTTGCTGATGCAACAGGTCATGGTGTCAGCGCAGCAATGCTTTCGGTTCTTTTTAAGAATCGCCTGGACTTAGTTGAAGCCGACGAAAGTGTGTTTCATTCGGAAACAAGCACCGATCCACTGAGCGACAAAACATCGGAGACACGATCAGTTTACAGTGCTATCCCAGTATTTGAACGAGTAAATGACGAGCTTGTGTCAGACGTGGTCGGTTCGAACATGTTTGTAACGGCTGTTTGCTGCATTTTGGACACCCAGAAGTCGCAACTCACAATTGCTAACGCTGGCCATCCTCCGGTGTTGTACATCCGTGCTTCAGGTGAGGTCGAACTCGTCAAATCACCAGGTCCAGCTTTGGGTTTGTATCCAGACGCAGTATTTGCCGAACGAACCCTGACATTACATGCTGGCGACAACGTGCTGCTATACACCGATGGATTGTTTAGCTTGGATGAAGATGAAACAATTCGGATGGAAGCGATCGCGAGTAAGTTGCAGCAATTGAAAGGACAAGACAACATACTGAACGCATTGGTCGGCGAATTGCAAAACGGTGCTATAACCGAGGAACAAGACGATATCACCATGCTCATGATCGACGTGCGCGAAGGCGAGAATCAATTTGAAAACCAGTTCGAGTCTCTTACGCGTACACGCACGATGGGTTCAACAACCGCAAAAGAAAATAATGGGCAGCCAGCTCCCCACATCGAAATCGCTCAGGATGTGACGACGACGTTCTTGATCTTTGTTGGAAGAGTGTCTTGGGTGCAAGGGAAGCCGGTTGCGCAGTCGATCCGAGATGCCGTACGAAAAAAACACGATATCGTTGTGGATCTCAGCGCTTGCGACTATCTTGACAGCGCAATGTTGGGAACCCTACATGAAACTGCACACGAGTGCTCTCTCAATAGTTTGAAATTAACCATTCAAGGTTCGTCAAAACCGATATATGATGCTTTCGTAGAACTTGGTATGTACGACGTTTTAGGATTTGTTATTAGCGGTAGAGAACAGATCCCTGCTGATCGCTCTAGACTCTCCGACGAAGACATAGATATGATGGCACAACAGCGCTGGCTGTTACGAGCGCACGAAGCATTAGCGTCGCTTAACACTGCGAACGAAGAAGAATTTCGACACGTTATTGAAGAACTACGCGAGGGTATTGAAGAGGCCGAAGAAGCACGCCGGGTGAAATCTTCGGGAACACCTTGAACTAACAACTTCGAGCACAACTTTTTCTATTCCGAAGTTCCTGGTGTCTTCTCGATCCTGTTAACCAGTCTAGTTCTAATTTGGTACAACGCTTAGAACCGCGCTGTAGTCTAATTGTTTTACCGCTCACTCGATTTGCCAATTTAGAACCGTTAGGGTTGAGGAGAATTAAAAGCCTTAAATGGATTTGCATCCTACGAATTGGCTGATCGCGGCAAACTGGCCATCTGGGTCGGTTATCAAACCTTCAAATTCATAGAGCGTTTGCATGTGTCCGACCAGTGTCATTAATTCGTGAGGGTCGAGCCGATATTCGGGACTCTCGGGCCCTGCTAAAGGTCGGTCATCTGCGTCGTACTTGATGTGGTGTTCGATGAGCAGATGGCCACCAGCCACCAAGTATTTGTCGAGATTGGGAAACAATTCACGCTTTATATATCTTACCACGATGATAAGGTCAAAGTTTCCTAGCACCGGTAAGCCTTCATCAAGATCGTGACGTACGTAGGTAATCCGGTTACTATTTGGGTGTTCTGTGTTTCTAGCTTTCGCTAATGCGATGTCAGAGACATCTAAGCCTGTGACCTGAAATCCTCGACTGGCGAGAAAGCGACTGTTTCGGCCTGTACCACAGGCGATGTCTAGTGCGCGAGAACCTTGGAATCGTTCACTCCATTGTGTGAGGAGGCGGCACGGATGGGGTCGATTCTCGTAAAACCCATCTTGATATCTTTCGTTCCATTTGGTGCGGTCTTCTTCACTCACTCTCTAGCAGTCCTTTCGGCTTTAATCGTTAATCGTTGCGAAGTTCAGTTTTCTTGACGGGTTTTGGCATTTCGCTACTCTGGGTTCGTCTCCTCTCCTTCCGCCTCGGTCGTCCCGTTAGGACCACTAGACTGGTCGTTGTCTTCAAAAGGGCGTTCCTTGCGCGACAACCGACGAACAAACCACCACGCTGCCACTAAAAAACCACCTGCATAGACAACCCCCATTACAAGTAGCGCGATGCTGCTACCAGTGTCAACTTCTTGCAAGATTCAACTCACACGATTTTGCGTTCCGTTTACAAGTAACAGTAGAGTCAAGCATGCAAAAAACTGGAACTCGCTTCAGCCGTTGTTAGCACAATATCAGTCATCGGACTGTTCGGGTTCGACAAAACCGGTCGGTCGGTCGTGTTGCTCATTACTAAAAAACTTCTGCATCTGATCGATCAGGTAGCTTCTGGCTTGCGAATCGCGCATGGAAAGGTGACTCTCATTGATGAGCATAGTCTGGAGTTGTTGCCACTCCTGCCAAGCTCGGAGTGAAATGTTCTCATAGATATCCTGACCGAGACTGCCCGGCATCGGAGGACGATCCATTCCGGGTAATTCTTTCTGGTATTTCCGACAATATACGGTGTGGGTCATTCTGTTTCCACTAGTGACTTCGCTAACTGAATTCGTTGCATTGTTTTCACTGGCAATCCTACGCTCTCTAGTGATCGATATGGAGTCCATCGAGTGTTCGAGGGTGTACCGAGAGTCTTCGATGGTATGTTGTATTTTGCAACGGTCAGCTTCTCAGAGATTTGCTGATTGGATATTCGGTACCCATTGGTGTGCACACCTTCGAATAAACACACACTAGACTTCGGCAAATTCATTTGAAGTAGGAAGGTTTGTGGTTGGACAGAATTTTCTACCTCGGGAGTGTCCCACATGCATGCATAGGTACCCGATGATTTACGTTGTCGTAACAAGCAATCAAAGTGCTGATCAAATACCACACATGGTCTGATTGTTCTATAGTGCAAGGAAGCACTCTTTTTTGTCGCGGGAAACCGTGAAACTTGATCTGTCTGATAAGCGACACAGTTCGATATTAACGGACATTCAGTGCACTTTGGATTGGATACTTTGCACCACAAGGCACCAAAATCCATGACTGCTTGATTGTAGTCCCGCGCACTCTTTGTTGGCGAGTGTGCCTCTGCTAATTTCCACATGTCGCGCTCTGATATTTTTGAAGCTTCCGGTCCATTCACACCGTGAAATCTCGACAACACCCGGCGAACATTAGCATCTAGGATGGTGGCTGGTTCGTTCCAAACCGCGGCGACAATGGAACCCGCAGTAGACCGTCCAATCCCCGGTAACGAACACAATTCGGAGACTGTCTTTGGAAATTTTCCGGAAAACTCTTTTACGATCACATCTGCGGTCCGACACATATTTAATGCGCGTCGATAGTACCCTAGACCGTGCCACGCTGCGAGCACTTCTTCTTGCGATGCACGCTGTAGCGCGAATACATCGGGGAATAGTTCGATGAAGCGATCGAAGTAGTTGATTACGGTCGCTACTTGAGTTTGTTGCAACATTATTTCGGAAACCCATACTCGATATGGAGACCGACGCTGTTGCCAAGGTAAGTCTGTCCGACTATTTACTTTACTCCATCGAAGAATCTGAGTGCTAAACCAGGTCAATTTGCGTCTTTTATCGGGGCTAAAATATTTGTAAAGACATTCTAGTTCAAGTACTTCAAAGGAAAAACAGTGTCGGATGTTCAAAGCTGGGATCCAACTTTACATACCCTCAATCAGACGCACAGAGACCTCTTGAACTCTGTGGTAGTTGATACTACCGTCAAACAGTTGCAACTAACTTCGGAACAGCTCGACGCTCTCAGATCAATTTCTTTAATTGATGCGCGCGAATGGACCGAGTTTGCAACGAACATTGAGGACGCGGAATTGGTTCACTGGATCAAGATATTGTCCTTGGTCCCAGAACAACATTCCGGTTTTAGTTGTGGAGCGAAATCACCGGTCATTCCGTTAGTACGAGTTTTACGGAAGCGAGGTGGGTACCCGACATACCTCACTGCTTGGATCAAACAGCATTCATCCAATAGATTCCTACCCTATGGTAGTCTAGCCGATCGTCTATCCAAGAACTAGACACCCGAGATCGTGGCACACAAAACTCGTTGACCTGTTCCGGGCTATTGTGACAGTTACACGACCTCGCAAATCACGCGGTGATTCGTTGGTGGACTCAGTGAATCCAACTCAGTTCATAGAATTTGCGAACAAATTTCTTTGTACCCAGACACCTTTGAAATTCGAGAGACTAACGTCTTAGAGTTCAGGGTATCGTTCAGCCATCTCAAACTCCGTTTTGTAAGGATTCAACATGGCCACTAATTGGCTCTTTAACGTTCTACTGATTCTCGTTGCAATAGTCGTTTTTGTGTTCCTCGTACTACCCAGACTTCGAAAAAGCGAACTTTGGCAAGCAACTCTGACACCGTTATCGTCAATTATCGGTAGTGGCTTTTTGGTGATGGCACCGCTACTCGCCAGTATAGTTGGAATTTATGCAACCTATGCAGTGACTGCAATCGTTCTAGTTGCCTACGCACTGGGATACGTGATGCGTTACAACATCAGACACGTGGAATCGCCTAGTCTCGATTCTGAACCCCACAAGATTTTTCAGGTACCAGAATATCTTGGAAATCTGGTTCTCGTTGTGGCTTATGTAATTGCTGTGGCGTTTTATTTATCCCTGCTTTCCGATTTCCTGCTAAATTTCTTTGGTATCAACAACATTCTTCTAGAAAGGATCTTTACTTCTACCATCATCGTTTTTATTGCTATTGTCGGATACATGCGTGGATTGACAGGTTTAGAACGCTTGGAGTCCTATTCCATGACCATTCAGTTGTCGGTCGTTGCTGCATTGATCCTGGGACTCTGCTTGTTCAATTTCAATTTTCAAGAAGACGTCTTATTTGCACGAGAAGAGTTCACTTTTGTAGTGCAAATTCAGATGCTAGCAGGTGTACTGTTGGTTGTACAGGGATTTGAAACATCTAGATTTCTTGGCGATAAATACACTCCTGAAGTACGCATTAAGAGCATGCGGATTGCACAGTGGATATCGGGGGTGATTTATATAGTCTCGGTGTTTCTATTGCTTCCCGTACTTACCAAAGTCGATCTTTTTAATGTGGAACTGTCATCGATCATCTCGGCTATGGCCCAGGTCGCGTTTGTCTTACCCGCGATGTTGATGCTCGCGGCTCTAATGAGTCAGTTTAGTGCCGCCGTCGCGGATACCAGTGGTGGGGGTGGTTTATTGAGGGAAAACAGCCAGGACATCCTATCGTCCAAGGTGGGTTACATCGTGGTCTCAATCTCTGCTGCAATGCTTGTTTGGACTGTCGACCTGTTTGGTATCATCGCGCTTGCTTCAAAAGCCTTTGCTGCCTATTACTTTGTACAGATAGTGCTCGCTCTTATTCACAATACGAGAGAGGGAATGTTTCGTTCTTTGGCAGCGATCTGGCGTCAGGTTCTCTTTGTAGTACTTGCATTGATTTTGGCTTTCGTTGTGATATTTTCCATTCCTGCGGAAGAAGAAGACACCGAGCACAAAGTCGAAATCTCTGCTGATTTAGTCTCAGACGTGAATACGGAGAGGTTTAACGAACCTCACTCTTTATAAGGTTATAGGCTGTTCTTGACCTGATCTAGTTAATCACGCTGTTTCGTCTGTTTACCTTTCGTTCTATGTTTGGGTGCGTGATCAGGTCGTCGGGCGTGATGTTCGGTGAATGCGCGTGTAGCTCGAACCCACGGTTAATAAGAATGAAGATCGTGTATTGGGATTCACTTCCTTCTGCTTGTCTCAATATCGTCTTTTGACAAATTTACGGTACTAGACCTTGTGTGTTCATAACTTGTTAGGGTATTTGTAGAAAGGAAATAGGGCTAAAGTCTTCCCTAGTTCGAGCCACGAACTAACACGGAGAAAACGTTCCTTCACCTTAACCCTCTTCAATTTGTCATGGGTCATAAGTTTTGTGTAAAATAGATTTCCATCGCGGGCGCGTGCATCCGTTTGCGGAAGTATAGCGTCTACTATTGTTGTTTTACTTGTTGTAAATATAGGGGGACCTATGACGAGATCTTCATTTAAGTCGCTGTGGTGGTTACCACTAGTTGCGATGCTTTCATGTTTGGGTATCCAAGCCCAAAATGGAAATTCAGCTGCTACACCGGAACACGGAATTGGCGGTGCTGTACCGATGAGCATTTATAGCGACAACATTGCGATGAAGTTGCGCCTTGAAACAGAGCGTTGGCGTAAAGACACTTACGTTGTTATAGATTATGCCCAGACAAATGCTTTTGAAATTCAGGCTTGCGTGCTTGGTACGCTACGGTTTGGAGAAAACGAAAACACCCTAAAAGTACTCGCAGAGAACTTCCACATTGAAGTTTCAAAAGAAGACATCAGCGTAGCGCCTGACTTACTTTGCAACACCTTGACAGCAGAGTATGCCGAAGAAAACAATCAGATTGATGTCGCCGCTAAGATCGGATGGCCGATTTTGAAGCATTACAGCTTGCGGCTCAATTTTGACACTCAAGAACTGGTATTGACTCCTTCTGAGGAGAGATCCGCAGAGGATGCAAGAGCAAAATTCGAGCTAGTAATAAACGATCTACAACAAGTGGGAGACCAAGTTTGGATTCCAGTATTTGCAGCGGAAGATGACAGAGTCTACATGCAATTCGATACAGCTACGTATCACACTCGCATTGATCAAGATCTCGCATCGACCATGAACTATCCAGCTGAGGAAGGTGCGACCGTTTACTTCTCCAATGGAGATACTGAACGTCCCATTACGGACATGGCAGCTTTGATGCGAGTCGATTTTCAATCGGATGACCGCATCAATGCAGGTCAGCGATTGGCTACCGGCCTCTCTTTGTTGACGGGTTATGATCTCGAGATCAACCCGAAACAAGGTTATCTCGCACTCACACAGGTCACGAATAGTAACTATAGGAGTCAGGATGAGGAATTCTATGCTGCGCTTGAAGCAAAAGACCGCCATGCTCTTGATGCGTTTCTGGCAGCTCATCCGGCAGACCGAAACGTCGAAGAAGCTGTAGAAAACCGATTCGTTTTCGGACTTGAAGCCGGCGACGAAGTCGAAGTGCAAATGGCTGCTTTAGAAAAGGGTGTCGAAGTTACGGACAAGGGCGAACGATTCCGCTATCTCAATGGATTTGTTGGTCTTGCTGCACAAGCTCAAGCTGACCCCAATTTGACGATCGCAGTTGGTGAGCGCTCATTAGAGTTCGTCGGAGTGTCAAACAATCCAGCTGACCGTCAGCAGATTCAGATGTACATGGGCGATTTGTACTTTGAACAGGGTGATGTCAAACAAGCCACCAGGTACTACATGAGTGCAGGCTTTAATGGCGATCCGAGAGCAGAGAACGTTGTGAAGTTCAAGCTAGCGACAGTTTATGAAAAACAGGAGCGATGGGGTCGTGCATATGCGAACTATGCACGTGCATTAAAGGAGCAAATGTCACTTCCACCTGATATGGTCGCTAATGCTCAGGAAGGACTTACACGAATTCGACCGCATCTTGATCCACACGATCCATTGATCGAAGAGGTGGAAAACATGCGAAAGTATGTCTCAGTTGTCGTGAAAATCGGTGATGCACTGCCTAATGTCACCGCCAAGACTTTGGAAGGCGTTGAGCAGACACTTGAAGATTTCAAAGGCAAGGTAGTACTGATCGACGTGTGGGCTACTTGGTGTGGTCCTTGCATCGCTGGCTTGCCCAAGCTCCGTGAAGTAGCAGAGCAATTTGAAGGGACTAACTTTACGGTCCTTTCGGTCAGCGCTGATGACAAAGTCGAAACTGTGAAAGATTTCTTAGAAGACGAAGAGTTACCTTGGGATCATTGGCACATTGGAGCAACTAGCGAAACACATCAGAAGTGGAATATTCGCGGGTATCCAACCTACATGCTCGTTGGCCAGGACGGTACTTTGCTCGCACGCGGGCATGCGTTAACTGACGAGATGATTGAGCAAATAGAACAGAATCTGATTCAGATTTAAATTTTCTTATTCTTAGTAAGACAAAACGCCGGTGGTGAGGAACCTCACCACCGGCGTTTACATTCAGTGTTGTTGAATCTTTGTAAAATAAAAAGATACTTGTGTCTAAAGTTGTTTCCGCTTGAAATTGCGGTACAGTACGTAACACTAAACAGAAGCAACGCGAATTAGATTTGCGTATTACAAAGCATGAGTTGGTTAAACTCGTCGGTTCGTTATTGTGAACCAACGTGTTTAGTCATATTGGAACAACATTTTGTAAAGAGCACAGACTAGAAACATTTGAGGGACAGGCACTATGATGAAGAACCTATTTAGCTCCAAAATTTCTTGGGTTGCAATTTTTGCATTACTCACAGGAATTTCAATGCAAGCACAGACCGGCGATGCTCCCGCGACTACCGAATTGGGAATTGGAGGATCAGCACCTCTCACTGTGTACACCAACAACATAGCGGTCAAGTTGAGACTAGAATCTCAAGTGTTTCAGAAAGACACGTACGTCGTTATTGACTACACGCAACCGTCAGTGATAGACATGCACGCTGCTCTCTTTCGCTCAATGCGTTATGGTGAAGGGGAGACAACGTTGAAGATTCGCGCGGAGAATTTTTCTTTAGAGATTCCGGTGGATGACATTCAAGGCGTGGGTCCAGGCCATCCAAGCTTTGCATTGATGAACCAACTGACGGCAGAATTTGAAGAGCAAAACGAACGAATTGATATCACAGCTAAGATCGGTTGGGGACTATTAAAACATTTCAGCTTAAAACTAGATTTTGACAACAACGAGCTTGTGTTGACACCTGCTTCTGAACGTACAGAAGAAGACATTGTTGCAGAATACGAAATGCTGGTTAAAGGCGTAGTCAGAGTTGATGGCCGGGTGTGGGTTCCAGTTCAAGACGATGTGTATCAAAATGTATTCATGCTTTTCGATACCGGTTCTTATCACACTCGTATTGACAAGGATTTCGCCAGTTTGCGAGGCTTTCCGCTCGGTGATGTGCCGAATCTTCGATTCGTCGAGGGAGCACAAAGCCAGCCGATATCCGAAATGGCCGCGCTTATGCCAAACGGCGTTGAACGAGCTCCGAAGATGGAGCTGCCTGAAGGCGTAGAAGTTCCGGAAGTAGCACCGATTGAAGAGCGCATGAAGTCAGAACCAGTGTTGATTTCTGGCTTATCGCTGTTGTCAGGCTATACCTTGGAAATTAATCCGGAAGAAGGGCTACTTGCACTGACTCGAATCAAAAATAGCAACTACCGAGAGGAAGATGAAGCGTTCTACTCTGCTGTAGGTGCTCGCGATAGCGAAAAATTTGATGCTTACTTAGAGGCATATCCGGAAGACCAACACGTTCGTGAAGCCGTATTCTGGCGTTTCGGTCTGGGCATAGAAGAGAAGGATCCTGTCGACGTTCAGCTAGCAACCCTGGACCGTGGATTAAATGTTGTTCTCGAATCCGATCAGTTTCGTTACATCAATAACTTCATTGGCTTTTCCAACGCTGTTGATGCAGAGTCAGATCTTAAGATCGGTATTGGTGAGAAAGCTCTTGGATTCGTCGCAGTTTCGAAGAATCCAGCCCATCGGCAACATGTTCAAATCTTCTTAGGTGATTTGTACTTTGATCAAGAAAACATCGATAAGGCGTACGAAAACTATTTTGCTGCAGCTTTCAATGGCGATCCCAGATTAGAACCCTTTAACAGGTATAAGTTAGCCACCGTTTACGAAGCAATGGGTAAGTATCGACGTGCCTATTCCAGCTATTCACGAAGTCTGCGTGATTTTGACGATTTACCAGAAGACATGGCTTCTGGAAGTTTAGAAGCGCTTACACGCCTCCGCGAGCATCTTGATCCAGACGATCCGTTGATCGTAGAAGCTGAAACCAACCGCATGTACGTACCCAAGCAACTCAACATTGGCGAGCCACTACCTATCGTCACCGCTATGACTCTCGAAGGTGAGGAGCAAGCATTAGACCACTTCAAGGGTAAAGTAGTACTCGTCGACGTGTGGGCGACTTGGTGCGGTCCTTGCATCGCTGGACTTCCGAAGTTGCGTGAGGTAGCAGAGAAGTTTGCCGGTACTGACTTCGAAGTATTGTCAGTTAGCGCTGACGACAAGGCGGAAACGGTGATAGACTTCCTCGAAGATGAAGATTTGCCTTGGAGTCACTGGCATATCGGTGCTGGTGGAGATGTCCACAAAGAGTGGAACATTCGCGGTTATCCGACCTACATGTTGATTGATAGAGAAGGGACACTTCTCGCTCGAGGCCACGGCCTAACCGACGAGATGATTTCTCTCATCGAACAAAATTTGAAACAAAT